>JACPPB010000040.1 GCA_016191205.1 Gammaproteobacteria bacterium | reverse complement strand
TGCCCATTGCCTGCGCATGCGCTCATCCATCAACACACTGCGCGAGCGATATCTCGATTCGATTGCGAGCAGTGCGGCTTCTTCTTGCATAGCCGCACTAAAACACATTCCTAAAATATAGTCAACTTATTTTGACGCGATACCTAAACCGCACCAAGTTTGCCCAGCGCCGCATCCGACCCGACGAGGTGCTGCCCGAGTGGCAAAAGCAGCAAATCGCACTGGGCAGCAGTGCTGATGTTCAGCGCTTTGTGCAAAGCGCCTGTGCCCGCTTGAACGCCCCGCTGGAGCCCGCCCGCCGCGAACAGTTCCGTCTGCCCACCCAACACCTGCCCGAGGCTCTGCGCCAGCGCCTGGCCGATGAAGGCCTGGTGCCTGACAGCCGCAAACCAGTGCTGCAACTTGACTTTGTCGAGCTGCACCGCAGCCACCCGCTGGTCACCGTGCTGGCGGATCACCTGATTGAAAACGCCTTGCAGGGCGAGTCCGCCATCACTGCGCGCAGCGCCGCCACCATCACCGATGCGGTAGACGTGGTCACCACCGTTTACCTGCTGCGCTTGCGCCACCAACTGGGCTACGTCCGTCGCCGCCAGCCTTACCAAATGATGGCCGAAGAAACCGTGGCCCTGGCTGTGAAAGGCCGCAGCGCGCCAGAATGGCTGAGCGACGAGGCAACCGCAGGGCTGCTGGAATGTCCGCCCACCGGTAACCTGCCGCGTGAAGCCGTCCATCGCGAAGTGGTGAAGGCTTTAGATTTTTTGCATGCCCAGCCCCAGCGGCTTGAGGCCTTGGCTCACGAACGCGCCCAGGCTTTACTGGCCGACCACCGCCGTGTACGCGAAGCTGCCCGCGATGTGGGCCAGTACAGCGTCAATCCCTGTTTGCCGGTCGATGTGATTGGTGTGTAGCCTGCGCGCAGTGGCGCAGCTTTGCCCCATTGCTGGAGCGCGCCGACTACGATGCCCAGTACGCCACGGCCACCTTTGTGGCCGAGCTCCTGCGCGATGCCTTTGGTTTCGCCGCCATGGGGACTTGCACTGGCATCACTGTGGGCGAGCGCAGCTACCCCATCACCCACCTGGCCGGCACGCCAGACAACCCACAGCGCGCATTGCCCATCGTGGTGGCCCCGCACACCCTGGGGCTGGACGAAGCCGATGCACGCTTTGCCATTGCAGGCAGTGGTAGCCGCAAAAAAACGGCTTTCCAACTGGCCCAAGAACTGCTCAACGCTAGCCCAGACCACCAGTGGGCCATCGTCACCAACGGCAAAACCCTGCGCCTGCTGCGCGATGCCGCCACCCTGACGCGTCCCAGCTACCTGGACTTAGACCTCCAAGACCTACTCAGCGGCCAGCGGTTTGCCGAATTTGCCTACGCATGGCGCTTGTTGCACGCGAGCCGCGCAGGACTTGTTGGTGGTACATCCGAAACACCCGCTCCCGTGGTATGGGAGGCTTGGCGAGAGGCCGGCCAGGAAGAAGGCACCCGCGTGCGCGACGGCCTGCGCCTGGGCGTGACCGAAGCCCTCATCACTTTGGGTCAAGGCTTTGTGCAGCACCCCGCCAATGATGCCTTGCGCTTGGCCCTGCAAGACGGCAACCTGAGCAAAGAGGCCTATTTCGCTCAGTTGCTGCGCCTGATATACCGTTTCATCTTCGTCTTTAGTGTGGAAGAGCGCGGCTTGGTGCCAAACGCCCCACAGAATGACGATGACCCACCCACCACCCGTGTCAAGCTGGCCGCTGCACAAACCTACGCTCAGGGCTACGCGCTGGCCCGCCTGCGCGACCTAGCCTTGCGCCGCCGCGCCCGCACCCGGTTTGACGACCTGTGGCAGAGCGTAAAAATCACTTTCAGAGGTCTCGCCCACGGCGAGCCGCGCCTGGGTCTTCCCGCACTGGGGGGGCTGTTTGCTCCCTCCCAGTGCCCTGAGCTGGACGGCGCACAGCTCACGAACGCTGATCTGCTGACCGCCATGAAAAGCATGCGCTGGGCCAGCCAGATGGGTGGCAGCTTGGCTCCCATTGACTACCGCAACATGGGCACCGAAGAGCTGGGCAGCGTCTATGAAAGCCTGTTGGAGCTGGTGCCGGAGGTGGACTTGCACGCCCGCACGTTCGGATTTGTCGGACTCACCAGCGAGGGCAGCACAGCTGGCAACGACCGCAAACTCACCGGCAGCTACTACACGCCGGACAGCCTAGTGCAAGAGCTTATCAAAAGCGCACTGGACCCTGTGATTGAGCAGCGCCTGGCGGCCAACCCCACCAACCCGGTGGAGGCCTTGCTCGCCATCCGCGTCATTGACCCGGCCTGCGGCAGCGGCCACTTTTTGTTGGCAGCGGCCCGCCGTCTGGCCGAGCGCCTGGCGGCACTGCGCTCGCCCGATGGTGCCGTTACCCCACTGGCCTACCGCCACGCCCTGCGCGAGACCATCGCCCGCTGCATCTTCGGCGTAGACCGCAACCCCATGGCCATCGAACTGGCCCGCACCGCGCTCTGGCTCGAAGGTTTTGAGGAAGGTCGCCCGCTGGGCTTTCTGGACCACCACCTGCAATGCGGCGACGCACTCCTGGGCCTGACCGACCTGCAAGCGCTGGAAAAAAGTATTGCCAAGGAGGCTTTCAAACCGCTCTTGGGTGATGATAAAGAGGTGTGTAAGGCGCTGGCCAAGGCCAATGCCGCTGGCCTGAAGCAAATTGCCAAAGACTTGCAAAGTGGACAGGCGCTGCTGGGCTTTGACAACGCCAGCGGCCTGCAAACCCTGCGCGCCATCGAGGCCATGAGCGCCGAGACGCCCGAGGAGGTCACGGCTAAAGAGCAGGCCTACCGCCAATTCCTGGCACAAACCCACCACAGCCCCCTGGCCCTGGCGGCGGATTTGCTGGTGGGTGCCTACCTTAGTAGTCTAGCAAAAATAACTTGAACACTTTGCGAAAATGCCTATGATGCGTGGATGGATGCATTGCAGGCGATCGAAGCCAAGTACCAAGCCCTTGCCGCGCGGCTTGACGAGGCCACTCTGCGGCTGTGGGTGGCC
>JACPPB010000038.1 GCA_016191205.1 Gammaproteobacteria bacterium | reverse complement strand
GTGATCGCCATCATGCCCGACGCACCCGCCAGCCGGCGCGCCGGCTACTACATCGATTCGCGGTTCGCCGGCGCGCCCGACCGGAAACTGCCGCCCGGCGAAATGATGGAGACCGCCTTCACCCAGGATTTGATCGCGCATGCCGACGCCACCTACCCGACCCGGACGGACCGCGATGGACGGATCGTGGCCGGCTATTCGATGGGCGGCTACGGCGCGCTGCGCTACGCGCTCGCGCACCCGGAGCTGTTCGGCGCCGCCGTCGTGCTGAGCCCGGCGGTGTATTTCCCCCTGCCGCCGCCTGATTCCAGCACCCGCGAGTTTGGCGCGTTTGGCAACGGACCGCTGGTCTTTGATCCGGAAATCTACACGGCGAAAAACTACCCGGCCCTCATCCCGGGCTTCGTGGCCACCGGCCGGCCGCTGGTCATGTTCATCGCGGTGGGGGATGATGAGAAGGCCCTGGCCGACCCGGCGGAGGCGGCGCACGACCTCGATTACGAGGCGCACACCCTCTACAACCGAATCCGCCGGGTGCCGGGCATCACCTCCGAGCTGCGGGTGATCGACGGCCCGCACGACTGGGCGACGTGGCGGCCGACCTTCATCGAAGGCGTGCAGTATGTCTTCGCCCGGCTCCAAGCGGCGGCCGCCGCCAAACGCTGATCAGGCGGACTTCCCTGCCAGCGGCTCCTTCGGGGTGAAGACGGTCAAACCCCGCAGCGACTCCGCCGCCGGGGCGGGAAAAAAAAGACTGGCCGCATAGCCGACCACGATCGAGAAGAGGATCGAGATGCCGAGGTAGAGGAACGGGTGCACCAAATGGTGCCACCACACCACGAAGGTCGCGATGAAGCTGAAGCCCATGCCGGTCAGCACGCCCTGCCAGTTGGAGCGGCGCGTGAACATCCCGAGCGTGTAGGCCCCGCCGAACGCGCCGCCGAACAGGCCGGCGAACTCGATCGCGATGTCGAGGAACGAATTGATGCTGAAGCGCGAGAGCAGCAGCGCGAGGCCGATGCCGATCACGCCCGCGATGATCGTGACCCACTCGGCGAGACGGATGCTGGTGGCCGGATCGGGTCTCTGCGCGAGGCTCTCGTAGAAATCCACCGAGACCAGGGTCGCCACGCTGTTGAGAATACTGGAAAGCGTGCCCATGGCGGCGGCGAACAGCCCCGCCAGCACCAGGCCGGTCACGCCCGCCGGCAGCTCGGCGGCGATGAAGAGCGGCAGCGTGGCGTCGGTCCGCAACAGGGGATTCATCCGCTCCGGGAAGCTGAGGTAGAAAACGTAGAGGCCGGTGCCGATGAGATAGAGGATCAGGCTGCCGGGCAAAATGATCGCGGCGAAGATCCAGATCGAGCGCCCCGCCTCCTTCACCGATTTCGTCGCGAAGACCCGTTGCATCAGCACCTGGTCCTTCGGAAACGTGAGGATGGTCTCCATGAGCTGAAGGAAGATGAAGCCCCACACCGTCGCCTTGGTGAGGTCGAAGCTCCAGTCGAACAACTTGAACTTGTCGTCGGCCACGGCGGTCGCGATGAATTCGCCGGCGCCGCCCTTGAGCGCCCAGACGATATAGGCGATGGCGAAGAACAGCCCGCCGAATTTCACGATCACCTGGGCGACATCGGTCCAGATGACCGCCTTCATGCCGCCGAGCGCGGTGTAGGCGATGGTGACGACGCCCATCATCAGCACGCTCCAGACGACATCGACCCCGGTCACCGTCGAGATGGCGAGCGAGGGCAGGAACAGGATCACACTCATGCGCCCGCCGAGGTGCATCAGGATGCACATGCCGCTGCCCGCCAGCCGCACGGAACGGTGGAAGCGCTGGTCCAGATAATCGAAGACCGAGGTGAGCGAGAGGCGGCGCAGCAACGGCACGATCCAGATGGCGACAAAGACCAGCGCGAAGACATTGGTGATGTTCCCGAGCAGATAGGTCCAGTTCGTGGCGTAGGCCTTGGCCGTGGTGGCGATGTAGCCGATCGAGCTGGAGTTCGACGCATAGAGGCTGATGCCCGCGGCCCAGAAAGGAATCGAGCGGTTGCCGACAAAAAACTCGGCCGTCGTCTTCTTGCTCTCCGCGCGGTAACAGTAGGCGCCGATCCCCGCGATCATCGCGAAATACAGGATGATCATCACCCAATCGAGCGGCCGCAGCAACTGCTTGTTGCCCTGGATTTCCGCCGTGTGGAACGTCGCCCCGGAATCCAGCCACACGAGACCGTTCCGCCAGCCGGCGCCGAGCAGTGCGTCCCCCGTTCGCTCCGTCCCTTGCGGTGCGATTGAAGCCGTCGTGGTGTGGTAGGTGAAAAGCTGGACCCGCGGCGAGCCCGTCGCGGCGGGCGGGAGGCGCAGCAAATACAGGACGTGCGCCTGGCCGAGGGGCCGCGCCGCACCGGGGACGACCGCGCCGGGCAGCGTGCGCTTCAGCACCCATCCTTCGGC
>JACPPB010000037.1 GCA_016191205.1 Gammaproteobacteria bacterium | reverse complement strand
GGGGGGGGCGGCC
Organism: Gammaproteobacteria bacterium; assembly: GCA_016191205.1. Lineage (GTDB taxonomy): Bacteria > Pseudomonadota > Gammaproteobacteria > Pseudomonadales > Porticoccaceae > JAGPUQ01. Next base: position 1,635 of record JACPPB010000037.1, on the reverse strand, counting down.
CCGAGCCTCAGTCGAGACTCATGAAGTTCCGACATCGGAACTTCATGGACCTCGCGCGAGGCTCTCCCCCTCCGGCCCTTCGGGCCACCCCCCCCGATCACGGGGGAGGGACATGGTCAGCGGCGTCTGTCATCCTGCCGCCGTCATCGGCAACCAACCGCCCCAGGAGACCTCGGCGCATGGAAATCGGCGTGTTCATTCCCATCGGCAGCAACGGCTGGCTCGTGTCGACGACCTCGCCGCAATACAAGCCGAGCTTCGAGCTCAACAAGCAGACGACGCTCAACGCCGAGCGCTACGGCTTCGATTTTGCCCTGTCGATGATCAAGCTGCGCGGCTTCGGCGGCAAAAGCGAGTTCTGGGACCACAATCTGGAATCCTTCACCCTGATGGCCGGGCTGGCGGCGGTGACGTCGCGCATAAAGCTCTACGCGACGGTGCCGACGCTCGCCATCCCGCCGGCGATCGCCGCGCGCATGTGCGCGACCATCGATTCGATCTCCAATGGCCGTTTCGGGCTCAACGTCATCACCGGCTGGCAGCGCCCGGAATACTCGCAGATGGGCCTGTGGCCGGGCGACGAGTACTTCGCCCATCGCTACGCCTATGCCGCCGAATACGTGCAGATCATGCGCGAGCTGTGGGCATCGGGCGTGTCCAATTTCAAGGGCCGCTTCTTCACCATGAACGACTGTCGCCTCAGCCCGCGCCCGCAGGCCGACATGAAGCTGATCTGCGCCGGCCAGAGCGAGGCCGGCATGGAATTCACCGCCCGGTACGCCGACTACAATTTCTGCTTCGGCATGGGCTTCAACACGCCGACCGCCTGCGCGCCCACCGTGCAGCGCATGCAGGCCATGGCCGCCAGGACCGGTCGCACGATCGGCAACTACGGCCTGTTCATGGTGATCACCGGCGAGACCGACGCCGAAGCCGAGGCCAAGTGGGAGCTCTACAAGGACGGCGCCGATCTCGAGGCGCTGCGCTGGCTCACCCAGCAGGGCGCCGCCGACACCAAGTCGGGCAAGGACACCAACGTCCGCCACATGGCCGATGCCAAGTCGGCGGTGAACCTCAATATTGGCCTGATCGTCGGCTCGCACGCGACCTGCGCGCGCCTGCTCGACGAGGTCGCCACCATTCCCGGACTGGCCGGAGTCTTGCTCACCTTCGACGAGTTCGTGAGCGGCACCGAGATCTTCGGCGAGCGCATCCAGCCCTTGATGCAGTGCCGCCGCCATGTCCCATCGGCTGCGAGGGTTGCCGCATGACCACGCCTGTAAGCTATTTCCCGCCCGAGGACCCGGCGGCGCGCTACCTGCCGGCCCGACCTGAGCCGATCATGATCCGGCCGGCCGAGACGGCGCTGATCATCGTCGACATGCAGAATGCCTACGCCTCGCCGGGCGGCTATCTCGACCTGGCGGGCTTCGACATCTCCGGCGCCGCGCCCGCGATCGCGAAGATCAACGAGGCCGCCGCTGCAGCGCGCGCCGCCGGCATGCCGGTGATCTTCTTCCAGAACGGCTGGGACAAGGACTACGTCGAGGCAGGCGGCCCGGGCTCGCCCAACTGGCACAAGTCGAACGCGCTCAAGACCATGCGCCAGCGGCCCGAGCTCCACGGCAAGCTGCT
>JACPPB010000039.1 GCA_016191205.1 Gammaproteobacteria bacterium | reverse complement strand
ATGCGCAATCTGCAGGTGTACTTCGCCCGCCACGGCTGGCCCCGCGACGCCGACACCGGGACGGCGCTGCGCGCGCTGTTCACGGAGACCATGATCGCGTTCTCCCACGACCTGCTGGCGGGCGCCGAGGCGGAGGCTCTCCGGAACGGTCACGCGGTCGTCCGGGAGTCGGACGTCGAGACGTTCGTCCACCGCTTCATCCCGTATCGCATCAACGAGTACGAGGACGCGATCTTCTTTCCGCGCCTGCCACGCCCCCAGCAGGTCGAGATCGAGGCGTACGACATGGACGCCTTCCGGGACCCCGGCCTGCACTGGCGCTATCTGGCCTCGGTCATCGAGGACCCGAAGTTCGTGGGCAAGCTCGAGCCCGACCCCTTCGCGGCCGAGCTGATCACCGAGAACATCGCCCAGTTCGGCGTGCTGGTGCTGCGGGAGTCCGGCCGCCTCAGCCTCGACTACGGGCACGAATACCTGCACCCGGACACGATCACGGACGCGCTCAAGGGCATCCAGGCCCGGATCGACGCCCACGCCAAGGCGCCGGCGCCTCCGCCCGCTCAGGCCAGGGTCGTCTCGGCGCCGTCCGCTTCGCCCGCGTCCACGGCCCCGACGCAGTTCGTCGACGTCACCGAGCAGTCGGGCATCAATTTCCTTCACCGGCATTCGGACTGGCTGGCGCGGCGCATCCGCACCTACTCGCTCAAGGACGGCAAGCCCGGCGACCTGACGGTTCCGCCCGCCTTCCAAGGCTCCGGCATCGCCACCGAGGACTTCGACAACGACGGGCGGCCCGACATCCTGCTGCTCAGCGGTCTGGGTAACAAGCTCTACCGGAACAACGGGGACGGGACCTTCACCGACGTCACCGAGCGGGCCGGCATCGACTGGCGCCGCCCCGACGGCAACCCGGGCGAGCCACGGCAGGCCATCGTGGCCGACTTCGACAGCGACGGGCTCCAGGACATCCTGATCACCTACGTCGACGACCAGCACCGGCTGTATCGAAACCTCGGCAACTGGCGCTTCGGGGACGTGACCGACCGCGCCGGGCTCGGGGGCAAGGGGCTCGTGGGCGGTCCGGCCACCGCGCTCGATATCGACGGCGACGGACTGCTCGACGTCTACATCGGCTACTTCGGCGACTACTTGAACGGAGTCCTGCCGACCCTCGCCCGCCGCAACACCAACGCGCTGCCCGACAAGCTCTTCCGCAACAAGGGCAACTTCCGGTTCGAGGACGTGACCGCGGGCAGCGGCATCGCCAATACCGGGTGGTCGCAGGCCATCACCCACACCGACTTCGACGGCGACGGCCGCCAGGACATCGTCGTGGGCAACGACTTCGGCGCCAACGTCTACTACCGCAACCTCGGCGGCGGCAAGTTCGAGAACGTCACCGAGCGGATCGGCACGGGCAAGCCGAGCTATACGATGGGCATCGCCATCGCCGACCTCAACCGCGACGGCTATCCCGACTTCTACGTCTCCAACATCGTGATCATGAACAAGGACGAGAAGTACGTGCTGCCGGGCACCGACGTGACCATGAAGT
>JACPPB010000035.1 GCA_016191205.1 Gammaproteobacteria bacterium | reverse complement strand
GGGGCAACTTCCGTTTCGAGGACGTCACCGCGGGCAGCGGCATCGCCAACCACGGCTGGTCGCAGGCCATCACCCACACCGACATCGACGGCGACGGCCGCCAGGACATCATCGTCGGCAACGACTTCGGCGCCAACGTGTACTACCGCAACCTCGGCCACGGCAAGTTCGAGAACGTGACCGAGAAGCTCGGGGTCGGCAAGCCGAACTACGCCATGGGCATCGCCGTCACCGACCTCAACCGCGACGGCTATCCGGACCTCTACATCTCCAACATCGTGATCATGAACAAGGACGAGAAGTACGTGCTGCCGGGCACCGACGTGACCATGAAGTTCAACCCCGAGAAGCTCGCCAACATGCGGGTGATCGAGGCCAACGACCTGTTCATCTCGCGGGCCCGCGACGGCAAGCTCCTCGACTACGAGCACTCCGACCTGATCGGCCGCGGCTACGGGGAGACGGGCTGGTCGTGGGGCACCGAGTTCTTCGACGTCGACAACGACGGCGACGACGACCTCTACGTGGTCAATGGCACCAACGCCTACAACGTGTACACCCGCGAGAACCCCTACTACACCGATCCCGCGGGGACCCCGCGCAGCATCGTGTTCCCGCGCTGGGCCGGGGCCACCGAGCGCAACGTGCTGTTCGTGAACAGTGGGGGACGGCTCAATATCTCGGAACATTCCGGCGCCGATCTGCACGGCAACTCGCGCAGCTTCGCCCTGTTCGATTTCGACGGCGATGGCGACCTCGACATCGTGCTCAACCCGTTCGGCCAGAAGGCGGTCGTGCTCAAGAACACCACGGAGAAGCTCGGCAACCACTGGCTGGCCATTCGCCTGCAGGGGGATCCCAAGAAGCGGACCACGCGCGACGCCATCGGCGCGCGCATCGTGGTCAGGGGCCCGGGCGGCCTCGACGTCTGGCGCGAAGTCCGCAGCACCGGCGGCTATCAATCCACCAACGTCAAGGAGCAGCACTTCGGCCTGGGCAAGCAGACGAAGGTTAATGTCTCGATCACGTGGCCCAACGGCGACCGCAGCGAGTTTAAGGACGTTTCCGCCGACCGCCGCTACGTGATCAAGCAGGGCGACGCCGCGCCCGTAGAATTCAAGCCCCAGCGTGCGGCGAGGTAGCGCGCTCGGCCTGCCGGTCGCGGCGCTCCTCGCGCTCGTCGCCGCGGCCTCCGCGGCGGACGAGACCGAGTTGTGGTGGAAGGCGGCGCGTGAGAAGGCGGGCCGCTATCCCATCCGCACCCGGCTGCTCGACGCGGCCCAACGTCCGCGCCACGTCAACGCGCTGATCCTCGAGCGCTCGCCCTATCTGCTCCAGCACGCCCACGACCCGATCCGCTGGCGGGCGTGGTCGGACGAGACGCTGGCCACCGCGCGGCGAGAGAACCGACTCGTCTTCCTGTCGATCGGCTACTCGAGCTGCCACTGGTGTCACGTGATGGCGCGCGAGGCGTTCCAGGACGAAGACGTCGCGCGCGTGCTCAACGCCGACTTCGTGAGCATCAAGATGGACCGCGAGGAGTATCCGGATCTGGACGAGCGCTTCTTGAAGCGCCTGGCCTTCTTGACCGGCTCGCCGGGATGGCCGGCCAATTTCGTCCTCACGCCC
>JACPPB010000034.1 GCA_016191205.1 Gammaproteobacteria bacterium | reverse complement strand
CGGGCCTGCGCGTGGCGCTCGTTACCACGCATCTGCCTCTGGCCCAGGTACCCGCCGCCATCACCTGCACAGCACTCACCCGCGTCATCGAAGTGCTGCACACGGGGCTGGAGCAGCAGTTCGCCATTCCCCGACCGCGTATTCTCGTGTGCGGACTCAATCCGCACGCGGGCGAGGGCGGTCACCTGGGACGCGAGGAAATCGACGTACTGGTCCCCGTGCTGGAGCAACTGCGAACACGGGGTATGAATCTTGTCGGACCGTTGCCGGCGGACACGCTGTTCACGCCAACCCATCTCGCGGATGCCGATGCGGTGCTTGCGATGTATCACGATCAGGGCTTGCCCGTACTGAAGCACATGGGGTTCGGGCGCGCCGCCAACATAACCCTGGGCCTGCCCATGATCCGCACTTCGGTCGATCACGGCACGGCCCTGGAACTGGTCGGCACCGGCGCCGCCGATGCCGGGAGCTTGCGGACGGCGATTGACTATGCGGTGGATCTTGCGCTGCGGACCCGCCGGTGAGCGAGCATCCCCACCGCGCGCGCAAACGATTCGGGCAGCATTTTCTTTCTGATCCGCATGTTGTCGACCACATCGTGGCCGCCGTGGGACCGCAACCGGGAACGCGACTCATCGAGATCGGCCCCGGACGCGGCGTGCTCACCGACGCCCTGCTGCACACCGGCTGCGAACTCTGGGCGATCGAAATCGATCGCGACCTCGCAACGCTGCTGGAGCGTCGCTACCGCGACGCCGCGAATTTTCATCTGGTGACGGGAGACGCGCTGCGCACCGACTATCGCGCCTTTGTATACGATGGCGAACCGCTGCGCCTGGTCGGCAACCTGCCTTACAACATCTCGACGCCGCTGCTGTTCCACCTGCTCGCGCAGCGCGAACTCATCCACGACATGCACTTCATGCTGCAGAAAGAAGTAGTGGATCGTCTTGCCGCCTCACCCGGCAGCAAAACCTACGGTCGCCTCAGCGTCATGGTGCAGTATTACTGTACGGTGGAGCCGCTGTTCGATGTGCCACCTTCGGCGTTCGTACCGCCGCCCAAGGTGGATTCCGCCATCGTGCGCCTGACACCCCGCGCACACATCGAACCCGTGGCAAAGGATCCCGCGCTGTTGGAAAATCTCGTCAATCTGTGTTTTCAGCAGCGGCGCAAGACCCTGCGCAACTGCCTCAAAACTCTGGTCGAACCCCAGTACATGGACGACCTTGGCGCGCCACTCTCCGCCCGCCCCGAAACCCTTGCGGTGGCGGACTTCGTGGCGCTGAGCAACCGTATAGGCGCATTACCATGAGCTCCAGCGACATCCACATTGCCGTGCGCACCCGATATCTGCCCGAGCAATCGAAACCTGCGGAGCGCCAGTTTGCCTTCGCCTACGAAATCACCATTGCCAATGTCGGCACGGAACCCGCGCAACTGCTCGCGCGGCACTGGATTATCGTCGATGCTCACGACAAGACCAAGGAAGTGCGCGGCGCCGGGGTGGTGGGCGAACAGCCCCGCATCGAACCCGGACAAGCCTACCGCTACACCAGCGGCGTCGTACTCGGCACCGAGCACGGCACCATGACCGGCAGCTATCGGATGCTGGACAGCACTGGCGCAGAATTTGACGCCGTCATCCCGCTGTTCGTGCTGGCCGTGCCGGGAACGATGCACTAAGCCATGACGTGCTATGCGGTAGGCGACATCCAGGGCTGCCTCGACCCGCTCCGCCGCCTGCTCGACAGCGTGGCTTTCGACCCGACGCAGGATCGCCTGCTCGCCGTGGGCGACATCGTCAACCGCGGCCCGGATTCACTCGCAGCGCTGCGGTGGGCCTGTGCGCTCGGCGCCAGCTTCGACATGGTGCTCGGGAATCACGACCTGCATTTGCTCGCAGTCGCAGCCGGGGTACGGACTGCGCATCCCAAGGACACCCTGGACGGGATTCTGACCGCGCCGGATCGCGACGCGCTGCTGCACTGGCTGCGTCAGCGGCCGCTGTTGATCGAAGTGCAGGGCCATGTGCTGGTCCACGCCGGGATTTTGCCCGGCTGGTCGCTCGCCCAGGCGCGCGGTTACGCCAGCGAAGTGGAGACCGTGTTGCGCACCGAGTCCATTGCGCTGCTGCGCGAACTGTACGGCGACGCGCCCGACTGGCGTGCCGATCTGGCGGGGCCGGCGCGCTGGCGCGCCATCGTCAACGTATTCACGCGCATGCGCTTTTGCGACGCCGCCGGGCGCCTGGATTTGCGCACCAAAACCGGACCTGAGTCTCCGCCACCCGGCCTGTTGCCCTGGTACGCGCATGCCGGACGTGCGACCCGGGACATTGCCATCGTGTTCGGCCACTGGGCCGCGCTGAACGGCGCGGATTGCGGCGCCGGGCTGTTTCCACTGGACACGGGCTGCGTTTGGGGCGGCCGCCTGCGGCTGATGAACCTGTCCACCGGCCGCTACCACCACTGTCCGTGCTGAACTGAATGGCTCGCGCCGGCTCACCGCATGCCGTCCGCATTGGCCGACCGCCAACGCCACACATCCGCCATCATTTCATCCAGATCACGCCGCGCGCGCCAGCCGAGCTCGGCCTGCGCGCGCCCGACATGCGCGCAGGATTCGGCGACATCCCCTGGCCGCATGGGCGCCATGACACAGGGCACCGAGCGACCGCTGCTGCGCACGAACGCCGCGACCACTTCCAGCACCGTGGAACCACGTCCGGTGCCCAGATTCCAGACGAAGTAGCCGCCGTCATTCGCGCGCAGCAAATAACGCAATGCCGCGACATGGCCTTCCGCCAGATCCATCACATGAATGTAGTCGCGTATTCCGGTACCGTCGCGCGTGGCGTAGGTGTTGCCGTAGACGTTGAGATGTGGCCGCCTGCCCAGGGCAACATCGGCGATATAGGGCACCAGGTTGTTGGGAGTGCCGAGGGGATCTTCACCCAGCAACCCGCTCGGGTGAGCGCCCACCGGATTGAAATAGCGCAACGCCGCAACCCGCCATACGGGGAGGTGCGCGGCCTCCGCGGCCACCAGATCGGCCAACAGGCGCTCGATCATCAGCTTCGAACGCCCATAGGGATTGGCGGCGGAGAGCGGCGCATCCTCCCTCACCGGGCTCCTTGCCGCCGCGCCATAGACAGTCGCCGACGAGCTGAACAACAGCCTGCGTATTCCGGCGCGCTGCATGGCGGCGCACAGACTCAGGGTGCCGCCGATGTTGTTCTGGTAGTACAGCAGCGGCAGCCGGCAGGACTCGGCGACGGACTTCACGCCGGCGAGGTGCATGACCGCGGCGAACTCGTGTTCGGCAAATACCCGGTCGAGAAATGCCGCATCGCTGATGTCACCGATGGCAACCGGCGTGGGCGCTCCGATGATTGCGGCGAGCCGGTCAATCACCGCTGGCCGGCTGTTGCTGAAGTCATCCAGCACGACGGGCTGAAATCCTGCCTCGGCCAGCGCGACGCAGAGATGACTGCCGATATACCCGGCACCGCCGGTGACCAGAATTTTCACCGTGACAGATCCTTCACCAGCCGGGCCATCCCGAATTCATCGCGCGCCATGACTGGTGCGCGAAAACCCGCAAACACACCGCGCGGGACGGCAGCCTGTCCAACAGCAAAAAGCCGGGATAATCCCGGCTTCTGGCACACGGAGTTCTGCGCCGCCACTATTCCTCGACAGCGGCGTCCGCGTCAGCGTCAGCGCGTGGCCGATCAACCAGCTCGACATAGGCCATCGGAGCCTTGTCGCCCGTCCGAAAACCGCATTTGAGAATGCGGAGATAACCTCCGGGACGACCTTCATAGCGCGGGCCCAGTTCGGAAAACAATTTGCCCACTGCTGCCTTGTCTCGCAACCTGGCAAAAGCCAGGCGCCGGTTGGCAACGCTGTCGCACTTGGCCAGGGTGATCAACGGCTCGGCTACGCGTCGCAGTTCCTTGGCCTTGGGCAGCGTGGTGCGGATCAGTTCGTGCTCCACCAGCGAGGCGGTCATGTTGCGAAACATCGCCCGGCGATGCGGACTGGTACGATTCAGTTTGCGGCCACTGTGAAGATGACGCATGGCTAGGTTCCTCGACGGGCTTTACAACCCGATTGCACTCAGAAGAAAAAGTCGGCTACCGCCGAGATATCAGTTATCGCCGCCTTTAAGGTTTGCCGGCGGCCAGTTCTCGAGCCGCATCCCCAACGACAGGCCGCGGGAGGCCAGCATGTCCTTGATTTCGGTCAGCGATTTTTTCCCGAGATTCGGGGTTTTCAGCAACTCGACTTCCGTGCGCTGAATCAGGTCGCCAATGTAATAAATCGCTTCGGCCTTGAGGCAATTGGCGGAACGTACGGTCAGCTCCAGATCGTCCACAGGTCGCAACAGGATCGGATCGATTTCGCTGTGCCTTTTTTCCGGCTCGGCTTTTCGATCACTCTCCATATCCACGAACACCGCCAACTGCTGCTGCAGAATGGAAGCCGCGCGCCGGATCGCTTCCTCCGGGCCAATGCTGCCATTGGTTTCCAGATCGAGCACCAGCTTGTCGAGATCAGTACGCTGCTCGACACGCGCCCGTTCCACTACATAGGAAACGCGGCGCACCGGGCTGTACGATGCATCCAGTCGCAGCTTGCCGATCGAGCGGGTTTCCTCGTCGCCACCGTCGCGCGCGTCGGCAGGCTCGTACCCGCGCCCACGCAGAATACGCAGCGTCATGTTGAGCTCGGTGTTACCGGAAATCCTGCAGATGACGTGCTCCGGATTGTGGATTTCGATGCTGGCGTCGGACTTGATGTCCCCAGCCGTGACCACCGCCGGGCCCTTCTTGCGCAGCGTTACACGCGCATCTTCCTTGCCGTGCATCGAAACGGATACGTTCTTGAGGTTCAGCAGGATCTCGATCACATCTTCCTGCACGCCTTCGATCGCGCTGTATTCGTGCTGAACGCCGTCGATTTCAACCTCAACGATGGCGCAGCCAGGCATCCACGAGAGCAGGATGCGTCGCAGCGCATTGCCCAGGGTATGCCCAAAACCGCGCTCAAGGGGCTCGAGCACGATCCGCGCGTGACCGGCGTCGTGCGCGGTAATGTCAATCGAACGTGGGGTAAGCAGTTCTGTAGATGACGTTTGCATGTACCCTCAGCTATTTCAGTGCCTGTCGCATGATCCCGACAATTATTTCGAATAAAGCTCAACGATAAGACTTTCGTTGATCTCGCTGGGCAACTCGGAGCGATCCGGAGCGCGCTTGAAAACGCCTTCCATCTTGTTCACGTCAACGTCCACCCAGTCAACAGCGCCACGCTGCGTCGCCAGTTGCAACGCGGACTGGATCCGCAGCTGGCCTTTGGCGCGCTCACGAACACCGATCACGTCGCCCTCCGCAACCTGCACGGACGGCACATTGACCTTGCGACCGTTTATCAGGATGCAGCTGTGCGCAATCAGTTGACGGGCCTCCGCGCGGGTGGACCCGAAGCCCATTCTGTACACCACGTTGTCCAGCCGCTGTTCGAGGAGCTGAAGCAGGTTTTCACCCGTCACTCCCTTGCGACGTGCTGCCGCCGCGTAATAGTTGCGGAACTGCTTTTCCAGCACACCATAGAGTCGCCGGACTTTTTGCTTCTCCCGCAGCTGCACACCGTAATCCGACAAACGGCTGCGCCGCTGCCCGTGCTGGCCGGGAATACTGTCGGCACGGCACTTGGATTCCAGAGGCCGGATGCCGCTTTTCAGAAACAAGTCAGTGCCTTCGCGGCGCGACAACTTGCAGGTAGGGCCCAGATATCTTGCCATCGGACTATCGATCCTCGTTATGCTGCGACTTCAGACGCGGCGTTTCTTCGGTGGCCGGCAACCGTTGTGCGGAATCGGAGTTACATCAGTGATATTGGTAATCTTGAAGCCAGCGTTGTTCAGCGCGCGGACTGCGGATTCACGCCCGGGACCCGGCCCTTTGACGCGCACATCAACATTCTGCATGCCGTATTCCAGTGCTGCAGTAGCCGCCCGCTCCGCAGCAACCTGGGCGGCAAACGGGGTGCTCTTGCGCGATCCCCGGAAGCCTGAGCCCCCGGAAGTGGTCCACACCAGGGCGTTGCCCTGACGGTCGGTAATGGTGACGATGGTGTTGTTGAAGGATGCGTGTACATGGGCAACGCCATCAACCACCGTACGCTTGACCTTCTTTTTTACTACTTTACTGGGCGCTTTGGCCATGAGAAATCTCGCTCGACTACGCGCAGGTTAACGCTTGATAGGCTTGCGGGGACCCTTGCGGGTTCTCGCGTTGGTCTTGGTGCGCTGGCCGCGCGCGGGCAACCCGCGGCGATGTCGCAACCCACGATAACACCCGAGGTCGAGCAGACGCTTGATGCTCATATTGACCTCGCGGCGCAAATCGCCCTCAACGGCAATTTTGGCCACCGCGCCACGCACGGCATCCAGTTGATCTTCCTTCAGATCGCCGATCTTCATGGTTTCGGGAACGTTGGCCTGTTCGCAAACGCGCCGCGCCGTTGTCCGCCCTATGCCATAAACATAGGTCAGCGCGATAACAGCATGCTTGCTGTCAGGGATGTTGACACCGGCAATACGGGCCATTCAATTCACTCCAATGCTCATGTTTGACGCCGCCGTACTGTTCGCGGGGCGCGAAAAACCAATCGTCAGGATCGTTGAAATCAACAAGTGAATCAGCCCTGGCGTTGCTTGTGCCGCGGTTCCGCACTGCAGATGATCCGCAGAACGCGCTTGCGACGAACTTGCTTGCAGTTGCGGCAAAGTTTCTTCACCGACGCCCTTACTTTCATCTCACACCTCTTAATTCAACGAATCCCGCCGCCGTACCCTTTAAGGTTGGCCTTCTTCAACACGGACTCATACTGATGGGACATCAGATGAGATTGTACCTGTGCCATAAAATCCATTGTCACTACCACGGCAATCAGCAGCGAGGTCCCGCCCAGATAAAATGGCACGTTGAAGTAGACATTCAGTGCCTGGGGCAACAGGCACACCCCTGCGATGTAGATCGCGCCTATGACTGTCAAACGGGTAACCACACCATCGATGTAATTCGCCGTCTGTTCACCCGGCCGAATACCCGGCAGGTAGGCATTGCCACGTTTCAGGTTATCGGCGACTTCCTTGGGATTGAACACCAGCGCCGTGTAGAAAAAACAAAAGAAAATGATCAACCCGGCAAACAGCACACTGTGAAGCAACTGCCCCGGTCCGAGAAAGTAGGCGACATCCTGCAACCAGTCGGGCGCGCCCGCACCCTGCCCGAACATTTGCGTCACCGTCGCAGGGAACAGCAGCAAACTGCTCGCGAAAATTGCCGGGATCACCCCCGCCATGTTGACCTTGAGCGGCAGATGACTGCTCTGCTGGGCGTAGGCTCCACGCCCCTGCTGGCGCTGCGCGTAGTTTACCGTGATACGACGTTGGCCGCGCTCGATGAACACCACAAAATAAATTACGGCCACCGCGATCACCGCAACCGCCAGCAGCACCACTATGTTCAGCTCCCCCTGGCGAGCGGACTCAAACGCTTGCCCCAGCGCACGCGGCAAGCCGGCAACAATTCCCGAAAAAATCAGCATTGAAATGCCGTTACCAATACCGCGCTCGGTAATTTGTTCGCCCAGCCACATCAGGAACACGGCCCCTGCTATCAGCGACGCGATGGCGGTCAGATAGAACGTCATCCCGGGATAGTAGGCCAGACCCTGGCCCGCCAGCCCAAATGCCATTCCGGAGCCCTGCACCAGCGCCAGCCCGACCGTCAGATAACGCGTCATCTGCGTCAGCTTGCGTCGGCCCGCGTCCCCTTCCTTCTTGAGCTGCTCCAATGCGGGAGTCACCGCACTCATCAATTGCACAATGATGGATGCCGAGATGTAAGGCATCACACCCAGCGCCATGATGCTCATGCGTTCCAGCGCACCGCCGGAAAACATATTGAACATTCCCAGCAAGGTACCTTGATTCTGCTTGAACAGACTGGCGACGCGGTCGGGATCGATCCCCGGCAGCGGGATGTGGGTGCCGATTCGATACACCACAATCGCCAGCAGCAGAAAACGCAACCGTGCCCAGAGCTCGGTGAGCCCCTTTTTGTTTACCGCTGGCAAAGGTTTGCGCGCCATGGGAATCGTTAAACCAACGCCTCCACACTGCCGCCGGCCGCTTCAATCGCGGCACGGGCACCACGGGTGATGCTCAACCCGCGAACCACCAGCGCCTTGCCGGCATCGAGCTCGCCGGCCAGAAAAATCTTGGCGCGCTCAATCGAACTGCCAATCAGTCCGGCCTGCCGCAACGCCGCGATATCGACCACGTCGCCTTCAATCCGGTTGAGTTCAACCAGGCGAACCTCCGCACTGACACGGCTGACGCGGCTGGTAAAGCCATATTTCGGCAGGCGCTTCTGCAAGGGCATCTGACCGCCTTCAAAGCCTGGGCGGACTCGTCCGCCGGACCGTGCCTTTTGCCCCTTGTGGCCACGCCCGCAAGTCTTTCCGAACCCGCAACCGATGCCTCTGCCTACACGCTTGGCGGCCTTGTGCCGCCCGGGCGCCGGACTCAGTGTGTTTAGTCGCATGCTCAGGCCTCTTCTACGCGAATCATGTATTCCACCTTGTTGACCATGCCACGCACGGACGGCGTGTTCTCCAGCACTACCTGGTGGCCGACTTTGCGCAGCCCCAGGCCAACCAGACACGCTCGGTGGCGCGCCAACCGGCCAAAGCTGCTTTTCACCTGGGTCACTTTCAATTTGCTCGCAGTCATCGCTTCGATTCCGCTGATCGCTGTATTTCCGCCGGCGACACCAATTCCGCCGACGGGGCTGCTTCTAGCCCAGAATGTCGTCCAGGCGCTTGCCGCGTCGTGCCGCCACCTGCTCGGGCGCGCGCATGTTCTTCAAACCCTTGAAGGTTGCGCGCACCACGTTGACCGGATTGGTGGAACCGTAGCATTTCGCCAGCACGTTCTGAACGCCAGCCAGTTCCAACACGGCGCGCATGGCACCTCCGGCAATAACACCGGTACCCTCCGATGCGGGCTGCATGTACACACGCGACGCGCCGTGTTTGGCGGTAATCGGGTACTGAAGCGTACTGCGACTGAGGTCAACGGAGATCATGTTTCGTCGTGCCGCCTCGATGGCTTTCTGGATTGCCAGAGGGACTTCCCGCGCCTTGCCGCGACCGAAACCAACCCGCCCCTTTCCGTCACCGACGACGGTCAACGCAGTGAAGCCGAAAATTCGACCACCCTTGACCGTCTTGGCGACGCGGTTTACCTGAACCAGCTTTTCGATCAAGCCGTCATTGACGTCGGAATCACGAGCGTTTTGCTTAGCCATTGTGCAACCTTCAGAAGTCCAAGCCGCCGGCGCGGGCGGCATCGGCGAGCGCCTTGATCCGCCCATGATATTTAAATCCACTGCGATCAAACGCTACGCGAGTGACTCCGGCGAGCGATGCGCGCTCGGCAATCAACCCACCCACCGCACTGGCCGCATTGACGTTGCCCGTGGCCGACTGGCGCAGGCCCGCATCCAGCGTAGACGCTTGCGCGACCACCGTATCGTTACCGGCAATGGTGCGAATGATCTGGGCATAGATGTGGCGCGGGGTGCGATGCACACACAATCTGTCCGCGCCGAGTTCCCGGATCTTCGCCCTGGTCCGACGCGCGCGTCGGGCTCGAGTAACTTTCTTCTGGCTCATTTGATCACCCGCTATTTTTTCTTGGCTTCTTTACGACGAACGTTTTCGTCCGCGTAACGGACACCCTTGCCCTTGTAAGGCTCGGGAGGCCGGAAGGCCCGGATCTCGGCCGCGACCTGGCCGAGTTGCTGCTTGCTGGCCGCCTTCAACAGTATCTCGGTCTGGCTCGGCGTCTCCGCGGTGACTCCCTGCGGCAACACATACTCGACAGGGTGGGAATACCCGAGCGTAAGATTGACCTTGTCACCCTGAACCTGGGCGCGATAACCAACGCCGACAAGGCTCAGCCGACGCTGAAACCCCTCGCTCACTCCGACAACCATGTTGTTCATGAGTGCACGCGTAGTGCCGGCCATGGCGCGGGCGGTCGTGGCCGCACTGCGGGCCACCACAGTGAGCATGCCATCGGCATGCTCAACCTGGACATCGCTGTGAACCGCCATCGAAAGGGAGCCGTTACGGCCTTTCACGGAAAGCACACCGCGCTCAATGAGAACTTCCACGCCCTTGGGCAGAAGAACTGGATACTTGGCTACTCGGGACATCGCAATTATCCGTCAGAATACCGTGCAAAGAACTTCGCCGCCGACGCCTGCCGCTCGGGCCGCGCGATCAGACATGAGTCCGCTACTGGTTGACACAACCGCCACACCCAAGCCACCACGCACGACGGGCAGCTCATCGGCCCCCGCATAGCGCCGCAAACCGGGTCGACTGATGCGAATAATTTCCTCGATGGCGGGCTTGCCTTCGAAGTACTTCAAATCGACGCGCAGCTCCTTCTTCACATCACCCGTCACCTCGAAGCCCGCAATGTAACCCTCGTCCTGCAACAGACGGGCAACGGCAACGCGCAACTTTGACGAAGGCATCGCAACGTGCGGGCGGGCGCGGGACTGCGCATTGCGCACGCGTGTCAGCATATCGGCCAGTGGATCTTGCATACTCATTGCTGAAAATCTCCTCTAGCGAACACTTACCAACTCGCCTTCACCAAACCCGGAACGTCGCCACGCATCGCGGCTTCGCGCAATTTGTTGCGGCACAGCCCGAACTTGCGATACACGCCCCGCGATCTGCCGGTGATGGCGCAGCGCGCGCGTTGCCGGACCGGACTCGCATCACGCGGCAATTTCTGGAACTGCTGCTGCGCCGCCCAGCGATCCTCATCGGAAGTGCGCGGATTGCTGATGACAGCCTTCAGCTGCTTGCGCTTGACCGCGTACTTGGCCACGGTCGCGGTGCGGCGTCGCTCACGTTCTTTCATGCTCAACTTGGCCATGGCTTTAACTCTTCAGCGGAAAATTAAATGCGCGCAGCAGCGCTCTGCCTTCATCATCCGTGCGCGCCGAGGTCGTAATCACGATGTCCATGCCGCGCAACTTGTCAATTTTGTCGTAGTCGATTTCGGGAAAAATGATCTGTTCGGTAATTCCCATCGCGAAATTTCCCTGGCCGTCGAACGACCTGCTGCTGATTCCACGAAAATCACGGATGCGCGGGATCGCGATGGTGATCAAGCGCTCGAGAAACTCGTACATCCGCTCCCGACGCAAGGTCACCTTGCAGCCAACCGGCCAGCCATCGCGGATCTTGAATCCGGCAATCGAGGTTCGGGCACGTGTCACCACGGGCTTCTGTCCGGCAATTTTTGTCAAATCCGCTACGGCATTATCGAGAATTTTCTTGTCCGCCACCGCCTCGCCGACCCCCATATTCAGGGTCACCTTGGTGATTCTCGGAACCTCCATTACATTCTTCAGGCCCAACTCATCGCGCAAGCGCGGAGCGAGCTCTTTGGTGTACAGCTCTTGCAGCCTCGACATCTCTATCAACCTCTTGCATCCAGCGGCAAACCGCTGGATTTGAACACACGTATTTTTTTCCCGTCTTCCAGAATGCGGAAACCCACGCGGTCCGCCTTCCGGGTCGTCGGGTTATAAATGGCGACGTTCGACACCTGTATCGGCGCCTCGCGCTCAACGATGCCACCCGGGTTTCCCAGCTGGGGGTTGGGCTTCTGGTGTTTTTTCACCATCTGCACACCGGACACCAACACCAGATCGTCCGCCAGGACGCTCAACACCTTGCCGCGCCGTCCCTTGTCACGGCCAGCGGTGACGATCACGTCGTCGTCGCGTCGAATCTTTTTCATTGCCATAACTCAGTACTCCCCGCCTACAGCACTTCCGGTGCCAGCGAAATGATGCGCATGAATTTTTCGCCACGCAGCTCGCGCGTCACGGGCCCGAAAATCCGCGTGCCGATCGGCGCCAGCTGGTTGTTCAGCAGCACAGCCGCGTTGCCGTCAAAGCGAATCAAACTGCCGTCCGGCCGGCGCACGCCTTTGCGGGTACGCACCACCACCGCGTTCATCACCTGGCCCTTCTTGACCTTGCCGCGCGGAATCGCTTCCTTGACGCTCACCTTGATGACGTCGCCGATATAGGCGTAACGGCGTCGGGAGCCTCCCAGCACCTTGATACACATCACCTGCTTGGCGCCGCTGTTATCGGCAACATCGAGATACGTCTGCACTTGAATCATGGACTCTCTCCAGTCATTACCGCGACAGTGCTAGACCTCTACTGCTCGCTCGACGATTTCCACCAGGCGCCACGCCTTGGTCCGCGACAGCGGACGCGTTTCGGCTATCGTAACCAAGTCGCCGATATGGCACTGATTGTGCTCATCGTGCGCCTTGATTTTGGTGGAGCGGGAAATAATTTTGCCGTACATCGGATGTCGAACCCGCCGCTCGATCAGCACGGTAACCGTCTTGTCCATCTTGTCGCTGACGACCCGTCCGGCAAGTGTGCGCGCCTTGCTTGCTACTGTCTCTGTCATTTCAGCGACCTGCCTTTTTCATTCAATACCGTCTTGATACGCGCGATATCGCGCCGCGTGACTCGCATCACATGGTTGGCATCAAGCTGTCCGGTAGCGCCTTTCATTCGCTGCAGAAATTGTTCATGCCGCTGTTCCAGCAATATTTTTCGCAGCGAATCCGCTGACTGTTCCCGCAAATCACTCGCTTTCATTACATCACCGATCGCTTGACGAAGGTGGTGGCCATCGGCAGCTTGGCGGCGGCGAGCGTAAAAGCTTCCCGCGCCACTTCCTCTGGAACACCTTCCATCTCATAGAGCATCCGGCCGGGCTGGACCAGCGCTACCCAATATTCGACATTGCCCTTGCCTTTACCCATCCGCACTTCCAGCGGCTTCTGGGTGATGGGCTTATCCGGGAAAACCCGGATCCACACCTTCCCGCCACGCTTGATGCGCCGCGTAATAACGCGCCGTGCCGCCTCAATCTGTCTGGCCGTGAGCCGACCGCGGCCGATAGCCTTGAGCCCGTACTCCCCGAAGCTGACCTTGCTGCCGCGCTCAGCCAGGCCACGATTGCGCCCTTTGTGCTGTTTGCGGAATTTCGTTCGTTTTGGTTGCAGCATGACGCTCGCCCTGATTACTCAATTACTTCCTGGCAGCCGGCGCTTCCGCAGTCTCGCCGCCCAGAACCTCACCCTTAAATATCCAGACCTTGACGCCAATGATCCCGTAGGTCGTGGCCGCCTCGGCAGTGGCGTAATCGATGTCAGCCCGCAGTGTATGGAGCGGAACGCGACCTTCCCGGTACCACTCGGTGCGGGCGATTTCCGCACCCCCGAGCCTGCCACCAACCTGCACCTTGACGCCCAGGGCGCCCTGGCGCATCGCGTTCTGGACGGCTCGCTTCATGGCGCGCCGGAACATCACCCGCCGCTGAAGCTGTTGCGCAACATTCTGCGCCACCAGCGCGGCGTCAAGATCCGGCTTGCGAATTTCCTCGATATTGATGTGCACGGGAACACCCAGGGTCGCCGCCACCTCGATGCGCAGCCGGTCGACGTCTTCGCCTTTCTTCCCGATCACGATCCCCGGACGCGCCGTATGAATGGTGATACGCGCCGACGCCGAGGGTCGCTCTATCTCAATGCGACTGACAGACGCGTGGCTGAGCTTGTCCTGGATCAGCTTGCGCACCTTCAAATCGGCAATCAGCCGTTTCGCATATTCGCGCTTGTCGGCGTACCAGATCGAGGTATGCCGTTTGACGATGCCGAGCCGGAAGCCCGTTGGATGTACTTTCTGACCCATGACAGTCCCCGTAGTCCCGCTTAGGCGCCAGCCACTTTTACCGTGATGTGGCAGGTGCGCTTGGAAATTCTGTCCGAACGACCTTTTGCGCGCGGCATCATCCGCTTCAGCGTCGTTCCCTCGTCGACAAAGATGGTCGACACTTTCAGCTCGTCAACATCAGCACCTTCGTTGTGCTCCGCATTCGCGATCGCCGACTCGAGTACTTTCTTGATAATCGCCGCGCTCTTCTTGTTGCTGAAGCCAAGGATGTCCAGGGCTTGCTCAACGCCTTTCCCGCGCACCTGATCGGCTACCAGCCGGGCTTTTTGGGCGGAAACCCGCGCGCCCCTCAGTCTAGCTGCCACTTCCATCTCGGATACTCCCACTCAACGTTTCGCCTTTTTATCCGCGACGTGGCCGCGAAAGGTTCGGGTGAGCGCAAATTCGCCCAATTTGTGCCCCACCATCTCTTCACTGACGAGCACCGGCACATGCTGACGCCCGTTGTGAATTGCGAGGGTAAGACCAACCATCTGCGGCAGAATCATGGACCGCCTGGACCAGGTCTTGATGGGCCGGCGATCGCTCTTTTCCGCAGCAACCCGGACCTTCTCCAGGAGATGCAGATCGACGAAAGGCCCTTTTTTCAGCGAACGTGGCACGATACTGTCCTCAATTTGCTAATGGTGCCGGCCTAGCGGCTGCGGCGTCTGACAATCAGATCGCCAGTGCGTTTGGTCTTGCGCGTCTTGTAACCCTTGGTCGGAACACCCCAAGGCGTTACCGGATGCCGGCCGCCGGAGGTCTTGCCTTCACCACCACCGTGAGGGTGATCGACCGGGTTCATCGCCACACCGCGCACCGTCGGTCGCACGCCAAGCCAGCGCTTGGCTCCAGCCTTGCCCAGAGAGCGCAGATTGTGGTCACTGTTGGACGCCTCGCCCAACGTGGCGCGGCAGTCCGACAGCACTTTGCGCATCTCAGGCCTTTGGGTGCGATGATGTAGCGGCGCTCCCCGTCGCGGTAACAAATCAGCGCAATGTGAGCGGTCCGGTTGGGATCGTATTCGATCCGCTCCACCACACCGACAACCCCATCCTTGTCGCGCTTGAAATCGACCAGGCGATAGTGCTGCTTGTGCCCACCGCCCTGGTGGCGAACGGTAATGCGACCGCTGTTGTTACGGCCGCCCTTATTGACCTGCCGCTCAAGCAGCGGGCCATGGGGCGCGCCCTTGTGCAGGCCCGGAGTGACAACGCTGACCACTCCTCGGCGACCCGGAGATGTCGGTTTTCTCTTTACGACTGCCATGCTTGATTCCCCTTACTGGATCGCGGTGAAATCAATGTCATGCCCGGGCGCGAGGCGGACATAGGCTTTCTTCCAATCCGACCGCTGGCCGAGGCCGTGCCGGGCACGCCGCGTCTTTCCCTTTACGACGAGAACACGGACCTGCTCGACCTGCACCTTGAACAATGCCTCGACCGCGGTCCGCACTTCTGCCTTGCTGGCATCGCGCGCGACTCGGAACACGATTTGGTTCGCGCCCTCGGCAACATTGGTTGCCTTCTCGGAAACATGCGGGGCCAACAAGACCTGGTATATCCGTTCCGGATTCATGCCAGCACCTCTTCGAATCTCTTCACCGCCGGCACTGTCATCAATACATGATCGAAACCAATGAGGCGAACCGGGTCAACCGCCGCAACATCGCTTACGTCCACCGCATGCAGATTGCGCGCTGACAGCGACAGATTTTCGTTGGCGTTCTCGGTGACTATCAACACGTTGGTCAGCCCGAGCGCCGCGAGCTTCTTGAGCAATTCCTTGGTTTTGGGCTGCTCGATGACAAAATCCTCGACCACTACCAGCCGCTGCTGACGCGCCAGCTCCGACAGGATCGATTGCAGCGCGGCACGGTACATCTTGCGATTGATTTTCTGGCTGTGATCTTGTGGCCGGGCGGCGAAGGTTACCCCGCCGGAGCGCCACAGCGGGCTGCGGATGGTTCCCGCGCGCGCTCGACCCGTGCCCTTCTGACGCCAGGGCTTTTTGCCACCCCCGGAAACATCGGATCGACTTTTTTGCGCCCGCGTACCCTGGCGACCACCCGCAAGATAGGCGGTGACCGCCTGATGCACGAGGTCTTCGTTGAACACCCTGCCGAAAGTTGCATCCGACACCGTAACGGTGCGTGCGTCGCCGGCGGGGCTCGCGATAGTCAGCTCCATTTTACTGGACCTCTCTGGACTTGATCGCGGGGCGCACGATAAGGTCGCCCCCGTTTGCCCCGGGAATGGCGCCCTTTACCATCAACAGGCCTTGGCCGACATCTACCCGAACAATTTCGAGATTCTGGATCGTGACGCGCTCGGCACCCATGTGCCCGGCCATTTTCTTGCCCTTGAACACGCGCCCGGGGCTCTGGTTTTGCCCGATCGAACCTGGCGCGCGGTGCGACAGCGAGTTGCCGTGGGTGGCGTCCTGCATGCTGAAATTCCAGCGCTTGATGACGCCCGCAAAGCCCTTCCCCTTGGAAGTGCCGCTGACATCAACAAACTGGCCCGCCTGAAACCGGTCGAGCTCAATCACCCGACCCGGCTCCAGACCATCAAGCTCAGATTCAGACGCCAACCGGAATTCCCACATGCCGCGCCCGGCCTCCACGCCCGCCTTGGCGAAGTGGCCCGCCTGAGGCTTGCCAACGCGCGCGGGCTTGCGATCACCGCAAGTCACCTGCACAGCGCAATAGCCGTCAGTGGCACTGGTTTTGATTTGCGTGATGCGGTTCGGCGCAACCTCTATCACCGTGACGGGGATAGAAGCACCGTTATCCGAGAAGATACGTGTCATGCCGCACTTACGGCCGACGACTCCGATAGTCATTGTTATAACTCCAGTGCATGGGGCTATCACCCGCTACGGCCGCCCATCGCAGAGCGTTACACGGTCGGCCGTAGCCGACCAGGCTTCAACTTGTTTAGTCCAAACTGATCTGTACTTCCACTCCGGCCGCCAGATCCAGCTTCATAAGGGCGTCGACGGTCTTCTCGCTGGGCTCGACAATATCGAGCAAACGTTTGTGAGTGCGAATCTCATACTGATCCCGCGCATCCTTGTTGGCATGAGGGGAAGTCAATATCGTGAACCGTTCATTGCGCGTCGGCAGCGGAATCGGACCGCGAATCTGCGCACCTGTGCGCTTCACGGTTTCGACGATCTCCCGCGTCGAGGCATCGATCAAACGATGATCGAACGCCTTGAGACGGATTCGGATACGTTGGCCCTGCATCGACTGGATTCTCCGGCTGGGCGCGGGCCGGACATCCCGGAACCCTGCGAAAAAGAGGCGGCATTTTATGTTTGGGGTTGGTCCCTGTCAACTAAAACCCGTCCTTTTACGGGTTTTAGTTGCAGGCTCAGGCAACTCCGGTTTGCCCCGGGGGCTGTTCCCGGACTTACTTGAGGATTTTGGCGACCACGCCCGCACCCACCGTGCGGCCACCTTCGCGGATGGCAAAGCGCAAGCCCTCTTCCATCGCGATCGGCGCGATCAGCGTCACGCTCATCTGGATGTTGTCGCCCGGCATCACCATCTCGACGCCTTCCGGCAGCTCACACGCCCCCGTCACGTCCGTCGTCCGGAAGTAAAACTGCGGCCGGTAGCCCTTGAAGAACGGCGTGTGACGGCCCCCTTCGTCCTTCGACAGCACGTACACTTCCGCCTCGAATGTGGTGTGCGGCTGAATGCTGCCCGGCTTGGCCAGCACCTGGCCCCGCTCCACGTCGTCGCGCTTGGTGCCGCGCAGCAGCACGCCGATGTTCTCCCCGGCACGCCCTTCGTCCAGCAGCTTGCGGAACATCTCGACGCCCGTGCACACCGTCTTGGTGGTGTCGCGGATGCCAATGATCTCCAGCTCTTCGCCCACCTTCACAATCCCGCGCTCCACCCGGCCCGTCACGACCGTGCCGCGACCCGAGATCGAGAACACGTCTTCGATCGGCATCAGAAACGCCCCGTCGATCGCCCGCTCCGGCTCCGGAATGTAACTGTCCAGGGTCTCC
>JACPPB010000033.1 GCA_016191205.1 Gammaproteobacteria bacterium | reverse complement strand
GGAGTTTCTTTTCCTGCTCCGCGAAAAGCTCGCGCGTCTTGGGCCGGATCTCGAAGCCCTCGCGCGCGAGCTTGATCGCGGGCGCGACATTGTCGGCCCACTTCAGCCGGCCCCATTTCTGGTGCGCCGCCCACAGGCCGGCCGGGAGGCCGGGCACACAGACCGAACCATAGCCGTAACTGTGGTCCTCGTCCGGCCGGAGCAGATAGGCCGCGACCTCGAGCGAGCCGGCGGCATCCATGGCATCGAGCGCGCAGGTCTGGCCCGTGGCGGCCTCGTAGTAGAGCAGCAGGAGCTTGCCCCCGAGACCGGAGCCATAGGGCTCGGCGACCCCCAGCGCGAGCGACACGGCGACGGCGGCATCGATGGCGTTGCCCCCGGCCTTCAGCGCCGCCAGGCCGGCCTGCGCCGCCTGCGGATGTCCGGCCACCACCATGCCGTGCGCGCCGTGGACCGGTCCGACCGGCACCGGCAGCGCCGCCATGGCGGTGAGCGCGAGAAAAACAAACAGCAGACCGGAGCGGAAAGGCCGCACGACGCTCATGCGAAATGCCTCAGCCCCGCAGCACCTGGCGCGCTTCGGGCGTGGTGGCGTCGAAAGCGCCGTCCCACTTGGAAATCACGAGCGTGGCGACGGTGTTGCCGATGAAGTTGGTGATGGCGCGCGCCTCGGACATGAAGCGGTCCACCCCGAGGATGAGCGCCAGGCCCGCCACTGGCACCGTGCCGGTGGCCGCCAGCGTCGCCGCGAGCACGATGAATCCGCTGCCGGTGACGCCCGCCGCGCCCTTCGAGGTGACCAGCAGCACGACCAGCAACCCGATCTGCCCGCCGAGGGACAGCGCCGTGTCCGTGGCCTGCGCGATGAAGAGCGCGGCCATCGTCAGATAGATGCAGGTGCCGTCGAGGTTGAAGGAGTAGCCGGTGGGCACCACGAGCCCGACCACGGAGCGGGCGCAGCCGGCCTTTTCCATTTTCTCCATCAGCCCCGGCAAGGCGGCCTCGGACGAGGAGGTGCCGATGACGATGAGCAGCTCCTCGCGGATATGGCGGATGATTTTCCAGAGGCTGAAGCCGCCGAGGCGGGCGATGCCGCCGAGCACGACCACGATGAACACCCCGCAGGTCAGGTAGACGCAGGCCATCAGCTTGGCCAGCGCGGCCAGCGAGCCGACGCCATACTTGCCGACGGTGAAGGCCATGGCGCCGAACGCCGCGACCGGGGCGAGCCGCGTGACGAGGGACACGATGCTGAAAAACATCTTCGCCGCCTCGTGCAGCAGGCGGGTGATGGGCCGGGCCTGCTCGCCGAGCCGCGCCAGGGCGAAACCCGCCAGCAGGGCGACGAGCAGCACCTGCAGGATGTCGCCGTCCACAAACGCGCCGACGAAGGTGTTGGGGATGATGTGCAGCAGCCACTCCACCGTGCTGAGCTGCGCGGCCGCCTTGGTGTAGCTGGCGATCGACGCCGCATCGAGCGACGCCACGTCGGCATGCACGCCGGCGCCGGGGGCAACGACATTGGCCACCACCAGCCCGATGATGAGGGCCAGGGTCGTGACCACCTCGAAATAGACGAGCGCCTTTACCCCCACCCGGCCGACCTTCTTCATGTCGCCCATGCCGGCGATCCCCGCCACCACGGTGGTGAAGATGATCGGCGCGATCAGCAGCTTGATGAGCTTGATGAACCCATCCCCCAGCGGCTTGAGCGGCACGGCCCAATCCGGCGCCAGGGCGCCGAGCGCCACCCCCAGCACGATGGCGGCGAGCACCTGGACGTAGAGGGAGCGGAGATACTTCATGGTTTGCGCAAAAAGGCGAAGCTCAGCATGAGGCCAGCGGCAACTGTATCGTGGCTGAACCGTGGCTGAAAAGTTTTCAGCCCCGGCCCGGCGCCGGGCCGATGTGGTTCAGAGCTTCTTGGAGACCTGCACGGACCAGGACTGGCCGCGCGCCATCAGGTTGTAGACCGAGGGGTCGTAGCCGCGCGAGTCGCTGGAGAGAGGCGGCGTGGCGTTGAAAAGGTTCACCACGCCGACGCGGACAGTCGTGTCCTTGAGCCACTTGTTGTCCTGCCCGCGGATCCGGTAGGAGACGCTGGCGTTGTAGCTCATCGAGTCACCCACGCGATAACGGTAGACGGTGCTGCCATTGGTGAAGACCGGCACGATGTAATCCGGATTGTTGAGCGAATCGGCGATGGACTGGGTGGTGGTGGCCCCGCTGTCGCTGTAGTCGCCGATGTAGTAGGCCGAGAAGCTGGCGCTCCAGTCCTGGCGCCGCCAACTGAGCGTGGCGCTGCCGCGCCATTTCGGCGTCGCGCCGCCGACCGAGGCGGAGTTCGTCCACAGCAGGTTGGTGCGCGAAGCGCCGGCGGCGTTGTAGGCGTGGAAGTCGATCAGCTTCGTCCAGGTGGTGTTGAACGTGAAATTGCCGATCGCGAGCTTCGGGAAACGGTAGGTCAGGTCGTAATCCAGGCCGTTCACGAACTGGGAGGCCTTGTTGAAGTAGGTCGTGCGCAGGATGTCGATCGCGCCGACCACGGCCTTCTGGTTGTCCGGGGTGCGGGTGGAGTTGAAGAGCGTGAAGGCGTCGCGGTCCGCCTGCGTGACCGCGAGGCGGACGACCGAGCCGTCGCCCTTGTAGCCGGCCGTGCCCGAGCCGAGGTCGATGG
>JACPPB010000051.1 GCA_016191205.1 Gammaproteobacteria bacterium | reverse complement strand
GCGGGGGCGGCATTTCAGGTTCGAGCGAGCCGGGAAAACCCGGCCACCGACCCCATGAGCCACACCCCCGCCAAGGTCAATCCTAACGGGCTTCAGGGGCGCCCGTCACCTTGCAAATTCGATGGTAGACCCCGTTGTACGGTGACCCCCTTGTACGGGGGCCGGGGGAGAGATGCCACAAAACTCGACACGCCCCATGGCCCGCAAAAAAACCGCCCGCCGGTTGCCCGGAAGGCGGTTATCGATGCCGTTCCCGACGGTGTTCCGCCGGAAATGTTCAGTCAGGCCGGACCCGGCAGCTTGGGTTGCGGTGCACCGCAACCCAACTCATAGCGCCAACTCACAACGGGCAGCTTACTTGCACGACAAGCTTGTCAGTCGGGCCATCCGACACGCTCCTGAACACCCCCGAGTCGTCCCAAAGCGCACTCACCGTCCAGTTTCCAGTGAGGTTCTTAATCACGTCGCAGACCATCTTCCCTGCAGGATTAAAGGTGACGAAAGCATCCACCGAGAACGTGGCCGACTCTCCCTTCAGCAGGCTGGGTATGGTCCAGGTGAACACCTGATTCTGTTTACCCACATCCTTGGATTCAAAGAACCCGACCGAGTCGTTACTCGTGCATTCCTCTGTGCCCGTGCATGTCAGCGCATTGCTGATGACAAGATTCGATGCGATACCACCCTGCGCTTTCACGTCCGTGAGGTCCTGGCACCCTGCGGTCACGGTAAAGTTCAGGCGGTACTGACCCGTCTCTCCCCAGGGCAGGGGATTGGGGCCGGTGTAGCTGTGCTGGGTGATCAGCACACTGCCCGGAGTGTCGCTCGCGCAAGCGCCACCACTATCAGGAGGCGTGTAGTCAATGACCAGCTTGGGGCGGTTGTCGGCGGTTGCATCTTCCCTGCTGGAAAATATGGACTCGTAGCCGTTACCGCTCTCGGCGTTATCGGCGACGATCAAAGTCAGCGCGCCGGCGATTGCATTGCTCACGTCCGTTTTCAAGCCCGTGCTCGTCCAGACGCGTTCCGCTGGCACCGTCGTGCCCGTGCTTGTCTGAGCAGTGAAGGAAGCCGGGACGACCGGATATACAGTGAACCAGTCCTGGCTGGTCGCTTCGGTCCAGCCGGTGTTGGTGCTGGGATACAGGTTATAGACCCGGTCTTGCGTAGTGCAGCTAGGTGAGCTTGAGCTACCGGTACAGCGGGTCGGTGCCTGAGTCATATAAAGCTTCAGGCTTGCGCTGTTGATGGTCGAGCCCGCAGGAATACCCGCGTCGGGCAGGTTGAACTTCAAAAACGCCCTTTCCGTAGTCCCGGTATTCCTTACCTTCAGTGGCGTACTGGTCAATGCACCGCTTCCGGGATCCTTGTAACCGTCGGCAACCGGGTTAATGGTTGCGGTGTCACCGAAGGCCGTCCCGGCCGCCAGCGCATTGAACAAGAGCACGCCTGGAATGAGCGCACGCCGAGGACTGCTTTTCAAAAATGTGGTCAAGAAATGTTCCATCGTCTTTAATCTCCTTATCCTGATTGGTGATTCATCGAACAATCGAGCCCCCGCGGGCCATTCCAAAATCTTCACGCCACCTCTTCCAGCCGCGACTCCAGCAGCTTCACCGCCAGCCCGCTCGACCCGCCCAGTGGCTCGACCCGAAGCACCTGGCCACGCCCCCTGAGGAACAGCGGCCGGCCGTCGATGCCCAGGTCGATGCTCAGCTCGACCAGGCTGCCGACCTGCCGCGCGCCGCCGGTCTCGAAAAACAGGCCCGAAGCGCTCAGGTTGCGGGTGGTGCCGGTGGCGCCATCCGTCAGTCGCACCGGAACGGCGATCTGTTCGCGGGTTTCGGTGCGGTGTTCATTTCTCATGAGTACATCATGGGTGGCGCGCGGATTCCGCGGATGGCCGGTCGCGGCTTTTTTGCATAGGACAGTGGAACCCTTTTCACAGCACCAAAATTAGGACTAAGCTCCCATGTACGCGCGCGCGGCCCGCCCGGCCTCCGGCGCGGTTTCCAGTGTAACCATGGGATAGAACATGCAAACGGAAGGCGACGGGGCGATCCGGGTGCTGCTGGTCAACGACCTGCCTATCGTGGCCTGGGGTCTGGAGCGGCTGATCGAGAGCCAGCAGCCGCGCCTCGAGCTGGCCGGCACGGCGACCAGCCAGGACGAGGCATTGCGCCTGCTCGGCGCCGCACCGGCGGATGTGATTGTGGTGGATCTGGACGGTGGCTACGGCGCGCACGGCATTGCCGACCTGCGGGATGCTTCGCGGGCCAAGGTTCTGGCGCTGACCGCGTCCCCTGACGTCCGGTTGCGCGACAGCGCCGTGCTCGCCGGCGCGAGCGGGATCCTGGGCAAGATCGAGCCGGTGGCCGTGCTGCTCAAGGCCATCGAGAAAATCCACGCCGGCGAGCTGTGGATCGACCGCGCCGCCACGGGCCGCATCTTCGTAGAGCTGGCGCGGCGCAAGGCCGCCGAAAATGCCGACCCCGAACAATGCAAAATCGCCCTGCTCACCCGCCGGGAGCGCCGGGTGGTCGCCGAGATCGCCCGCGATGCCTCGGCCATCGGGCGCGATATCGCGCAACGCCTGCACATCAGCGAGCACACCCTGCGCAATCACCTGACTTCGATCTACGCCAAGCTCGGGCTGGGCAACCGGCTGGAGTTGTACGCCTATGCCAACCGGCACGGGATGCTGGAAACCTGATGCGGCGGCGCGGCGCCGCTGGCAGCGCTGCACCCGACCCCCTAGAATGACCGCTTCCCAACGTTGACCCTACACATGGCCCGGGATTACGCCAAACCCGCTTCGGCAAAAAAGCGCCAAGTGAAAAATCAGCGCCTGCCACTGGGCACACGCACACCTCCTTGGGCCATCTTCCTCAGCGGCACCATCGTCGGGATCGCGGCGACGCTGGTGGCCATGCTGTGGCGGCCACACCCGGCCGACCCCGCCGCGTCGGCCGCCGAGAGCAATGCGAAGGCACAGGCCGAAGCCAAGCCGCGCTTTGATTTCTACACCTTGCTCAAGGAATCCGAGGTATTCGTACCCGAAGTGGAAGAACCGCCGTTGGTCAAGGCTCCGCCGCCGGCCGACCCGGCGAAGAAAAAGGATGATGCGAAGACCGAGGAAAAAGTCGCTGTCGAGAAGCCTTCGCCGTATGAATTCATCCTGCAAACCGGGTCTTTCCGCGCCCGCGGCGATGCCGACAGTCTGCGTGCGCGACTGCTGCTGCTGAACCTGAAGGCTACCGTCGAAAGCGCCGGCGCCAAACCCGGGGAGGTCTGGCATCGCGTGATGATCGGTCCGTTCACCTCCCAGGAAACGCTGGCCCGGGCGCGCGCCGTGCTCCAGCAAAACGGCGTCGACAGCATCCTGGTCAAACGCAAGCCGAACTGAGGCGGGGCCGAACGCCGGCGGCTACAGGCTGTCGCGACCCGGGTTTCCGGCAGCGCGATAACGCACCGGCACCCGCGCGCAGATTCCCGTGAGCAACTCATAGGCGATGGTGCCCACGTGGTGCGCCACTTCCCAGGCCGTCAGTCCTTCGCCCCAGAGCACTACTTCGGCGCCGACATCCGCGCCCGGCACGTCATTCAGGTCCACCGCCAGCAGATCCATCGACACCCGACCCAGCGTCCGGGTCCGGCGTCCCGCCACCAGCACCGGTGTGCCGGTGCCCGCGTGGCGCGGATAGCCGTCGCCATAACCCATGGCGACGATGCCGACCCGCGTGGGCTGCATCGCCACCCAGTCGTGGCCGTAGCCGATACCCGCGCCGGTCGCCAGGGTCCGGATGGCGATCACCCGCGACGACAGCGTCAGCACCGGCTTTAACTCACCGGCGACGGGGTGATGCGCCTCGAACGGATTGACTCCGTACAGCAGGATGCCGGGCCGCACCCAGTCGGCACGACTTTCCGGCGATGCCAGCAGTGCCGCCGAATTGGCCAGGCTGCGGGCGCCCGGCAAGCCCCGGGTAGTGGACACGAACGTTTCGAGCTGGCAGCGATTAAGCTCATGCTCAGGAGTATCGGCGCAGGCAAAGTGCGTCATCAAACGCACCTCGGCGACATTGGCGCATGCCAGCAGGCGACCATGGGTGGCGGCGACCGTCTCGGGTGCGATGCCCAGCCGGTGCATCCCGCTGTCGACTTTCAGCCACACCACCAATGGGCGCGACAGGCGGGCCGCGCGCAGGTCCGCTACCTGGCGCTCCGAGTGGATCACTATCTGGAGGTCGTGGCGCGCGATTTCCGGCAATTCATCCGCATGGAAAAACCCGGCTGCCAGCAGAATCGGCTGGGTGATTCCCGCTCCGCGCAACACCAGCGCCTCCTCCAGGCAGGCGACTCCGAACGCGTGCGCCGCCGACAGCGCGCGCGCCACCGCCGCCGCGCCGTGACCATAGGCGTTCGCTTTCACCATGGCCATCACGCGGGCATCGCCCGCATGGCGTTGTGCCAACGCGAAGTTGTGGCGCAGATGATCCAGGTCGATGGTGACTTGCGCGGGACGACTCAAGGCCATGCCTCAAACGAAGACAGCGCGCATGGTCGCAGTGGCCGCCCGGCCCCGCAAGCCGCCACCGGCTTTGCCGGACGCCCGCGCGTCGCTATAGTGGCGCCCTTCTCGAACAGTGGTGATGGTGGGAGCAGCAGATGGCAGGCGACTGGGCCGGTTTCAATTGGGAAGACCCTTTTCTGATGGATGGCGAACTCAATGACGAGGAGCGCATGGTGCGCGACAGCGCGCGCCAGTACGCCCAGAACAAATTGCTGCCGCGGGTGCAGCTCGCCTTTCGTAACGAACACACCGACCGCGCCATCTTCAACGAAATGGGCGCGCTGGGCCTGCTCGGATCCACCATCCAGGGCTACGGCTGTCCCGGCGTGAACTATGTGAGCTACGGGCTGATCGCGCGCGAGGTCGAGCGCGTGGACTCGGGTTTTCGCTCCATGATGAGCGTGCAATCGAGCCTGGTGATGTATCCCATCTACACCTACGGCACCGAAGCGCAGCGGGAAAAATATCTGCCCAGGCTGGCGAGCGGTGAATGGGTGGGCTGTTTCGGCCTCACCGAGCCCGATCACGGCTCCGACCCCGGCGGCATGAAAACCCGTGCCCGCAGCGTGGACGGCGGCTACCGCCTCAGCGGCAGCAAGATGTGGATCACCAATTCGCCCATCGCCGACGTCTTCGTGGTCTGGGCCAAGACCGATGACGGCATCATTCGCGGCTTCATCCTGGAGCGCGGCATGGCCGGGCTGTCGGCACCGAAGATCGAGGGCAAGCTGGCGCTGCGCGCGTCGGTGACCGGCGAGATCGTGATGGACGAGGTGTTCGTGCCGGCGGAACAGCTGCTGCCCAACGTCCAGGGCCTCAAAGGGCCGTTCGGCTGCCTCAACAGCGCCCGACTCGGGATTTCGTGGGGCGCGCTCGGCGCCGCCGAAACCTGCTGGCACGCGGCGCGGCAGTACGTGCTCGACCGTCAGCAATTCGGCCGCCCGCTCGCCGCCAACCAGTTGATCCAGTTCAAGCTCGCCAACATGCAGACCGAGATCAGCCTGGGCCTGTTGGGTTCGCTGCACGCGGCACGCCTCAAGGATCGCGGCCTGCTGGCGCCGGAGCTGATCTCGCTGATGAAGCGCAACAACTGCGTCAAGGCGCTCGACATCGCGCGCCAGGCGCGGGACATGCTGGGCGGCAACGGCATCTCCGACGAATATCCGGTCATGCGCCACATGGTGAACCTGGAAGTGGTCAACACCTACGAGGGCACGGCGGATGTGCACGCGCTGATTCTGGGTCGCGCCCAGACCGGGATCCAGGCGTTCAGCTGACCGCCGGCGCGATCAGCGCGTCAACAAATCGAAGGCTTCGGCGCCCGGCCCCAGGGGCTGGCCGTAGCTGAACTCGACATAGTTGCCGTTGGGATCGCGCAGGCCGCAGTAGTAACCCACCGGAAAGGGCTCGTCCCGCGGCGGCCACACCAGGCAGCCAGCGGCGGCACCCCGCGCGGCGATCCCGTCCACCGCCGCGCGGCTGGCGAGCGCAAAGCCGAAGTGGCGGTAGTCGCGCGCGGCCAGTTGCAGATCGTCACCACCCTCCATCAGGACAAACACGAAATCCGTGGCGCGTCCCGGCTCGGCCATCCAGACGATGCGCTGCGCTCCCGCTTGACGGCTGTGCACGACCTCCATGCCACAAAAATCACGGTAGAAACCGATACAGGCATCCAGGCCGGCGACATGCAGCGCAAGATGCGTAATGCGCGGTGTGATCACGACAGCTCTCCGGAGGTTCGCTATACCAGACTCCAGTCTGCCAGACGGCACCTGCGCAGCGCAGGTGCCGTGACCGTCGGCGCCACCTTGGTCCC
Organism: Gammaproteobacteria bacterium; assembly: GCA_016191205.1. Lineage (GTDB taxonomy): Bacteria > Pseudomonadota > Gammaproteobacteria > Pseudomonadales > Porticoccaceae > JAGPUQ01. The sequence goes on along the minus strand of JACPPB010000051.1, from coordinate 50,319 downwards.
CTGATGCCTTGGCGTGTGAACGGAGCATTGCGCTAGCATCCACCCTCATATCAATGATAATGTCGAATTATAGGAAGGGCTCAAAAGCATAACCGTGCCTGTATCCGGTGCTGGCCACTTCCCAGGATTCGCAACACAAACCAACGCATCCAAATCAACCAACCCTTGACCAATCCAAACCGGGAGATATGAACCATGAACGAGATCGTCGATATCCACATCAAAGGCGGAACCCTGGTCGATGGCACCCGCGCACCGCGCCGGGTCGTCGATGTCTGGATCGATCAGGGCAAAGTCCTGCAAATCGGTGGCAAGGCACCGGGCGTCGCAAAGAAAACCATCGACGCCACCGGCATGATCGTGGCGCCGGGCTTTGTCGATCTGCACACCCACTACGACGCCCAGATTCATTGGGATCCCTACTGCACCATCTCCGGCTGGCACGGCGTCACTTCCGTGGTGCTGGGCAACTGCGGCTTCGGTTTTGTTCCCGTCAAGCCCGAATACCGTGAGCGTTCGCTGCTCACCATGACCCGCACCGAAGCCATCCCCTACGACACCATGAAGGCGGGCATGCCCTGGCGCTGGGAGACCGCGCCGGAATACATGGACGTTCTGGCTCGGCTTCCCAAGGGCGTGAACTGCATCCAGTACATGCCCACCGCCTCGCTGATGACCTATGTGATGGGTCTGGAAGCCGCGAAAACCCGCCCGGCCAACGCCGCCGAGCGCGCCGAGATGAAGCGCCTGCTGCACGAAGCCATGGACGCCGGCATGTGCGGCTTCTCGTTCCAGCGCCTCGGCCCCAACTCCACCCAAGCCGACTTCGATGGCACGCCCATGGTGACCGACACCATGGTGGATGAAGACATCTTCAATCTTGCCGAAGTGCTGGCGGAACGGGGTGAAGGCTGCATTCAGGTAACCCAGTCCACGGGCGACATGCGTGCCGACCTGAATTTCCTGGAAAAACTGGCGGCGGTCGCGAAGCGGCCGATTCTGCACAATGCCATCGTTCCGACCCGCAGGGATCCGACCGTGCACCGTCGCAGCCTGGCATGGCTGCAGCGCTGCCGTGAAAAGGGCCTACCCATCTACGGTCAGGCGGGTACCGTGCGCACCGGCTTCTCGTTCACGCTGGAGCACTGGAATCTGTATGACGCCAGCCCCGCCTGGCGCGAACTGACTACGGGCACCAAAGAGGAAAAGCTCAAGAAGCTGGCTGATCCCGAACTGCGCACGCGCGTCGTCACCGAAGCGGAAGCCGCCGACAAGCGCCTCAAGGTCATTCAGGCCGGCGTCGGCGGTGCCATTCCCAAGCTGATGGTGCACAAGGTCAACAAACAGCCGGAGCTCGAAAAATACGTCGGCCGCTCCCTGGGCCAGATTGCGGCGGCGGAAAACAAGCATCCGATCGAAGTCATGCTCGATCTGTCCCTCGCCGGCGACCTGAATGTCGAGTTTCTGGGGCCGGAAAAAGACTTCAACGCCGATTACATGGCGGAGATGATCAACCAGTCGGACTACACCATCCCCGGCGTGTCCGATGGTGGGGCGCACACCAAGTTCTTTACCGGCGGCGCCTATACCACCGACTTCCTGTACTGGCTGGTGCGCGACGAACAGAAAGTGACGCTGGAGGAAGCCCATTTCCGGCTCTCCGCGCTGCCGGCACGGGCCGCGGGTTTTCGCGATCGCGGCGTGCTGCTCGAAGGCTCGCCGGCCGATGTGGTCGTCTACGACATGGCCAAACTCAGCGACGGCAAGGAGTGGATCGGCGAAATCGTCGAGGACCTGCCGGGCGGCGAGTGGCGCCGCATCAAGAAAGCCATCGGCTACCATGCCATTCTGGTCAATGGCGAAGTCACCTTTGCGGATGGCGAATGCACCGGCGCAACGCCGGGCAAGCTGCTGCGCAATGGCCAGGCCCAACCGGTCGCGAAGGAACGCGCGGCCTGATCGGAACAGCGGCACACAAAGCCCGGGCAATGCCCGGGCTTTTTTTTGGCTGGCTTTGGTGGGGAGCGGCGGTCCCCGGGGTCAATGTTCGCGCGTGGCGAGGAACTCGATCTCCGGGTGACGCTCGCGGGTCAGCGCCAGATTGACTTGGGAAGGCGCCAGATAGGCCAGACACTTGCCTCCATCGATGGCCAGATTGGCCGCCGCCTTGACCCGGAACGCGGCCAGCTTCCTGGCATCAGCGCAGCGAATCCAGCGCGCGGTGGCCACCGTCACCGGTTCGTAGATCGCTTCCACGCCATATTCGTCCAGCAGGCGATAAGCCACCACATCGAACTGCAATTGCCCGACCGCCCCCAGCACGACATCGTTGCTGGTCAGCGGAAAAAACACCTGGGTCGAGCCCTCCTCGGCCAGCTGCTGCAACCCCTTGTGGAGCTGCTTGGTCTTCAGCGGATCCTTGAGGCGGATGCGGCGAAACAGCTCCGGCGCGAAATGGGGAATGCCGGTGAAATTGAGCTGCTCTCCGCCGGTAAAAGTGTCGCCGATCTGGATGGTGCCGTGATTGTGCAGCCCGATGATGTCGCCGGCGATCGCGCTCTCGACGTTGGTCCGCTCGCCCGCAAAAAATGTCAGGGCATCGGCGATGCGGACTTCCTTGCCGAGCCGGACATGGTGCATCTTCATGCCCCGCTGATACTCACCCGAGCAGATGCGCAGGAACGCGATGCGATCCCGGTGGCGCGGATCCATGTTCGCCTGAATCTTGAACACGAAGCCGCTGAAACCCGGCTCGTCGGGAGTCACTTCCCGCTCCACGGTCAGGCGCGGCTGTGGCGCCGGTGCCCATTGCACAAAGTGATCGAGCATCTCGCGCACGCCGAAATTGCCCAGCGCCGTACCGAAAAATACCGGCGTCAGCTTGCCGGCCCGGTAGCGTTCGAGGTCGAACGGGTGCGACGCGCCGCGCACCAGTTCGACTTGCGTGCAAAGCGCCTCGTACTCGTATCCGGGGCCGATCGCCTCCCGGACGGCAGCGGAATGCAGTCCCGGGATGCGCACATCTTCCGAAATGCGATGGCCCTGGCCGGACTGATAGCGATGAACTTCGTCCTCGCGCAGGTCGTAGACGCCCCGGAACCCGCGTCCCATGCCGATGGGCCAGTTGACCGGCGCTGCCTCGATCTTCAGGACCTGCTCGATTTCATCCAGCACTTCCAGCGGATCGCGCACTTCGCGGTCCATCTTGTTGACGAAGGTGATGATGGGCGTGTCGCGCAGCCGGCACACTTCCATCAGCTTGATGGTACGCTCCTCCACGCCCTTGGCGCAGTCGATCACCATCAACACCGAATCCACGGCGGTCAGGGTGCGATAGGTGTCTTCCGAGAAGTCGGCATGGCCCGGGGTGTCGAGCAGATTCACGATGCAGCCGCCATAGGGGAACTGCATCACCGAGGAAGTCACCGAGATCCCGCGCTCCTTCTCCATCGCCATCCAGTCGGAGGTGGCGTGGCGGTCGCTCTTGCGGCCCTTGACGGTGCCCGCGACCTGAATCGCATTGCCAAACAGCAACAGCTTCTCGGTGATGGTGGTCTTGCCGGCGTCGGGATGCGAGATAATGGCAAAGGTCCGGCGCCCGGCGAGTTCCGGATGGCTGTTTTCCATGGCGAAAAGGATCTTGGAGGGGAAATCGGGGCGTCGATTATAGCGCGTGGTTGCGATCAGCCGGTGGTTTCAGGCCCTGAACGCAAAAGCCGCCGCGCCCGAAGGCGCGGCGGCTCTGCGAAGCCGTAAGGCAGTCCGAATTACATCGGTACTACGTTCTCGGCTTGCGGGCCTTTCTGGCCCTGACCGACGGTGAACTGGACTTTTTGCCCTTCCGCCAGGGTCTTGAAGCCGGCGCCCTGAATGGCGCTGAAGTGGACGAAAACGTCTGGGCCGTTTTCGCGCTGAATGAAGCCGAAGCCTTTGGCTTCGTTGAAGAACTTGACAGTTCCGGTGACTGTATTAGCCATTGCAGTAGTCCTGTGTAAATTAAATTGATCCGAAAAGAGAACGTGGAGCGGCGCTTCGAACGGGTATTACTTATGGACTTCAGGACTACGAGAACTGACAAGTATTCGTGGTACTGGGCATAAATACGGCCCCATTCCGAGGCCACGCGAGTATACAGGCTATCCGCACGCGTTGTCTACCGGTGCGGGCGGCGCTGCGTCGGTGGTCGGCGGCCCGTCCGCGCGGAGGGGAGGCTGACTCATTCGCGCCCGGCAGCTCCCCGGCGGCACTCTCGCCACTCCGGGCTGGCACCCGGGATTTTCGTCGCCAGCGCAGCCTTGGCGCCCCTCAGTTCCTTCGCCGACACCTGCACTTCGAGCCAGGGCGTTTTGCGTACTTCCCTATCCGGCAGGATCGTCGCCGCATAGCCCTGTTCGCGCAACCGGGTGCGCAGTCGCTCCGCGTTGGCGCGCACCTGAAAGAGACCCAGGGAGATTTGGGGGCCACGCCCGTCTTTGTCGGTCACGAACCCTTCGAATCCCGCGGCTGCCAGCTTGCCCAGCGTTACTTCCGGGCGCGATGGCGCCGCGGCTGTCACCCGGTAGCCAGTGACGATTTCTTGATCCAGCATGCGCACGCTGGCCTGGGTGACCCCGGCGCTCGCGATCGCCGCACCCCAGCGATTGATTTCGGTTGCGCTCGTTCCGGGCCCCAGCAAAAAACACTACAAGGGCTCGGGAGCCGGCACTGGAGCGGGTGGCGGAAGCGCCGCCTCGCCAGCTGACGGCACACTCAGCGCAGGTGGCGGCTCCGGCGGGCCCATGGGCCCATCCTGGAGCGCCTCCGAAAGTGTGGATGGCGGAGAGGTTGTCTCTGCCGACATATCGGCAGGGAGTTGCGGCGCCACAGGCAATGCCTCGGGTGCATCCGCAAGCGTTTTTTCGGCCGTGTCCCCGGGCCGCTGTTGCGGCCGCTCCGGGTTCACATCCAGGACGTCTCGCTCGCGCAGCAGGGTCAACGTCGGCACCGCAGGGCCGGGCTCGGTGACCTGCACGGGGACCGCCAGGCGAAGCTCGCGCTGACTGGAAAACCACCAGTAAGCCGCGCCATTGACCAGCAGGGCAGCGGCAATCAACCACGGGACCAGACTGCCTTCAGGGTAGCGCAAGGCTCAGTCCATCCAGCACGAGCTCGGGGCGCAGCAGAGTCGGCGCGGCGAGCCAAGGCGCCAGCAGCTCGGCGTCGCCGCCGGTCAGCACCAGGGGCAATTCCAGACCGCCGCGCGCGCGCTCTATCAGTGCGATGGTCATGGCGGTACAGCCGCGCAGCACCGCGTCGCTTGTGCAGTTTCCCGCCGCCAGCGACGCCACCGGCTCCGCGCTCGGGCGGACGCCGCTGGTGCCGGACAATAGTGCATTCAGCATCAGCGTGAGCCCGGGGACGATATAGCCGCCCTGGTGCGCGCCGGACTCATCGAGCACATCGACCGTCACCGCGGTGCCCGCATCGGCGACCACGCAGGCGCGGCCCAGTTCGTGCCACGCGGCAAGCAGCGCCAGCCAGCGATCCACACCGAGTTTTTCGGGCTCCCGATAGCCGCTGGTGACACCGGCGCCACGCGCCGTCGCGCGCGCGTACTCGGGCGCAATGCCCAGCGCGTCGCGCGCCCAGCGGTCGAGATCCACCGCGACCTCGGGTCCGGCGACATTGGAAACCCGTATCCGCCGGAGGCCCGGCGCGGACAGCGGGTCAGGCATCCGGCCGTCGGACACATCCTTGCGCGAGCAGCTTCCCCGCGCCACCGCCTGGCCTTGCGCGGCAAGCGTCCTCCACTTGATGCGGCTGTTGCCGATATCGAGCTCCAGAATCACGGACCCTCCCGCACACTGACTTCCCCGCCGCTGATGAAACGCAGGCCGTCGGGGCATTCCAGGGCGAGCGCCCCCTGCTCGTTGACCCCTCGCGCGAGCCCGTCGATGACGCGACTGCCGGTGCTGATCCGCACCGGCCGGCCCTGATGCACATGCGCCGCCTCCCATTCCTCCCGATAGGTGCGAAACCCGCGCTCGGGAAAACCGTGCAGCAGCGGCAACAGCTGTTCCAGCAGGGCGGCGGCGAGCCGATCCCGCGAGACGCGGCAATCGCTCAGATCCCGCCAGGGCTGGTCGATCTCGCGGGCGGCCACGGCGGGCATGGCGACGTTGATGCCGATGCCCGTGATGACGCGGCAGACGCCCTGGGGATCGCCGATCACCTCGATCAGGATTCCGCCCAGCTTGCGCCCGGAACGCAGCAGATCGTTGGGCCACTTGAGGCCGATGTCGGTCACGCCGACGGCGGCCAGCGCGCGCCGCGCCGCGACCCCCACCGCCAGGCTCAAGCCCTCGACCACGGCGATGCCGCCATCGAATTCCCAGGCTACCGTCAGATACAGGTTGCGCGCGAACGGGCTGACCCAGCGCCGGCCCAGGCGCCCGCGGCCGCCGGTCTGGCGCTCCGCCAGATAGCAGATGCCGCCTCCGTTCAGGGGATCGGCGGCGCGCTTGGCCTGCTCGTTGGTGGAGTCGATCACATCGACGACCGTGATGTCGCGCAACAGGCTCCGGGCCGCATCGCCCAGTGCGGCGCGGATGGCGGCGGCATTGTGGAGGTCGACACCGCCCGCGATCCGGTAGCCGTGCTGGCGCGTTCGCTCCAGCGGCAGCTCCAGTTCCTCGAGTTTCCCGAGGGCCTTCCAGATCGCCGCCCGGCTCACGCCGAGCGCCTGCCCGAGCTCGGCGCCCGAGTGAAACTCGCCGTCAGCGAGCAGCCCCAGCAATGCGCGCTGAGCCGGCGTCAGAACCATGATCGCCCCGCGCCCAACGGCAGATTCCGCACCATGAACTGCACGCCGATCAGCAGCGAGACCAGGGCAAACGACCGCCGCAGAATGCGCTCCGGCAAGCGGTGGGCAAGCCGCGCACCCCAGCGCGCGAAGGGTGTGCTGGTGGCGACGATGCCGAGCAGCGCCGGCAGATAGACAAACCCCCAGCTCCATTCCGGCAACGCGAGATCACCGTGGCCACCGAACACATAAGTAGCGGCGCCGCTGAGGGCGATCGGCAGGCCGAGCGCGGACGATGTCGCGACGGCGATCACCATGGGTTCGCGGCACCAGCTCAGATAGGGCACCGTGAGCGAGCCGCCACCGATGCCGAAAATACCCGAAGCAAAGCCGATGGTCGCGCCCGCGCCAGTCTGCAGCGCGCGGCCGGGCAGCTTGCCTTCCCGGGCCTGTACGCGCACGCCGAACGCCATCTGAAAGGCGACCAGCAGCAGAAAGGCGCCGAAGCCGAATTGCAGCAGCTCACCCTTGAGGCGCGCCGCCACCAGGCCGCCGAGCATCGTACCCACCAGTACGCCGGGCACGAGCTGCGCCACCAGTCGCCAGCGGATCGCGCCGCGGCGCTGATGGGTGCGGATCGCGCTCATCGCGGTGACGACGATAGTGGCAAGCGAGGTGCCGATCGCCATATGGGTCAGCACCTCGGGCGCCATGCCCTGCCACTGGAAGGCGAAAATCAGCACCGGCACCACGACCGCGCCGCCACCCAGGCCGAACACACCGGCGACCAGACCCGCCACGGCACCGATCCCGAGATAGACGAGGTAAGGCGTGATGATTTCCATGCAATCCCGGGTGCAGCGCTGGCGGGCGAGTGTAAACCAAGCGGTCCGACGCGGTTTTGTCCGCCGCTGTGCAGTGGCGCTGCGTGCGTCAGCGAGTGAGTGGCGGCCAGCAACCGGCGCCGGCCCGACGCTTCACCGCGGACTGCTCACCGCAAACTTCAGTACCGCCCGCCGACTGCCGTGGGCAACTGGCCGCGAATCTCCGCGAGTTCGATGGCGGTGAACCGCACCGCCAGCGCCGCCAGATTTTCTTTCAGCCGGGACAGCTTGCGGGTGCCCGGAATGGGAAAGATGTTCGCGTCCTGATTCAGCACCCAGGCGAGCGCAACCTGCGCTGGAGTGATTTCCTTCGCGCGCGCGATCCGCTCCACCAGCGCGATGAACGCCTTGTTCTGCTCCAGCGCGTCCGGCTGAAAACGGGGCGAATGGAGCCGGTAATCACCGGGATCGAGGGCTTCGCGCGAGGGAATGGCGCCGGTGAGGAAACCCCGCCCCAGGGGACTGTAGGCGACAAACGCGATCTTGAGTTCGCGACAGGTATCGAGGATGGCGCCCTCGGGATCGCGGCTCCACAGCGAATACTCGGTCTGCAGCGCGGTGATCGGATGGATTTTTTGGGCGCGGCGCAGTTGGTCCGCATCCGCCTCGCTCAGGCCGAGGAAGCGCACCTTGCCCGCCGTGACCAGATCGCCCATGGCGCCCACGGTGTCCTCGATAGGCACCCGGGGGTCGACGCGATGGGCGTAGTAGAGATCGATGGTCTCGACGCCGAGGCGTTTCAGGCTCGCGTCGCACGCTTCCCGGATATGCGCCGGGCTGCAATCGAGCCCGGCAAACCCGCCCTTGGCATCGCGCAGGAAGCCGAACTTGGTGGCCAGCACCAGCTGGTTCCATTTGCCCTTGAACGCGCGACCGAGCAGGGTTTCGTTGTGGCCGCTGCCGTACATGTCGGCGGTGTCGAAAAAATTCACACCCAGATCCAGCGCGCTGTGCAGGGTGCGAATCGATTCAGCTTCATCCGCCGGCCCGTAGAACTCCGACATACCCATACAGCCCAGGCCGAGTCGGCCCACGCGCAAACTGCTGTTGCCCAATTGCAAGGTTTCCATGATGGTCTCCGCCGGTGTGTCGAGCGCTTCACCATAGCCGCGCACGGCGCGCGCGACAACCACCGCGCACCGGCCCAGCCCCTTGCATTGGCACCGTGTTGCCGCAACACTCGCGCCCCACCGGCAACACGCCCCATCCGCCATGGCCTATCGCGATCTGCGCGATTTCATCACGTTTCTGGAAGCGCGCGGCGCGCTCAAACGCATCGCCACGCCGGTCAGTCCCGCGCTCGAAATCACCGAAATCTGTGACCGTACCCTGAAGGCCGGCGGGCCGGCGCTGCTGTTCGAGCGCCCCACCGGTTTCGCGGTGCCGGTGCTCGGCAACCTGTTCGGCACCACCGAGCGCGTGGCGCTTGCCATGGGCGGGGAAGGCATTGCGCATCTGCGGGAAGTGGGCGAATTGCTCGCCTTTCTGAAGGAGCCCGAGCCGCCCAAGGGACTGCGCGATCTGTGGGCCAAGCGCGAGCAGTTCCGGCCGGTACTGAACATGCCGGTGAAAACCGTCAAATCCGCGCCCTGCCAGGAGATCGTACTGGAGGGCGCGGCCGTGGATCTGGCGCAATGGCCCATCCAGACCTGCTGGCCGGGAGACGCCGGCCCGCTGATTACCTGGCCGCTGGTGATCACCCGGGGACCGGGCAAGGAGCGCCAGAATCTCGGCATCTACCGGATGCAGGTGATCGGTCGCAACCGCGTCATCATGCGCTGGCTCGCCCACCGCGGCGGGGCGCTCGACTACCGCGACTGGCAGGCCGCCCATCCCGGCGCGCCGTTTCCCGTGTCCGTGGCTCTCGGCGCCGATCCCGCCACCATCCTGGGCGCGGTGACGCCGGTGCCGGACAGCCTGTCCGAGTACGCCTTTGCGGGACTGCTGCGCGGCGAGCGCACCGAGGTCGCCGCCAGCCTTGGCAACGATCTGCAAGTGCCGGCGCGCGCCGAGATCATCCTCGAAGGCCATATCCATCCTGGCGATGAAGCCGACGAAGGCCCGTTCGGCGATCACACCGGCTACTACAACGAGGTCGAACGCTTTCCGGTGTTCACCATCGACCGCATCACCCACCGCACCGATCCCATCTACCACAGCACCTACACCGGCCGGCCCCCGGACGAACCCGCGATCCTCGGCGTGGCGCTCAACGAAGTGTTCGTGCCGGTGCTGAAAAAACAGTTTCCGGAAATCGTGGATTTTTATCTGCCGCCGGAAGGCTGTTCCTACCGCTTCGCGGTGGTGACCATGAAGAAGCAGTATCCCGGTCACGCCAAACGGGTGATGTTCGGGGTGTGGTCCTTCCTGCGCCAGTTCATGTACACCAAGTTCGTGGTGGTCACCGACGACGACGTCAATGCCCGCGACTGGCGCGACGTGATCTGGGCCATGACCACCCGCATGGACCCCGCGCGCGATCTGGTGCTGGTGGAAAACACGCCCATCGATTATCTGGATTTTGCCTCGCCGGTCTCCGGACTGGGTTCGAAGGTCGGCTTCGACGCCACCCACAAGTGGCCGGGCGAGACGACGCGCGAATGGGGCCGACCGATCGGCATGGACGCGACGGTGAAAGCCCGCATCGATGCGATCTGGTCGGAGCTTGGCTTGTAGCGCCGGCGCATCGCAAACGATGGCCAGTTTTGCTGCACGGAAGGGCGCGCCCATTCCGGATCAGCGGCCCACTGACGGAACGGCCGCGACCGCGGACTGTCGTTCGAGCGCACCGCCGAATTCGATTTTGAAACAGCAGTCCATGGGATGGACGACCGCCAGCACCACAGCGATAAGCGCGTCCCCGAAACCCCGCCCCGCGGACCCTGGCTTATAATCCGGGCTCCAACCGGCGGATGTGTGCGATGAGCCAGGACAAACTCAAACGGGCGGCGGCGCAGGCGGCGCTCGATTACTGCCTTGCCAAGGTCGGCAACGACGGGGTGATCGGAATCGGCACCGGCTCCACGGTGAATCATTTCATCGAACTGCTGGCGCCGCACCGGGGCCGCGTCGCCGCCACCGTGGCCAGCTCGGAAGCCTCGGCGGCGCGGCTGCGCGCGCTCCAGATTCCGGTGTGGGATCTCAACAGCGTCGCTGAAGTGACGGTGTACGTGGACGGCGCGGACGAGATCAATCCGGCGCTGGAGATGATCAAGGGCGGCGGCGGCGCGCTGACGCGGGAGAAGATCGTGGCGGCGGTGGCGCGGGAATTTGTCTGCATCGCCGATGCCGCCAAGCGGGTCGATCATCTGGGCCGGTTTCCGCTGCCGGTGGAGGTGATCCCCATGGCGCGCAGCCATGTGGGCCGGCAGTTGCGCGCGCTGGGCGCCAACCCGGAGTGGCGCCAGGGCGTGGTGACGGACAACGGCAACTACATCATCGATGCCCACGATTTTTATCCGATCGCGCCGGCGCGCGCTTTGGAAGAGCGCCTGAACAATATCGCCGGTGTGGTCGCCAACGGGCTGTTCGCCCTGCGCCCCGCCGATGTGCTGCTGCTGGCGCGCCCCGGCGGCGTCGAAACCATCCGGGCGCGCTGACTCATGGAGCTGATCGAGGCGATCGAAAGCCGCCTGTCGGCGCGCGCTTTTCTCCCCACCCCGGTGTCGCGCGCGACGGTGGAGCGCATCCTGGAGCTGGCCCGCCGCGCGCCCTCGGGCAGCAACATGCAGCCCTGGCAGGTGGATGTGGTGACCGGGGCGGTGCGCGCGCGCCTGATCGAGCGCGCCCTGGCCTGGGCCGGGGAACACCCGGTGGGCAGCCATGAAAACCCGTTGCGCGGCGATCCCGGCGGATTCCGGCAGCCCTACAAGCAGCGCCGTTTCGACTGCGGCATGAGTCTTTACGCAGCGCTCGGCATCGACCGCCGCGACAAGGTGGCGCGCGAGCAGCAACTGCTGCGCAATTTCTATTTTTTCGGCGCGCCCGTGGGGCTGATGTTCAGCATCCACCGCTCGCTGCTGCCGGGCCAGCTCGGGGACCTGGGCATTTTCATGGGCCATGTGATGCTGGCGGCGCGGGAGTTCGGCCTGCATACCTGTTCCCAGGGCTTCTGGCAGGATGTCAGCCCGGCGGTCCACGAGGTGCTGGGCATCGCGCCGGAATACTATGTCTACAACGGCATGGCGCTCGGCCATATCGACCCGGAGCACCCGGCCAACCGGCTCGATATGCCGCGCGAGCCGGTGGCGGGCTTCGCCCGTTTTCTTGGTTTTCAGGAACCGGGTTTCGAGGAACCGGGCTCCGCGGCCGCAGGTAGCGGCTGACCGCTCAGCTCCCCGGCACCGGCGGTGGCGCGGGAACCGCGGGTGGACGGCTGGCGCCGTTGTGTTTTTCCTCGCCGTCACTGCGACCGAAATCGCGGCGCAGTTCGGCGAAGCGACGCAGGCGGGTTTGCACCTTGCCGTTGATGGTGGCGGGCGGGTAGGTGCCGTCGGCGTCCGCTTCTCCGGCGGCGACGCCGGTGAGAATTTCGATCGCCTGGTCCACTGCCTCGACGGCGTAGATCCGGAAGCTGCCGGCGTCGATGGCGTCCAGCACGTCCTGGCGCAGAATCAGGTTGACCACATTGGCGGCCGGGATCAGCACCCCCTGTTCGCCGGTCAGCCCGCGCGCCTCGCAGATGTCGAAGAACCCTTCCACCTTCTCGCTGACGCCGCCGATCACCTGCACCCGGCCGAGCTGGTTGACCGAACCGGTCATGGCGTAGCACTGCCGGATGGGCACCTGGCTCAGCGAGGACAGCAGCGCACAGAGTTCCGCCAGTGACGCGCTGTCGCCCTCGACGCCGCCGTAGGACTGTTCGAAGGTGAGGCTGGCGGTGAGCGCGAGCGGCTGGGTCTGGCCGTAACGCGCGCCCAGGAAGCTCGACAGGATGAACACGCCCTTGCTGTGGATGGGACCGCCCATCTCGGTCTCGCGCTCGATGTCGATGACGCGGCCGTCGCCGAGCCGGGTGGTGGCGGTGATGCGCGCCGGCTGGCCGAAGCTGAAGTTGCCCACTTGCAGCACCGAGAGGCCGTTCACCTGACCCACCACGGCGCCCTGGGTGTCGATCAGCACCGCGCCGCGCCGGATGTGCTCGTAACTGCGGTCCCGCACCCGGTCCAGGCGCTCGATCTGGGTGCTGATGGCGTGGCGGACGTCTTCTCCGGTGACCAGGGTGCGCCCGACCTGGCCGGCCCAGTAGTGGGCCTCGGCGAGCAGGTCGGCGATGCTGCGCATGTGGGTGGACAGCTTCAGCGCGTCCGCTTCGACGCGCATGCTGTGCTGGATGGTGGCGGCGACCGCGGAGCGATCGAACGGCATCAGGCCCTTGTTGCGCACCATGGTGGCGATCATGCGCGCATAGAGCAGATCGTTGGCGGGCGAGCGCTCCAGCCCGGTCTCGAAATCGGCCGCGACCTTGAACAGCTCGGCGAAATCAGGATCGTAGGCGTGCAGCAGGTAGTAGAGGGTGCGATCCCCGAGCAGGACGATCTTGACGTCGAGCGGCATCGCCTGGGGTTCGAGGGAAGTAGTGGTGGCGAAGCTGAGCGCATGCTCCAGGGATTCGAGGCGCAACTCCTTCTTGTTGAGCGCCTGCTTGAGCGCCTCCCAGGCAAAGGGCTGCGTCAGCAGTTTGCGGGCGTCCAGGATCAGATAGCCGCCGTTGGCGCGGTGCAGGGCGCCCGGCTTGATCAGCGTGAAATTGGTCAGCAGGGCGCCCATGACGGCGCGGTGCTCGACGCGGCCCACCAGGTTGGCGTAGCTCGGATGCTCCTCGTACACCACCGGGCGGCCGGCGCTGTGGCTGTTGTCCAGAATCAGATTGACCCGGTAGCGCTGCAGCGCCTCCTGCGCCATGAGTATCGCCTGGGGCCCTTCCGGGGGCCGGAACAGTTCGGCATTGGCAATGATGTCCTGCTGGACGCTGCTCAGGTAGTCGAGCGCCTGGGGCAGGTCGGCGTAACGCCGGCTCAGACCCTCGATGTACAGCCCGACGGCCTCGCGCGTCACCTCGTGGTTGAGGGCGCGGAAGCGGTCCCGCGCCTCCTTGCGCAGGGCCGGCATCTGTTGCTGGAACACCGCCTGCAACTGCTTGCGCACATCCAGGACCGCCGCTTCGAGGCGCTGGCGGTGTTCCTCCGGCAGTTTCTGGAAGGCTTCCGGGTCCAGGTCCTCGCCATCGACCATGGGCACCAAGGTCAGTTCGCCGGCGTTCTGATAGACCTTGATGTTGTCCCGTGCCGCGGCCTCCTGCACCTGCTGGAATGCCTGTTCCTGGCGGGACTGGATTTCGGCCTCGATCTGCTGCGCGCGCGCCTTGTACTGGTCGCTGTCGAACGCCTGGGGAATCGCGTTCTTGAGGTCGTCCACCAGATGCTGCATATCGTCGCGCAGCAGATTGCCGCGCCCGGCCGGCAGTTCGAGCAGGACCGGTCTGGCATCGTCGATGAAATTGTTGACGTAGCACCAGTCCCCGGGAACGGGGCCGCGCCGTGCGGCATCGCCGAGATACTGACTGATGGCGGTGAACTTGCCGACCCCGGGCGGACCCAGCACGAACAGGTTATAACCCTGGTTTGCCATGCCGAGACCGAAGCGGATCGCGGCAATGGCGCGGTCCTGGCCGATGATCTCGGTCAGCGGTTCCAGGTCATTGGTAGTGGTGAAACTGAATTCGTCAGCGGTACAGCAATTGGGCAACTGCGCCAACCGCAGTGGTTCATGCGCCATCCTTCCCCCTCTGGACATCTCTTGGTATGGGAACCGCCTTGCTGCCGGGACTGCGCCGCCGGAGCCGACTCGCCTGCTCCTGACATGACAGGCTAGTGGTCTTTTTGCCCGGCCTCGAACCGCGCCTGCTGCGCGGGCGTGGCGTCGGTCTGGTATTTCGCTTTCCACTCGCCGTAGGGCATGCCGTAGACGAGCGTGCGCGCCTGTTCGTAGTCGACGGCTTCACCATGCTCCGCGGCCGCCGCTGCATACCATTTCGACAGACAGTTGCGGCAAAAGCCGGCGAGATTCATCAGATCGATGTTCTGGGCATCCTTGCGGCTGTCCAGGTGCGCCAGCAAGCGGCGAAACACAGCCGCTTCGATTTCAGTGCGAGTTTTATTATCCATGGGTCACCTCCGCGCCGCGCGCCTGTTGGTCGGCATGATAGGAAGAACGCACCAGCGGCCCCGAGGCCACATGGCGGAAACCGATCCGGTAGCCGTAATCGCGATACTCGGCAAACTCGTCGGGATGCACGAAGCGCTGCACGGGCAGATGCGCGCGCGAGGGCTGCAAATACTGGCCGATGGTGATCATCCGGACGTCGTGAACGCGCAGATCGTCGAGCGTCGCCAGAAGCTGCTCGCGGGTCTCGCCGAGGCCCACCATGAGTCCGGACTTGGTGGGCACCCCCGGATTGCGGCGGCCGAACTCCTGCAACAGGCGCAGCGACCAGGCGTAGTTGGCGCCCGGGCGAACTTCCCGATACAGCGTGGGCACTGTTTCCAGGTTGTGGTTGAACACGTCCGGCGGGGTCGCCGACAGCGCTGCCAGCGCAGGCTCCATGCGACCGCGAAAGTCGGGCACCAGGATTTCCACCTGGATGCCGGGCGAGTGCTCGCGCACGGCGTCAATGCAGGCCGCGAAATGGCCGGCGCCGCCGTCGCGCAGGTCGTCGCGATCCACCGAG
The DNA here is from genome assembly GCA_016191205.1 of Gammaproteobacteria bacterium. Taxonomy (GTDB): domain Bacteria; phylum Pseudomonadota; class Gammaproteobacteria; order Pseudomonadales; family Porticoccaceae; genus JAGPUQ01. The sequence continues at coordinate 34,925 of JACPPB010000051.1, read as the reverse complement.
GTGATCACCACATAACGCAGGCCCAGCTCGGCGATGGCGCGCGCCAGGTTGGCAGGCTCCTCGAGGTCGAGGGGATTGGGCTTGCCGTGCCCCACATCGCAGAACGGGCAGCGGCGGGTGCAGATGTCGCCCAGGATCATGAAGGTGGCGGTGCCGCCACCGAAGCATTCGCCCAGGTTGGGGCAGGCGGCCTCCTCGCACACCGTGGAGAGGCGATGCGCGCGCAGGATGGTCTTGATGCGCTGCACCTCCGGACCCACGCCGGCGCGCACCCGGATCCAGGGCGGCTTGCGTGGCAGTTCGGTGGTCGCAATCACCTTGACCGGGATGCGCTCGACCTTGGCCGCGCTGCGCAGTTTTTCGCCGGCCTGCAGCCGGCGCGTGCGCTGGATCGGGACGCTGTCGTTATCGCTCATCGCTTGCTCCCTCCGGCGCGGCGGCGACGGTGTCGATGCCGTCGCTCCCGATGCCTGCGTCCCCAAGATAATCCCATCCAGTGTAGCCCAGCCGGCGCGCCAGCTGATCGAGCAAGGCGCGCTGCGCGGCGTCCAGCCCGGGGATCCGCGCGGCCGGCAGCAAATCCGCCACCTGGGTCATGCGCAGGCCCGCATAGCCACAGGGATTGATGCGCGCGAAGGGCGCGAGATCCATCGCCACGTTGACCGCCAGGCCGTGGTAGCTGCGCCCGCGGCGGATGCGCAGGCCGAGGGAAGCAATCTTGGCGTCATCGACATAGACCCCCGGCGCGCGCGGCCTGGTCGCCGCGGCGATCCCCAGTTCCGCCAGCCAGGCGATCACGCTCTCTTCCAGCGCCGACACCAGTTGCCGCACATCGAGGCCCCGGGCTCGCAACCGCACCAGTGGATAGAAGATCAACTGACCGGGGCCGTGGTAGGTCACCTGACCGCCGCGATCCGCCGCGACCACCGGGATGGCGCCCGCCGCCAGCACGTGTTCGGCGCGACCGGCCTGGCCCTGGGTGTAAACCGGATGATGCTGGAGCGTCCAGATTTCGTCCGGACTATCCTCCGGATCGCTGTCGATCCGGGATTTCATCGCCGCGAATACCGGCGCGTAGTGCCGCAGGCCGAGGGCGCGCACCCCGATTCGGTCCACAGCCCTAGAGCACCATCCGGACGCCCGCGCAGGCTTTCAGCCCCTCGAACAACTGGCGCAACTGGGCTTCGCCGGTGGCGGTAATGACAAAGCAGATGGATTGATAGTTGCCATTGCGGCTGGCGCGTTCGGTAATGCGCGCCGCGTCGAACCCGGGCGCGTGCAGGTCGAAGGCCTGAAACACCTGGGCGCGCAATTCCACGCCCGCATCCGCCACCACGGTCACCGGGTAATCGCAGGGAAACTCGATGCGCGGCGGGTCGGTGACTGCCATGGCGACGCTCAGAAAGACGATCCGGTCAGGAAAACAGGCTGGTCAGGAACAGCACGAGATGGTCCCAAAGCCGCGCGAACCAGCCCGCTTCGGCGACTTCGCGATCCGGCACCAGCGGCACCGTCAGCACCACCTTGCCACCCTGCTCGACCTGGAGACGACCCACGGGGCGCGTGGGCGAAAGCGGTGCCTCGATGGCATCATCGACAAGGACGGTCGCCTTGAGATCTTTTTGCGCGCCGCGCGGCAAGGTCAGGTAGACGTCCTCCGCCACCGTCAGATTGACCTTGTCGGCCTTGCCGAACCACACCGGGGCATCGGCCTGCAGTACATCGCCCGCCTTGTACATGCGCGCGGTTTCATAAAAGCGGAAGCCGTAAGCGAGCAGCTTCTGGGTTTCCCGCGCGCGCTTCGACACTGCCGGTACCCATCACCACGCCGACGAGCCGCATGTTTTCCCGCACCGCGGAAACGACCAGACAATAGCCCGCATCCTCGGTATGCCCGGTCTTGCCGCCATCCACTGTGGAGTCGCGCCAGAGCAGCAGGTTGCGATTGGGCTGCTTGATGCCGTTGTACTCGAAATATTTCTCGGAGTAGAGCCGGTAGTTCTCCGGGTAATCGTGAATCGTCGCCCGGAACAACGTGGCGAGATCCCGTGCGGTGGTCAGATGCCCTTCCGCCGGCCATCCGGTGGCGTTCACGAAATGACTGTTCGTCATTCCCAGTTGTTGCGCGCGCTGGTTCATCAGCTGGGCGAAGGCATCCTCGGTTCCGGCGATGTATTCCGCCATGGCCACGGTGGCGTCGTTGCCGGACTGGACAATGATGCCCTGCAGGAGATCCCCGACGGGGACTTGGGTCCCCTCCCGCACGTACATCTTCGACCCACCCATGCGCCACGCATTGACGCTGATGGGTACGAGCGTATCTTTCGTGAACTTGCCGGCCGCCATTTCTCCCGCGATCAGGTAATCGGTGACCAGCTTGGTGAGGCTGGCGGGCGGCAGACGTTCATCGGCATTGTGCTCGGCGAGCACCGTGCCGGTGTGCGCGTCGATCAGGATCCAGGCTTTGGCCGCCAATTCGACCGGTGCCGGCATCGGCGCTGCGCTCGCCGGGCTCACCGGCGCCGGGGTGGGTGCCGGAACCGGCCCCGCAATGGCGGCCGAAGTGAGCAGCGATAACAGGAGCAGAACGCCGAGGGCGGGGTTGCGCGTCATCCAGGAAATCCTTGGGCTTGGGAGCCATTAGCTAACTTGCGGGAAGGTGGCGCGGGCACCGAAGCCACCGGAAAAGCGGAAGAAATTTTAGCACGCGCTGCGTGCCCTTCCAGTCAGAGACTGGCTCCCTGGACCACGAGCGGATTCAAACGTTCCGCTTCGACCAGCACCTCGCGCGCGCTGCGCAGCTGCGCGGTGTCGACAAAGGGTCCAATCAGTACCCGGAATACATCCCGGCCCGCCACACGCGTGCTGCGCACCAGCGCCGGCATCGCCACCCGTTGCTCCACCCTGGCCTCCAGCGAACGGGCCGATTTCAGGCTTGAGAAGGATCCCACCTGCAGGAAGGCTCCCTGTGGCGGCCCGCCCTTGACAGCGGCCGCCACCGCCGCCGCCAGCGGGGGACCATCCTTGACGTCGGCCGAGGCCGGCCCCAGGGGGCGCACGGGCCGGGAAACGGACGTGTCGATCCGGGGGACTTCGACGCTGTTGTGCTGATAGGTGCTGGGGTCGATCGCGACCACTTCGACCCGGGCCGTGCCCTGACCGAACACGTCGAGTTTCCTGGCGGCCGCGTAGGACAGATCGATGATGCGGTCGTCGTGAAACGGCCCGCGATCGTTGACGCGGACAATGGCGCTGCGGCCGTTTTCCAGATTGGTGACCCGAACATAGGCCGGTATCGGCAGCGTCTTGTGGGCCGCCGTCATGGCGAACATGTCGTAGGGCTCGCCATTGGACGTGGCGCGACCGTGAAATTTGGTGCCATACCAGGACGCAATACCGACCTCCCGGTAACCCTCGGCGGTCGGCAGCAGGTGATAGGTCTTGCCCAGTACCGTGTAGGGGTTCTTGTTGCCAGCGCCCGTGATGGGTTCACGGCGAGGCGTCACGTCCGGATAATCGCCGTCGGCCTCCCGGCCGGGCGGACCGTCGCGACCCGCGCTGGCGCCGCCGGGCCCGCGACTGCCGAAGCATCCGGCCAGCAGCAGGGCCGCCAGCAGCGCTACCAGCAGATTAACCCGAAACATCCGCCATCCGTGCGGCAACTTCGCGGGAGAGCTGGTAGACGGCCAAAGCGTAGCGGTGGCTGTGGTTGTAGCGCGTAATGACATAAAAATTGTCGTATGCGAGCCAGAACTCGGCGCCCTCGGCCCCTTCGAGTTCAAGCGGGAAGGCGGCGTCCTGGCGCTCGGACGCAACCGTAACAGAGGTTGTTGCCGGTTTGAAACCCATGGCGGCCAACTCCTCGGGCTTCAGCACGGGCTTGACCAGCACATTGACCTGACTGCGGTCGTAGCCAACCCGAGCCACCGCGGGAACCGCCACCAAGCCTTCGGCGTGCCAGCCGTGGCGCGCGAAGTAATTCGCCACGCTGCCGATCGCATCCACCGGGTTGTTCCAGATATCCGCCACTCCGTCGCCATTGTAGTCGATCGCGTAGGCGCGATAACTGCTGGGCATGAACTGGCCGTAGCCCATGGCTCCGGCATAGGAACCCCGGATCTCCTGCGGGTCCCGCCGCTGCTCGCGGCTGAGCAACAGGAACTGCTCCAGTTCCCGGGTAAAAAATTCGCTGCGCTTGGGATAATCGAACGCCAGCGTCGACAGCGCGTCCAGTACGCGGAAATTGCCGGTGATCCGGCCGTAGGAGGTTTCCACGCCGATGATGGCGACCACGATGGCCGGGTCCACGCCATAATCGCGTCGAACGCGCTCCAGGGTCTCCCGATTCTGGCGCCAGAACTCGACGCCCTCGCTTATGCGTTTTTCGGTGACAAAAATCGCCCGGTAGACGTACCAGGGTTTGACCTGCTCGGCAGGGCGTTCCATGGCGTCGACGATGGACTGCTGGTATTGCGCACCGGCAAACAGTTGCATCAACTCGTCGCGATCAAACCCGTGCTTTTCCACCATGGCAGCCACAAACGCCTGCACGCCGGGATGGCCCCGATACTCCCGCGCCGCCACGGAGGCTCCACCGGTCGCAAGACAAAAGGCCAGCAGCCAGCGCCAGGCCAGCGCCACCATCCATCTATCCACGCGTGTCAGTCTCGGAGCGAACGGCCATCAGGATACCAAAGCCTATGCACAAAGTGACCACCGAGGTTCCGCCGTAGCTGACCATCGGCAAGGGCACTCCCACAATGGGGAGCAGGCCAGCGACCATACCCATGTTCACGAAAACATACAAAAAGAAGGTGAGGCTGATACTGCCGGCGAGCAGACGGCCAAACATGGAGGGCGCGGCGAGGCTGATGATCAGCCCCCGCACTACGATCAACATATAGAGAGCGAGCAGCGCCAGCACGGCGATGAATCCGAATTCCTCCGACAATACCGCGATGATGAAATCGGTATGGCTTTCAGGGAGAAAGTCGAGCTGGGACTGGGTGCCCTGAAACCAGCCCTTGCCGGTGAGGCCTCCGGAACCTATGGCGGTCGTTGATTGAATGATGTTCCAGCCGGCGCCCAGCTTGTCGTGCTGCGGATCCAGCAACGTGAGAATGCGGTTTTTCTGGTAATCGTGGAGCGCGAAGAACCACAGCGCCGGCGCTCCCGTCAGCGCTCCAATCAACGCCACCGCCAGATAGCGCATCCCGATGCCGGCAAGAAACAGGACGAACGCACCGCCGGAGCCGATCAGGATCGCGGTACCCAGGTCCGGCTGTATCGCCACCAGCAATAGCGGCACCAGCAGCAGCGCGACGGCCAGACACACTTCCTTGAACCGGGGCGGCAACAGCCGGGAGCCGAAGTACGCCGACAGCACCAGGGGCACCGCGATCTTGAGCAGTTCGGACGGCTGAAAACGCGCGGGGCCGATCGCGAGCCAACGCTGCGCGCCCTTGGCGCCGCTGCCAAACAAATCCACGCCCACCAGCAGCAGGGTGCCCAAAACGTAAGGCAGCCAGGACCAGCGCAGCAACATCCGCGGTGGAATTTGCGCGGCGAACGACATGGCGGCAAGCCCCGCGCCCATGAACAACATCTGGCGCTGGACCTGGTCCATGTCCCGCCCACTGGCGCTGTAGAGCACCAGCAGTCCCGCCGCCATCAGGATCAACAGCAGCAGGGTCAACACCGGGTCGACATGGGGTATCAGCCAGTGGCTGCGGCGTCCGTAGACCACCGCGCCTGGTTCACGCAGATGGCGATCAAAATCCGGTTTACTCAAGGCCTGCGCCATCCGGGTAAAGTTGCATGAAGGCGTCGATGACACGCCGCGCGACCGGGGCAGCCGTGGAGCTGCCATGCTCGCCATTCTCCACCAGCACCCCCACTGCGATACGCGGCGACTCGACCGGAGCGAAAGCGATGAACAGGGCGTGATCGAGCTGGGTCTTGGCGAGACGCCGCGCATCGTATTTGGCGTTCTGCTTTACGCCAACCACTTGCGCGGTGCCGGTCTTCCCCGCCAGTGTGTAATTCATCGGCCCCATCGCGGTAATGGCCGTGTGTGCGGTGCCCCTGCGATCCTCCACCACGCCCCGCATGGCGTCGATCACCTGATCCCAGTGCGCGGCAGCGGCCACAATGGGTTCGGAGACGGGGTTGGTCACTGGAGACTGCCCCAGCGTCCGCCCCAAGCGCGGTGCCCGCGCTTCTCCGCGCATGGCGATCCGCGCGGCCGCGACCGCGAGCTGGAGCGGCGTGGCGGTCATGAACCCCTGCCCGATGCTGCTGTTGACCGTATCGCCCGGATACCACGCCTGCCCCCTCACGCCCCGCTTCCACTCGCGCGAAGGCATGGTGCCGCCCGCTTCGTTGGGCAGATCGATCCCGGTCGGCACCCCGAAACCGAACGCGGTGGCGTAATGATGCAGGCGGTCGATGCCCATGCGCGTCCCGACGGTATAAAAGTAGATATCGCAGGATTGCACAATGGCGTCGTAGAGGGCGACGGTCCCGTGGCCACCCTTTTTCCAGTCACGGTACTCATGGGTGCTGTTGTCGAGACGAAACACGCCGGGGTCGTAAATCCGGAACGTGGACGTGGCAACCCCGCTGTCGAGCGCCGCCAGCCCGAATATCGGCTTCACCGTGGAACCCGGCGGGTAGAGCCCCCGCAACGCGCGATCAAACAGGGGGCGATCCGGCGACTCGACAAGCGCCTTGTACGCCGCCGTCGATATGCCGGTCACGAAGGGGTTGGGGTCGAACGAGGGCGCGCTCGCCATGGCCAGCACCCCGCCGGTTTTCGTATCGATAGCGACAACGGCGCCGCGCGCATCTGCCAGCGCCTGGTAGGCGACCTCCTGCAAACGGGCATCCAGCTGCAGCCGCAGGTTCGCGCCGGCCACCGGCGGGACACTATCCAGTACCCGCATCACCCGACCACGTGCATTGGTTTCGACGTACTCGGCACCCGGTCGGCCCAGCAGTTCGCGTTCGTAAAAGCGCTCCAGCCCGGTCTTGCCGATCAGATAAATGCCGCTGTAGGCAGTGGGGTCGAGCGTTTTGAGTTCGCGCTCGTCGATGCGCCCCACGTAACCCAGCACATGGGCAAAGCGTTCGCCCAGCGGATAGTGACGGATCAATTGGGCCGAGATTTCCACTCCGTCCAGACGGTACTCGTTGACGGCGAGAAGGCTCTGCTCGAGCTCGCTGAGGTTGTAGCGCAGCGGCACCGACTCGTAAGGCCGGCGGCGGGCGGCGAGCTCCCGGAACCGCTCGATTTCGCCGTCGCCGAGATCCAGCAGTTCGTCCAGCGCGCCGAGCAGCGCATCGAGATTGCCCGCGCGCTCAACAGCGATCGACAGCGTAAAGCCGGGGCGATTGACGGCGAGCAGCACGCCGTTGCGGTCCAGGATCAGGCCGCGCGGCGGCGGAATCGCCCGCACGTGAATACGGTTGCGTTCGGCCAGGGTCACGAAATCCCCGTGACGGCTGATCTGCAAATCGAAATAGCGCCATACCAACGCGCCCACCATAAACGCCACGACCGCCGTGGCGAACCCCAGCCGCCCGACAAAGAGCAGGTGTTCGTTGCGATGATTGCGGAGGAAGCGGTCGGCGGGGCTCATCGGTGATAGGGATGGCCGGCGTTGATGGTCCAGGCCCGATACAGTTGTTCGGCGAGGACCACCCGCACCAGTGGATGGGGCAGCGTCAGCGCCGACAGCGACCAGCGCGCGTGCGCGCGCTCCAGGCAGGTCCGATCCAGGCCATCGGGACCGCCCACCAGCAAGCAGCAGTTGCCGCCGGCGGCCTGCCATCCGGCCAGTTGGGCGGCGAGCCGTGGGGTGCTCCAGGGTTCCCCGGCGACATCCAGCGCCACCAGGGTGTCGCGCGCGCCCACGGCCTTCAACAGCGCCACGCCTTCGGCCGTGACGGCCGCAGCCGGATCAGTCCCCTTGCCACGGCGACCCAGCGGCACCTCCACCACTTCCAGCACCAACTCCGGCGGCAGGCGCCGGGCGTAGTCACGCACCGCCGTCTCGACCCAGGCAGGCATCCGGGTGCCGACCGCCAGGATGCGCAGGCGCAAGCTGGATCAGTCCTCGCCGCGTTTCAGATCTTCCGGCCGCAGCGACCAGAGTTTTTCGAGTTCGTAAAACGCCCGGGTGGCGGGCAGCATCACATGCAGCACCAGATCGCCCAGGTCCACCAGCACCCACTCGGCGGTGTCCATGCCCTCGACGCCGATGGGCCGCACGCCCAGCACGCGGCAGCGCTCGATGACGTTCTCGGCCAGCGCTTTCACCTGGCGCGTCGTATTGCCGCTGGCCACCACCAGCGTGTCGGTCACGTCGGTGAGACCGCGCACGTCGAGGCACACGATATCCAGCCCCTTGACGTCCTCCAGAGCCGCAACCACTACCGCCGGGAGATCTTCGCTCATCGCATGTCCTGCTCGTTCTGGATTGACTTAGGGTCGGGCGCCGCCGACCGGTACAGGCCGTGGGCGCGAATATGGGCCAGCGCCGCATCCGGCACCAGATAACGCGTCGAACGACCAGCCGCGAGGTCGGCGCGCAGCCGTGTGGCCGACACCGGCAACAGCGTCAGGGTCTGGGTCAGGACCAGACCCGCGGTCTGGCCATGCAGCAGCGAAACCGCGTCGCAGCGCCGTTCAGCCAGCCAGTCGGCGACCTCGCCCCGCGACGGCAACTGCCAGCCGGGCCGCGCGGCCACCACCAGATGCGCGAAATCGGTCAGCTCGCGCCAGCGCCGCCAGGTGGCGAGCGTCACCAGCGAATCCATACCCACGCACAGGCACAGAGCGGTGGCGGAACCTACCTCGGCGCGCAGTTCGGCAAGGGTGTCGATCGTATAGGACGGGCCGCCGCGGCGCAGTTCGCGGCCATCGGCAACCAGGCCGGGTTCGTCGCCGATGGCGGCCGCCAGCATCGCCAGTCGGTCCAGGGCGCTCACGCCCGGCGGTTCCCGGTGCGGCGGCCGCGCGCTCGGAATCAGCAGCATCCGGCGCAGACCCAAGGCTTCGCGCAACTCCAGCGCGGTGCGCAGATGCCCGATATGCACCGGGTCGAAGGTGCCGCCGAAAACCCCGATCGCGTCCAAATTCAAGCGCGCACGTGGCCGTCGCCCAGCACCACGAACTTCTGACTGGTGAGACCTTCGAGCCCGACCGGGCCGCGGGCGTGGAGCTTGTCGGTGGAAATCCCGATCTCGGCACCCAATCCGTATTCGAAGCCATCGGCAAACCGGGTCGAGGCATTGACCATCACCGAGCTCGAATCCACCTCGCGCACAAAGCGCCGCGCCCGGCTGTAGTCCTCGGTGACGATGGCGTCCGTGTGCTGCGATCCATAGGTGGCGATATGCTCGATGGCGGCGTCGATCCCCGCCACCACCCGCACCGCCAGCACCGGGGCCAGATATTCCGCGTACCAGTCGGCCTCGGTCGCCGGCCGGCACTCCGACAGAATGGCGCGCACTCGCTCGCAGCCGCGCAGTTCGACGCCGTGCTCGCGGTAGGCGATCGCCAGGCGCGGCAGTATCGCCGCCGCAACCGGCTCCGCCACCAGCAGGGTCTCCATGGCGTTGCAGACACCATAGCGATGGGTCTTGGCGTTGACCGCTATGGCAAACGCCTTGTCGAGGTCCGCGCGGTCGTCGATGTACACATGGCAGACGCCATCGAGGTGCTTGATCACCGGCACCCGCGCCTCGGCGCTGATGCGCTCGATCAGGCTCTTGCCGCCCCGGGGCACGATGACATCCACATACTCCGGCATCGCAATGAGCTCGCCCACCGCCGCGCGGTCCGTGGTCGCCACCACCTGCACCGCGGCCGCCGGCAGGCCGGTCGCCGCCAGGCCGTCCCGGATGCAGGCGGCAATGGCGCCATTGGAGTGTATGGATTCGCTGCCGCCGCGCAGAATGCAGGCATTGCCGGCCTTGAGGCACAGGCTGGCGGCATCCACCGTCACATTGGGCCGGGACTCATAGATGATGCCGATCACGCCGAGCGGCACCCGCATCCGGCCCACCTGGATCCCGCTGGGCCGATACTTGAGGTCGGTGATCTCGCCCACCGGGTCGGCGAGGGCGGCAACCTGGCGCAGCCCCTCGATCATGGCGTCGATGCGGCCCGGCGTGAGCGCAAGGCGATCGAGCTGGGCAGCGTCGAGTCCCTCCGCGCGCGCCGCTGCCAGATCTTTCGCATTGGCGGCAGCCAGTTCGGCGCGGCCGCGATCCAGCGCTTCGGCAATCGCGGCCAGAGCGGCATTCTTCCGATCGGTGCCGACGCTCGCGAGCTCGCGTGCCGCGCCGCGCGCGCGACGCCCCAGATCCTGCATGTAGGAAACAATGTCCATCGCACGCTCCGCCGGCCACCACCGGCTTTTTTCGTTTCGGCCTTCATTATACAGAGCGCCACCCACGCGGGTCGCAATTGCGGCGTGGCCGGGATTGCCGCACCATCGCGCCACCCTACATTTGCCGAGATCAATCACATGAAACAACTGGGCGCCGGATTTTACTGGCAGGATCTGACCGTGGGCGACCGCTTCAAGTCCTGGGGCCGCACCGTGCTGGAAGCCGACATCGCCAGCTTCGTCAATCTGGTGGGGCTGCACGAGGTGGTGTTCACCGACCGCGAATTCCTGCGCGAAAAGTCGGTCATCAAGCGTCCCTTCGCGCCCGGCGCCCTGGTGTACAGCTTCGCCGAGGGGCTGCTGCTCCCGACCATGCAGGGCACCGGCATGGCGTTTCTCAACATGGAGCTGGACATGAAACGCCCCTGCTTCGCCGGCGACACCATCCACGTCGAGGTGGAAGTCACGGAGGTCCGCCAGACCAGCAAGGGCAATCGCGGCCTGGTGCGCACCTTCAATCGCGTGCTCAATCAGGGCGGCGAGGAAGTGCTCACTTACAATCCACTGCGTATGCTCAAGGGCCGGGAATAGCGCGCTCCGCTCAGCGCTGGGACAGCTCGATCACCCAGCTGCGCACTTCAATGAGTCGCACCAGCGGATCAGCCATCCCCAGCAGAGCGATCTTGCGCTCCAGGGCGACCGGCAGCAGATCCGCCAGACGCCAGGCGAGGGTGATGCCGTCGAGGCTGTCATTGAGGTAGCGCGCCTCCACCCCGAAGTGCCGGGCCAGATCGCCCAGCAGCGCGACCAGATCGCCGTCGTCCCCGGCCAGGGGGACAGCCTCATCCGGCGCATCGAGCATGACTTCGCCCCGCAGCAAGCCATCGGCTTCCACCCGGGTCGCGCCGACCCGGAGGCGCTGCTCGCCGCGCACCTCGATGCCGAGCAGACCGTTCGGGAGTTGCGACCAGTCGGCGATGGTCACCAGGGTGCCCCGTTCTGCGATCTGCGGCGTGGCGCCCACTTCCCGTCCCGACAGAATCGGCACCACGGCAAAGGGTTTTGCCGTCGCCAGGGATTCGCGCACCAGGCGCAGATAGCGCTGCTCGAAAATCCGCATCGGGATCGTCACCCCGGGAAACACCGTGCGCTGGAGTGGAAACAGCGGCAGTTCCTGCCGTACCGCCTCCCCGGCCAGCGCGGTTTCGTCAGCCAAATCGGACATTTACCCCACCCTTTCCCGCGAGTAATATCGGGGCGCCAATAACAACCATAAGGAAAAATACCATGAACGCAGCGTTAAGCCCCACTTTGTATGCACTCACCGGTTTCGCCGGCTGGACGCTCGTCCTGATGCTGATCATGACCACCAACCGGGTACTCAACTCCTTCGGTGGCGCCAAGATACCCATGAACAAGTTTTCCGCCACGGGCGAGGATCTGCCCGGGTTTGGCCAGCGGGTAACGCGCGCTCACCTCAATTGCCTGGAAAACCTGCCGGTGTTCGCGGCGCTGGTGGCGGCGACAATACTTTCCGGGCAGTTCGGTGTCATGGAAAGCACGGCGATGTACGTGCTCTATGCGCGCATCGCCCAATCGGGGGTACACATGATCTCCGCCAGCCTGCCGATGGTGCTGGTGCGCGGAGGCTTCTTTTTCATCCAGGTGGTACTGATGGGCTGGTACGCCTGTCAGTTGCTGTTCTGACCCCCTGCCGCCGAAGCACCGCGGAAAATTCATGACCGACAATCTTCCCCCCTGGTTCACCGATGCCATCGCCCAGCCGGCGGAGACCGGCTGCGTCACGGTACAAGGCTGTCCCATCGCTTACCGGTGCTGGGGCAGTGTCGGCCGGCCGGGGTTGCTGCTGATCCACGGCTTCAACGCCCACAGCCACTGGTGGGATTTCATCGCGCCGGCCTTTGCCGCCGACTATCGGGTGGTGGCGCTCGACTGCTCCGGCGCGGGTGACAGCGGTCATCGGGAACACTATGACCTCGATACTTTCGCCGCCGAGGTGATCGCGGTGGCGGAGGCCGCCGGCATCGGCGCGCCGATGATCGTGGTCGGCCACAGCTTTGGCGGCGGTATCGCGCTGCGCACGGCGGCGCGCTTTCCGGAGCGGGTCAAGGCCATGATCTCGGTGGATGCCAAGTTGATCGCGCTGCCCGGCGAAGGCCGCACGCGCAGCACCTCGGGCTTTCTGCCGCACGCGATTTATCCCGACGCCGCCAGCGCCAGCGCGGCTTTTCGGGTCATTCCGCCGCAACGCTGTCCGAATCAGTTTTTGATCGACCACATCGCCCGCCACTCGGTGCGGGAAGTGGACGACGGTTGGGCGCTGAAGGCCGATCCGGCGCTGCTCGACAATTTCCGCTTTGAAGACCAGACCGACGCCCTGCTCAATCTCGCCACCGGCTTCGGCATGATCTCGGGCACCCTGAGTGCCATCATCACCCAGGAAGTGCTCGATTATCTCCAGTATGTGGCGCCGCGCGGCTCGCCGTTCACCGCCCTTCCGGGCGCGGCCCACCATGTGTTTCTCGACCAGCCGCTGGCCTTCATCGACGCATTGCGGGACATGCTCGGCCACTGGGGCTGAATCCGGGGTTTGGGCACGATCGCGGGATATCCCGTCAGACGACCGCGGGCGGGTACTCGGCGAAACGCGGCGCGGTGAGCCCTGCTTCGTACCAGCAGGCCCGGCTGTCCCAGAAAATCTGCCGCTCCGGCACCACCCCGGGATCCCCGTCGAGCACTCCCGCCGGGACGATCAGGTACTCGCCGTTGCGGCTGACATAGGGCAGCGCCGAACCGCAGTGGGTACAGAAGCATTTGGAGAAACTGCGCGCCTCGGGAATCTGGTAGCGCTTGATCAGCTCGTGTCCACGCAGCCAGTGAACATGATCCGGACCGGTGAACAGATTCGCCGCGTGGGCCGCAGCGGTTGCCTTGCGGCAGCGCGAACAATGGCAGAGCACGAAACGCGCAAACGGCCCCCACACCTCGAACGCGACCTGGCCGCAGAGACAGGACCCCGCGATCCTTGGTTCATCGCTCACGCGCGCGTCACTCCTCAGTTTCATCGAGCATTATCATGCTGCGGGCAACGGCAGGATTTCAACGACATCGCCGCAGCGCATCCAACCACTCTCAAGGACATCCGCGCGCAGCCCGCCGCGCCCGATCAATTGCGCGGCGACACCCGGCCGGGTCAGTGCTTCGAGATGGCGACAGGGCTCGCACAAGCGCTGGCCCAGCAACCGGACACCACCGACGCGGAACTCCCGACCGACCAGGGCATTGAGATCGACGCCGCGGGTGACCAGGTTGCGCCGCGCCTCCGCCGCGCCGAGGCGGCAGGACGCGGGCAGGGAATCCAGCACTTCGGCGGCGATCAGGGTCACCGCGCGTCCGGCGCCCGGCCAGCCGGACCAGGTGCCGGCACCCACGGCGTAGCGATCACCCGCAAGGCCCGCCCCCACCAGCGCCGCGACGGCCGCCACGGCCCGGGGCAATTCGCCCCGGACGGGAGCGATATAAATGCCGATCACCCGACCGGAGACCGTTGGCATGGCGACGCGCGACACCCTCGCCGGCTATTCGCCCGAATCGCCCGACAGCGCATCCTGGCTGTCGCGAATCCTGGGATCGTAGCGGGTGGAGGTCTGGAACAGCAGATGCCAGGGATTGTTCTGCGCGCAGCGCCACTGGACGTCACGCACCGCATGCCCCTGTTTTCGGCACTGGTCACGCGACCAGATGGTGCCGCCCCAGGTGGGGTTGCCAGAGGTGGTCCAGCGGTCGCCGGTCGAGGCGCGTATTTGCAGTTCGTAGGTGGGATAAAAGATGTACAGCATCACCAGAACAAGGATCGCCGCGCCGATTTTCATGCTCACCTCCATGTCCGGAGCTGGCGATCATCCTGCGCTTGCGGCCATCGCCCCACAAGCCGCCCCGGCACCAACCGGGGCGGGCAGGTCAGGAATCGTTTTTGGTGGTCCGGCTCGATACGGCCGGCGGGCCGGGAAACGCCATCACGTTACTGCCGCGCGCATCGCTGACCTTGCACACGCCTTCCTTCTCGACTTCGTCGATACGCGCGATGGAATGCATGGGGATGAAGCTGCGCTTGACCTCTGAAAACTCGGTCTTGAGCTTTTCTTCAGCCGGATCAACGATCAACTGGGATTTTTCGCCGAACACGAACTCCTCGATCTCGATGAAGCCCATGAGATCGCTCTGATAGACATAACGGGCGTACACCTCGTACACCTGGCCCTGATTGACGAAGATGATCTTGTAGATGGGGTCGTTGGTCATGCCGAGCGGCTCTGGCGGTTACCGGGAACAGGATACCACAGTGAGGCCCCGACCCGGCTTTTCAAGGCACGGCCGGCGCACCCCATGCGCTATAATTCGCCACTTCGCCTTCAAGCCGCCAGCACACCATGACCAAGACCGGGGAGCGCAAACTCCACATCGTCACCCAGGGCTGCCAGATGAACGAGTACGACTCCGCGCGGATGCGCGATCTGCTCGGCGACAGCCACGGCCTGGTTGCCACCGACGATCCGGCCGAAGCCGACGTACTGCTGCTCAATACCTGCTCCATTCGCGAGAAGGCACAGGAGAAAGTCTTTCACCAGTTGGGACGCTGGAAGCACCTGAAGGAGCGCAATCCCGACCTGATCATCGGTGTCGGCGGCTGCGTGGCCAGCCAAGAGGGCGAGGCCATCGCCCGCCGCGCGCCCCATGTCGATCTGGTATTCGGACCCCAGACCCTGCACCGACTGCCGGAGATGCTCCGGCAGCGCCGCCAGGCCGACGGGACCGTGGTGGTGGACATCAGTTTTCCCGAAATTGAAAAATTCGATCATCTGCCGCGCCCGGTCGCCGATGGCGTGAGCGCCCATGTCTCCGTCATGGAGGGCTGCTCCAAATACTGCACCTTCTGCGTCGTCCCCTATACCCGGGGCGAGGAAGTCAGCCGGCCGGTGCTCGACGTTCTCACCGAGGTCGCGCAGCTGGCCGAGCAGGGCGTGCGCGAGGTGAACCTGCTGGGCCAGAACGTCAACGCGTACCGCGGCGCGCTGCCCACCGGCGGCACCAGCGATCTCGCCGAACTGATCGTCGCGGTGGCGCGCATCGAGGGCATCGGCCGGATCCGCTACACCACCTCCCACCCGGTGGAGTTTTCCCAGGCGCTGATCGATGTCTACGCGGAAGTCCCCGCGCTGGTCAGCCATGTGCATCTGCCGGTGCAAAGCGGCTCGGACCGCATCCTGAGCGCGATGAAACGCGGCCACACGGTGCTGGAATACAAATCGAAAATCCGCCGCCTGCGCGCGCTGCGCCCGGACATCAGCATCTCGTCCGATTTCATCATCGGCTTTCCGGGCGAAACCGCCGACGATTTCGCCCGCACCCTGCAATTGATCGAGGAAATCGCGTTCGACCAGTCGTTCAGCTTCGTTTACAGCCGCCGCCCGGGTACGCCGGCGGCCAGCCTGCCCGACGAAACGCCGGACGACATCAAGAAACAGCGCTTGCAGATTCTCCAGCACCGCATCAACCAGCAGGCGGCGGCCATCAGCCAAGGCATGGTGGGCCAGATCCACCAGGTGCTGGTCACCGGCCTGTCCCGCAAGGATCCCGGGGAGCTGCAGGGTCGCACGGAGAACAACCGGGTAGTCAACTTCGCGGCCGCCGAGCGCAACCTGATCGGCACCTTCGTGCCGATGCGCATCCGGGAAGCATTGCCCAACTCGCTGCGCGGCGAGCTGGCCGGACCCTGAGCCGGACCCCGCCTATGTTGCCCGGATCGGTCCCGACGGCGCGGATCACCGCCGCGCCCCCATTCCCCACAACCGTCTTCCCCACAACCGCCAAAGTCGCTATTCTTGGCCGAGACCCCCGGCAGGCGTCGCAGCAAACCGTTTGAACACCTTGGCGGCAGTACAGACTCTCACGCTGGAACCCCACGACACGCGCCGTCTCGCGAGCCTCTGCGGCCAGTTCGACGAAAACATCCATCAGATCGAAGCGCGCCTCGATATCGAGATCCGCAACCGCGGCAACGTGTTCGCCTTTTACGGCGACGACACCCGTGCCCGGACGGCGCTGGCGCTGGTGCGCCAGCTCTATCAGGAGACGGCCCACGACCGGCTTCTGACCCCCGCCAAGATTCATGTATTCCTGCAGCAGTCGGACATGGAGCATCGCATGAACAAACAGGCAGTCGATGTAAGCGACAACGTCACCGGTTTCAGTGTCGTGCGCACCAAGAAGGGCAGCGTCCATCCGCGCGGGGTGAACCAGCAGAAATATGTGCGCGCCATCCAGACCCACGACATCAGCTTCGGCGTCGGCCCGGCGGGCACTGGCAAGACCTATCTCGCGGTGGCCTGCGCGGTGGAAGCCTACCTGCGCTCGGAAGTGGAGCGCATCCTGCTGGTACGGCCGGCGGTCGAGGCCGGCGAAAAGCTCGGCTTCCTGCCCGGCGATCTGGCCCAGAAGGTCGATCCCTACCTGCGGCCACTCTACGACGCTCTCTACGAAATGCTGGGCGGGGACGTTGTCGGCAAGCTGGTCGAACGCCAGGTCATCGAGGTCGCGCCACTCGCCTACATGCGCGGGCGCACCCTGAACAACGCGTTCATCATTCTCGACGAAAGCCAGAACACGACCTGCGAACAGATGAAGATGTTTCTCACCCGCCTGGGCTTTGGCGCCACCGCGGTGATCACCGGCGACACCACCCAGATCGACCTGCCGCGCGGCACCCGTTCGGGACTGCTCCACGCGATAGAAGTCCTCGCCGGCGTCGAGGAAATTTCCTTCACACACTTCGCCGCCAAGGACGTGGTGCGCCACCCGCTGGTGCAGCGCATCGTCGAAGCCTATGAAGCGCACGAACACACGGCCAACCCGCGCGGCTCATGAGCATCGGCATCCAGATCGACAACGCCTGCGCCAGCGGCGAAATGGTGCCCGCCCCGGCGCTGCTGCGCCGCTGGCTGCGGGCAACCTTGCGCCACCTCGGACGCACCCACGCGCAGGTCGCGATCCGCATCGTCGGCGAAACCGAGGGCTGCGAACTCTATGCCCGCTACCGGCTGCGCGAGCCGTCTTCGGGACGGACCGGCCAGCCCCACGCCACCAACGTACTGTCGTTTCCCGCCGACCTGCCGGAATGGGTGGACCTGCCGCTGCTGGGTGATCTCGTGATCTGCGCGCCGGTGGTCGAGCGCGAGGCGGCGGACCAGGGCAAGTCGCCGGACGCGCACTGGGCGCACATGATCGTGCATGGCACCCTGCATCTGCTCGGCCATGACCACCAGGACGACGCCGAGGCCGAGCGCATGGAAACCCTGGAAACCGAAATCCTCGCCAGCCTGCGTTTTCCACCGCCCTACGCACCGGCGCCGGCCTTCGCCGTCAACGCACCATGACCACCGAACCGCCCAGTAGACGCTCCTGGCTAAAGCGTCTGGTCCGGCATCTCGCCCCCCGGCTGCGCTCGCGGCAGGAGCTCGCCGATGTTCTCGAGGCCGCGCACGACGACAAGCTGCTCGACAGTCAGTCTCTCGAAATCATCCGGGGCGCCTTCCTGGTATCCGGCCTGCAGGCGCGCGAAATCATGGTGCCGTCATCCCAGATGGTGGTGATCGAAGCCGGGATGTGCCTGGAAGAGATTCTGCAGCGGGTAATCCAGGCCAAACATTCCCGTTACCCCGTGGTGGGCGAGTCGCTGGATGACATCCGCGGCGTCCTGCTCGCCAAGGATCTGCTGCCGCTGATGCTCGCCGGCCGCGATACTTTCCGTCTCGCGGATATCGTGCGGCCCGCCACCATGGTTCCCGAGACCAAACGCCTCGACATCCTGCTGCGCGAATTCCGCGAGGAGCGCTACCACATGGCGATGGTGGTCGACGAGTACGGCGGCGTCTCGGGCGTGATCACGATAGAGGACATCCTCGAGGAAATTGTCGGCGACATCGCCGATGAAAAAGATCGGGACCCGGACTGCGCGATCTGCCGCGAGTCCGACGGCAGCTTTCTGGTGGCGGGACTGACCGCCATCGAGGACTTCAACGACCATTTTCGCGCCACCCTGAGCGATGACGAATTCGACACCATCGGCGGTTTGGTGACCAGCGCGTTTGGGCACCTCCCGGAAGTGGGCGAATGCATCACCCTGGACGGCCTGGTCTTCACCGTGGTCGCGGGAGGTGAGCGCCAGGTGCATCAACTCCGGGTGACGCCGGTCACCGGCTGCTGACGCGATGCCCGCCGCGCGCCAGACACCACTGCTGTTTTATGTCGCCGCCACGCTGGCCGGTGCGGCACTGCCGCTCGCCTTCGCTCCCTTCGGATTCTGGCCGGCGGCGCCCCTGAGCGCGGGCATCCTCTGTCTCCTGCTGACCGGCACTGCCCCACGCACTGCATTCAGGCTGGCCTGGTGGTTCGGGGTCGGCTTCTACGGCACCGGCACGTCCTGGATTTACGTCAGCATCCACACCTATGGCGCGGCCTCCACGCCGCTGGCCATCCTGCTTACCGGCCTGTTTACCCTGGGGATGGCGCTGCTGTTCGCGCTACCGTTCATTTTGTGCGGTTATCTGGACCTCAGCCGACTGCGCGGCATCCTGCTCGGTTTTCCCGCGGTGTGGGTACTGGGCGAATGGCTGCGCGGCTGGTTCCTGACCGGATTCCCCTGGCTCTACCTGGGCTATGCCCCGCTCGAGACCTGGCTGGCGGGCTGGGCACCGGTGACCGGCGTGCTCGGCATGAGCCTCGGAGTGGCACTTACCGGGGCGGCGCTCACGACGCTGCTCAACGGCGCCTCCGCAAGCTCGCTCGCGGCGCGCGCGCTCGCAGTGAGCGTCATCTGGATGGGCGGCGGTGTGCTGCACGACCGGCCCTGGACCGAGCCCGGCAAGGCCGCACTCTCCGTGGCGCTGGTGCAGCCGGCGCAATCCCTGGCCATGAAATGGGACGGCGGCGCGGACGCCGCCATTCTCGCGAATTTCGCCGCGACCAACCGCGAACTGGCCGGGCAGGATCTGGTGATCTGGCCCGAAACCGCGATTCCACGCTTTCGGCATGAAGTGCAGCCGTTTCTCGACCGCGAAGACACCTGGGCACGGGAACAGCGCATGGGCCTGCTGCTGGGCCTGCCGATCGCCGCCAGCGAGGGTGTCTACTACAACAGCTTCATCGGGCTCGGCACGGCAGCGGGCACCTACAGCAAGCGGCGGCTGGTGCCGTTCGGCGAATACGTACCGCTCGAATCCTGGCTGCGCGGCGCCATCGCGTTCTTCGATCTGCCCATGTCGAACTTCAGCCGCGCGCCCGAAGACCAGCCGCCGATCACGCTGGGCGCGCTGCGCATCGCCGCCGCCATCTGCTACGAAATCGTTTACCCGGAGCTGGTGGCCGCTTCCGCCGGGGAAGCGAATCTGCTGGTCACGGTGAGCAACGACACCTGGTTCGGCGCTTCCATAGGCCCTCACCAGCATCTCCAGATGGCGCGTCTGCGTGCCATCGAAACCGGCAAACCCCTGCTGCGCGCCACCAACGACGGCATTACCGCAGCCGTGGACAGCCGGGGCCGCATCACCGCCAGCCTGCCCCAGTTCGCCCCCGGCATCCTGCGCACCTCCGTGCTGCCGCGGACCGGCAGCACGCCCTTCAGCAGCCACGGCTCAACCCCGGTGGTCCTGTTCTGCCTGGCGCTGCTGGCAGGAGCGCTGGCGCCCTGGCGGCGGCGCGACACCCGCGGCGCGCTGCGCTAGGTCGGCCCGCGCCTTTCCCCTATAATTCCGCGCTTTCGCGGCGGCCCGCCGCCATCCGGAACCACACCCGATGGAAGACCAGTACCACCCCGAGCGCATCGAGCCGCAGGTCCAGAAGGCGTGGGAACAGCACCGCACCTTCGCCGTTCACGCGGACCCCAGCCGGGAAAAATACTACTGTCTCGCCATGTTTCCCTATCCCAGCGGCAAGCTGCACATGGGCCATGTGCGCAACTATTCCATCGCCGATGTCATCAGCCGCTACCAGCGCATGCTGGGCAAGAATGTGCTGCAACCCATGGGCTGGGACGCGTTCGGGCTGCCGGCGGAAAACGCCGCCCTGCAAAACAAGACCGCGCCCGCGGCCTGGACTTACGCCAATATCCAGTACATGAAAACCCAGCTCAAAGCCCTGGGTTTCGCTTACGACTGGGATCGCGAACTGGCCACCTGCAAGCCCGACTACTACCGCTGGGAACAGTGGTTCTTCACCCGCCTGTACGAAAAGGGCCTGGTCTACAACAAGGTCAGCGCGGTCAACTGGTGCCCCAACGATCAGACCGTGCTGGCCAACGAACAGGTCATCGACGGCTGTTGCTGGCGCTGCGATACGCCGGTACAGCGGCGCGAAATTCCGCAGTGGTTCATCCGCATCACCGCCTATGCCGAAGAGCTGTTGCGGGACCTGGACAAGCTCGATGGCTGGCCGGAGCAGGTGCGCACCATGCAGCGCAACTGGATCGGCAAAAGCCGCGGCGTGACCATTCACTTCGACCTTGCCGACGCGGTCGCGGGGAACACCGGTTTCGAGGTGTACACCACCCGTCCCGACACCCTGATGGGCGTCACCTATCTGAGCCTGGCGGCGGAGCATCCCATCACCCGGGCACTGGCCGACACCGATCCCGAGTTGGCCGGATTCATTGCCGAGTGCCGCCAGCAGTCGGTCGCCGAAGCGGACATGGCGACCATGACCAAACGCGGCAGGGATACCGGCCGCAAGGCACTGCATCCGCTCACCGGCGCGCCGCTGCCGGTGTGGATCGCCAACTATGTGCTGATGGATTACGGCACCGGAGCGGTCATGGCGGTCCCGGCCCACGACCAGCGCGACTGGGAGTTTGCCGTCCAGTACGAGCTGCCCATCGCCCAGGTCATAGCGCCGGCGGACGGCAGCCCCTGCGACCTGACCCAGGGTGCGTTCGTGGACAAGGGCCGGCTGGTGAATTCCGGCGCCTTCGACGGGCTGGCATTCGACGCCGCATTCGACGCCATCGCCCAGGCCCTGGTCGAGCGGGGCCGGGGCAAGATCACCACCAACTTCCGTCTGCGCGACTGGGGCGTGTCGCGACAGCGCTACTGGGGCGCTCCCATCCCCATGCTCTACGACGGCGACGAACGGGTGATACCCGTGCCCGCCGACCGGCTGCCGGTGTTGCTGCCGGAAGACGTGGTCATGGACGGCGTCCACTCGCCCATCAAGTCCGACCCGACCTGGCGCCAGACCGAGCTCGACGGCGCGCCCCGGGTGCGGGAGACCGACACCTTCGACACCTTCATGGAGTCGTCCTGGTATTACGCCCGCTTCACCTGCCCGGATTACGACGGCGGCATGCTCGACACCGCCGCCGCGAACTACTGGCTGCCGGTGGATCAGTATGTGGGCGGCATCGAACACGCCATCCTGCACCTGCTGTATGCGCGCTTCTTCCACAAGCTGATGCGGGACGAAGGCCTGCTGGCCAGCGACGAGCCGTTCACGCGACTGCTGTGTCAGGGCATGGTGCTGAAAGACGGCAGCAAGATGTCGAAATCCAAGGGCAATACCGTCGATCCCCAGGCGCTGATCGACCGCTATGGCGCCGATACCGTGCGCCTGTTCACCATGTTCGCGGCGCCCCCCGAGCAGTCCCTGGAGTGGTCGGACGAAGGCGTTGCGGGCGCTTATCGTTTTCTGCGCCGGTTGTGGAAAGCCGTTCACACCCATCTGGGTCGCGGAGACTGCGAGCCGCTCGACGCCACGGCCCTGACCGGAACGGCATCCGCGTTGCACCGCAAGACGCACGCCACCATCGCCAAGGTCAGCGACGACTACGGCCGCCGGCAGACATTCAATACCGCCATCGCCGCGGTGATGGAACTCCTGAACGAAATATCCCGGCTCGATCCGCAGTCGCCGCCGGCGCTGGCCGCCGAGCGGGAAGCGCTGGAAGCCGCCGTGCTGCTGCTCGCGCCCGTCGTGCCCCATATCACGCAGGCATTGTGGGAGCACCTCGGCCACGCGGAGCCCGTCGTGGACGCGCGCTGGCCGGTCGCCGATCCCGCCGCGCTCCAGCTGGACCAGATCACCCTCGCCGTGCAGGTCAACGGCAAGGTGCGCGCGCAGTTGCAGGTCGCGGCCGGCGTCGAGCGCGAGATTATTCAGGCGCTGGCGCTGGCGGACGCCAACGTGCAGCGCTTTACCGCAGGGAAAAGCGTCCGTAAAGTGATCCTGGTGCCGCAGCGCCTGGTGAACATCGTCACCGATTGACCGCCTCCCGCCGCCCACCAACCGGAATCACGCCATGACCCCAGGTTCTTTTCCCTCGCGCCACCCGCACCCGGGCACGGCACCCCGCATCTGGCTGCTGGCGTTGCTGATGGCGGTGGTCGGCAGCGGCTGTGGCTGGCAACTGCGCGGTCACAGCGATGCGCCCCAGAATGTCGACAGTCTCCACATCGGCGGCCGTCCAATCGACAACGAGCTGATGCGCGAACTCGAGCGGAATTTGCAGGCACTCGACATCGAGCTCAAGGAGAGCGCCAAGGAAGCGCAGTACAGCCTGGTGATCCTCGACCAGCGCTCGAAACGGCGCACGGCAACCATCAGCGGCCAGGCGCGCATCTCCGAACTCGAAATTTCGGAAGAGTTGAAGTTCACCGTACTCGCCGCCGACGGCACCGAAGTCACCCCGCCCACCACAGTCAGCGACGAGCGCGTATTCGAGTACGACGAAAACAACGTCCTGGCCACCGATGACGAAGCGAAGCTGCTGCGCCGGGAAATGCGTACCAGCCTGGTGCGCCAGCTGATCAACTACCTGCAGCGGATCGGGCCACGCGTCGCCAGCCATGCAGCTGCGCCCTGAAGCGCTGGAATCCCATCTCGACGCCACCCTGGCGTCCGCCTATCTGCTCAGTGGCGATGAGCCGCTGCTGATCCAGGAAAGCGCGGACCGGATTCGTGCCGCCGCGCGCAAACGCGGCTTTACCGAGCGTCAGGTCCATCATGCCGATGGCCGTCAGTTCGATTGGGACTCCCTGCTCGCCGAGGCCGGCGCGCGCTCGTTGTTCGCCGAGCGCAAGATTCTCGAGATCCGCCTCGCAACCACCAAACCCGGCGAGCAGGGCAGCAAAATACTGGTCGAGCTGTGCCGCCTCGCCGGCGACGAACTGCTGCTGCTGGTGATCACCCCAAAGCTCGATGGCAGCGCGCAGGGCTCCGCCTGGGTCAAGGCCCTCGCCCAGGTCGGAGCACAGCTCCAGATCTGGCCGATCGACCGCGCCGGGCTCCCGCAGTGGATCACCACCAGACTGCGCCACGCGGGTCTCGCGATCAGTGGACCGGCAGCGGAACTGCTGGCGGAGCGGGTCGAGGGCAACCTGCTCGCCGCGGCGCAGGAAGTCGAAAAACTCCGCCTGCTGGCGCCCGCGGGCGAGCTCGACGTCGATGCCATATCCACCGCGGTGGCCGATTCGGCGCGCTTCAACATCTTCAAACTCGCCGACCACGCACTGGCGGGCAACGCCCAGGCCGCCAGCCGCGCCCTGCGTGGACTGCGCGATGAGGGCGTGGAGCCGGCCGCGGTGCTCTGGGCGCTGACGCGGGATACGCTGATCATCGCGCGGCTGCAGGGCGCCGGGCGCGCGCGGCACGAGCAGATTTTCAAGGATGCCCGCGTCTGGGATAGCCGCAAAGACCTGCTGCGCGACCTCGCCCGGCGCGTCCGCCCGGCGCAGATCAACCTGCTGCTGCGCCAGCTGGCCGGCGCGGATCGCGCCATCAAGGGCGTGCGCGACGCCTCCCCCTGGGATGATCTGCTCGATATCCTGCTGTCCCTGTGCGGACGCAACGCCATCCATCCCGCCAATCTGCGCCTGGGGCTGGAACAGGGGCGCCGCGGCGCGCGAACCTGATTACAGCGCTGAGGACGCCTGGGCGCCGCGATTGCGCCAGGCCTGCCAGAACTGGCGCGCGGTGCGCCCGCTGCGCGACGCCCGCGTCATCGCAAACTGGCGCGCCGCAAGGTGCAGCGCCGGGCGGTCACCGCCGGCGTCGGCGCACAGATGATCCACGATGGCGAGATACTGCTCCAGGCTATTGGGGTAGAAGGACAGCCACAGCCCGAAACGGTCGGCAAGGGACAGTTTTTCCTCGATCACGTCGCCATAGTGCAACTCGCCGGCGACGATCTCCACGCCCTGATTGTCCGAGGTCGGCTCGGCAATCAGATGGCGTCGATTCGAAGTGGCATAGACCAGCACGTTTTCCGGGGGCAGTTCGATGGAGCCTTCGAGCACGCTCTTGAGGTGCTTGTAGAGGGTTTCGTCCGCCTCGAACGACAGGTCATCGCAGAACACGATGAAGCGCTGGGGCAGATCGCGGACGTCATCGACAACCTCCGGCAAATCGGCGAGATCGGCCTTGTCGATCTCGATGACCCGCAGGCCCGCCCCGGCATAATCATTCAGCAGGGCTTTGATCAGCGAGGATTTTCCGGTCCCGCGACTGCCCCACAGCAACGCATTGCGCGCTGGCCGGCCGGCGAGAAAATCCTCGGTATTGCGCACCAGCTCGGCCTTTTGCGCGGCGATGCCGAGCAGGTCGTCGAGCCGGACCGGGTCGAGGCGGCGCACTTCGCGCAGTCCGGCGGAACGCGGCCGCCACACCGCCGCCAACGCGTGAGTCCAGTCTATCGGCATTCCGGTTCTCCCTGGGCCGCCATCGCCGTCCACAGCGCAGGCCAGCGGCGCTGTACGCAGGCAAGCATCAACGCGCCAACCGCCAGCCCCGCCCCATTGGCAACCACGTCGGCGGCGGACGTGAGCCGGTGCGGCGTGAGGGATTGCAACAACTCGATGATCACGCCGTACGTCAGCAGCGCGCCGGACAGCCGCCACCCGTGCCAGGAAAACGCCAGTCGCCCGAGCCCATACAATCCGCTGTACGCCAGCAGGTGCTGCACCTTGTCCTGTCCGGAAAACCATTCCTCGGCCATGACCGGGCGCAGTGCCGCCCAGGTCCCCAGGCCCAGCGTCGCCCAGAAAGCGACACGCCACCAATGCCGAGTATCCTGTGTCATCGCGGTTACTGCATCAAAAGAGTCCGGGAATTATACGGGCAAGCCGACCCGGACCCGCACATACCCGAGCGGAAACCGGCCAACGCATTTGCCCGTGGCGATAGTACTTGCTACCCTTTTCCGGCTTTGCGTACCGTCCACGGAATTTTTGATACCAACTAGAAAGTCAGCGAGGTCGTTATGGATCAGGGGTTGGGGTATTGGGTCACCAAACGGGAGATGATCTCCGGTAACCGTCTGGCAATCGTGGACCGCCATTTACGCTTTACTTACCGGGATTTGAACCGGCGCTGCAACCGCCTCGCCAATGCCCTGCGCGACAGCGGCGTGCGGCCCGGCGATCGCGTCTGCTCGCTGCTGCAGAACGGCCACACGCAACTGGAGCTGATTTTCGCGGTCGCCAAGCTGGGCGCCATCTTTCTGCCGATCAATTTCCGCCTGACGGTACCCGAAATCGAGTACATCATTCAGGACTCCGGCGCGCGTACCTTCTTCTACCACAACGAATTCCGCCATCTGGCCGAAGGCCTCCAGCACGGCGTTCACTTCGACAAGATCGTCTACTGCGGGCGCAGCAACAGTTGCGATGACGAAGAGGAATACGAAGCTTTCCTGGCCGCCGCGCCGGACACGGAAATCAACGCCAATGTGCATCCCGACGATGTCGCTCTGCTGATGTACACCTCCGGCACCACCGGACGGCCCAAGGGCGCGATGCTGACGCACGCCAACCACACCTGGAACGTCATCCACACCACCCAGCGGCTGCCGATTCACGCCGGCACTGTCGCGCTGGGCGTGGCGCCCATGTTCCATATCGGCGGCACCAGCGTAACCGTGCTGCCGACCCTGTTCCAGGGCGGCACCGTCGTCACCCTGCCCGCGTTCGATGCGCGCGCGGTACTGGAAGCCACCGAGCGTGAACGCCTCACCGGACTGTTCTGTGTGCCCTCCATGTGGCAGATGATCGTCGAGGAACTGGGCCGGAAGGAATACGACCTCAGCTCGGTCGAGTTTCTGATGACCGGTGCGGCGCCGACACCGCTGAAGATCCTGAAGTTCTTCCAGGAGCGCGGTCTGGCCATCTACGAAGGCTTCGGCATGACGGAGCTGGCGCCGCTGGTGGCGATCCTCGACAAGTGGGATTGCGAACGCAAGAACGGCTCGGTGGGCTATCCGGCATTTTTTGTCGATGTGCGCATCATCGACGACGAAGGCCGGGACGTGCCCGCCCGCACCGTGGGCGAGGTACTCTGTCGCGGGCCCAACATGCTGAAGGGCTACTGGAACAAGCCCGAAGCCACGGCCGAAGCCCTGAAAGGCGGCTGGTATCACTCCGGCGACCTCGGCTATCTCGACGAAGAGGGCTTCCTCTACATCGTCGACCGCAAGAAAGACATGATCATCAGCGGCGGCGAGAATGTGTATCCCGCGGAACTGGAACAGGCGATCTACCGTCACCCGGCGGTCGCGGAAGTCGCGGTGATCGGCATTCCCCACGAAAAATGGCAGGAGGTACCCGCCGCCATCATCGTGCTGAAACCCGGCGCCAGCATGACCGAGAACGATCTGATCGAGCACTGCAACCAGTGCCTGGCGCGCTTCAAGGTGCCGAAAACCGCCTACTTTGTCCCGGAGCTGCCGAAATCAGGCGCCGGCAAGATCCTCAAGACCGAGCTGCGCAAAATGTACGGCGGCTACAAGGTGAGCGACAAATAGCCGCGGCGACACCGGCACAACAAAAGGGGGGGGTGATCAACACCCCCCCCCCCTTTTGTTTGCTGCTTGTTTCCTGCGATTTTTCTTCGCGCGGCGTTTCTTCCCGCGATTGTTACCGCCCGCAGCTCTTGCTTTCCGCAGCCATCAGCCCGCCATTACCTTCGCCAGCGCTTCCACCACATAGTCCACGTTCGCCTGACAGATGCCGGCGACATTGATGCGACTGGAATTGACCATATAGATACTGTATTCGTCGATCAGGCGCGCCACCTGTGCGGCGCTGAGGCCCAGAAACGAAAACATGCCGCGCTCGCGCTCGACAAACGAAAAATCCCGGTCGACGCCGCGCGCGCGCAGCTTGTTGTTCAGCAACTTGCGCAGGCCGTTGATGCGGTCGCGCATCACGTCGAGTTCAGCCCGCCACTGCCGGTCCAGCTCCGGATCGTTGAGAATCTCGGCGACGATGGCGCCGCCGTGGGATGGCGGCATCGAGTAAATCCCGCGCACGATATTGTTGACATGGCTGACCGTGATCTCGGCCCGTTGCGCGCTCTGTCCCACCACCGACAGACTGCCGACGCGCTCGCGGTAGAGGCCGAAATTCTTGGAGCAGGAGCTTGCCACCAGCATCTCGGGCAGGCGTTCCGCGAGCAGGCGGAGGCCCGGGGCATCCACGGCCAGGCCGTCGCCCAGGCCCTGGTAGGCGAGATCCACAAACGGGAGGAAACCGCGTTTTTCCGCGAGCTCGGCCACCGCACGCCACTGCTCCAGGTTCAGGTCCGCGCCACAGGGGTTGTGGCAGCAGCCGTGCAACAACACCACGTCTCCGGATCCGGATTCCGCCAGCGCCGCCAGCATGGCATCGAAACGCAGGACACTGAGCTCCCGGTCGTAATAGGGATATTCGCGAATCCGCAGCCCGGCATTGCCCAGCAGCGGGATGTGATTGGCCCAAGTGGGATCGCTGACCCAGATCGTGGTTTCGGGAGCCGCGCGCTTGAGCAGTTCGGCGCCGACGCGCAGCGCGCCGCAGCCGCCCGGTGTGAGCACCGTCGCCACCCGCGCGTCGGCGAGCACCGGATGTCGCGCACCGAAAATCAGGTCTTTGATCGCAACGTTGAATTCCGGAACGCCGGCGGGGCCGATGTAGGACTTGGTCTCTTCGCTGGCGAATACCCGCGCCTCGGCCGCCTTGACGGCGCCCATGATGGGCGTATGGCCGGTCTCATCCTTGTAGATTCCGACGCCAAGATCGACTTTGTGCGGATTGGGGTCAGCGCGAAAGTCCGCCAGCAAACGCAAAATGGGATCTGGCGGATAGGATTCCAGGGCAGTGAACATGGTGGTCTCTGTAGTGACAGGCGGAGGAATGACCGGACGCCTGGGCCCGGCTCGCAACCGCGGCGACAAAGTCGTTGCGCGGCCGGCGAGGCAGACCAAAGCCTCCCGCCTCGGGCCGTTATTGTAGCGTCAAATCCGGCGCTCGCCCCGGCATTGGGCCGTCGCGGTATCTCCGCGCGCCAGTTGCTGCTCCAGTGCGGTCAGGCGTTCCGGCGTGCCCACATCGCTCCACAGTCCCGAATACACTTCACCCGTGACGGCACCGGCAGCGATCGCGCGGCGCAGCGCATCGCGCAGCGGAAACACGGCGCCATCGGGAAAATCCGCCACCAACCCGGGCGCGAGTACGCCCAGGCCGCTGAACGTGAAGCTCGCCTCGCCGGGGTCGCGCGGCCGCACCATCCCGGCGGCATCCAGACGGTAATCGCCGGCGGGATTGTGGGGCGGGTTGGGCACCAGGATCAGGTGCGCGAGCATCGTTGCTGACAATGCGTGGGGCAGACGGGAGTAACCATAGTCGCTCCAGATGTCGGCGCTTACCGTAACGAAGGGCGCCGGACCCAACAGCGGCAAGGCGCGACGAATGCCGCCGCCGGTCTCCAGCGGCTCGGCTTCCCGCGACCACTGGATGCGCACGCCAAACGCCGCGCCATCGCCCAGCCGGTGCTCGATCAGCGCGCCCAGCCAGGAAGTGTTGATCACCAGTTCGCCGATGCCGACCGCGCCGAGCTTGTCGATGTGGTATTCGATCAGAGGCTTGCCGGCTACCGATACCAGCGCCTTGGGCAAGTGTTCGGTCAACGGCCGCAGACGCTTGCCCAGCCCCGCCGCGAGAATCATGGCACGCATGTTTCGCCCGCCTGTTCCCAGGGTGAATACCAGGGCTGACCGACCAGCGACGGCAACAGGCGCATCTCGAACCAGGTCGCAAAGGGCCGGGTCTCGGGGTAGCGCGCGGCCACCTCCAGCACATAGCGAATCACCAGCGGAAGGTCCTTGAGGTAGCCGGCTTTGCCGTCGCGCAGCCACAGCCGGCAGAAGATGCCCAGCACCTTGATATGGCGTTGCAACCCCATGAAATCGAACCAGCGCGCGAACTGCTGTGTCTCGACTTGCAGTAATCCGGACTGTCGCGCCGCCGTCAGGTACTGGTCGCGATAACGGACCAGATCGGTCTCCGGCAGCCGGTGATAACAGTCGCGCAGCAGCGACACCAGGTCGTAGCTCAGCGGACCGATCACCGCGTCCTGAAAATCCACGACGCCCATATCGCCGTCGTCCAGCAGCAGCAAATTGCGGCTGTGATAATCGCGATGGACCACCACCCGGGGTTGCACGCCCGCGCTCTCGGTCAACAGATCGAACAGGTTGGCGAGCAGCGTCTGTTCCTGCGGAGTCAGTGCAATCCCCAGCAGGGCGTGCACAAACCACCGCGAAAACAGCGCCATCTCCTCCTGCAACAGCGTGGCGCTGTACGCGGGAAACACCTCCGGATCGCACACCGTCGTCTGGATCCTTGCGAGGGCGGCCAGCGCCGCGCCATAGCGCCGGTCGCGGTTGTCGGTGGCGAGGCCGGAGAGCATGAGGGCATCGCCCAGGTCCTCCTGTGCCACGAAGCCAAGGCGATAATCGACGGCGTGCACACAGGGGACATGGGTTCCGGAGCGCGCCAGCGCCAGGCCCTTGGTGACAAAGGCCAGGGTATTTTCCGTTGCGGGAGGCGCGTAGGCAGCGATCAACGAAGGTCGTGACGCGACGCGGTAGTACTGACGAAATCCGGCATCACCCCGCAGCGGCGCCAATGCCAGCGGCAGATCTGCCGCTGTCCCATCGGGCAGGCAGTCGCCAAGCCAACCCGCCAACTGCTCGTGATGCGCCACATGCCAGCCTCGAAAGCCCCAAACGCATTCTACCCCAGGCATTCAGTGCGCCTAAATCCCGGGAGAGTTCGGGTACAATGCCGGCGGCAAACCAAGGGCAATCCGAGTGGCTGTTTCCCCGACTCCCGGCGCCTGGGCGCGCCAGCTTCACCTACGAATACGAACGCTCCGCCATGCCCTGTGCTGCCTGACCGCCGCATTGGCACTGGCACCCGCCGAGCTGCGGGCGGCACCCGCGAGCACCAGCCAGTGGTCGTGCAGCGCCGGTCCGAGCGGCGGCTGGGTATGCGCGCCGCGCGCCGTGCAGGGGCCCGCCCACGAGCGTCCGATCCGACGCACGACGCCTGCCGCGGCGGCGGCCACCACCGCATCGGTCGCACCCGATGCCCTGGCGGCGGCCGACAACCTTGACTGGATTCCGCTCGAAAGCCTGAGTCCCGAACAGCGGAAAGCCGCCCGGCCGGGGTGCTGCGGTGCTTACATTGAACCCGGCAACCCGAGTCCGGACGCAGCACTGTCACCCGCGGACGCGCCGCTGCGCGCCACCTCCGATACCACCGATGCTCAGGGCGACACCGCCACATTGAACGGCAACGTGCAGATCACCCAGGGTTCGCGCCAGGTGCGCAGTGACCGGGCGACGATCGATCGCAGCACCAACCAGGTGGTGCTCGAAAACCACATCCAGTTTCGCGACGCCGGTCTGCTCCTGCTCGGAGACCGGGCGCAGATAGATACCAAAACTCAGGCTCTCACGGTCGACAACGCAACCTTTGCCTTTCACTCAAATAATTCACGCGGCACGGCGACTCATTTCAATCGCGATGACGAGGGCGTGATTTACGTCGATGATGCGACCTACACCACCTGCGAGCCGGCCAGCAACGCCTGGCTGTTACGGACCGGCTCGGTACGGATCGACGCCGACCGCCATTTCGCTACCGCGCGCAACGCGCGGGTGGAAGTGAAGAACGTTCCCGTGCTGTATACGCCGTGGATCCGGTTTCCCATCGATGACAACCGCGCGACGGGGCTACTGTTTCCCCAGCTCGCGGTCACAAACCGCAATGGCTTTGATTACGCACAGCCCATCTACCTGAACCTGGCGCCAAACTATGACGCCACCCTCACGCCCCGTTACCTGCAGCAGCGCGGCGAGATGCTCGAAGCTCAATTTCGCCATCTTTCTCTTTTCGACAATACAACAGTTGCTGGCGCGTTTCTGCCCAGCGACAGCAGCAACGATTCCGGGAGCAGGCTCAACACCGGTTCATCCACGGACAAGAATTCGCTGAACGGCAATGACCGCTGGCTCGTCAACGTGACCAACTCCGGCGGCACGGGATACGCCTGGCATACGCATGTGGACTACACGAAGGTCAGCGACATCGATTATTTCCGGGATCTCGGCAATTCGACGCTGGACGTGAACAGCCAGCCGCACCTGCTGCAAGAGGTCGCCGCCGGCTATCAGTTTTCCAACTGGTCGCTGAATGTCGCCGAGATCAAATACCAGACCATCGCCAGCAACCTGGCAAGCCAATACAAACAGCTACCGCGCACGAATCTGGACGGCGCCTACCGCCTCGCCAACAATCTGGAGATCAATCTCGGCAACGAATACACCGTCTTCGACAACGACGACAACCGGCTGGTCACCGGCGAGCGCCTGCGCACCAACTACGGCGCGGCTTGGGATGAGCGCTGGGCCTGGGGTTACTTCCGCCCCGAGGCGAAACTGAAGCACATCGGCTACACGCTCAATCGCCCGACCCTTCCCGGGGCCAGCGACAACCCAAGCACCACAGTGCCGGTCGCCGACCTCGACACCGGACTGTACTTCGAGCGCAGCGCCAACCTCTTCAAAGGCTTCACCCAAACCCTGGAGCCGCGCGTTTACTATCTCAACTCCAAGTTCAAGGACCAAACCGACCATCCCGACTTCGATACGACTGATCTCACCTTCAGCTATCAGCAACTGTTTCGCGACGACCGCTTTTCCGGCGGGGACCGTATCGGGGATGCCAATCAGGTGACGTTTGGCCTGACCTCCCGCCTCATCGATGACCGGGGTATCGAGCTGCTCCGCGGCAGTATCGGGCGGATTGAGTACCTGCAGGATCGGTACGTTTCGCTGAACCCCGCCTTCACCAAGTCATTCCTCGACAATCTCGGCGACTCCTTTGCGGGCGAGTTTTTTGCACGCCTCGGCAATCACTGGCGGTTCCAGAGCGATATCGCTTACGATGACCACGCAAGCCAGATCGACAAGGGCAATGCGAGCCTGCGCTACCGCGACAAGGGCGCCTTGTTCAACCTCGGCTACCGCTACACTCGCAAAGAGCCGCAGCTGGTAAACAACACCATCGTCCAGGCCGACATCAACCAGACCGACATTTCCACCTATTACCCGGTTTCCCCGCAGTGGGCACTGATTGGACGGTGGAGCCACGATTTCACCTATAGCCGGGAACTCGAGTTTCTGGGCGGTTTCGAATACGGCAGTTGCTGCTGGAAACTGAGTCTGCTGGCGCGCCGCTGGCTCAATCGAGACGACACCGTACTGCTGCCGGATAATCTGAACTACAGCCAGGGCATTTTCCTGCAGATACAACTGATAGGTTTGGCGGGCACCGGCAAGCAGGTCGACAACATTCTGAAAGACAGCATTTATGGCTATGAACCAGACAAACGCTAGATCGATCCTGCTCGCGACGGCAAGGCGTGCGCTGCTGTGCGTATGCGGCGCACTGGCATTCGCATCCACCCCATCGAGCAACGCCGAACCCGCGCTCCTCGACGGGATTGCCGCCATTGTCAACGACGATGTGGTGTTGCTCAGCGAGCTGCGCAGCGAAGTCGAGATGGTGCAGCGGCAATTGATGCATACGCAGAATCAGGCGCCACCCCGCGACGTGCTGGTGAATCAGGTCATGGACCGCCTCATCCTCGACAAACTGCAACTGGCGATGGGCGCGCGGGCGGGCGTCAAGATAAGCGACGGTGAACTCGATCAGGCATTGACACGAATTGCCGAACGCGAGGGACTGACGCTGGAAAAACTGTACGCGCAGGCGCAGGCAGATGGCCTGCCCCCCGGCGCGCTGCGCGCCAAGGTCGCGCAGGAAATGATCATTGCCCGGGTGCAGCAGTCGGTCGTGAACCGGCGTATCAGTGTTTCCAACCCGGAAATCGAGGCCTTTCTCGGCTCCGAGGCGGCCGCGCAACTGGTGTCCGCCGAAGAGATCAGCGTGGGGCATATTCTGCTCCCGCTTACCCCGGCGGCGAACGAAGCTGAAGTCAGTGCAGTCCGCGAGAAAGCCGAGGCGTTGCGCGGGAAAGCGCTGCAGGGAGAAGATTTTCGCCAACTCGCGGTGGCGCACTCGTCCGGGCAGAACGCGCTGGAAGGCGGCGATCTGGGCTGGCGCACGGCGAGCCAACTGCCGGGCGCGTTCATGGTCGCCCTGCGCAACCTGGAACCGGGGCAGATCACCGCGCCCGTGCGGACCGACGCCGGCTTCCACCTGCTCAAGCTGTACGGGCGGCGCGGTGGCGCCGATCGTGTGATACGCCAGAGCCAGGTCAGCCACATCCTGATCAAATCCAGTGAAATCCGCTCAGAGGATCAGGCGCTTGAGTTGGCGCAAACGCTGCGCAAGCGTGTTATTGCCGGCGAAGACTTCAGCAAGCTGGCGCATGAATTTTCGGAAGACACCACCAGCGCCCTCAAGGGTGGCGACCTCGGCTGGGCGTTGCCGGGACAGTTCGTTCCGGAATTTGAAGCGGTCATGAACGCCACTCCCCCCAACGCGGTTTCGGAGCCGTTCAAAACCCAGTTTGGCTGGCATATCCTGAAAGTGACCGGGCGCCGCGATCAGGATTTCTCGGCGGAAATTCGCCACAATCAGGCGCAGGCGTTCCTGCGACAACGCAAGTTCGAAGAAGAATTGCCGATCTGGCTGCGGGAAATACGCGACGAAGCGTTCGTCGAAATCAAGTTATGACGCTGCGCATTGCCGTAACGCCGGGGGAGCCGGCGGGCATCGGCCCGGACTTGTTGCTGCAACTGATACAAAACGGCCACCGCCACGAGTTGGTGGCCTACACCGATCCCGAGGTACTCACCCGGCGCGCGGCTCTGCTGGGGCTGCCGGTGCGGCTGCGGGCGCCCGCCGCGTCGCCCGCACCCCTGGCCCCTGGCGAACTCGCCATGGCGCCGCTGCTCGCCCCGGCACCCGTGCTGCCCGGACGGCCGAGCTGTGACACGGCCGCCTGGGTACTGGACACCGTGCGCGCCGCCACCCGGGATTGTCTCGCCGGGCGCTGCGCCGCGCTGGTGACGGGTCCGCTTCACAAAGCCGTCATCAACGATGCCGGGATTCCGTTTTCGGGACACACCGAACTGCTCGCGGAACTGACCGGTGCGTCGCAGGTGGTCATGATGCT
>JACPPB010000050.1 GCA_016191205.1 Gammaproteobacteria bacterium | reverse complement strand
GAAAGTGCGCCAGGAAACCGCCGAGCATCCGTCGCGTTGGGGTGAGGGGAGCGAAGTGCTTCGCCAATTCGGAGAATTCTCGTATCAGGTTCCCGTTTTGGCCGGCGTCTATGCGGCAGGATTGTGGACACAGGACGAGACGCTGCACGAGTTCTCGCTGTCGGCCCTGTCGGCGTATGGCCTGACCGCCGTCACAACGGTAACGATCAAGGGGATCACCAACACTCAGCGGCCGACCAACGAATTTCAGGATGGGCATTATGGATTTCCGTCTTACCATTCCGCGAGCACATTCTCGATCGCGGCCTGCCTCGAAGAATATTACGGCTGGAAAGTGGGTCTGCCGGCCTACGTGCTGGCAGGACTGGTCGGCTGGAGCCGGATTGACCAGCGCGAACACGATCTCTCGGACGTGCTGTTCGGCGCCGTGCTGGGTGTCGTCATCGGAAAGACCGTCTCTGCCGCGCATCTCGACCGGCAATCGGATATCAAAATTGCGCCGTACTACGACCTCCGCAATCAGGGAACCGGAATCTCCGTCGAAAAGCGATACTGACTCCTGCGGATCGCGCCCAGCCCGTTTTTTTCAACTGGTCGTCAGCCCACGTCAATCTCTGCGGTGTGATCCTGGCGGTCGTCCACCAGTGAAATCGTGAAATCGGGCTGGTCGACGCCGTCGCCGACGACCCGCTGGATCGTCCTCCCGTCGCCGCCATTGCGAATCGTGATGTGATACACGGTTTCGCGATACCGATAATGGATCTTGTACGCCGGCCAGCCTGGCGGAAGACACGGGCGAAAGCGGAGTTTGTCGACTTCCCGATGCAAGCCCAGGAGTGATTCGGTAATGAGTCGATACATCCAGCCGGCCGAGCCTGTGTACCACGTCCACCCGCCGCGGCCGATATGCGGCTCGACGGCGTAAACGTCCGCAGCCGCGACGTAGGGCTCGACCCGATATTTCGCGATCGATTCGGGCGAAGCGCCGTGGGTCACGGGGTTGATCAACTCGAACAATTCCCACGCCCGGCGGGAATCGCCCATCGCCGCGAAGGCCATAACGGTCCAGATGGCAGCGTGGGTGTATTGGCCACCGTTCTCTCGGATGCCCGGCGGGTACCCCTTGATGTACCCAGGGTCCACCGGCGCCACGGCGCCTCGTCCGCTCGGCGGGTCGCTTGCTTGCGGCTGCGAG
>JACPPB010000029.1:45689-104038 GCA_016191205.1 Gammaproteobacteria bacterium | reverse complement strand
GCCCGCGCTGCCGGACGATGGATGTCGGGATTGCGGTCGATCAGGCGTCGATAGTAGTTGCCGAGCAGGTCGGAACGCTCGCCCTCGGGCAGGTGTTCGGTGAAGTCGCGCCAAGCCTCCGGGAAGATCGTCCGCATGCCGTGCAGGAACCAGTCGATCTCCGGCCGAGCGCCGAGAAAGATGCCGCGCAGGATGAAACCTGCGGTGCGGTCGGGATGGCTGAGGCCGTAGGCCAATGCCAGGGTGCTGCCCCAGGAGCCGCCGAACAGCAGCCAGCGCTCGACGCCGAGCTTTTCGCGCAGCGTTTCCATGTCGGCCAGCAAATGCGCGGTGGTGTTGTCGTTCAGGTCCGCGTGGGGTCGCGAGCGACCGGCACCGCGCTGATCGAACAGAATGATGTGGTACTTTTCCGGATCGAAGAACCGGCGGTCCTGTTCGCTGCACCCCGCGCCCGGACCGCCGTGGACGAACAGCACCGGAATACCCTCGGGGATTCCGCATTCCTCGACGTAGAGTGCATGCCCGCCGGCGACATCGACACGATGACTGGCGTAGGGACGGATGGCCGGATAAAACTGCCGCATGCGGGAAAACAGGCTCTTGCTCGGGGAGCGGCTAACCTAAGGGAAGCCCTTGTGAAAGGCAACCGGAATCTCCCCGCGCACTCGCCCGACATCCACCCGCAGTGCCGGGCCTCAACCGGCTTTCAGCTCGTGGCGAAGCCGCCGGACCCCGATCAGATAAACCACGGCGCCGATGCACGCCATCACTTGGTGAATGGTTTCCGCCACAGTTGGTGCCGTAGGGGCGTCAGGGTTGGCCGGGATACTGCCCGGCGCGGGTGAGCGCGTAATCCTGACCCAGGCTGTAAAGCCCAAGGCCAATGAACGCCAGCAGAAAGCGGCCTTCCATCATCGCGCTGTAGTGTCCACCCGGGAACGGCGAGGCGTCAGTGAGGAAAATCAGCGCCAGCACGCCGATCATCAGCACCCACAGCACCGCGCCCCAAAAATAGCCCAGCAGGTAGAGCAGTCCGGGTGTAAAGGCGAGGCACCAGTACAGGCCGGTCTGTTCGACACCCCCGTGCAGCACGAGCATGAAGAAAAGTCCCAGGATTGGCACGATGAAATACCACTTGGCCCCCGTGTGATAACCCACCACCTGGGCCACCACCAGACCGGCGAAGGATGCGGCGGAGCAGGTAAACAGCGCGCCGGCCAGCAGCAGGTCGCCGTGGAAGAAATCCAGCAGTCCCATCACCAGACTGAAGATCCCGAACAGCGCCAACCCCCAGGTGATCAAACCTGTCGAGCGCCACAGACCCAGTTGTGCATCGAAGTAAAAATCGCGCCGGTTGTGGCCGCTTCCTTCTTCCATGACGGCTGTCCAGTACTCAAGTCACAAAACCATAAACCTCGACCGGAGAGTCGGCAATCTTTGCCGACCAGTGGCGCTGAAGTTCCGACCAGTGGTGAGTCGACGGTCAGGATACCGCCTTGCCGCGCTTGCGATCCTGCTCCCGCAACAGCTTCTTGCGCAGGCGGATATGGTGCGGCGTCACCTCGACCAGCTCGTCCTCGGCGATGAATTCCAGCGCCTGCTCCAGCGTGAACCGGATCGGCGGCGTCAGCACCAAGGCTTCATCGGTGCCGGCAGCACGGATGTTGGTGAGCTGCTTGCCTTTGGTGGGATTCACCGGCAAATCGTTACCGCGCGAGTGAATGCCGATCAACTGGCCTTCATAGACATCCTCGCCGTGTCCCATAAACAAACGCCCGCGCTCTTGCAGGTTGTACAGCGCATACGCGAGCGCCTTGCCGCGCGTCATGGAGACCAGCACCCCGTTCTGCCGTACTCCCGCCACGCCGGGCTTGATCCGGTCATAGCGGTCGAAGATGCTGGTGAGGATGCCACTGCCTGAAGTCAGGGTGAGAAACTCGTTGCGGAACCCGATCATGCCCCGCGACGGCACCCGGTACTCGAGCCGGACCCGGCCATGGCCGTCGAGGACCATGTCGAGCAGGTCGCCCTTGCGGCGCCCCATCTCCTCCATCACGGCGCCCTGGTGGGTCTCCTCGACATCGGCGACCACAATCTCGAAAGGCTCGAGGATTTCGCCGTCGACTTCCTTCTGAATCACCACCGGCCGGGAAACACCGAGCTCGTAGCCTTCGCGGCGCATGGTCTCGATCAACACCGCAAGGTGCAGTTCGCCACGGCCCGACACCCGAAAGCGATCCGGGGTATCGCCGGGCTCGACGCGCAAGGCGACGTTGTGAATCAGCTCCTGCTCCAGGCGTTCGCCAATGTTGCGCGAGGTGACGTACTTGCCATCCAGGCCGGCGAACGGCGAGTCGTTGACCTGAAACGTCATGCTGACGGTGGGCTCGTCCACGTCCAGGGGAGGCAGTGGTTCCACGCAGGCCGGATCGCACAGAGTGTCGGAAATCCCGAGCCCCTCGATCCCGGTGATGCAAACGATGTCGCCGGCCGTGGCGCGATCCGTGTCCACACGCGCCAACCCCAGGTAACCCTTCACCTCGAGGATACGGGCGCGACGCTGGCCGCCTCCCGCCGCCGCAACGATCACGGACTGTCCCGGCACCAGCACACCGCGGGCGATGCGCCCGATGCCGATAACCCCGACGTAACTGTCGTAGTCGAGCGCGGAAATCTGCATCTGGAACGGCCCGGCCTCATCCACGACCGGGGCGGGCACGCGCTCCGTGATCATTTCGAACAGGGGCGTCATGTCGGGCGCCAGGTGGTTGTAGTCCAGGCCGGCGACTCCGGTGAGCGCGGAAGCGTAAATCACCGGAAAATCGAGCTGCTCTTCGGTGGCGCCGAGGCGGTGAAAGAGGTCGAACACCTGGTCAACGACCCAGTCCGGGCGCGCGCCCGGGCGGTCGATCTTGTTCACTACCAGGATGGGCTTGAGGCCGCGGGCGAACGCCTTGGCGGTCACAAACCGGGTTTGCGGCATGGGGCCGTCGACGGCATCCACCAGCAGCAGCACCGAGTCGACCATTGACAGCACCCGCTCCACCTCGCCGCCAAAATCGGCGTGGCCCGGGGTATCGACAATGTTGATGCGGTAATCGCGCCACTGAATGGCCGTGTTTTTGGCGAGAATGGTGATGCCGCGCTCGCGCTCCTGATCGTTGGAATCCATCAGGCGTTCGGCGCCCTGACTCTTGCGATCCAGGGTCCCGGACTGCTGCAGCAGTCGATCGACCAGCGTGGTCTTGCCATGATCGACATGGGCGACGATGGCAATGTTGCGCAACTTGCTGACCGACATGGAGGTATACCGGGAAAAGGGGCGCGCATTATACGCGCGCGCGCCTTACCGGAGAATGACCTTGACGAATGGCCTCAGGGCCGGTAGACCGCGACGCGGGTAAAGCCGCGCTCGACCAGCAGCTCGGCATGCAGACGGCTCATCACCCCCTTGTCGCAATACAGCAGATAAGGCGTCTCCGGCGCGACCTGGGCAAAGAACTGCTGCAGCCGGTAAAAGGGCACCGCCTCGACCGGGACACTGCCTGCGCGCAGCGGGCGGTCGGCGCTCTGGTCCGGGTGGCGAACATCGAGAATGGTGATGCCCGGCTGCGGCGCCTGAAAGATCTCCACCGCTATCTGGCCGACCGCGCCTTCCATCACCGATTCGATGTCTTCTTCCGTACGCTCGGCGATGGCGCGCTCCAGGATGGCGAAGTCGAACTCGGCCTCGGCGCGCTCGACGCGGTCGCGACGGGCATGGGTGGTCGGCTTCACCGAGATCACCCCGCAGTATTCCGGCATGCTGGCCGCGAATGGCTCGGTGCCGATCGCGCGGGCAATCCCGATGATGTCCTGCTTGTCCATCGCGATCAGCGGCCGCAGCACCAGCATGTCGGTGACCGCGTCGATCACCGCCAGATTGGGCAGGGTCTGGCTGGATACCTGGGCGATGCTCTCCCCGGTGACCAGGGCATCGACCCCCCAGGCACGCGCAATCGCCGTGGCCGCGCGCAGCATCATGCGCTTGAGCACCACGCCCATTTGCGAGTCGTCCACCCGGGTCAGGATCTCGGCCACCACGCCCTCGAACGGTACGCTGATGAACTTGACACTGTGGCTCGCGCTGTATTTTTCCCAGAGGAAGTGTGCGACCTCCTTGACGCCGAGCGCGTGGGCGCGACCGCCCAGATTGAAAAAGCAGAAGTGCGTGCGCAGGCCGCGCCGTAACAGCATGTAGCTGGCAACCGTGGAATCGAAGCCCCCGGACATGAGCGCCAGTACCGGCGGCTGCTCCCCCAGGGGAAACCCGCCGATCCCTGCCCGCCGCGATTCGATGACATAGAACTGGTCCGCGACGATTTCGAGGCGCACGGTGATTTCCGGGTTATCGAGCGACACGGAAGCGCCTTCCGCCCGTGCCAGAAGTCTGCCACCCACCTCCCGCTCGACCTGGGGCGATGTGAACGCATGACGTCCCGTACGCTTGACGCGCACCACGAACCGCCGCCCCGCCAGGGACGCACCGTAACAGCGCCAGGCGTGCTCCGCCATGTCGTCGAAATCGCCGAGCGGGGACATCTCGACCCGGGCAAAGCTGGAGATGCCCGGCGTTCGCGCCAAGAGGTCGGCGATCCGGTAGGCAGCCTCGGGCGGCAGTCCGGCGCCGCCGAGCTCCAGCCGATCCCAGTCGCCCGTGATGGTCACGCCGGGAACGACAGGCGCGATCAAGGCCCGCAGATTGCGCCGCAGCTGCCGAATCAGGCGCCGGCGTACCGGCGCGCTCTTGATGATGATCTCGGGGGACAGTTTGACGACGAAACGCATCGCTGGATGGGCTACCGTGGTTGAGAAGGCAGCCAGTATAGGAGGTTACGTCAGCGGTTCCCCGAGGGATTCGCCGCGCGGCCGACGCGCGCGCCTAAACAGTGCGTTGCACGGCCGATCGCACCAATATAGCGCAGCACATTGCTCTCCGCGCGGATTCCGCGCCGACACCTTCGCTGTTATAGTTGGCGCCTGTCATGCCCCGCCGGCGGCTGCCCCGACGTTCTTGATGCCGACTGCCCGCCAAACGGCGCGCAGCGATGGTGCCGAATGGCACATGTTTTGCTGAATCGTGCGTACTTTGCCCCGTCGGCACAGACCTCCGACGCGGCCATTGCCATCAAAAAAGATCCCTATGGAGGAGCAGAATGTCAAAGACGTTGGAGTTGATCAAAGAAAGTGATGCGCGCTGGATCGATCTGCGTTTCACCGATACCAAGGGCAAGGAGCACCACGTTTCCCTCCCCTCCACCGAGGTCAACGACAGCTTCTTCGAAGACGGCAAAATGTTCGACGGCTCGTCCATCTCCGGCTGGAAAGGCATCAACGAATCCGACATGGTGCTGATGCCCGATGACAGCACCGCTATCCTGGATCCGTTCACCGACGACCCGACCGTCATCATTCGCTGCAACATCGTGGAACCCACCACGATGCTGGGTTACACCCGCGACCCGCGCTCCATCGCCGACCGCGCACAGGAATACATGCGCTCGACCGGCATCGCGGATTCGGTTTTGTTCGGACCCGAACCCGAATTCTTCGTTTTCGACGAGGTGAAGTGGGGCGCGAGCATGAGCGGCGCCTTTTACAAAATCGCTTCCGAAGAGGCCGCCTGGGCGTCGGAGCACGACTTTCCGACCGGCAACCGCGGCCATCGCCCGGGCGTCAAAGGCGGCTATTTCCCGGTCCCGCCGGTGGATACGCTGCACGATCTGCGCGCCGCCATGTGTGACGCCATGACCAGCATGGGTCTGGTGGTGGAGGTGCATCACCACGAAGTGGCCACCGCCGGCCAGTGCGAGATCGGCGTCGGTCCGAATACCCTGACCAAGAAGGCCGATGAAGTCCAGATCCTGAAGTACTGCGTCCACAACGTCGCCCACGCCTACGGCAAGACCGCAACCTTCATGCCCAAGCCGCTGGTCGGCGACAATGGCTCCGGCATGCACTGCCACCAGTCCCTGTCGAAGGATGGCAAGAACATCTTCACCGGCGATGTGTACGCGGGCCTGTCGGAAACCGCGCTGTATTACATCGGTGGCATCATCAAACACGCGCGCGCGATCAATGCGTTCAGCAACCCGGCCACCAATTCGTACAAGCGCCTGGTGCCCGGCTACGAAGCACCCGTGATGCTCGCCTACTCGGCACGCAACCGCTCCGCATCCATCCGGATTCCGTTCATCGCCAACCCCAAGGCGCGACGCATCGAAGTGCGCTTCCCGGACCCGGCGGCCAACCCTTACCTGGCATTCACCGCGCTGCTGATGGCGGGCCTCGACGGCATCAAGAACAAGATCCACCCCGGCGACGCCGCCGACAAGGATCTCTACGAC
This sequence comes from Gammaproteobacteria bacterium, assembly GCA_016191205.1. GTDB lineage: Bacteria > Pseudomonadota > Gammaproteobacteria > Pseudomonadales > Porticoccaceae > JAGPUQ01. The sequence goes on along the minus strand of JACPPB010000029.1, from coordinate 97,652 downwards.
CTGCCTCCCGAAGAAGCCAAAGCGATTCCCACCGTGTGTGGCTCGCTGGAGCAGGCACTGGCTGCGCTGGACGCCGACCGTGCGTTCCTGACCGTGGGTGGCGTGATGGATGACGACATGATCGACGCCTACATCGAGCTCAAGCAGATCGAGGTGGATCGCCTGCGCATGACCACCCATCCGGTGGAGTTCGACATGTACTACAGCGTTTGAGGCACTTCAGTCACTGAGACGATACCGCCTTCAGGGTGGTATCCTCGGCCTGCCAAAAAAGCCCGGCTGCCCAGCCGGGCTTTTTTTTCGGGCTATAATCGGTCTCGGCCTCATTCAGTCCACGCATCGGAGTGCAGGACCATGAACCTTCAGCGCGCGCAAGCCCTTGTGGATGGACACCAACTCCGCGACACCGGAGTCCTGCGGCGCGCGGCGGCGATCTGTTGTGTCCTGGTGTCCTGCGCAACCCTGGCCGACTCCGCGGACCCGACAATCTATCGTGTCATCGACGCGCAGGGCAAGGTTTCCTACACCGACACACCGCCCAAAGACGGCACCGCCGAGCCGGTCACCCTCAAGGAAGTGAATACCCAGCCGGCCATGGAGGCGCGCAAAGCCCAAGCGCCCGCACCGGACGCGGCGGCGAATCCCTATACACGCATCGAAATCGCAAGCCCCGCCAACGACAGCACGATTCCACCGGGACAGCTCAGTGTCGTCGTTCAGTTACAACTGGAGCCCGCCTTGCAGCCCGGCCACAGGGTCCAGTTTTATCTCGACGGCAAGCCCCAGGGGCCGGCGGCGGCCGCGATCGCCATTACTTTGAATGACCTGTATCGGGGCAGCCGCACGATTCACGCCGCCATCGTCGATGCCAAGGGCGCCCAGGTGGCGCAGAGCAACAGCGTGGTAATCCACGTCAAACGCACATCCGTGAAGCTGAGACCTCCGGGCGCACAGCGCTGACCAGCGCACGGCCGGCAACCGCACTGACCTGGTGCGGATGACTCAAGCGGGCCGCCTGTGATCGGGCACGCGGCAACGCGACCTGAACAAACTGCGGTGAACATGGCCCAATACTTGCTGCCTCAGAGGCTACCCGAGGTGGTCAGATGTCGATAAGCCAACACATTCCTCTACCGACACCCGAATCGCTGCTGCTGGACAACCTGAAAACGGCAATCGTGGTGCTGGACGCGGGCCTGCATGTCCAGTACCTGAATACCGCGGCCGAAACCCTGCTCGAAGCGAGCGCGAGCCGGCTGCGCGGCGCCCAGTTCGTCAGCTGCTTTGCCGAGCCCGCGCCCCGGCGCGCCCTGTTGCGGCAAGCGCTCGACGAGCAGCAGCCCTATACCGAACGTACGGTCAAGCTGGTATTGGTCGACGGACGCGAAATCACCGTGGATTACACGGTGTCCCCCATCCAACGCAAGGCGGAAGCCCTGCTGCTGGTCGAAATGCAGCCCATGGACCGCAGCCTGCGGATCGGTCGGGAACGCGCCCTGCTGTCCGCGAACGACACCTCGCGCAATCTGATTCGCGGCCTGGCGCACGAGATCAAGAACCCGCTGGGCGGCATCCTGGGCGCGTCCCAGTTGCTGGCCCAGGAACTGGCCCGCGACGACCTGCGGGAATACACCGATATCATCATCGCCGAGACCGAACGGCTGCGGCAGCTGGTGGATCGCCTGCTCGGGCCCTCGCAGCCCGCGCAACTCGCGGCGGTCAACATCCACGAGATCACCGAGCGGGCGGCAGCCCTGGTCGAAGCGGAGACCGGCGGGCAATTGCGGATCCAGCGCGAATACGACCCCAGCATCCCGGACATCAGCGCCGATCGCGGCAAGCTGATACAGGCGACGCTGAACCTGGTGCGCAATGCCATGCAGGCCGTCGAGGCCGCGGGCCGCATCGCCGACGGCAGCGCGCGCGTGATCCTGCGCACCCGCGTGGTCAATCATTTCACCATCGGTGGGCACCAGCATCGCATCGTCTGCCGCCTCGATGTCATCGACAACGGCGGGGGTATCCCCGAAGAGATCAGCGACCGCATCTTCTACCCGATGGTCAGCGGGCGCCCCAACGGCACCGGCCTCGGTCTGCCCATCGCACAATCCGCCATTCAGCTGCATCGAGGTCTCATTGAATGCGACAGCGCGCCGGGCCATACCCGGTTCTCCATTTACCTGCCCATCCAATCAACGCGCGGACCCCTGCATGAAGCCGACAATCTGGATCGTTGACGACGACAAATCCATCCGCTGGGTGATGGAGCGCGCACTCGAAAAAGCGGACATGACGGTGGAGTGCTTCGAAGATGCTCAAAGCGTCCTCAAGCGCCTGGATCGCGGTCTGCCCGATACCCTGATCAGCGACATTCGCATGCCCGGCATGAATGGCCTGGAACTGCTCGAGCGGTTGCGCCGGGAAAATCCCGCCATGCCGGTGATCATTACCACCGCGCACTCCGATCTCGACAGCGCCGTGGCGGCGTATCAGGGCGGCGCTTTCGAATACCTGCCCAAACCGTTCAATATCGACGAACTGGTCTCGGTGACCCGGCGCGCGATCGAATACGCGCGCGAGAAGAGCACGGCGGCAAAGCCGATGGAGGCCGAAGTCTCCAAGGAAATCATCGGCGAAGCGCCGGCGATGCAGGAGGTGTTCCGCGCCATCGGCCGGCTCTCCCACTCGAACATCACGGTGTTGATCAACGGCGAGTCAGGCACCGGCAAGGAGCTGGTCGCGCGCGCTCTGCATCGCCACAGCCCGCGTCAGGACCAGCCGTTTATTGCGCTGAACATGGCGGCGATTCCCCATGATCTGATCGAGTCGGAGCTGTTTGGGCACGAGAAGGGAGCCTTTACCGGCGCGGCCCAGCGCCGTGTGGGGCGCTTCGAGCAGGCCGATGGCGGTACTTTGTTCCTGGATGAAATCGGTGACATGCCGCCGGAAGCACAAACCCGCCTGCTGCGCGTGCTCGCAGACCGGGAGTTCTACCGCGTCGGCGGCCACACCCCCGTCAAGGTCGACGTCCGGATCATCGCCGCGACCCACCAGAATCTCGAAATCCTGGTGGGCGAACACCGGTTTCGCGAAGACCTGTTCCATCGCCTGAATGTCATTCGTATCCATCTGCCGCGGCTGTCGGATCGTCGCGAAGACCTGCCGCAACTCATGCAGCACTTCTTCAAGACTTCCGCCGAGGAGCTCAATGTCGAGCCCAAAATACTGTCGCAGGAAGCGCGTACTTACCTGTGCAGCTTGCCCTGGCCCGGCAATGTGCGGCAACTGGAGAACACCTGCCGCTGGCTGACGGTAATGGCAGCGGGGCGCGAGGTGCTTAAATCCGACCTCCCGCCCGAACTGCTCGCCATCGACACGCCAGGTCCCCGCGCGGCAGGCGACTGGGAGCAGTCGCTGCGGCGCTGGATCAGCAGTCAGCTTGCCAGCGGGGCGCACGACATTCTGGGCACGGCCACTCCCGCGTTTGAGCGCGCCGCCATCGAGACCGCGCTCGAGTACACCGCGGGCCGCAAGCGCGATGCCGCCGAACTGCTGGGCTGGGGCCGTAATACGCTGACCCGGAAAATACAGGAACTGGGAATCGCGGATGACCGCGACAGCGAGGCCTGACAAGGACCGCGGGAGTCTGTCAGTCCCGTCGGACGGCGGCGCTACGCGGCGGTTCCGCCGGCCGCGCGCTGGGCGGCGGCCTGGCGATACAGCCCGTCGAAATTCACCGGGGGCAGCAGCAGTGGCGGAAATCCGCCGCGCATCACGGTGCTGTCCACCGCCTCGCGCGCGTAAGGGAAGAGCACCGTCGGGCAATGGACGTTCAGCACCTGGGTCAGTTCTGCTTCTTCCAGACCGGAGATCATGAATACGCCCGCCTGATGGATTTCGACCAGATACAGCGTCTGCGCGCCGTCCTTCAGGGTGACGGTCAGAGTCAACATCACTTCGTAGCGATCCGGTTCCAGCCGCCGCACGCCGATGCCCATCTCCTGCGCCGCCTGCGCCTGTCCTTCGCGCGTGAGCACATCCGGACCGGCCGGGGTTTCAAACGACATGTCTTTGACGTAGATCCGCTGAATGGCCATCTGGGGACCACGATCCCCGCTGGAGTTGGCGGCAGTGGCGTTGCTGTCGGAAGTCATGCTTCGGGTTCTCCGGAAGTGTTGGGTGCAACGGCTTCGGACGGGCTCAACAGCTGGTCGAGCACGCCCTCGCGCTCAAGGGCCAGCAGATCGGTAAAGCCGCCGACGTGATAATCGTCAATCCAGATTTGGGGCACGGTATCACGTCCGCTGCGGGCTTCCACCTCGCGGCGCAGGGCGGCGTTGCCGTCGACCGCGATATCCTCGAATGCCACGCCGCGCTGACGCAGAAACAGGCGCGCCCCGACGCAGTAGGGGCAGAAGCGGGTGCCGTAGAGCAACACCGACGGCATCAGGACACCACTGGCAGGCTCTGGCCCTGCCATTCGGCCATACCGCCGCGCAAGCGCTGCACCTTGAACCCGGCGCGGCGCAAGGTGCGGCCGGCACCGGCCGCCTGCTGTCCGAGTTTGTCGACCAGAATCACGATGCGATCGCGCGCGGATTCGAGTTCAGCCATGCGGGCATCGAGCTGCGCAAGGGGGATGTTGATCGCCTGGTTGATATGCCCGGACTGGTACTCTTTCGCATCACGAATATCGACCAGGAGAGCTTCGCCGCCATTGAGCAGGCGCGTGACATCATGCACCGACAACTGCTTGCCGGCCTTGAAGTGTTCAAGCACCACGAACAGGTAAACCAGCGCCAGAAACAGGCTGACCAGCAGCCACTGCGCGCTGACAAAAACCAGGAAATCCGCCACCCGCAACCTCGTTGCCACACCGCCATCCGAACGGCGGCGTAGTATACACAGGCACATCCCGCCCCGCTGTTGCCGTCAGCGCGACCGGGCCAAATAGTTTTTCCCGCCCCGAGCCAGTACCATGGCGTCCTTTTCCGCAACTCCCTGCAGGGCAGTATCCCACAGATGGAAAATGGCAAACGCCCTACCGTTTTGCTGATCCTGGACGGCTGGGGACACAGCGAAACCAGTGCCCACAATGCCCTCCACGCGGCGCGAATCCCGGTCTGGAACAGACTCTGGGCACAATGTCCCCACACCCTCATTTCGGGCTCCGGCCTGGATGTGGGTTTGCCCGACGGCCAGATGGGCAACTCGGAAGTCGGCCACATGACGCTGGGGGCGGGCCGGGTTCTCTACCAGAACCTCACCCGCATCAATGCCGCGCTCGCCAGCGGCGAATTCGACGCCAACCCAATCTATCTCGCGGCAATCGATCGCGCCATCGCGGCCGGAGGTGCGGTACATATCCTTGGGCTGCTGTCCCCGGGCGGCGTCCACAGCCATGAAGAACACCTCCGGGCCGCCGTTGCACTGGCCGCAAAACGTGGCGCGCGGCGCGTGTATCTGCACGCCTTCCTGGACGGTCGGGATACGCCGCCGCGCAGTGCCGAAGCGTCCCTGCAGCGCACCCGGGAGGCGTTTGCGGCACTGGGTTGCGGGCGCATCGCGTCGATCTGCGGCCGCTACTACGCCATGGACCGGGATCACCGCTGGGATCGCACCGAGCGCGCCTACGACATGCTGACCGCGGCGACGGCACCGTTCCGGGAAGCCGATCCGATCAGCGCACTGCGCGCCGCCTACGCGCGCGACGAAAACGACGAGTTCGTGCAGCCCACGCTGGTGCAAGCCCCCGGTGAAGCGGATGCCCCGATTCGCTCCGGCGATGCGGTGATCTTCATGAACTTCCGCCCCGACCGCGCGCGACAACTCACCCAGGCGCTGGTCGAACCGGAGTTCACCGGGTTTGCGCGCAAACAGTGGCCAACGCTGAGCGATTTCGTGACCACCACGGAATACGAAGCGAGCCTGCCGGTGCACTGTGCCTTTCCGCCGGCGCCTCTCACCAATTCCCTTGGTGAATATCTGGCGAACCTGGGCAAAACCCAGCTCCGCATTGCCGAGACCGAGAAATACGCCCATGTGACCTTCTTTTTCAGCGGTGGTCGCGAAGCCTGTTATCCGGGCGAGGAGCGCATCCTGATTCCGTCGCCCCAGGTGGCGACCTATGACCTCAAGCCCGAGATGAGCGCATTCGAGATCACCGACCGACTCGTCGAAGCCATCGCCGGACGGCGTTTCGACCTGATCGTATGCAATTTCGCCAACGGTGACATGGTTGGCCACACCGGGATCTTTGCCGCCGCCGTGCAAGCGGCAGAGGCGGTCGATATCTGCATCGGACGCATCGTCGCGGCCCTGGAGGCCGTCCAGGGCCAGTGCCTGATCACCGCCGATCACGGCAATCTGGAGCAAATGGAGGAAGACGGCCAACCGCTTACCTCCCATACCACGCTGCCGGTGCCCCTGGTCTACGTCGGTGCCCGGAACATCGAGCTGGCCGCGGGTGGCACCCTGGCCGATGTCGCGCCGACTCTGCTGACGCTGATGGACCTGCCATTGCCGGCGGAAATGACCGGCCACTCGCTGCTGGCCGCTGATTCCGGCGAACCCCGGAGCGCGCGAGCGCGGGGGTGAGACGCATTGCGCTTGCCTGGTGCCTCGCCAGCCTCGCCACAGGTGCCGGTGCCGGGGATGAAGCCGGCAAATTGCAGAAACTGCGTGGCGAGATCGGGGTTCACGAGCAACGCGTGCAACAGACCGATGCCCGGCGTGCCGCGCTGGAGAGCCAACTCCAGCAAGCCGAGACCCGTCTTGCCGAACTGCAGCAGAGTCACACCCACCTCGCCCGGCGCGTCGCGGCCGGCGAGGCGGAATTGAACGTGCTGGACCAGCAGCGGACGGCGCTCCAGCAGACGGCGACACAGCAATCGCAACGACTGGCCGCCGACGCCGCCGTGGCCTACCGGCTCGGCCGCAGCGAACCCCTGAAAATGCTGCTCAACATGGAGGATCCCCAGCAGGCCCGCCGCATGATGTCGTACTACGGTCGCTTCATTGCCGCGCGCGCCGGGCAGTTGACCGGCTACCAGACTACCCTTCAGCAACTGGACGCCACCACTGCCGCCATTGCGGCGCGCCAGTCGTTGCTGGAAGCCGACCGTACCGCGCTGGGCGATGCCCTGCATCAGCAGCAAGGGCAACAAACCGCACGCCGCGATGCCATGGCGGCACTGGCTCGTGACCTGACGGACGAGCGTGCGCGGCTACGGCAGCTCAAGACCGAAGAACAGCGTCTGCGCGACGTGCTCGATCGACTCGCCCGCAGTGCCAGCGCGGCAGGCAACGGCCCCTTCGCAAAGCAGGCGGGTAAGCTGCCGTGGCCGGTGAATGGCAAGCCGCTCAATCGCTTTGGGGCCACTCGCGCCAGTGCATTACCCTGGACCGGCTGGATGATCGAAGTCCAGGAGGGCAGCGAAGTCCACGCGATCCACGCCGGCACGGTGGTGTTCGCGGACTATCTGCGCGGTCACGGTCAGCTCATCATCGTCGACCATGGCGGCGGCTATCTCAGTCTTTATTCGCACAATCAGGCCCTGCTCAAGAATACCGGCACCCGGGTGCAGAGTGATGAGGTGATCGCCCGCGCCGGCGCCAGTGGCGGCCTTGAGCGCAGCGCGCTCTATTTCGAGATCCGGCAGGGCGGAAAAACCCTGGACCCGGCCGTCTGGCTGCGCAAGCGGAGGTAACGCGCGGCCCGGGCCGCCGGCTGTGACCTCGCGGTGACCAGGCATGACGCTGTTATGATTGCCGCGCGGCTTGCCGCTTTTGCGTACCGAGGATTCCGATACCATGAAACTGCGCCAACTGATCCCCTGTCTGTTGGGTGCCTGCGCCTGCGCTTTCGCCGCCGAATCCGGCGACGTCGCACCCCGGCTGCCCCTCGATGAATTACAGCTTTTCGCTCAGGTGTTCGATCAGGTGCGCAACGCTTACGTCGAAGAAATCGATGATCGGGTCCTGCTGCAGAAAGCGGTGACCGGGCTGCTCGGCCAGCTCGATCCCCACTCCGCCTTTCTCGAAGCCGAGTCCTACACCGAATTGAAAGAACACACCACGGGTGAGTTCGGCGGCATCGGCGTCGAGCTGGGCCTCGATCGCGGTTATGTCAGCGTTGTCTCGCCCATCGACGACACGCCGGCCGCGCGCGCCGGGTTGCGGCCAGGGGATCTGATCCTGCAACTCGACGATCGCTCCACCCAAGGTATGAGCCTGGAGGAGGCGATCTCGCTGATGCGTGGGGACAAAGGCAGCACCATCAAACTCACGATAGGACGGGAAGGAGCGACCGAACCCCTGGTGCTCATGCTCACGCGCGACATGATCGCCATCAAGAGTGTCCGCAAGGAAGTGCTGGAGCCGGGATTCGCGTATCTGCGCATCGCCCAGTTCCAGGAACAGACCGGTGCTGAATTCACCCACGCCATAGCCGATCTGCGCAAACAGGAACCCGCGCTCAAGGGAGTGGTGATTGATCTGCGCAACAACCCGGGCGGGCTTCTCCCCGCATCGATCGAAGTGGCCGACGCGCTGCTCGACAGCGGCCTGATCGTCTACACCGAGGGTCGCATCGCATCCGCCAACACCCGCGCCACGGCGACCCCCGGCGACGCCTTGGCGGGGATCCCGCTCGCGGTGCTGATTAACGAAGGTACCGCGTCGGCGGCGGAGATCGTCGCCGGTGCACTCAAGGATCATCGCCGCGCCCTGATCGTCGGCACCAAGAGCTTTGGCAAGGGCTCCGTGCAAACCGTGCTGCCACTGCAGGACGGGCGCGCGATCAAACTGACCACGGCGCGCTATTTCACGCCCAGCGGCAATTCCATTCAGGCCGACGGGATCCAGCCCGATGTGGAGGTGCGCCGCGCCGAGGTGCACGAACTCGAGCCCGGCTTCGTGATCAAGGAATCAAACCTCGGGGGGCATCTGGAAAGCGGAAGGAAACAGCCGTCGCCGAAGCATGACGCTGAATCCGGAGAGCCCGTCGACAACCAACTCCACGAAGCCGTCAACCTGCTCAAGGCGCTGGCGCTGTTCAGCCGACCGGCGGACCCGCTGGCGGACCAGTGAGCTTGCAACACTGCGCCGGGTTGCTGTACAAAGAGGGAGTCGCATGGATTGTGGACGTCGTCATGCTGCCGAGCTGCCGCAGCGAGGCGCGGATCGACCCACGTGTTTGGCGAAGCCCTGTTTAAGCGAATGTCTTTTTGATGAAGACGTTTGCAATACACCTTCGCGAGGAGACAGCGGCAAGGACTCCCGAGACCAACCCGTGCAGCAGCAACACGCGGGCACCTACACAACACAGGCAATGGTTATGACCGAGGCTCTGACCCCACAGATTTCCTTCCTGCCGCGCACTGGTGAGGGGACTGTGCACGAGGTAATCACCTCCCGCCACGACCGGCTGTTCCAGGGTTCCGGCGGCTGGTACTTCAGCACCCGCGAAAAAGTGACCTTGGGCCCGTTTCCGGCGCCTGAGAAAGCCGAAGCCGCCGTGGCGGACTTTCTGCTGTTTATCAAAAGCGCGCCGGCGCGGGTGATCAATGTGTTCAAAGGCCGGCCCCAGCAAGCGACGGCTTCCAGCGCCGGGCTGCATACGGCGCACTGATCTCGCGCCTCGCGCACGGGCGGTTGCCGCCCGTGCGTTTCAGCGTACCTGGACGCCTTGCGCCGCCATGAACGCCTTGGCCTCGGCAACGCTGTATTTCCCGAAGTGAAAAATGCTCGCGGCCAACACCGCGTCAGCGCCGCCTTTCTGCACACCATCCACCAGATGCTGCAGATTGCCCACCCCCCCGGACGCGATCACCGGCACCGCGACGGCGTCGCTGACCGCGCGCGTCAACTCCAGATCGAAGCCATCACGCGTGCCGTCACGGTCCATGCTGGTCAGCAGGATTTCGCCTGCGCCCAGTTCCGCCACGCGCTGGGCCCAGGCCACGGCATCCAGGCCGGTACCCCGGCGCCCGCCGTGGGTGAAGACCTCCCAGCGCGGCGCTTCGCCCGGCGCGCTGACGCGTTTGGCATCGATGGCGACCACGATGCATTGGCTGCCGAAGCGCGCCGCCGCCAGCCGCACAAGGTCGGGGTCATTCACCGCCGCCGAGTTGATGCCCACCTTGTCGGCGCCCGCGCGCAACAGGGCCTTGATGTCGTCGAGCGTGCGCACTCCGCCGCCCACGGTCAGGGGAATGAACACCGCCGCCGCCATGCGGGCGACCGTATGGAGCATGGTGTCGCGGCCTTCGTGGCTCGCGGTGATATCGAGAAACGTGATTTCGTCGGCGCCGGCCTCGTCATAGCGTCGCGCCACCTCGACCGGATCGCCCGCATCGCGGATATCGACAAAACGCACGCCCTTGACCACGCGCCCGGCGTCCACGTCGAGGCAGGGGATGATGCGTCTGGCAAGCTTGGTCATGACGGGTTCTCGATTGGACTGGATTGGTTGCACCGGTTTACCGGAATGGCATGCGCAGATCAGTATTTCTGGCGCAGCACCATGACACCGCCTTCTTCGGTCATCTCGACCTTGGCCAGAAAACTGTTGCCGAGCAGAATCGACATGGGATAGGCGCCGGTCACCACGGTGGCGGGAATCTCATGGAGGGTGATCGGACCGATGCTGACCGTCGCCAGGGTGAGTTCACGCGCCTCGGCCACCCCGCCCGCGGTGCTCGTGGCGCCCCGGCGTCCCGACCGCCACGGCAAACCCAGGCGCTCGGCGTCCACGCTGCTCATGGCAATGGTAGTGGCGCCCGTGTCTATCATGAAGCGCACGCTGCGCCCGTTGATGCTGCCGCCCACGAAATGATGGCCTTGCTCGCCGCGCGGAATCCGCACTTCGGCAAATTCGGCGGCGGCGAAATTGGCCGCGATGCGTTGCGACAAGGCCAGCGGGACGCGCTTGCCGCCGATTTCGAGCACGGCACCTTTGCTGTCGCTGGCGATCAGCTTCACGCCCTCGGGTGTTGTTTCACCGGCCTTCAGCAGTCGCTGCACGCCGTTGATCTCGAGCATCGCACGGTCCTTGAACAGGGCGATCGCCTGCACCTCGGGCGCCGCCACTGCGCCGGCGTTCGCCAGTACCAGGCACAAGCCCGCGAGCCATCGCCTCACAACACCGCTCCCGCCGCGTGCAGTATCAGGCCCGCCAGCAATCCCGCCACCAGGTCATCCGCCATGATGCCCAGGCCTCCCTTCCAGTGCCGATCGAACCAGGCGATGGGCCAGGGTTTCACGATATCGAAAATCCGGAACAGCACAAAGCCCGCCACCCACCAGCCGAACCCGGCGGGCGCCAGCCCCAGGGTCAGCCAGAGCCCAGCAAACTCATCCCAGACAATGCCGGGATGATCCGGCGCCTCGAGTCGCCGCGCCGCGCTGCCGCAGATGGCAATGCCGGCGGCGACCACCAACCCAAGCAACAACCAAAGCGCCGACGCGGGCAGCGTGAACGGCAAGCAGGTGAATCCGGCGGCGAGCGCGAGGGCGGCGAGCGAACCCGCCGTGCCCGGTGCGCGCGGGGCGAGGCCGCTGCCAAACCCGAACGCGAGCAGCAGCACCGGTTCGCGCAGCAACCGGGAAAACGACGGCAGGGGCGCGGCCGGCCTCAAAAGTGGCGATATCCCGTGCCGGTCAACGCGACATTCTGCCCCGCGCCATCCCGAGCGCTGACGCCAGTGCCCGGCACCAAACGTCCGATCGGCAGCGCCCGCAGGTGTCCGGCGCGGACGGCGGCTTCCAACGCCGCGAGCCGCGAGGGCGGCACCGTGAAGCAGAGTTCGTAATCGTCGCCACCGCCCAGCGCCCAATCCCGTGTCCGATCGCTGCCAAAACGGGCCACCGCGGCCCCACAGAGCGGCAATTTCTCCAGTTCCAGCTCGGCGCCGACGCCACTGGCGCGCGCCACATGCCCGAGATCGGCGATCAGACCATCGGAGATGTCGATCGCCGCCGAGGCGATGCCGCGCAGCGCCACACCTTCCCGAAGCCGGGGCTCCGGGTACCAGTAGCGCGTGTTCAGGGTGGCGTCGGCCGTGCGGCACGCGCCGGTCTCCGTCATGTCCGCCAATGCGGCCGCCGCACCACCCAGCTCGCCGGTGACGAACACCAGGTCTCCCGCGCCGGCGCCGGAGCGCCGCAGCGCGACGTTCGCCGGCACCGCGCCCATGGCGGTGATGGTCACGGAGAGCGGCCCGCGCGTGGTATCACCGCCCACCAGCGCGCAACCCTGGGCGTCGGCCACCGCGAAGAGTCCGGCGCTGAATGCGCGCAACCAGTTTTCGTCGGCCTCCGGCAGCGTGAGCGCCAGCAAAAACCAGCGCGGCTCGGCACCCATCGCCGCCAGGTCGCTGAGATTCACGCGCAGGGCACGCTGGCCGATATCAAATGCCGACGCCCGGGCGGGGAAGTGAATGTCGGCCACCAGGGTGTCGGTGGTCACGGCCAGCGTTCCCGCCGCGCCGCCGTCGAGCAGCGCGCAGTCATCGCCGATCCCGGTCAGCACCCCGGCGGCGGGCGTCGCGGGCCGGCGGAAGAAGGTTTCGATCAGGCTGAACTCATCGACCGGCATCGGACGGGCGTTCAGCGCGCGCGCGCGGCAATCTCGAGCTGGCGGCTGCCCGCCGCCACCTTGTCGAGGATGCTGTTGACGTACTTGTGGGCATCGGTGGGACCAAACGCTTTCGCGAGGTTGATGCCCTCGTTGATGGCGACCCGATAGGGCACGTCGATGCGATGCAGCAGCTCGTAGGTGCCGAGTCGCAGCAGCGCCCGCGAGACCGGATCGAGTTCGTCCAGCGCGCGGTCCAGATATTTCCCGTAACAGGCATCGAGTTCATCGACCGTGGCGGCAATGCCGTGGAGGAGCTCGCGGAAAAACTCGACATCCACCTTGCGCATGTCGTTGTCCGCGAAGAACTGCGCCTCGATGACATGGAGGTCGGCGCCCGCCAGCTGCCACTGGTAGAGCGCCTGCACCAGCAGGTGGCGAGCTTTCTTGCGGTTCGACGGCAATGCTGCCACGGATTGCCTCACAGTTGCCGGAACAGGGAAATCATCTCCAGCGCGGTAAGCGCCGCCTCTTCACCCTTGTTGCCCGAGTCCTCGCCGGAGCGGGCGCGGGCCTGGGCCTCATCGTCGGTGGTGAGCAGGCCGAACGCCACGGGGATGCCCGTCGTCAGCGCAACCTCGCCGATGCCGCGGGTGGTTTCCGCGCAGACGTATTCGAAATGGGGCGTGCCGCCGCGAATCACGGCGCCCAGCGCGACGATGGCATCGAAGCGACCGGTCTCGGCCAGCTTGCGCGCCGCGAGCGGCAGTTCGAAAGCGCCGGGCACCCGGTAGACCTGCACGTCCGCGTCCGGCACCTGATGGCGTTGCAGCGCGCGCTGCGCGCCGCGCAGCAGGCTCTCGGTGATCCCGCCATTCCAGCGCGCCACCACGATGGCAAAGCGGGCGCCGTCCGGCGCGAAGTTGCCCTCGACGGGTCTGGATTCACTCATGGCTCAATTCCTCGGGATCAGGGGCATTCGACATAATCGACCACTTCCAGATCGAATCCGGAAATGGCGTTGAACCGGAACGGCGCGCTCATCACCCGGATTTTCTGGGCGCCCAGGTCGCGCAGGATCTGTGATCCCGCACCGATCTGGAGATACACGGTTTCCGACGCCTTGATCGGGCGCGCGCGGCTCTCGAACAGGGACTCAAGCTCTTCTTCCACCTGCGCCGCGGTCTCTTCCTGCTGGATCACCACGATGATTCCGCGTCCCTCTTCCTGAACCTTCTGCATGGCCTTGGCGATGGTCCAGCTGGGGAACTGCCCGGGACGCTCGATGGCGAAAATATCGCGCGTGCAACTGGGCAGGTGGACGCGCACCGGCACCGGCACCGCGCGATCGATCTCGCCTTTCACCAGCGCGAAATGAAGCTTCTTGCGCGCCGTGTCCATGTAGGTATGCAGACAGAATTCGCCGTAGGCAGTCTGGATGGTACGCGCCCGCAGATGCTCGATGGTCTTCTCGTTGAGCATGCGGTAGTGAATGAGGTCGGCGATGGTGCCGATCTTGAGCCCGTGCTTCTGCGCAAAGGTCTCGAGATCCGGGCGCCGGGCCATGGTGCCGTCGTCGTTCATGATCTCGACGATCACGGCGGCGGGCTCGCAGCCGGCGAGGCGCGCCAGATCGCAGCCGGCTTCGGTATGACCCGCGCGGCTCAGCACGCCGCCGGGCTGGGCCTTGAGGGGAAAGATGTGCCCGGGCTGCACGATGTCGTCGGGGCCTGCGTTCTTGGCCACCGCCACCTGCACCGTGCGGGCGCGGTCGGCCGCGGAAATGCCGGTGGTGACGCCTTCAGCGGCCTCGATGGACACCGTGAAATTGGTGCCGTGGCTGGCCTTGTTGGCATCCACCATCAGGGGCAGGGCGAGCTGCCGGCAGCGCTGCTCGGTCAGCGTCAGACAGATCAGGCCGCGCGCATGGGTGGCCATGAAGTTGATGTCGGCAGCCGTGATCTTCTCCGCCGCGATCACCAGATCGCCTTCGTTTTCGCGATCCTCGTCGTCCATCAGGATCACCATCCTGCCCTGACGGATGTCTTTCACCAATTCGTCGATCGTGTGCAGCGACATCTTGCTTCAACCCCTGTTCAAACGGTCATTCGGGAGCGCGCCGGAGCCGCCGTCGCCGGCACCCCACAGCAGGCGCTCAAGGTAGCGGGCAATCACGTCCACTTCGAGATTCACCCGGGTGCCGGGCTGGTAGGTCCCGATAATGGTGTGGGTCAGTGTGTGCGGCACGATGTTGATCTCGAATTCCTCGCCGTCCACGACATTGACCGTGAGGCTGGTGCCGTCAATGGTGATGGAGCCCTTGTGAGCAATATAGCGCGCCAGCCCGGCTGGCGCGCGCAGGCGAAACCGCTCCGAGCGCGCGTCGCTGTGGCGCGCCAGCACCTCGCCCACGCCGTCCACATGACCCGACACGATGTGCCCGCCCATGCGCTTGGCGGGCGTCAGCGCCTGCTCCAGATTGACCGGCGTGCCCGCGACCCACTGCCCTGCCGTGGTGTGGTCGAGCGTCTCCACCGACACATCGGCCGCAAAACTGTTGCCCCGCAGCTCCACCACCGTGAGACACACGCCGTTGACGGCGATACTGTCGCCCAGACGGGCGGCGCCGAGGTCCAGCCCGGCGGCCCTGACGCGCAGGCGCACATCGCCGCCCTGCCGCTCGGTGCCGGCAATACTGCCCAGTGCTTCAATGATTCCGGTAAACATTCAGTTTTTCCTCCTGGGAAGGGCGGTAAAACGCCAGTCGTCACCCACCGCCCGCACGTCGGTCACGGTCAGATCAATCGCTTCCGCCAGGCGCGTGAACGGCAGCGTCGCGAGCGGCCAGCCTGAGCTGCCGAGCAGCTTGGGCGCCACATACAACACCAGTTCATCCACCAGACCGGCATTCAGGAACGCTCCCGCCAGCCGGGCGCCGGCCTCGACCAGCACGTCGTGGCACTGCCGGCTGCCCAGATGCCGCAGCAGGGCGTCGAGGTCCACCCGTCCGTCGGCGTCGGGCAGCGCGATCAACTGCGCGCCGGGAACCTCCCGGGAGGCACCCGCCGTCGCGATCAGCCCCGCGCCGGGCTCGCGCAGGATCCGCAGGTCGTCCCGCGTGCGGAGGTGGCTGTCCACCACCACCCGCAACGGCTGGTCCACCGGTCCGGCGCAGCCCGCGGGCAATTCGAGCTCCCCGCCGCGCACGGTCAGCGCGGGATCGTCGGCGAGCACCGTGCCGATGCCGGTGACGATGGCACCGCTCGCCGCCCGCAGGCGCTGGACATCGCGCCGCGCCGCCGCTCCGGTAATCCAGCGGCTCTCGCCGCTCGCCATGGCGGTGCGACCGTCAAGGCTGGCGGCGATCTTGAGCGTGACCCGGGGCCGGCCGCGCTCGCAGTTGGCAAAAAATCCGGGATTGAGCGCACGACACTCCGCTTCCAGCACCGGACCGTCCACCGCCAGGCCCGCATCCAGCAACGCCGCCACGCCCCCGGAAGCTATCCGGTGCGGATCGCGCGCGCCATGGACCACGCGCGCGATACCGGCGGCGATCAGCGCCCGGGTGCAGGGCGGAGTCCGGCCCTGGTGATTGCAGGGCTCCAGCGACACATAAGCGGTCGCACCGCGCGCGCGGTCGCCCGCCGCCGCCAGCGCCGCCACCTCGGCATGATCACCGCCCGCGCGCTGATGCCAGCCCTCGCCGACCACGGCGCCGTCGCGGACGATGACGCAACCCACGCGGGGATTCGGCCGCGTGCTGTACCAGCCCCGCCGCGCCAGACCCAGGGCGCGCGCCATGAAGACGGCGTCGCTGCGCTCAGTCATCGGCGCCGGCTCCGGGCGGTGCGCTCTCGCGCTCCAGGCGATCCAGCTCGGCGCGGAACTCGCTCAGGTCCTGAAAGCGGCGATAGACCGACGCAAACCGCACGAACGCCACATCGTCGAGCCGGCGCAACTGCGCCATCACCTTTTCGCCGATGACGCGCGACGGCACTTCCCGCTCGCCGGCACTTTGCAGCTCGCGCTTTATGGCGCTGATCGCCGCCTCCACGGCCTCGACACCGACGGGCCGCTTCTCCAGGGAACGCTGCAAGCCGGCGCGCAGTTTGTTTTCGTCGAAGGGTTGGCGGGAATCGTCGCGCTTGACGACTCGTGGCATGAGCAGTTCCGCCACCTCGAAGGTGGTGAAGCGCTCCCGGCAGGTGGCGCACTCGCGGCGGCGACGGATCTGGTCGCCGCCAGCCACCAGCCGGGAATCGACCACGCGGGTGTCATCAGCGCCACAGAAGGGACAGTGCATCGAAAAGAGGCGGCGCGACCGGGGAGCGGTCTAGTCTAGCACGGCCTCCGCGCGGCGCCGCCCCGGCGCAACCGCTGCCCCTCAGCCATAGACCGGGAAGCGATCGCAGATCGCCTGCACCCTGGCGCGCGTGCCGGCGATCACGGGTTCCGCCGCGCCGCTTTCCAGGCCGGCCAGAATGTCGCAGATCCAGTGGGTCAATTCGATGCTCTCCGCCTCGCGGAAGCCCCGCGTGGTGATCGCCGGCGTCCCCACCCGCAGGCCGCTGGTGACGAAGGGCGAGCGGGGGTCGCCCGGCACCGCATTCTTGTTGACCGTGATGTGGGCTTCGCCGAGGGCGGCATCCGCGTCCTTGCCGGTGTAGTTCTTGCCGATCAGGTCGACCAGCATCAGGTGGTTGTCGGTGCCGCCGGACACGATGCGGATGCCCCGCTCGATAAAAGTCGCGGCCATGGCGCGGGCATTGGCGACCACCTGCCGCTGGTAGGTTTTGAAATCGTCGCTCATCGCTTCCTTGAAGCACACGGCCTTGGCCGCGATGACGTGCATCAGCGGCCCGCCCTGCTGGCCGGGGAACACGGCCGAATCCAGCTTCTTCTCGACGTCCGGATTGGCGCGCGCGAGGATGAGGCCGCCGCGGGGACCGCGCAGGGTCTTGTGGGTGGTGGAAGTCACCACATCCGCGATGGGCACCGGACTGGGATAGCAGCCGGCGGCCACCAGTCCGGCGACATGGGCCATGTCCACCATCAGCCAGGCGCCGACCTGATCGGCGATGGCGCGAAACCGCTGCCAGTCCATCACCCGCGAGTAGGCGGAAAATCCGGCGACGATCATTTTGGGTTTGTGCTCGCGCGCCAGTGCTTCGACCTGATCGTAGTCGACTTCGCCGGTCGCGGGTTTCAGGCCGTACTGCACAGCGTTGTAGGTTTTGCCGGAAAAATTCGGTTTGGCGCCATGGGTCAGGTGGCCGCCTTCGGCGAGGCTCATGCCGAGAATGGTATCGCCGGGCTGGCACAGTGCCTGATAGACCGCCGCGTTGGCCTGGGAACCCGAATGCGGTTGCACATTGGCGTAGTCGGCGCCAAACAGCTCCCTGACGCGCGCGATCGCCAGCGCCTCGGCGCGATCCACAAATTCACAGCCGCCGTAGTAACGCTTGCCCGGATAGCCTTCGGCGTACTTGTTGGTAAGCACGCTGCCCTGCACCTGCATCACCAGCGGACTGGCGTAGTTCTCCGAGGCGATGAGCTCGATGTGATCTTCCTGGCGGCGCGCCTCGGCGGCAATCGCCGCGGCGAGTTCGGGGTCAAAATGCTCGAGGGACAGGTTTTTTGCAAACATGGGGAGGGCTCGGCTGACAACAGCGAGCGCGGATTTTACACGAGCCGAACTGGGGCGCCTATCGCGCGCGGGACCGTGTTTCCGGCGGCCCTCAACCCTCAGCTCAGCCCGTAGCTGTCGCGCCGCGCCAGCAGGGCCTGCACATCGACGGCCATGCGCAACACATCGTGAAGTTTGCCCGCGCGATCCTTCACTTCGTTTTCGTGGAGCGCTTCGGGCCGGAAGCCCAGCTCCTGAAACAGCGAGCGGGCAGAGGTCTGATCCAGGGTCATGCGGGCGATGACTTTTTCGACACCGCGATTCACCGCCAGCGCAAACACCTCCCGGATCATGGCGCGACCCAGGCCGGTTTCGCGGAAATCCGGGTGCACCAGGACACGCAGTTCGGCCAGATGCCGGCTCCAGTCCAGATCATTGAGGCTCAGCATGCCGTATCCGGCCATGCGGCCGTCGATCTCGGCGATCACCACCAGCGCCAGGCCCTGATCGACTTCATCCAGCCAGTGCGCAACCGTCTCGGGTTTGGTGATGTCCCGGCGCAGAAACATCAGGTCATGAGCCGGCAGGGAGCGCGCGAATACCAGCACTTCTTCCGCATCACCGTGAGCCAGCGGGCGCAACACGGCGGAGGTGGCGCGCAACCGGACAGTTTTCGGGTAGGTATCCACGACAATCTCCTCAGATGCAGCGTTCTGACAGCCAGCCGGACAATTGCGGCCAGAGCCGGTAAACGGCGTTGCCGCCCGCGATCAGGCTCACATGCCCGCCCTTCAATATGATCTCTTTTTTGTCGGTGCTCGAAACCAGATCGAGAATGCCCTTGGACGCGCCCGCGGGAACGATGTGGTCGTGCTGCGCCGCGATGTGCATAAAAGGCACCTTGATGTTGGCCAGGTCGACGCGCCGCCCCTTGACCTCCATCTGGCTCTTGAGAAACTTGTTGTCGCGCATGAAGTCCTTGAACAGCTGTTTGGCCATGGCGCCGGCCATGGGGATCTGATCCGCCGACCAGCGCTCGAACCGGTAGTGCGCCTCGACGAACTGGTCGTCCTCCACATGGTCCAGCATGCCCAGGCGACTCGCCGTCTTCTGCAATGGGCGCAGCGCCTGGATCACCGCATCGACCATTTGCGCGGGTACATTGCCGAGCTGATCGACCAGGGCGTCGATATCAAAGTTCTCGCTTTCGGCCCAGGCCTTGTACAGCGTCATGCCGTTGGTATCCACCGGTGTGGTGAAGCACGCCAGCGCCCGCACCTGTCCGGGCCGCGCCAGCGCCGTGTGCATCATGGCGAGCACGCCGCCGAGGCAATAGCCAACCAGACTCACTTCTTCCTCACCGCTGTCCTCGCGCACCTTTTCGAGACACTCGGGCAGCACTTCGCCCACATAGTGGTCAAGATTGAGATGGCGATGCTCCGGGCGCGGGATACCCCAGTCGATCAGGTAGACATCGAAGCCCTGATCGACCAGATATTCGACCAGGCTCTGTCCCGGCGCGAGATCCATGATGTAGTAACGACTGACCAGCGACATCACCAGCACAATCGGCACCCGGTAAATTTCGTCGCAGGTCGGCGTGTAGTGGTAGAGCTTGGTGGTGCCCCGGGAGTGGATGATGTCCTTGGGCGTGGACCCGAAGTCCATCGCGATATCTTCCAGGGTCTTGAGGCCCGCGATATTGCGCGACAACACGCGCTCCAGCGCTTCGCGGATCCTGGCCTGCTGGGCGCTGATTCCGTCGGTACCCGGCATAATTCCATCTCCCGGCGTTGTTCGCCGTGTACATGCGATCCGCGATCTGGCCGTGGTGCTGCGATGCGTTTTACCTGACGACCTTTACACTTCGTTGACAGCGGTAGTTTGTTTGCACATTGAAACTACAACTTTTGTGCCAAAGCGTGTGCGGTGGCATTTGCGCGCCGCTGTCAGTGCTTCTGGCCACTACCCGGAGGCGCGGCTTCGCCTGCCGAGGGCGGTTTGCGGGTGCGCTTGACGGCGGGACGCTCGACGGCTGCATCGACCACGGCTTTGCTGGTCAGGGCGCGGCGCAACTGGGTGATCTCGGCGGTCAGGCCGGCCAGTCCATCCTCGACTTCGCCGAGGCGATCGCGAACATCCAGGATATCGCCGCGCGACGGCATGTTGAAAGCTGCCAGCTGCTGGCCGATCATTTCCGAAAGCATGTGCTGGGCGTGCAGCCATTCCTGAAACAGGTGCCCGAACGTCTTGCCGAATTTCTCGTCCGCCATGGCGTCCGTCAGCATTTCGCTCCATTGTTTTTCCGACTTCTGATACCACTCCCGCCACATCCGCATGGGCTCCAGCAGGCGGTCTTCGCGTTTGTCACTCATGGTTTATCTCCTGTTTTGGGCTTGCTGGTTCGCGGGCGGCGCGCGGCGGTTGGACGCGCAGGTGCATCGTCGGCACGGGGCGCGCGCCCGGTCGGTCGGTCCGCGGGACCGATAAAGGCATCCAGCGTCCTGCGGTGGAAGTCGAGCAGCGACATCCAGTTGTCGAGAAAGAGTTTGCCGGCAAGGGTGAGGCTGTACATGCGCCGGGCCGGGCCGCCCGCGGAAGTGTCCCACAGCGACGAAATCAGCCCGAGGCTCTCCATCTGCCGCAACATGCGGTAGAGCGACCCCGTGTTGTAGCGCCCGAATCCGGCTTCTTCCAGGCGCTGGGCGAGCTCGTAACCGTAGCCCGACCAGTCCTTGAGCATCGCCAGCAAATGGGCGGTCAGCATTTCTCCGGGAAGCCGTGGTCCGTCGCCTGCGCTGCCCGCGCCGGGGCGTTTATTTTTGGGGTCCGTTGCCATGATGATCTCGCCAAGCCAAATTCACGTTGACATTTAAATGCATTTTGCATATAACTGCAACACGAGCGGAGCCTTTCGATTGATCCGCTCACCACCGAAGCGGTTTTATATCTTACTGGAGACTGCCATGAGCGACACCGCCACTGCTGCCAAGACCACAAGCACCAAAACGAAAGCCAAGCCTGCCACCACTGAAATGCAGCGCTTTCTCGACGCCCTTACCGCAAACCAATCCCTGATGTGGGAAGCGATGGAAAGCGCGCGTAAACGCGGCATCCGCGTCAACAACGTGCTGGCAGCAACCTTTGCGGAAAGCCAGGAAGACCTCACCGGCCTGGCCTGCACGCTGGCCCTGTCCCCCAGGGATTACAAGGGCAACTTCACCGCGGCCATCGAATCCCTGACCAAATCGCAAAGCCGGGCCATGAATTTGTTCAAGGCACTGCTGTCCGAGCAGACGCAGAGCCGGGACGTGACCCGCAAAATTGCGCGCGAGCTGTACGACGGCAGCAAGGAGGCAACCACCGCCGCCATTGAAGCCGGTAAAGTGCTGTCGGCCGCCAACCCCCTCACGGAGTCGGTCAGCAAGGCGTTCGCCGGCTTCAAGAAAGCGGCCACCGCCGCCCGCGAAGCCATGGCCTGAATGTCGGCAGTCCGCGCGGGGTCCTATGCCCCGCGCGGACTACGATCCGCCCCGCAGTCAGTGGGCTGACTCATGGACCCAAACTACGCAAATCCCGTCGCCGATATCGACACGCTGATCGATGTCATGGCGGACGACGCCGATCCCTTTCAGCACGATCCGGGCGTTGAAGCTGTCAAGACGCCGCTCTGGCGTGAAGCCCTCTGGCCGACCGAGCTGGGCCGGTTGCTGTGCAGTCCGCTGTACCAGGGGCGTGGGGTGCCGCACGGTCACGGCGAGCCTGTCCTGGTCATTCCGGGATTACTCGCCAACGACCTCATGATGATGCCGTTGCGGCGCTGGCTGCGGCGCATCGGCTACCGGCCCTACCACGCCGATATCGCGTGGAATACCGACTGTCCCAACAAGACCGCGCTGCGTCTTGCGCACAAGGTCAAGGTGATCCACCGCAAAACCGGGCAAGGCGTCGTGCTGATCGGACACAGCCTGGGCGGCATGCTCGCCAAGTCCGTGTTGCAGCATGTGCCGGAGCTCATCGATCGGGTGATTACCCTGGGATCGCCGTTTCGCGACCACGTCCGCGCTCATCCGGCCGTGACCGGGGTGTGGGAGTACCTGCTCGCCGGCCAGGGCAAGCTGGTCGGTCGCAATCTGCATGCTTCCTGTGGCACCGGCTACTGCATGTGCGACTTCGTGCGCCACATGTTGCAACCGGAGCTCAAACCCACCCCCCAGTTCGCCATCTATTCGCGCAACGACGGTGTGGTGGATTGGGCGAGTTGCGCCGAAGAAGACCCCGCCGCCAACACCGAGATCAACGAGTCGACCCACATCGGGCTGATCTTTCATCCTCACGCGCTGCGTGCCGTCGCCGCGCGGCTGGCGCAACGCGTCGCCAGGGATGGATGACGACTACCCGACGACCGGCAGGTTGATGCACGAAGGCAGGTCGCTGGTGTGAAACACGGTTTGCAGCGCCGGCGCGCTGCCCGTCGCGGTGAACGAGCTCGCGCCGGTGTTGGGATTGCGATCGTAGCGGGGGAAATCACTGGAGGTGACGATCACCCGCAGGCGATGGCCCGCGCGAAACACCATGGCGGTCGCCCACAGGTCGAGCTCCCGGCGGATCGGCGTGTCGGGCGCGCCGGTCGTGCCGTTCGTGTGCGCCTGGTAGGACGCCCGCACCACGCCATCGCAGACATTGAAGGTGCGCCCGTCCGGGTGAACATCACAGAGTTTGGCCATCCAGTCGGTATCCACTGCGCTGGTGCTCGCAAACAGATTCAGGGTGACGGGCCCGCAGATTTCCAGATCCTCCGCCAGCGGCGCGGACGTGTAGACCAGCACGTCCCGGCGCCCCAGGATCGGCGCCTGATCCACCGGCCCGGGACTGTACTGGGGCGGCATCAGCAGGGTGCCGCCACAGGTCGGACAGGGATCTTCCGGGTCGTAGACGTAGCTGTCGGAGCGCTCATCCGCGCGCGGCGCCTGCATGCAGAGCGCGGCGCCCGCGCGCAGATACCAGGGTGTGAGGCGCGCCCGCGCCGGCGGCCAGACCGCCTCGTCGCGCCAGCGATTGGCGCCCTGCACAAACACCCGTACCGGCGCGTCCGTGGCGAAGCTCGTCGCGTCGCCTTTCAGCCAGCGGTTGAACCAGCGCAACTGCATCTGGGTGAGATCTTCGCGCAGATCGAGCAGGTAGCCGCTGCTGCGAAAGCCGAAATCGAGCTGGCCGACGTAGTTGAGGAACATGGCGTGCGACCAGGGGCCGACGACCAGGCGCGTCTGCTCGCGGGCTTCGGCGGAATCGGCGCGCGTCCGCATGCCGGCGTAATGGCTCAAATCGCCGCCCAGCAGCATGTCGTGCCAGCCGGCGATGATCAGGGCCGGGGCCCGCACCCGATCGTGGCGGTCGCTGAACAGCAGCGACTCCGTCCAGGCGTCCGGCCGGGGGTGACGCAGCACCTCGAACAGAAAGGGAACGAACTCCGCGTCTTCGGGGTGGGCCGCCAGCAGGCGATCGAGCGGCCGTTCGCGCACACAGTCGCCAAAGTGATCCAGGGCCTCCACCAGTTCCACCAGGCGTGTGCCCAGGGTCGGCAGATCCAGTCCGCGCCGCAGCAGGGCGGCGGGTCCGATCACCCGCAGCGCCCACATCACCAGGGTGGACAGCTGGAGCACGCCGTCGCGCCAGAAGTGATTGCGCCAGAAATCGTTGGGCGCGGTGGTGGGGGAAATCGCCTTCAGCGCCGGGTGACCGGAAGCCGCGCACAGCCAGGTGGTGCCACCCATGTAGGACAGCCCATAGGCACCGATGCCGCCGTCGCAAAAAGGCTGCGCGGCGATCCAGTCGAGCGTATCGGCGCCATCCGCTGCCTCGTTGACGTAGGGAAAAAAGACGCCGCCGCCGGAAGCCCAGCGCGCCCGCACGTCCTGAATCACTACCGCATAGCCGGCCGCGGCCGCGCGAATCGGGTCCAGGGTCATGCCCACCAGCGGCAGGAATTCCTTGTTGTAAGGCGTGCGCTGCAGGAGCACCGGGCAAGGGTGTTCCCCCGTCGGGCGGTAAATGTCGGCGCGCAGCACCACGCCATCGCGCATCGGGATGGCGACGTTCTTCTCGATGGTAATGCTCATGACTGGGGTTCTCCTTGAGCGTGACGGACATCATCACAGGGCAATTACCGTTCCATCCGCGCGTCGCACGGCCTTATCCTGAACCACATCCATGTCACCCATATTGCGCCCGCGTCGGTTGTTCCGTATCTGCCGCATCCGCATCCGCGTCCGTTGCCCGGCGTTGCGAGACCGGATACTTCGCTGGCGGCTTGCAATAAGCTGCCGGTCGGGTTGACACTCAAAACCGAAGCCGGGAAAATCGCGCCCCCTTCCAAGGCTACGTAGCTCAGCTGGTTAGAGCACAGCACTCATAATGCTGGGGTCGGCGGTTCGAGTCCGCCCGTAGCTACCATATCGATATCAGTGTCGAACTTGTCCTCCCGGCAAACGCCGGGCGCACCCCGAACCCGGGGCGCCGGCGCCTTCACCTATAATCAACGCAAGTGCTCACATCCGGCGTCTTCATGCAGGTCGATCTTCACACCCACTCCACCGCGTCCGACGGCAAGCTGACACCGCTTGAGCTGGTGGAGCGCGCGCGCGCGAGCGGAGTCGATCTGCTCGCGATCACGGATCACGACACCACGGCGGGTTTTGACAGCCTTGGCGATGCCCGCTTCGGATCCCTGCGCCTGGTGGCCGGGATCGAGCTGTCCGCCAAATGGCGGCAGCAGACGATTCATGTGGTCGGGCTCAATATCGGCCGCGACCGCGGCGCGATCCACGAAGCCGTCGCGGTCCAGCAGGCCGCGCGGCGCACACGCGCCGGCATCATTGCGACGCGGCTGGCCAAGCAGGGACTCGGCGATCTGACCGATCGTGTGGAAGCACTCGCCAGCCGCATCAGTATCGGGCGCCCCCACATTGCCGAGATGCTGGTGGAATCCGGCGCCGTGCGCACGGTCGATGAAGCCTTTCGCAAATATCTGGGCAGCGGCCGTATCGGCGACGTGAAGGACGAATGGGCATCGCTGGCGCAGATCATTGCCTGGATTCGCGCGGCCGGCGGCACTGCGGTGATCGCCCATCCGGAGAAATACCAGTTCACCCGCACGCGCCTGCGCGAACTGATCGCGGATTTTCGCGCGGCGGGTGGCGAGGCCATCGAAGTGGTCTCCGGCCGGCAGGCCGGTCCCGAAACCCGCGCCCTGGCGACCCTGTGCGAGCAGAGCCAACTGAGCGCGTCCAGCGGTTCGGATTTCCATCAGCCCGGTCAGCACTGGGCCGAACTCGGAAGCCAGCCCGCCGTGCCGGACGGCTGCCGCCCGGTCTGGGAGCGCTGGTAAGCGGACCCGCCGGATCCCCCGCCGGTGGCCGCGTCGCCAGCGCGCAGGCCCGGCGCACCGACTGATCGGCGTGGCGCCGTGCTCCGTTTGTCGTGTAACGCCCTGCCGGCGGATGACGGCCCGCAGCGCCGCAGGTACCATGAGCCATCCCTTGGCAATACCCGACCCGGCAGTATCAACCCCCATGCAGTTAGAGCAACCGCTGGCTACCGCTCCCCTCGTCGCCATGCGGGGCCTCTGCAAGCGTTATGCGGATCGCAGCGTGGTCGACAGTCTGGACCTCGTCGTCCAGGAGGGCGAGTGCTTCGGCCTGCTGTGGCCGAACGGCGCCGGCAAAACCACGACGCTGCGCATGCTGCTGGGTCTGACGCCGCCGGACAGCGGGACGATCCAGGTGCTGGGTGAGCCGATTCCCGAACGGGCGCGCGTCGCGCGCGAGCAGATCGGGGTCGTGCCCCAGTTCGACAGCCTCGATCCCGACTTCACGGTGCGGGAAAACCTCGTCACCTACGCCAGTTACTTCGGCCTGCGCGGACCGCACATCGAGCAGCGCATCGCCGAGCTGATCGCATTCGCGCATCTCGAAGGCCGCGAAAACGTGGCGATTCCCGAACTCTCCGGCGGCATGAAGCGCCGGCTGACCTTGGCGCGGGCGCTGATCAATCACCCGCGCCTGGTGGTGCTCTACGAGCCCACCACCGGACTCGACCCCCAGGCCCGGCACCATATCTGGCAGCGTTTGCGGGAGCTGCGCGACGCCGGCACCACGCTGATCCTGACCACGCATTACATGGAAGAAGCGGAACGCCTGTGCGATCGCCTGGCGATTCTGGATGCCGGGCGCATCGTGGCGAGCGGCACCCCCCGGGCACTGATCGCCGAGCACATCGAGCCCCATGTGCTGGAGCTGACCGGCGCCGGCGCCGACACCTGGGGCGCCGACGCGGCGCCGGATGCCGGGGTTCGCATTCACCGGGTCGGGGATCTCACGCTGCTCTATACCGCGAAACCGCGCGCCCTGCTGGAGCGGCTCGATGCCAGCGACCAGCGCTACCTGCACCGGCCGGCCAATCTGGAAGATGTCTTCCTGAAGTTGACCGGCCACGATCTGCGGGACTGATGCCATGTCCAGCCCGCTGACGCCCAGTCCCAGCACGCGCAGCTTCGCGGTGTGGCGCCGCAACTTTCGCGTCTGGCGCAAAATTCTGCTGCCCTCCGCGCTCGGCAACTTCGGCGAGCCGCTGCTGTACCTGATGGCCTTCGGCTACGGCTTCGGGCAACTGGTGGGGGATCTCGGCCAACTGCCTTACATGGCGTTCCTGGCCTCCGGAATCATCTGCTCCAGCACCCTCTTCACAGCGAGTTTTGAGGCCATGTATTCCGCCTACACCCGCATGGCGGGCCAGCAGACCTGGGGCGCCATGCTGAATGCGCCCCTTACCGTGGACGACATCGTGCTCGGCGAGATTCTCTGGGCGGCGACCAAGGGGCTGATGAACGCCACCGCCATCCTCATCGTCGCCGCGCTGCTCGGCCTGGTCGCCGACCTGCGCGCGCTGCTGGCGCTGCCGGTACTGGCGCTGGCGGGGTTCACGTTTGCCGCCTGCGCCATGGTGGTGACGGCCAGATCGCGCTCCTACGATTTTTTCCTCTATTACTTCACGCTGGTGCTGACGCCCATGCTGCTCACCGGCGGCGTATTTTTCCCGCGCGAGCAGTTCCCCGAACTGCTGCAAGATCTCGCCTATCTGCTCCCGCTCGCGCATGTGGTCGATCTGGTGCGCCCGTTGCTCACCGGCGGCTCCCTGCATGTTCCGTTGCTGCATCTGCTGGTGATCGTCGCCTACGGCGCGGCGGGACTGCTGGTCGCGACCGCCGCCGTCCGCCGGCGTCTGGTGCGTTGATCGCGCTCGCCACCTACACTGCCAGGGTGACTCGGCACACATAGTGCCTGCGCAGTGCATGAACAAACCCGTTTCCCTGTTGTGTCCAAGGAGGTCTCGATGAAAACCCGACTTTTGCTGCTGGCCCTGTTCGGCGCCGGCTGTGCCCAGGCCGCCGAGCTATCGGTGCCGATGACTACCGTGGATGCGAAGGGCGCCGGTGCCGCGCTGGGCGTGGTGACCGTCACCGAATCAAGTCATGGCCTGGTGTTCACCCCGAAACTGAGCGGACTGGCGTCCGGCCTGCACGGTTTTCACGTGCACCAGAACCCCGCCTGCGGGCCGGCCGAGAAAGACGGCGCAACCGTGCCCGCCGGCGCCGCGGGCGGCCATTACGATCCCGCCACCACGGGCCATCACGGTGCGCCCTGGGGCGATGGCCACCTCGGCGATCTGCCGCCGCTGTTCGTGGCGGCGGATGGCACGGCGACCCAGCCCGTGCTCGCGCCGCGCCTGACCAGGCTCGCCGACATCCAGGGCCGCGCCCTGGTGCTCCATGCCGGCGGCGACAATCATGCCGATCTGCCGGCCCCGCTGGGTGGGGGTGGCGCACGTCTGGCGTGTGGAGTGGTTGGAGCGGCGAACTAGACCGCTGTCCGGCGCGGCAAACCTGGCCCAGCCCGAGCGCGGCAGTCCGTTGCGAGAATGAATTCCTGACCGGAAGCGAACCGGTTTTTCGGCTTGTCAGCCGGGATGGCTGGGCCCCGATGGCGCCCGGCGCCGCGGACCGGTCCGGTCCAGTTCCCGGGGGATGATTTCGGCGGCCGTGCGGTAGCCCACCTCGATCAGCTCGGCGGCGCGGTGGAATTCGTGGATGCGGCACAGGTTGCGGGGAATCTCCACCAGGATGTCGGGCGGATAGGCCGCCATCTTCTGGCGCGCGACGGTGCTCTGCATGGCGTCGAACGCCTGGGTGGCGATATCCAGCATCTGCCAGCTTACCGGCACCGCGCTGCGCTGGCGCAAATTGTTCACGGCACGGCGCAGGTATCCACTGTCGCTGTCGGCGCTGACCGGCGGGCTCTGCGCCTCGGGCGCGGCGAGTTGCACCTGGCCGCTGACATTGATGGCGATGGTGAGGTCGGTGTCGTCGCCCAAGGTGGGCGCGATGGGCACCGGGTTGAGGATGCCGCCGTCCACCAGCAAGCCGCCGTTGAGCCGGTACGGCGAAAACAGCACCGGGATCGAGATCGAGGCGCGGATCGCTTCCAGGAGCGGTCCGCGGGTGAGCCAGACTTCGCGCCCGGTCTCGATGTTGGTGGCGACCGCGGTGAAGCGGATCGGCAGCGCCTCGATGGCGACATCGCCGATCAGGTCGCGCAGCACTTCGGCGAGTTTGTCGCCGGCGATCAGGCCGGTGCGCGGCAGGGTGATATCGACGAGCGCGAGCAGTTCGCGCCGGGACCGCCCGAGCAACCAGCGTTCGTAGGCGGCGAGTTTGCCGGTCGCGTGGAGGCCGCCGATCAGCGCGCCGATGGAGCAGCCGGCGATGGATGCGATCCGATAGCCCTCTTCTTCCAGCCACCGAATGACGCCGATATGGGCGAGGCCGCGCGCGCCGCCGCTGCCGAGCACCAGGGAAACGCTGCGCTGGCGCGGCGGCACGGTCATTGGCCTAGACGGCGAAGCGGGTTTTGAGCTTGCGCGGGACGAGCGCGTTGGTGGGCCGCGCGTAGCGGGGCACGCCGTTGTGATAGGGCGGGTAGTCTTCGCCGGCGATCAGCGGCGCCAGGTATTCGCGCGCGGCGGGAGTGATGCCGAAGCCGTCGCGGGTAATGAAGGCACGCGGCATGGTGCGCTCCACATTGGCGACCTTTTCCAGCGGCGCTTCGCCCAGGCTCCAACTGTACTTGCTGCCCGGCGCGCGCTCGATGGTGACCATCACGCCGTTCTTGCCGGCCAGCGCGTATTCGACCCCGGCGCGGCCGACCGCATAGGCCTGCTCGACATCGGTGGCGGAGGCGATATGGCGCGCCGCGCGTTGCAGGTAGTCGGCGAGTGCCCAGTGGTATTTGTAGCCGAGCGCCTCTTTCACCATGGTCGCCAGCGTCGGCGCCACGCCACCCAGTTGCTTGTGACCAAAGGCATCGGTGCCGCCGGCATCGGCGAGGAAGGTGCCGTCCGCGTAGCGGGTGCCCTCCGAGGCGACGATCACACAGTAGCCGTTGCGCTTGACGGTGCGCTCGACCCGGGCCAGAAATTTCGCCCGGTCGAAAGCGATTTCCGGAAACAGAATAATGTGGGGTGGATCGCCGTCCCGTTCCGCGGCGAGTCCGCCGGCGGCGGCGATCCAGCCGGCGTGGCGCCCCATGACTTCCAGGATGAAGACCTTGGTCGAGGTCTCGCACATGGAAGCCACATCCAGACTGGCTTCGCGCGTCGCCACCGCGACGTACTTGGCTACCGAGCCGAAGCCCGGGCAGCAATCGGTCAGCGGCAGATCGTTGTCCACCGTCTTGGGAAGATGAATCGCCTGCAGCGGGTAGCCGTGGTCGCGCGCCAGTTGCGCCACCTTGAGGCAGGTGTCGGCGGAATCGCCGCCGCCGTTGTAGAGGAAGTAGCCGATATTGTGGGCTTGGAACACGGCGAGCAGACGCTCGTACTGGGTGTTGTCCACGGCCGGATTCCTGAGCTTGTAGCGGCAGGACCCGAACGCGCCGGAAGGCGTGTGGCGCAGCGCCGCGATGGTTTTCGCGCTCTCCTTGCCGGTGTCGATCAACTCTTCGCGCAGCGCGCCCAGAATGCCGTTGCGCCCCGCGTACACCGCGCCGATCTGGCGGCGGTTGGCGCGCGCGGTTTCGATCACGCCGCAGGCGGTGGCGTTGATAACCGCGGTGACGCCGCCGGACTGGGCATAGAACAGGTTGCGTTTGGTCATGAAAGATCCCGTTCGGACGCTGTGCTCAGGGACGCCGGATGATACTGGAATCACCCTGTGGCCGCATGGCATGCAAGCTGGCCGATCCGAGGTCACGCAACGTCACGAAGAAATGGGCCATACCGGTTTACGACTGCCGCTCCGCGGCTGGAAAAGCGCTCTCAACCAGCGTACCGTCCTATACGGCGACAGCGTCCCTGGCTGGCATGAACCAGCCAGTTACACCGTTATTTTTCCACCCTCACTCTGCCCCAAAGTTTTAATCGTCAACTATCGAAGGGACCGATATGAAACTGAAAATTGGCGCGTTTTTACTTGCTCCGGCACTCGCCTTCGCCCAAGGCTATCTTGAGAACCCTCAGCCATACGCCACCGAATCCGGCATCGGCGTCGTATCGGGCTGGCACTGCACCGCGACGGACATCACCGTTACTATTGATGGCACCAGTCTGGGGAAATCTGGCAGCGGCACATATCGAGGGGACACCGCCGGTGTATGTGGACACACCGCTACCGGCTTTTCTCTTTTGTATAATTACAACCGTTTGGCCCCAGGCCCGCATACGATCCGAGTCTATGCAGATGGCGTTCTGCTTGAGGAGCGGCCGTTCAATTCTGTTAAATCCGGGGGTGCAGATTTCCTCACGGGCGTGACCAAGTCGGTAGATGTGCCTGATTTCCCATCAGCGGGCTCAACTGCACGTCTGACCTGGAGTCAAGCCAAGCAAAGCTTTGTGGTTACACATCTATCACTCCCGGGCACAGGTACCGGTCAAATTTCAGATCTTTATGGCCTGATGACGCTTAATTACGCTTTTGACATTGCCCCCACTCTGATCTTTACTGACTCGGTACAGTTTTCTAGTGCTGATCTCGACTCGAACCAAATAGTGGTGGACTTTGTTATTGGCGATAGTACTAGATTCATTGCATGTCGCGTGTTGAACGTAGACGGCTATGAATTTGTCTGCGTGGCGAGTCCAGTGGGGCCGCTAGTGGGGGATGTTGATGAATTCGCGCTTAATGTAAGCGACGCCGGATTCATCTCAGGCATATATGAGTATTGCCTAGCTGGAACATCTGGCAGCGATTGCTCTCGTGACCTCATTGCTGCCCCGGATGGCACTGTCACCGGTTTTGTGAACAGAGCTGCAGTGGGTGTCGAGGTTGCTCCGATCCCGTCAAGCGACGCTGTTGCCAGCTCCGCGTCAAAAGAAAGCTTGAAGCTGGAAGCAAGCCAAACCGTCATGCCACAGCCGGAATTGACGCCAGAAGAGGCGGCTCGCGCGGCAGCGATAGCAGACGCACTGGAAAAACTCATCCAATGAAACCGATCCATGCGGTGTGGCGCTCTTTAAAGTCCGCGTCGTTATGCTGACCGGCATCAATCTCCGCCAGAGCACTTCAAGGTGATAAGGGCCACCAACCGGTGGCCCTTAGTCCATTAAAAATGGCGGGCAATGCTTGCACCTATGATCAGCACGGAGTTCTCTGGTTCCCTGCATAGAAATTTGCCATCAAAGCAGGTGGCAGCCTCGGATCTGGAGGTCTTCGATTCATAAACGAAGGCCTCAACCCCTATTTTGTTGCGTACCACCTGATAACTGAGCTTTATCCCTCGCCCTTTCTTTTGGGTGTTGCGGATCGACTCCCCGGGCAGTTTTGATAATTGCTCTCCATGAATTAAATAATCGTATTCCAGTTTGAATGAATGGGACGCCAAGCGGTTGTCAAAGCTTATCCCAACAAAAAACGGTATATAGAGTTTCTTGTTTTCTCGTGGATAAATGTACTGATTTTCGGTAGTTAATTTTTTCGATCCATCGTTGGAAAAATAGGCGTACTTTAATCCTGATCCAAACCGCACTGCGCTTAAATAGACTGGGATTTCATCGAATATGTAACCTGACGCGACTAGCGATCGACTTTTTATATTGTCGAGCTGTCCGGACACCTTGCTGCTGTAATCCAGATAACCTTGACTAGCTTCGATATCCAATAAAAATTGACCATAGTTCGACCTGGCTGGCAACGAACCTTTTACACCCACCATCGTCCCGGACAATGACATATTATCTTCGCTATATTTATATTCCTCACGAGTTAACCCCAGATAATTTTCGTCGCCTGATTGAGCGATAGCAGGGATAACCAACAAAGCCAAGACAAGATGTTTCAAGAAGAAAACATCGGGGTCAGAAAACATCGAGGTCAGGTTTTTTACCATAACATCACGTCTTCGTTGAGTTTTCATACCCGTTCACGATTCTGCTCACCGTCGTATAGTGGACGTCGAAGTGTTGGGCTATCGCCGCCATCGTATGCTGCCCTGACAGGTACGCGCGCGCCATCGCTTCTTTGCGGTCGTAGCGCCATTCAAAGTCCGCCAGCGGCTGGATCAGCGCACAGCGCTGCGTACGCGGAATTTCAATCACGCCGCAGGCGGTGGCGTTGATCACCGCAGTGACGCCGGATGATACTGGAATCACCCCATGGCCGCATGGCATGAAGCCCAACCATAGCCTTCAGCGGAGGTAGTGGCTTCGTTGGCATGTCGGAGTGGCAGACTTGAACCATCCCGCCCTTGTTTCTGGGCGACCACGGCCCTGGGGCGACGTTACCGCTGGCTAATCAGGGAGGCCACGCCACGCGGAAGGAGAGTCTGGGGCATTAGAGAAATCGTGGTCTGTCCCCTATTTCGTGCCTATTTCCCAAAGCCGTTCAGTAGCTGCGCGGCTTTATCGCGCAGCACCCGCATGGACTTCCGGGTGAGGTTGCTACCTTTCAAATTCGCCTGAATTGCCTCGATAGCCTTTTGGGCGGCATCGATACAATTCGTGTACACAGTGCTATGAACCATGAACTCGGGAGAGCTCTGGTTGTTAACATAGCCAGACGCGACTTTTCGCGATATCTCGGCTCTCGTCAATGCGCTGTCAAGCGCATATACGTGAGGTGCAATAGAATCGGAAAGAGAAGCGAGCTCGTTAACCCCAAAGTAGGTGAGGCAAGGCAATTCTGTTGTTGGCATGAGAGTTTTTCCGGCGAGCGCCTCTACTATTTTCTGGATCGTCGGCAGTTCTAGGAGAAGCAATTTTTCAGAACGCTTTCGTTGACGTTCGGACGCAAGCCAAGCCTGACCCAGTGAAATGAGCAAGCCAAGTCCCGCGCCGAATAGAATTTTTGCTGCGTCCGCCCATGTCATAGTTAATCTCGCTAACTTATAAGCAAACATCGGAGTCAGGTCTTTCAACATCACGTCACGCAAAAAATATTGCGGAGAAGCTCGCTGTTCTTGATGCCGAACCAGCCCAAGCTGTGAACCGTTGAAATGTCGTGGCCCAAGAGAAGCCTTGCGAAGGCTTCCGGAAAAGTCGCATCAAGCAAGCAACAACGCCGGGAAAACATCGGGGTCAGGTCTTTCAACATAACATAACGTCTTCGTTGAGTTTTCATGCCCGCTCATGATTCTGCGCACCGTCGTATAGTGGACGCCGAAGTTGGGCTATCCCCGCCATCGGGCACAGAACGACAATCGTCCGCTCGCGTTTGACCGACGGGAACTGATGCGGGAACTCCGCAAGCGTTTCTTCGCCCTCCAGGTAGTCACAGAGCGATCGGACAGGAACGCGCGCGCCAACAAAGACCGGCATTCCGCCGAGGACTTCCGGATGTGCGTGCGCGGCACCAGCGCGCGAAACCATAGGATTCTCCTGGCCGCGTTCCCAGTATAGCCCCGCCGCTTTTGGGTGCCCAACATCCGGATCACCCGATGCGCGGGCGCATCGGTTTTGTCGGTATGGCGGTATTCGCCACTCAGCCGGTCAAAGCCCATGCTGGCTGCCCGGATCAAACCATTTCCAACCCATTCACCACCCATTGAAGTTTTCCCGAGGCTAAAAAGCTGTTGGTGTGGAAAGGACTGACAGCCTGCGCTGCCCCGGCGATAATCCGCGCTCAGCGGAGCATTCATGCACATTCATATTCTGGGTATTTGCGGCACCTTCATGGGCAGCCTGGCGCAACTGGCGGCCGCCTCCGGGCATCGGGTGACCGGCAGCGACGCCGATGTCTATCCGCCCATGAGCGATCAGCTTCAGGCGGCCGGCATCGCGCTGATCGAGGGCTACGACCCGGCGCAGTTGCAGCCTGCCCCCGATCTGGTGGTGATCGGCAATGCGCTGTCGCGGGGCAACCCCTGTGTCGAGGCGGTGCTCGAACGCGGCCTGAATTACACCTCGGGTCCGCAGTGGCTGGGCGATCACCTGCTGCCCGGCCGCTGGGTGCTGGCGGTGGCGGGCACCCACGGCAAGACCACCACGGCGAGCCTGCTGGCGTGGATACTCGAAGCTGCCGGCCTCGCGCCCGGCTTTCTGATCGGCGGCGTGCCCGGCAATTTCGGGGTGTCGGCGCGGCTTGGCGCGAGTCCGTTTTTTGTCGTCGAAGCCGACGAGTACGACACGGCCTTCTTCGACAAGCGCTCGAAGTTCGTCCACTACCGGCCGCGCACATTGGTGCTCAACAATCTGGAATACGACCACGCCGACATCTTTCCCGATCTCGCCGCCATCCAGACCCAGTTTCACCACCTGATCCGCACCGTCCCCGCCAGCGGCCGCATCCTGTGGCCGGCCGCCGACGCCGCGCTGGCCCAGGTACTGAAACGCGGCTGCTGGAGCGAGACCGAAACCACGGGGCCGGGCGGCCGCTGGCAGGCGCACTTGCGGACTGCCGCCGGCACCGATTTCGCGGTGACCCTCGACGGCGCGCCGATGGGCGAAGTGAAGTGGACGCTCACCGGCGCGCACAATGTCGCCAATGCGCTCGCGGCCATCGCGGCGGCGCGCCATGCGGGGGTGACGCCCGCCTCTGCCTGCGAGGCGCTCGGCGGGTTTCGCGGGGTGAAGCGCCGGCTCGAATGCCTGTTTGACACGGGCGGCATTCGGGTCTACGACGACTTTGCCCACCATCCGACCGCCATCGCCACCACGCTCGAAGGGCTGCGCCGCCAGGTCGGGGACGCGACCATCGTCGCCATTCTGGAACCGCGCTCCAACACCATGAAGCTCGGCGTGCATCGCGACCAGTTGGCGGCCGCCGTCGCCAGCGCCGACCGCGCCCTCTGGTACCGTCCGGAGGGGCTCGACTGGTCCCTGGACGCGGCGCTTGCGGGGGCGGCGAATTCGAGCGTCGTGGACGACATCGACGTTCTGCTCGACCAGGTCGCGCAAGTGGCGGCGCCGGCCCATCTGGTGATCATGAGCAACGGCGGGTTTCAGGGTTTTCAACGCCGTCTGGTGGCGCGGCTCGCCCAGCGCCTGGGTGCGGCGTTGTGATCCGGCGCGGCGAACTGGCGGCGCTTGCCGCGCTGCTGGCGGCCGTGATGGCCTGGTCCTGGCACCAGCCCGCGGATCGCCTCACCTGGTGGCTCGAAGCGCTGCCCGTTGTGGTGGCGGTGCCGCTGTTGATCGCCACCCGCGACCGCTTTCCGCTGACCCGGCTGGCGTACTGGCTGATCGCGCTCCACGCCGTCGTGCTGCTGGTGGGCGCTCACTACACCTATGCGCGCGTACCGCTCGGGTTCTGGCTGGAGGAGCTGCTGGGCTTTACGCGCAATCACTACGACCGCATCGGTCACCTCGCCCAGGGTTTCATCCCGGCCATGGTGGCGCGGGAGATCCTGTTGCGCCGGCGCGTGGTCAGGCCCGGCGGCTGGCTGTTTTTCCTGGTCAACTGCTTCGTGCTGGCGCTCGCGGCTACCTACGAACTGCTCGAATGGTGGACCGCGGTGATCGCCGAGGAAGGCGCGATCGCTTTTCTCGGCACCCAGGGCGATGTCTGGGACACCCAGTGGGACATGCTGTTCGCCCTGATCGGCGCGCTGGTGGCGCAGCTCACGCTGGCCCGCCTCCACGACCGGCAACTGGCGCAGGTCGCGCCCGGGCCGGTCTGATGGCGAACCTGCTGCTGGTCGGCTGTGGCGATCTCGGCGCCGGGCTCGCCGCTCGGCTGGTCGCATCCGGTCACCGCGTGACGGCGCTCAAGCGCACACCGCCGGCCGCACCCCTGGCGGGGGTCACCTATCGGTTCGCCGACCTCACCCAGCCGCACACGCTCGCCGACCTCGGGGGCTCCTTCGCGCAGGTATTCGTCATCCTGGCGCCGGGGGCGCGGGACGCCGCCGCCTATCAGGCCCTTTATGGCGCGGGCGTCGACCATCTGCGCGCCCGGCTGGCGGGCCGCGTCGGGCATTGGTTTTTTGTCTCCTCCACCAGCGTCTACGGACAGGATGCCGGCGAGTGGGTGGACGAAGACACGCCCGCCGCGCCGAGCGCCGCCACCGCGAAGTGGCTGCTCACTGCCGAGCGATGCCTCGCGGACGCGGGAGTACCGGCGACCACGGTGCGTTTTTCGGGCATCTACGGTCCGGGGCGCGAACGCTTGTTGCGGCAGGTGCTGGCGGGCGCGCCGGTGCAGTACGACCCGCCGAGCTACACCAACCGCATCCACCGCGACGACTGCCTGGGTGTGCTGGAATGGCTCCATCGCCGTCAACTGGCGGGCACCGGGCTGGCGCCTCTGTATCTCGCCAGCGACGATGAACCGGCTCCTGCCGGAGACGTGGCGCGCTGGCTGGCGGCGGAACTCGGAGTGCCGGCGCCACCCGCGGCGGCGGCCGGCGGCGGGCAGAACAAACGCTGCCGCAACGCCCGGATCACGCACGCGGGCTATCGCTTCGCCTACCCGAACTGGCGCGAGGGTTATCGCGGCGTGATCGAGCAATGGCGCGCGGCGCACACGGAACAGATGCAGTGACGGAGCGGCATCCGGAGAAAGTCCCGGTCGGCATCAGCAGTTGCCTGCTGGGCGAGGCGGTGCGCCATGACGGTGGCCACAAGCGCAACCCTTACATCCTGGAAACGCTGGGACGCTTTTTCGACCTCCAGCCGTTTTGCCCGGAAGTCGCGAGCGGCATGGGCGTGCCGCGTCCGCCGGTGCGTCTGGTACAGGTGGCCGATGGCGGTGTGCGTGCGTGGGGCGTGCGCGACGCCGCCCTCGACGTCACCGAACGGCTGGAAGCCTGCGCCCAAGCACAGCACGCCTGGCACGCCAGCCTCTGTGGCTACATCCTCAAAAAGAATTCACCCAGTTGCGGTATGGCGGGGGTGCGGATCCATCGCGAGGGCGGCGAGCCGTCGAAGCGCACCGGCGCGGGGCTCTATGCGGCGCGGCTCATGGCCAACTTCCCCATGCTCCCGGTCGAAGAGGAGGACCGCCTGGCCGATCCCGCCCTGCGCGAGAATTTCGTGCGCCGCGTCTATGTGCTGCGGCGCTGGCGCGAAGCCCTTGCCGCCGGCATCAGCGCGCGCGCCCTGACCGATTTCCACTCTCGCCACAAACTGATCCTGATGAGCCACGACCAGAATGACTACCGCACCCTGGGCCGGCTTGCCGCCGGCACCGGCGATCTGGCCGGCCGCGCCGAGGCCTACATCCAGGGCGCGATGACCACCCTGAAAAAGCGCGCCACCCGCGGCAACCACGTCAATGTGCTGCAACACATCCAGGGTTATCTGAAGCGGGAGCTGGCGCGCGAGGACAAGGCCGAGCTGGTCGAAGTGATCGCGCGCTACCGCAGCGGGGAAGTCCCCCTGAGCGCGCCCATCACTTTGCTGAAACATCACTTCCG
The DNA here is from genome assembly GCA_016191205.1 of Gammaproteobacteria bacterium. Taxonomy (GTDB): domain Bacteria; phylum Pseudomonadota; class Gammaproteobacteria; order Pseudomonadales; family Porticoccaceae; genus JAGPUQ01. The sequence continues at coordinate 59,551 of JACPPB010000029.1, read as the reverse complement.
CAGGGCGCCGGACCCCTTTATCGCGCGGTCCTGGTACCTCGACCCCGAGCCGGGCGAGCTGGCGCTGATGAACGGCTGATCAGCCGCGCCCCATCCCGTAAAACTCGTCGTTCGGGCGCATGCCGATCAGATTCGCCAGCCGGTTCGACAGGCAGAAAAAGGCGCTGATGGCGCCGATGTCCCAGATGTCCTCATCGGCAAAGCCGTGCTCGCGCAGGCGGGCGTAATCATCCTCGTCCACGGCGGCCGATTGCTGGCTCACCTTGACCGCGAAATCCAGCATCGCCCGCTGCCGCACGGTGATGTCGGCCTTGCGGTAGTTGATCGCGAGTTGATCGGCCAGCAGCGGATTCTTCGCCACGATGCGCAGAATCGCGCCGTGGGCGATCACGCAGTAGTGACATTCGTTGCCGCCGCTCACGGTCACCACGATCATTTCCTTCTCGGCCTTGCTGAGGCAGCTTTCGTGGGTCATCACGGCATCGTGCAGCGCGAAAAACGCGCGCCACTCCGCGGGACGATGCGCCAGCGCCAGAAACACGTTGGGAATGAAGCCGGTCTTTTCCTGCACCGCGAGGATCTGGGTGCGGATGTCTTCGGGCAGTCCCGCGATGTCGGGGACGGGAAAGCGGCTGATGGGTGGCTTGGGCATCGGGGATTCTCAAAAAATGTGATGTAGATCAAGGTCGGGTTCGGCGTCATGCAAACGCTACCACATCGACTACACAAGGCAGCCAAAAAAATATTACAATTTCATGACCAGCAGTGAGTTGGAGGAGTAATGTAATGAAAAATATTAGAAAATCTCTGGGCTCGGTACTTGGCTTGGCCCTGGTCCCGATGGCGTTGGGTGGTGGTGTCGCCCATGCGGCCGAAAAAATCGGCTACAGCTACCTTGAAGCCGAGTATGTGTTTGGCGACAAGATGGACGCCGATGTTCCGGGCGCCAAGAACCTGGATATCGACGGGGTACGTTTCAAGGGCTCCGTGGCGTTGACCGATTACCTGTTCGCCTGGGGTTCGAACGCTTCGCTCAACATGGATCTTCCCGGCAGCGGCAATTCCAGCCTCAACACCCAGTCCATCGGGCTCGGCGGGAACTACACCCTGTTGCACGGCGCCAATCAACTGGATGCGTGGGGCGGCGTTTCCTACGAGCGTCTGGACCCTGCCGGCAGCCCGGCTGAAGGTTATGGCCTGTCCGCCGGCCTGCGCTGGAATGCCTGCGAGGTTCTCGAAGTCAACGGGTTCGGCAGTTACCGCAATTATGGCAATTTCGATGGGTTCGTGAAGGCTGCGGCTGCTCCGGGGACTGTCAACGTGGACGGCTGGGTGTACGGCATCGGCGCGGTTTACAAAGTCACCCCCCAGATCGGCCTGCTGGCCAACTGGGAGCGCTGGGAGCTCAGCGCCGGTTCCAACACGGATCCTCAGGCAGACATCTACAGCCTGGGCGCCCGCTGGACTTTCTGAGCTGAGCTTGCCCCGGCCCACCTCGGGCTCGGGGAAAACCCTTTTCTGAAGGTTGTGATCGACTCAAGCCCGCAGCTTGCGCTGCGGGCTTTTTAATACCGGGATATTTCGCACGCGCTCGCCCGTGTCGCCGTGCGGATGCTGTCGACAGGCCCTAGAACAGTCGCCCGCGCGCGGACAGGCCGCCGTCGATGGTGATCATTGTGCCGGTGATGTAGGCCGCGCGATCCGAAGCCAGAAAAGCAGCCAGATCCGCGACTTCGTCCGGTTCGGCGGGGCGGCCGAAGGGCATGTCCGCGGCCAGTTCACGCCAGCGTTCCGCCGGCAAACCCTTGGCGACGGCGTTTGTCTCCATCAGTCGCACCAGACGGTCGGTGGCGGTCAGCCCCGGATTGATGCCGAGCACCCGCACATTGTCTTTTGGGCTGGCGCTGCCCAGCGCGCGGGTGAACGCGGCCAGGCTGGCGTTGCCCGCCGTACCGGCGATGTAGCTGGCTTCGGTGACTTCGCCGCCAGCGATGCCGACGATATTGATGATGACGCCGCGCCGGCGCCGCGCCATGGCGGGGTACAGCGCCCGACACAGATTGATGTAGCCGAATACCTTCAGATCCCAGGCGCTGCGCCAGGTGGTTTCATCCACGTTGGCAAGCGTGCCGGCGGGAATCGCTCCCGCATTGTTGATCAGGATGTCCACGCCGTCGCAGGCGCCGGCGAGCGCCGCCATGCTGGCGCTGTCGGCCAGGTCCAGCGCATGAACCCGAACCTCGACGGGATATCGGGCTGTGAGATCGCCGCGCGCCGTTTCGAGATCAGCCGCCGAGCGCGCCGCCAGATGCAGATGACAACCCTCGGCGGCGAGGCGTTCGGCAATGGCGCGACCGATGCCGCGCGACGCGCCGGTGATCAGGGCCGTGCGGCCTCCGAGCTTGAGATCCATGGGCGTTCACCTCCGCCACCGATTGTCGGTGTGCGCGGAGGTGATGGCAATGGCGGGTGTGGCGTACCGCGCGGCAGGCTGTCAGCTGTAGGTGCAGAAATAAGCGGTCGCCGCCGCCACCTTGACCTTGAAGGTCTGCTGCGCCGCCACCTCGAACACTTCGCCGGTGTTGTAGGTGTGCCATTCATCGCTGCCGGGCAGCTGGATGCGCAGGGCGCCGCTGATGATCGTCATGGTCTCGTGCTGGCTGGTGCTGAAGTCGTAGTCGCCCGCCTCCATCACGCCCACGGTCGCCGGCAGCGTCCGTGTCTGGAATCCGATCGATTTGACCTTGCCGGCGAAGTACTCGTTGACCTGTAACATGAACTGCTCCAGTGCTGATTACTGCTTCCCGTCCCTGTCTGTGCCTTGCTGCACAGTGATTGCTCAGTGTTGATGCCCGCCGGCGCCGTGAACATGGCCGTGGGCAAGCTCTTCGGCGGTCGCATCCCGCACCGCGATCACTTCGATATCGAATACCAGGCCCCTGCCGGCGAGTGGGTGGTTCAGATCGACATCGACATTGAATTTACCCACCTTGACCAGGACTGCACGACGCATGCCACCTTCGCCACGGATTCCCACCACCATGCCCGGCGTCAGCTTGCCGGGCGCGCTCAACTGCTTGATGGGCACGCGCTGGATCGAGCCCTCGCGGCGCGGCCCGTAGGCCTGATCGGAGGTGAGGGTGACCGTGAAGGTGTCGCCCGCGACCCGACCCTCAAGCGCCGACTCCAGCGCCGGCAGCAGATTGCGGTGGCCGTGCAGATACGCCTGGCCGGAGCCTGCGCGGCTGGTCTCGACCTGCACGCCGGCGTCGTCGCGCAGGGTGTAGTGGAAGGTGACGGCCTTGTTGTGTTCGATTTGCATGGTAACTGCGCCATGGCGCCTGGATGGACAGCGCCGAACCGGGCGCGCATTTTAGTACAGGTGCAAGTGCTGGAGGAATGGCCTTCTTGCAGTAAAAACCCGGCCTGTCGCGGCCGGGTTTGTCGGAGTCGGGCTGATCCCGGGCTGAGATTTCCGGATGATGCCTCAGCCGTCGCCGTGACGCAGCAGGCGGCCGGAATAGGTATCGGTCTGGCGGTCATGGTCGATGGTGACCTGGCCGTTGACCAGCACATAGTCATAGCCCTTGGCGCGCTGGACGCGACGCCACTCGCCGGCTGGCATGTCGTGGGTGATCTCGGCCGGCAGGGCCTCGAGTTTCTCGTAGTCGTAAACCACGATGTCCGCTGGCGCGCCCACCTTGATCTGGCCGCGGTTGTTGAAGCCCGCGAGTGCCGCCGGCAGCGCGCTCAACCGCCAGTGAACTTCTTCCAGCGACAGCATCTTGTGCTCGCGTACGTACTTGGAGATGGCTTCCGTTGGATAGCGCCCCGCAGTCAGGAAGCGGGTGTGGGCGCCGCCGTCGGACACGCCGAAGGTGACATAGGGATCGTCGATGATCTCCTTCATATACTGCAGGTTGCCGGCGTTGGGCAGGGTGGCGAAGAACTCGGCCTTGAGGTTGGTGCCGACCGCGATGTCGAGCATCGCATCGATCGGGTGCTTGCCGGTTTTCTGCGCGATCAGACTGAGCTTGTGGTCCTTGAACTCGTTGAATTTGTCGGAGTGCGTGCGCACCAGCACGGTCTCTTCGATCGGCCCGGTGGCGGCGATACCGGGCGGATTGTCCTTCAGCGATTGCCGCAATGCCGGATCGGCCATTTTCGCCAGCCGTTCTTCGACGGTGCCGGTGGTCACATGACGCCAGGCGGGAGAATCGTCCCACAGGTTCCATTCGTCGAGGGAGAAGGTGAACCCGGAATCCGTGGTCAGCCCCTGGCCGTAGACCTTGTTGCCGCGCGCATGGCATTCCGCCAGCCAGCGCAATGTGCTGCGGTGAATTTCGGGGTCGCTCGCCACCGCTTGTACCACGTTGTAGAGCAGCGGCCGGCCGCTGACGGCGGCGACTTCTTCCATGTGCGCGCGATCCTTCGCGGGATCGTTGCCGCTCAGCATGGTCATCTGGATAAAGCCTTCGTTGCGCTTTGCCAGCACCTTGGCGAGTGCAATGCAGGTTTCGTTGTGCATCACGTCGGTGGGCATCGGGGTGCCGTCGAAATCCCGCTGCACGTCGGCCCCGCAGCCGGGCGCCAGACGTTGCGCCGACCAGCCGCAGCCGCCGGCGTCCATGGCTTCCTCCAGCAGGCGGCAGATTTCGGCTTCTTCCGCCGCGGTCGGCATGGCACCGGCCTTGGCGCGCTCCATGCCCATCACCCAGGTCAGCAGGGGCGCGACCGGGACATAAGGCAGAATATTGATCGCCTTGGGGGTGCGGTCGATGCTATCGAGATAGTCCGGGAAGGTCACCCAGTCCCAGGGCATGCCCGCCTTCATGGATTCGAACGGGATGGCCTCGACGCGCGTCATCGACAGCATGGAGCGCTCGCGCAACTCCGGCGCCACCGGCGCGAAGCCGAAACCGCAGTTGCCGATCACCACCGAGGTGATGCCGTGCCAGCCGGACAGCGTGCAGTAGGGATCCCAGAACAGTTGGGCGTCGTAGTGGGTGTGGAGATCGATGAAGCCGGGGCAGACATGCTTGCCCTCAGCGTCGATCACCTTGCTGGCGTCCTTGGCATCGAGGCGACCGATCTTGGCGATCACGCCGTCCTTGATGCCGATATCGGCGCGGTAGCGCGGAATACGGGTGCCGTCGAAGATGGTGCCGTTCTTGATGATGGTGTCGAACGTGGTCATGGTAAAAACTCCCCGGGTTTTGGGGCCGGTCGATACCTGAAGCGACAGCTTGTCAGCTCGGGTGAGAACGCTTCAGGGGTGGGCCCCTTGTTATCGTGTAACCAGTTATCGTGTAACCAGTGATGGTGTAAGTAGTGATGATGTCCGGCTGACTATAGACCAGCGCACACGCGATGCACAGAGCGGCCCCATGACCGTCGTGCACCGCGGGGTTCCGGGCCACGACAGGGGATGCGTTGCCTGCAATGACGTCGCATGTCGTCTGGAGAGAAAACGGGAAGATAAAGCGGTCGGTCGCTTCGGCGCCGGTGGCTACCGCAGCGGGTTTTCAGCGATCGGCTAGATACTCTGAATAACCGTCATGCCCGCGGAAGCGGGCATCCAGAAGGCCCTGATATTCCTGGGTTCCCGCCTGCGCGGGAACGACGATTAAGTGGTTATTCAGAGTATCCCTAGGCGATGCCGTAAGCGCGCGCGGTCTGGAGCAGCAACAGGCGGTCGGTGGGGTCCAGGGCTACGAACTCGCAGCCGACATGCTGCTGCCGCAAACCGCCGGGATCCTTTTGTTGCCAGGCGACGCGAATCCCGGCATCAATGGCCACCATGCCCTTGTCGGGATGGGGCAGGTGAATGGTGACCAGGCGCGAACCCGGCATGGACAGCCTGTCGTGCGCATGCAGCATCATGCCGCCGGTGGCAATGTCGCCCAGGTAGCCGATCACCTTGCGGCTGGCGTGGTCGTATATTTTGGCCAGCGCGATGAAGCGGGTGCGCCGTGAGCGACGGGGGTCGATAGCGGAGGGGCTGGATTGGGGCGCTGACATCGGCGGATCATAGCCATCCGCCGGGGCGCTGCCAAGCGGCAGTCGAGCCGGCAGGCGACGGACGGAGCGGGGTCGGGACCAAACGGCCGGCGGTAAACAAACAACACAAGAGGATTTCATGGCGGATTACGGGTTGTCGGTCTGGATACTGGGATTGCAGGTATTCGCGGTGGGTGTACTCGCCATGCTGGTCATGGGTGTGCTGGCGGTCCTGTGGATGTACGTCCACGACGTGCGCCAGAAGCGCCACGCGATCCTCCACAACTTTCCGGTGATCGGACGCTTTCGCTACTGCTTCGAACGCCTGGGGCATTTCTTCCGGCAGTACTTCTTTGCGATGGATCGCGAGGAAATGCCGTTCAATCGCGCTCAGCGCAGTTGGGTCTATCGCGCTGCCAAGAACGTCGACAGCACCCTCGCCTTTGGTTCCACCGCCAACCTGGCGGCGCCCGGCGCCGTGCTCTTTGTGCCGGAGGTCTTCCCCACGCTGGAAGAAGACGCGGTGATGGCGGGGCCGCTGTTGATCGGTCCGCATTGTGCCAACCCCTATCGGGCGCGGTCGTTTTTCAATGTGTCCGCGCTGAGCTATGGCGCCATTTCGAAAGTGGCGACGCTGGCCCTGTCCGGCGGCGCCGCGCGCGCCGGGTGCTGGCTCAATACGGGAGAGGGCGGGCTTTCCCCGTACCACCTCGACGGGGGTTGCGATCTGGTATTTCAGATCGGCACCGCGAAATACGGCGTGCGCGACGCCCAGGGCCGCCTCAGCGACGAGCGCCTGCGCGAACTCGCCGCGCACCAGCAAATAAAAATGTTCGAGCTGAAGCTGAGCCAGGGCGCCAAACCCGGCAAGGGCGGCATCCTGCCGGGGATCAAGGTGACCGAGGAAGTGGCCCACATTCGCGGCATTCCGGTCGGGCATGATTCGATAAGCCCCAACGGCCATCCCGAAGTACGCAACGTCGCGCAATTGCTCGACATGATCGCCCACATCCGCGCGGTCACCGGCAAGCCGGTCGGCTTCAAGCTGGTGATCGGCGGTACCGGGTTTCTCGATGAGCTCTGTCTGGAAGTACTGCGCCGCGGGCCGGAAGGGGCGGCCCCGGATTTCATCACGCTCGACAGCGGCGATGGCGGCAGCGGCGCGGCGCCCCAGAGCCTCATGGACCACGCCGGGCTGGGCATTCGCGAAAGCCTGCCTGCGGTGGTGGACACGCTGCGCGAATACGGCCTGCGTGAGCGCATCCGCGTCATCGCGGCCGGCAAGCTCATCCTGCCGGTCGATGTGGCCTGGGCGCTGTGCGTGGGTGCCGACTTCGTGGTGTCGGCGCGGGGTTTCATGTTCGCGCTGGGCTGCATCCAGGCGATGCAATGCAATCGCAACACCTGCCCCACCGGAGTGACCACGCACAATCCGGATTTGCAGCGCGGACTGGACCCGGCCGACAAGGCGGCGCGCGTCGCCCATTACGTCGCCAACCTCGTCCGCGAAGTGGGCGTGATCGCCCACAGTTGCGGTGTGCGCAGCCCCCGGGATCTGCAGCGCCGTCACGCTCGCATCGTCACCGAATTCGGCCAATCCGAACCGCTGGACCGCTACTACGCGAAAGCGGCGGCACAGAATCCGGTCTTTCCCCGTTGACTGCATCACTGTTGCCGTGCCGTCATCAGCGGCGCGGGATTGCCACCACCACCCCACAGGAGTGTCTCCGATGTCTGGACTGATCACCGCGTACGGCAAACTGCACCAGGGGTTGTTCCGGCGCCTGCGCCATCTCGACGGCCTTCCCCCGCTGTTGATGCGACTCTATCTGGCACCGGTCATGATCGCGGTCGGGCTGCACAAATTCCGCAACTGGGACGACATGGTCGCCTGGTTCGGCAATCCCGACTGGGGCCTCGGGTTACCGGTTCCCGCGCTGATGGTGGCGCTGGCGGCCAGTGCCGAATTGTTCGGTGGGTTCGCGTTGCTGCTCGGGCTGGCGGTGCGCTGGTTCGCGATACCCCTGATGATCTCCATGGCGGTCGCCACCGCCACGGTGCACTGGCAGCACGGCTGGTTCGCGATCGCGCCCGGCGATCCCGACACCAGCACCGCCAAGGTGCTGGCGATGGTGGGCATTCCTGCCGCCGAGCGCAGCCTCGAGAACAGCGTCGAAGTCGGACAGCGGGTGAGCGCGGCCCGCAGCCTGCTGCGGGAGCACGGCAACTACGACTGGCTGACGGAAAAGGGCAACTTCGTGGTGCTGAATAACGGCATCGAGTTCGCCGCCACCTATTTCATCCTGCTGCTCAGCCTGTTTTTCTCGGGGGGCGGTCGTTACGTCAGCCTCGATTACTGGCTGGCCCGTGGCACCGGCGCCGTCGCCATCGACTGATCCCGTGCGCCCGAGCCGCTTGGCACGGTGGCGGGGTTGCCCTAGTATCCGGGGCCCGCAAGCGCGGCCCCTGACCATAACAACTCATCACAAAGCCGGAAGGAGAACCCCATGACCTGCACCGTACTGCTCGAACTGAAAGTGAAACCCGAAGCTGTCAAAGACACGCTCGAAGGCCTTGGCGCATTGCTGCCATCGACCCGCACCTACCCGGGCTGCATCGAGGTCTACGCCCATCAGGACCAGGACGATCCGACCACGATCGTGGCCATCGAGAAATGGGAGTCCCGTCAGGCCTATGAAAAATATTTCGCCTGGCGCACCGAGACCGGCGTGATCGGCCAGCTCGCGAACTGGGTTGCCGCGCCGCCCTCGATCCGTTACTTCGACAAGAAAGCCTGAGTAGCGCGAGCGGGGAGCGGCCGACGTTGAAGGACCGACGCCAGCGTCGGTCCCGGTCGCATCCTCGTAGCGGATGGCAAGGCGTCGCGGGGCATCTTCTTTCCCCGGACGCCTTTTCACCCGCCCATCAATGCCCCAGCATCCAGGGTCGCCCCGGGTGGTGGCCGTGCTGCCTATGGGCAGCGCAGGGCTGACCGGATGTCGTGCGAGTCACCTTCCGCGGTTCATGGGCACTGCGCTCGTTGTGCTCATGGGCAAGGCGCGTGGTCGCCGCGACAACCGCCAGACGCGGCGCCGATACCACGCGCGCGGCCGGCGCGCCGCAGCGCTCACAGTCAGCGGGGACATCGCGGATGGCCAGCGCTCGCAATTGATCGATGCGATTGCCGCAGACACAGCGGTATTCGTATAGCGGCATGAAATCACTACTCCTCTTTGGCGGCATACACTCTGTCGGGTTCCGGCCACGCCACGGCTGACAGCCTCCAGCCGCCGCGCGGGGCCTCGGCTCGATGTCAGGTGGTGACGGCCAGATCGATGCCACCAAACTGTTGGCGGACCGGGCCCTGTGGCGTCAACCGGATATCGAAGTCGAAGATCCCGGTGGGAAGCCACAGGGTGGCGCAGGCGTTGGGAATATCGACAATGCCGCTGATATGGCCCTCGACGGGCGCCGTGCCGAGAATCGCGTAGGCCTGCTCGCCCGTGTAGCCGAATTTCTTCAGGTATTCGATGGCGTTCAGGCAGGCGCGTCGGTAGGCGACGTGGGCATCCAGATAGTGCTGCTTGCCGGATTCGTCGACCGAGATACCCTCAAAAATCAGATAATCGTTGTACCTGGGCTCGAGGGGACTCGGGCGGAAGATCGGATTGGTCACCGCGTACTTCTGCATGCCGCCCTTGATGATATCGACATTGATCTCGATCCAGCCGGCCATTTCGATGGCGCCGCAGAAGGTGATCTCGCCGTCGCCCTGGGAAAAGTGCAGGTCGCCCATCGACAGGCCGCCGCCCTTCACATAGACGGGGAAATAGACCTGGGAACCGCGCGACAGGTTCTTGATGTCGCAGTTGCCGCCGTGCTCGCGGGGCGGCACCGTGCGCGCACCGTATTTGGCGGCTTCGGCCGCCGCGGCGCCGGTCAACTTGCCCATCAGCGCGGTGTCCGCGTACGGCAGCGCCGCCAGCGGCGGCACGCGCCCGGGATCGGTCGCGACCAGCGCCGCTTCGCGCTGATTCCAGGTCTTGAGCAAGTCCGCCGACGGCAGGCAGCCGATCAGGCCCGGGTGCATGATGCCGGCAAAGCGGCAGCCGGGAATGTGGCGCGATTTGGCGTAGATACCCTCGAACTGCCAGCACGCCTTGCGCGCGTCGGGGTAGTGTTCGGTGAGAAAACCGCCGCCGTTACTTTTCGCAAAGATGCCCGTGAAGCCCCAGTCGGAAGACGGCAGGGTTCCAATGTCGAGAATGTTGACCACCAGCAGATCGCCCGGCTCGGCGCCCTCGACGCCGATCGGGCCGCTCAGGTAGTGCACCTTGGTCAGATCGACATCGCGCACATCATTGGCCGAGTCGTCGTCGAAGATCTGGCCGCCGGTCCAGTCCGCGCACTCGACGCGAAACGAAGCCCCGGGTTTCACGGTAGCCACCATGGGGATGTCGGGATGCCAGCGGTTGTGCAGCAAACCGCCTTGCGACGCGGGGGCCATGTTGGGATCGATGTGGATCAGCGTCTCTAGCATAGTGTGTACTCCTTTTGCTCGGGTTAACGCGCGAAGCATTCACGCGGTAGGGTGAAAACGGGAGTCAGACCGACAGGTAACGCCCCAGTACGGCAGCGTCGGCCTGGTCGCGGGTCATTTCGTCCACGATCTGTCCGCGATCGATCACCAGCAAGCGATCCGCCACGTCGAGCGCGAAACTCAGCACCTGTTCGGAAACGATAATGGTGAGTCCGCGCAGGCGCTTTATTTCCCTGAGCTGACGCGCGAGGTCCTTGATGATCGACGGCTGAATGCCTTCGGTCGGCTCGTCGAGCAGCAGCACCTTGGGTTCGGTTACCAGCGCGCGCGCAATCACCAGTTGTTGCTGCTGACCACCGGATAAATTGCCGGCCTTGCGGCCGCGCATCTCGGCCAGCACGGGAAACAGCTCGTAGATCTCGGCGGGAACGGTGGCGCGCCGGTCGCGCAGTCCGGTCATGATGTTTTCGAGCACGGTCAGCCCTGGAAACACCATGCGGCCCTGGGGTACATAGGCGAGTCCACGCCGCACCCGGGTATGGCTGGGCAGGCCGCCGAGCTCGTCGCCGGCCACTTTCAGCGACCCCGACTTGGTCGGCAGGATGCCGATCAATGCCTTGAACAAAGTGCTCTTGCCCATGCCGTTGCGCCCCATCACGGCAACGATCTCGCCCTGCGCGGCGGCGAAGTTCACCTGATGCACCACCTCGCTCTCCCCGTAACTCACGGTGAAATCCCTGACTTCGATCACGTTGGCGGCCCTCGCATCAATGCCCCAGATAGACTTCGATCACTTTCGGATCGGCCTGCACATGGGCCATGCTGCCTTCGGCGATGACCTTGCCCTGGTGCAACACCGTCACCCGATGTGCGATACGTTTGACGAATTCCATGTCGTGCTCGATCACGATCACCGAGCGATTCGCCGAAATGCGCGTGAGCAGCCTGGCGGTCTGCTCGCGTTCGCTGACACTCATGCCCGCGACCGGCTCGTCCAGCATCAGCAGTTCCGGGTCCTGCATCAGCAACATGCCGATCTCCAGCCACTGCTTCTGGCCGTGGCTCAACAGTTCCGCCGCGTCCGCGATCCGGTCGCCAAGACCAACGAGCCCCGCCACCTCCCGCACGCGTTCGATTACCGCGGCATCGCGGCGAAAAAACAGGCTGCCGAAAACGGTGCGGCCACGCGGATAGGAAATTTCCAGGTTCTCGAACACACTCAGGCCTTCATAGATCGAAGGCGTCTGGAACTTGCGGCCGATGCCGAGCCGCACCCGCTGGTGTTCGGGCAACCGGGTGAGTTCCTGATCCTTGAACTTGATGCTGCCGGCACTCGCGCGCGTGCGGCCGCAGATGAGATCGAGCAAGGTGGTCTTGCCGGCACCATTGGGTCCGATCACCACCCGCAGTTCATTTTGTTCCACATACAGATTGAGCCCGTCGACCGCCTTGAAGCCGTCAAAGGAAACACTCAGGTCCTCGACGGCAAGCACCATCGCGTTGCTGCTCACGACTGACCTCCTTCGGCTCCGAAGGCCGGCACCGCGGATCTGTCAGGCGTGGCGGAAACCGGCTCTGGCGCTGTACCGGACGCTCCACTTCGCTTCGCACGCCAGGCGCGAAACTGCCCGGCGAGCCCGGCGAGGCCATTGGGAAACACCATCACCACCGCGATGAACAATCCGCCCATGAAAAACAGCCACAGTTCCGGGAAGGTTTCCGAAAAATACGACTTGCCGTAGTTCACCAGCAGGCTGCCGTAGACCGCGCCGACCAGCGACAGGCGGCCGCCGACCGCGGTGAAAATCACCATTTCTATCGAGGGCACGATCCCGACGAACGAGGGCGACATGAAACCTACCTGCAAGGTGAACATGGCACCGCCAACCGCGGAAAACATGGCCGCCAGACAGAACACGAAGATCTTGAAGTTCGCGACGTCATAGCCCGAGAAACGCACGCGTTCTTCCTTGTCGCGCAGCGCCAGCAGCAGCTTTCCGAACTTGGTATTGAGCACCCAGCGCCCGAGAGCCACCGTACCCAGGAGCAGCACGGCGTTGATGTAATACAGAAGATATTTCGCCGCGTCGGTGCGAATATCCCAACCGTGCAGGGTCTTGAGGTCGGTTATGCCGTTGACGCCGCCGGTATAGCCCTGCTGGCCGATAATCAGAATGCTGAGAATGGCGGCAAAGGTCTGCGTCATGATCGCAAAGTACACGCCACCAACGCGGCGCTTGAACATGGCAAGACCGATCACCAGCGCGAGCGCGGCGGGTACCAGCGGAACTGCCAGCAGGGCAAAGGTAAAACTCTTGAACGGCTCCCAGAATGCGGGCAGCGCGGTCAACTGATTCCAGTCCATGAAATCGGGAATGCCGGGTGTCGACTGGATTTTCGTGCTTTCGGGATCCGATGCTTCGAGCTTGAGAAACATCGCCATGCAGTAACCGCCGAGCCCGAAGAACACACCCTGCCCAAGACTCAGAATGCCGCCGTAGCCCCAGCAAAGGACGAGGCCAACCGCGACAAAAGCGTAAGTCAGGTACTTGCCGACGAGATTGAGCCGAAACAGATCGAGGCACAGCGGCAGTACCGCGAAAATGACCAGCGCAAGCACGGCGATCGACCCGAAATCGCGCCACCAGGGCGTTGCCGCCAATTTCTTCACAAGACTCTTTCCCGCAAAGCTCATGCTGCTTTCTCCCGCGCAACCTGACGACACCGACTCACTTGCGCACCCGCAACCGGAACAGCCCTTCGGGCCGCACCATCAGGATCGCGATGATCGTCAGCAGCGTCAGCACCTTGGCCATTGAGCCCGTCATGAAGAATTCGAGGGTGGATTGCGCCTGCGCAATGGAGAACGCCGAGGCAATGGTGCCCAGCAGACTCTGGGCGCCGCCGAATACCACCACCAGGAAGGTATCGACGATGTACAGCGAGCCGCTGGTGGGTCCGGTGGATCCGATCGTGGTGAACGCGGCGCCGGCAACACCGGCTATCCCGCACCCCAGGGCAAAGGTCAGACGGTCCACCTTTGCGGTGTCGATGCCCACCGCGCCGCTCATGGCGCGGTTCTGGACAGTGGCGCGGACATGCAGGCCCCAGCGCGAGCGGAACATCAGCAGCCCCACCGCGGAGGTCAGCAATAATGTCAGCGCCATCACGAACAGACCGTTCAACGGGATGTCGATCCCCTCGACCGGCTGGTACGACCCCATCAACCATTCCGGGAGCGTGGCACTCACTTCCTTGGGGCCGAACGTCGAGCGGAATATCTGTTGCATGACGAGGCTGAGGCCCCAGGTCGCCAGCAGCG
>JACPPB010000029.1:0-45680 GCA_016191205.1 Gammaproteobacteria bacterium | reverse complement strand
TTGCATGACGAGGCTGAGGCCCCAGGTCGCCAGCAGCGAGTCGAGCGGCCGGCGATAAAGATGGCGGATCATCAGCCACTCGACGAGATAGCCCACCGTGAATGCAACCAGAAAGCCGACGACGATGGCAGCGATAAAGTAGTAATTCTGGAACCATGGCAGATGATTTGTGGCGAAAACCGAGAGCAGATAGGTGGTATAGGCGCCGATGGTGAGAAATTCGCCGTGCGCCATATTGATGACGCCCATCTGGCCGAAGATGATCGCGAGCCCCAGCGCCATCAACAGGAGCACGCTGAAAAAACTCAGGCCGTTGAATCCCTGCATGACCAGCAGGGACCACACTTCCTGAAGAGACAGTCCATCCATCACGATATCTCCGGTCAGCGCCTGATACGGAATCTTGCCTGCACTTTCGTCGGTCGGATGGCGGCGGCGACCGACGGCCAGCCGCCGCCATCCGACGCTATTGATAGCCCTTCGGGAAGGGATTCGGCTCAATCAGATCGGACTCGTAAATCACCTTGTACTGGCCATCGGCCTGCGCCTCGCCGATGCGCAGCTTGCTCCACAGGTGATGATTTTCATGCACCTTGACGTAGCCTTCGGGCGCCGTGGTCAACTCGATTCCGGGCGAGGCGGCGGCGATCTTGTCGACGTCGAAGCTACCGGCCTTTTCGACCGCCGCTTTCCACAGCCAGGGCCCCAGGTAGGCCGCCTGTGTCACGTCGCCGATCACGGCATCCTTGCCGTACTTGGCCTTGAAGGCCGCCACGAATTTCTTGTTGTTGTCGTTATCCAGACTCTGGAAGTACTTCATGGCAGCGTAGAAGCCGACCATGTTCTCGCCGCCGATTCCCAGGATTTCGTCTTCCGTTACCGAAATCGTCAGGATCGTCTGCTTGTCGCTGGTTACACCCGCGGCCTTGAGCTGCTTCCACCAGGCCACGTTGCTGCCACCTACAATGATGCTGTAAACGGCATCAGGCTTTTTGAGCTTGATCTTGTTGATCAGCGAACCGAACTGTGTATGGCCGAGAGGGAAATAATCCTCACCGACCACCTCGCCATGCAGCACGTTCTCGATGTGCTTGCGGGCGATCTTGTTGGAAGTGCGCGGCCAGATGTAGTCCGATCCAACCAGATAAAACTTTTTCGCGCCCTTGGTTTTCGCCAGCCAGTCGAGCCCGGCGATAATCTGCTGGGTGGCCTCCTGGCCGGTGTAAATTACGTTCTTGGACTGCTCCAGGCCCTCGTAAAACGTGGGGTAATACAGCATTCCGTTTTCTTTCTCGAAGACCGGCAAGACGGCTTTTCGCGATGCCGATGTCCAACAACCGAAGACAGCGGCGACCTTGTCGTTGACGAGCAGCTTGCGCGCCTTCTCGGCAAAGGTCGGCCAGTCGCTCGCACCGTCTTCCTGAATGATTTCAATCTTTCTTCCGAGAATTCCGCCGGATTCGTTGATCTGTTCAATCGCCAGACGTTCGGCCTGAATCGATCCCGTTTCACTGATCGCCATCGTCCCCGTGGCGGAATGCAACTGGCCTACGGTGACGACGGTATCGGTTACCGCCAGGCCCGTGGTATTGACCGCAGCGGTGGGATACGCCCCCGACAAGGCCAGAGCGGGCGCGACACAGGTGGCGGTGAATAACAGGTTGCGGACGACACGCACTGCCGCATTGAGCACAGAAGCAGTTGGTGATGGCTGGTTGATCATGGAGTGATCCCTCTTTACGAATGCCAATTCCGGTTACATGGACGCAAGGCATGCGTCCTCGCGTGAAAGGATTACACCCATCACGGGCGGGCACGGACAATACGCACTTTGTCGTAGGCGTTTTCTGTGCGCGTGGGTACTGCCTGCCCTTCGAACGTGCATCGCAGTCAGCCTCGGGATCGCCGTCAGCACAGGGAATCCGGCTAAGTCTTTGGCGAGACAGCAGTAACGAATGACCATGCTGATGACTGTCGGCTTTGGCATATCCTTTGCTGCGTTCGATGAACGACGCCGGGTTGTATTGATGGCAGGCATCCCCGCGGGTTGCCCGGCACGCAGCACGCCATTCTCGGCGCACACCTTCCGGAGCATTGCGCATGGTTGCTGCCGCGACGCAGCGGATATTGCGGGTTCGCCGTGACTACAACACCTGGGTTGCGAACGAAACCCTGGAAGACTACGCGCTGCGTTTTGCGCCGCGCAGCTTCCGCAAATGGTCGGAATCCCGGGTAGCGGCAACGGCGCTCGGCTCGATCTCTTTTCTCGCCCTGGAAGCCATCGGCGGCACGCTGATGGTGAATTACGGGTTCACCAACGCAGTCGCGGCGATTCTTGCGGTCGCGCTGGTGATATTTCTTACCGGGCTGCCCATCAGCTACTACGCCGCCAAGTACAGCGTCGATCTCGATCTGCTGGCTCGCGGCGCGGGTTTCGGGTACCTCGGGTCAACCATCACATCGCTGATCTACGCGTCCTTCACTTTTATTTTTTTCGCCATAGAAGCCGCCATCATGGCGCTGATGTTCGAACTCTATATCGGCTTGCCGCTGGCGCTTGGCTATCTGGTCAGCTCCGTGGTGGTGATTCCGCTGGTACTCCACGGCATCACCCGGATCAGCAAATTGCAGATGTGGACCTCTGTACCCTGGATGGTGCTGGCGGTGTTGCCCTTTATTTTCGTGCTCTTGAAGGAGCCGGCGCTTTATGCCGAGTGGACCACGTTCGGCGGCTATTCGAAAGCCGGCACCACTTTTGATCCGCTGCTGTTTGGTGCCGCCACAACGGTGTGCTTTTCATTGATCGCGCAGATTGGCGAGCAGGTGGACTTTCTGCGGTTTTTGCCCGAACGCACGCCGGCGTCTTCCCGTCGTTGGTGGACCGCACTGGTCCTGGCCGGACCCGGCTGGATAGTGCTCGGCGTACTCAAGCAACTCGCTGGCGCCTTTCTCGCTTTCGTTGTCATTCAGCACGAGTTTCCGCCCCACCGTGCTTCCGAACCGACGCTCATGTATGTCATCGGCTTCAGCTATGTATTCAGCAGCCAGGCACTGGCGCTGGCGGCGGCCACGGCATTCGTGGTGTTGTCGCAGATCAAGATCAATGTCACCAATGCCTATGCGGGCTCGCTGGCGTGGAGCAATTTCTTTTCGCGCCTGACGCACAGTCATCCAGGTCGCGTGGTCTGGTTGGTTTTCAATGTCGCCATCGCCCTCCTGTTGATGGAAGTGGGTCTGTTTCAGGCGCTGGAGCAGGTGCTGAGCGTTTACTCCTGTATTGCCATCGCCTGGATCGGCGCCCTGGTTGCCGATCTCGTCATCAACAAACCACTCGGCCTGAGTCCATCGCACATCGAGTTCAGGCGCGCCTATCTGCCCAACATCAATCCGGTGGGCGTCGGGGCGACTCTGATTGCATCCGTGGTCTCGATCGCGGCGTTCAGCGGCGTGTTCGGGCCCTGGCCGGCGGCGTTCGCGTCGTTCATCGCGCTGTTCGCCGCGCTGTTGCTGGCGCCTTTGCTTGCATGGGCGACGCGGGGTCGCTTTTACCTGGCGCGACCACTCGATGAGGCGCTGGTGTTGGCGGAGGCGCCGCTGGACTGCTGTATCTGCGCCAACCGGTTCGAGCGCGAGGACATGGCGCACTGCCCTGCCTACGCCGGGTTTATCTGCTCGCTCTGCTGTTCCCTGGATGCGCGCTGTGACGATCTGTGCAAGAAGGCCCCCGCCGGTGCCGCGGCCACACCCAGGTGGACCTGGCTTTCGCCGCAGGTCGTGCGGCGAGCCCGCGATTTCTGTACCACATTCTTCCTGCTGGCCGCGGCCATCACGGTGTTGCCGGGCAGTGTTTATCTTCAGCTCCACAACGCCGGAGTCCCGACCGGCGGGTCGACACAGGCCGTGCTGCTGGGCATGTCCCTGTTCAAGGCTTGGGCGGTTTCTCTCGTCGCTGTCGGGATCATCGCCTGGTGGAGCGTCCTTACGCGCGAAACCCGCAGGGTCGCCCAGGAGGAATCCGGGCGGCAGACCGCACTGTTGCTCCAGGAGATCGCCGAGCACGGCAAGACCGATCAGGCCCTGCAGCTCGCAAAGGAAGCCGCTGAATCGGCGAGTCTCGCCAAAAGCCGCTTTCTGACCGACATGAGTCATGAACTCCGTTCACCGCTCAACAGCATCATCGGTTATGCCAAGCGCACCGAGCGGGAAACCCGCAATTTGCCGCGGCTGCACGGGCAGATCGAGGTGATTCGCAAGAGTGGCGAACACCTGCTCACCCTCGCCGACGACATTCTCGATATCGCGAGGATCGAAGCCGGAAAGTTTCAGTTGCATCCCCGCGAGACCGACCTGCCGGCCTTGTTGCTTCAGGTGGTGGACATGTTCCGGCCCCAGGCGAACGACAAAGGCATCGAATTCAGCTTTCAGGTCAAAGGCGATTTGCCGGAATACGTCCGTACCGACGGCAAGCGCCTCTCACAGGTGCTGATCAATCTGGTGGGCAACGCAGTCAAATTCACTCAGCGTGGCGAGGTGGTGTTGAGTGTCGACTGTACCGGCGAGATAACACGGTTTCTGGTGCGCGACACCGGTCCCGGGATAGGCAGCTCCGAACTGACGCGCATCTTCGAGCCTTTTCAGCGTTCCAACCTGAGCGCGGCCGGGACCGGACTCGGTCTGACCATCGCGCGCCTGCTCGCCGACCTCATGGGCGGCGAACTGACGGTGCGGAGCGAGCTCGGCGTCGGCAGCGAGTTCCAATTGCGGGTATTGCTGCCTGGAGTACGCAAGCCGCATAACGCCCGTCAGGAAATTTCCGCCGAGGACGTCATCGGCTATCGCGGTCCACGCCGCGCCGTATTGATCGCGGACGACGAAGCCGCCCACAGGGCGGTGCTCGTGGACCTTCTCGCACCGCTAGGATTCATGATCGGCGAGGCCGGGTCGGGCAGCGAGACGCTGCGCCTGGTCGAGCAAATGGATCCCGATGTGTTGTTGCTGGATCTGGTGATGCACGATCTCAGCGGCTTGCAGGTGAGCCAGAGGCTGCGCGCGGCACAGTGGCACCGGCCGATCATCATGGTGTCCTCCGACACATCGGACGAAGCGCGCTGCGCCGCTCTGGATGCCGGTTGCAACGCGTTTCTGGCCAAACCCGTCAAGTTGCCTGGTCTGGCTCCCCTGCTGCAGAACCATCTCGCCCTCGACTGGATCCGGGCGCCCCTGATGGCGGGAGGACGGCTTCGCATGCCGATTCCACCCCGTGATCTGTGCATTCGTCTGGTGCAGGCGGCGCGCGTCGGCCGGATGAAAACCGTCCACGGCTGCATCGACGAAATGGCGACACTCAGCGCGCAATATCAGCCCTATGTGACCGAGCTGCGCCGGTTGGCAAGGGAATTCCAGCTGTCCGAAATCATTTGCTTTGTGGGAGAGGGCGCAAGCCATGACGACGAGTGCTGACCGCCACGACATTGTGATGATCGTCGACGATGCGCCTGCCAATCTCGCCTTCCTGTCGGATGCCCTCGACAGCGCCGGCTACGAGGTACTGGTGGCACTGAGCGGTTTGACCGCCCTGCGCCAACTCGAACTGGTGCGGCCCGACGTCATCCTGCTGGACGCGGTCATGCCGGGACTCAGCGGCTTCGAAACCTGCCAGCGATTGAAAGCACAGCCGGAAACCCGTGCCATCCCCGTAATCTTCATGACGGCGCTTACCGCCACCGAGGATGTCGTGCGCGGATTCGGCGAAGGGGCGGTCGATTACGTCACCAAGCCGGTCCGCGAAGAGGAGGTCATTGCGCGAATCGATGCCCATATCGCGCGGTCTCGGAATCTGCGGCGGGCCACCAGTGCCGTGGAGGCTCTGCCCCGCCCGAGTCTGACCGTTGACGGCAGCGGCAACGTCACCTGGCTCAGCGAGCGCGCGCGGGCGTTGTTGCCCGGGCCAGACTGGTGTCTACCGCCGGCAGTATCCCGATGGCTCACGCGCTGTCGCGAGACCGATGAGGAAATGGGGCGTTCGCTGGCGTTCACGCACAACGGCCAGGATTTCAGGGTTACCTATTGCGATCGCGTGGATGCGGACGAGTCACTGCTGTTGCTCGAAGGCACTGGCGCACCGGCGGCGGAGCGGCTGGCGGGCGCGTTCCGGCTGACGCCACGCGAGGCGGACGTACTGCGCTGGGTCATGGCCGGCAAGACCAACCGCGATATCGGCACGATTCTCGCCATGAGTCCGCGCACCGTCACCAAGCATCTCGAGCACGTGTTTACCAAACTCGGGGTGGAAACCCGCACGGCCGCCGCGGCACGCGCACTGGCGGTGCTCGGCGGCGCGCGGCAATGATAGGTTGGTCGGCGAGGGCGCGCCCGGACCCGCGAGCGATTCGATCACCCAATCCGCGCGGCGCGAGTCCGGCGCGAACTAAAGGGTTTTCTGAAAAATCTTTGAACGCCGCTGATAGTTGTACAGCTCGGCCTTGGCCGCCGGCAGATCTTCGATGCCGATGGGCGTGAAGCCTTTTTCCCGAAACCAGTGTTCCGCCTGGGTGGTCAACACGAACAGGTGCTTGAGGCCGTGCTCGGCGCGGGCTTTGGTTTCGAGTTGTGCCAGCAGCCGGCCGCCCAATCCCTGATTGCGGAAGTCGGGATGGGTGGCAACGCAGGCGAGCTCCCCCGCCGCCTTGTCCGCGAAGGGGTAGAGCGCGGCACAGCCGATGATGGTGCCCTCGGGATGCACGACGACGTGAAACCGCGAAATCTCGGTTTCGAGCAGTTCGCGGGAGCGCTTCACCAGCACACCCTGTTCTTCGAGGGGCGCAATCAGCTCCAGAATGCCGCCGATGTCGTCGATGGTGGCCTGGCGGATCACCTCGCTGCCGTCCTTGAGAATCAGGGTGCCGGCGCCGTCGCGGGTGAACAGCTCGCGGAGCAACGCGCCGTCCTCGGCAAAGCCGATGAGGTGGCTGCGCTGCACGCCGTTGAGACAGGCCTGATAGCCCGCGCGCAGGGATGCCGCCAGTACCGGCTGCTCGCGCAGGCGTTCGATCCAGGCGACGGCGTCGGGGAGCGCGATGACTTTCTGCAGACTGCCATCGGTGTCGTAGACGCCGCTTTCGGCACCGATGAAGATGAGTTTGTCGGCTTGCAGGCTGATCGCGGTCTGAATGGCGACATCCTCGCAGGTGAGGTTGAACACTTCGCCGGTGGGTGAATAGCCGACCGGCGACAGCAGCACGATGGCGCCGTTGTCGAGATGGCTGCGGATACCCACGCGGTCGATGCGCCGCACTTCGCCGGTGTGGTGAAAATCCACGCCGTTGCGGATGCCGAGCGGCTTGGCGGTGATCAGGTTGCCACCCACCACCCGCACTCGCGCGCCCTGCATGGGGGAGTTCACCGCGCCCATGGACAACGCCGCCTCGATGCTGATGCGGATGCTGCCCACGGCTTCCTGCACGCACGCCATGACCTCGGCGTCGGTGATCCGCACCTCGCCCTCGAAACAGCAGTCGAGATGGCGCAATTCGATCTGGCGATCCACCTGGGGCCTGGCGCCGTGCACCAGCACCACCCGGATACCTTGGGCCGCGAGCAGCGCGATATCGCCGACCAGGTGCGGAAAGTTCGCGTGCTGGATGGCGGCGCCGCGCAGCACGATCACGAAGGTCTTGCCCCGGTGCATGTTGCTGTAGGGCGCGGTGTCGCGAAAAAACTTCACGTAGTCGTTCACGCTCGGGATCTGCCGGTTGCCGGATTGTGGGGCCGTCAGTATACCAGCGGGTCCGCGCCGCTCCGTGGCCGGCGCCGGCGCGCGTTTGAGCGGGCGCCGGCATTCTGTACAATCGGCGACCACCCGCCCGTTGCGGCAAGCGCGGCTGATCAACGCCCATCCGGGGCACCGGAACCGGTGCTGCCAGCCGCCACGACGCCCACCACCCGATGAGGTCAGCCATGGCTTTTCCCCGACGCGTTCCCCTGTTCATCGGCGGCGAATGGGTCCAGAGCGCGAGCACCCAGTTCACGCCGGTCATCAACCCCGCCACCCAGGAAGTGTTGAGCGAAGTCCCCCACGCCACGCCGGACGAGATGGCGCGTGCCGTGGCCGCCGCCGCAACCGCGTTCGAGACCTGGAAGGAAGTGCCGGTGCCGCAGCGCGCGCGCCTGATGCTGCGCTACCAGCATTTGCTCAAGGAACATCACGACGAACTGGCCGAGATCATCAGCCAGGAACTCGGCAAGACCTTTGAAGACGCCAAGGGCGATGTCTGGCGCGGTATCGAGGTGGTCGAGCACGCCGCCAACATCGCTACCCTGATGATGGGCGAGACGGTCGAAAACGTCGCCGGCGGCATCGACACCTATTCCATCATCCAGCCGCTCGGCGTGTGCATGGGCATCACGCCGTTCAACTTTCCGGCGATGATCCCGCTGTGGATGTTCCCCATGGCGATCGCCTGCGGCAACACCTTCGTTCTCAAACCATCCGAGCGCGACCCGCTGACGCCGACCCGCCTCGCCGAACTCTTCGTCGAAGCCGGCGCGCCGCCCGGCGTGCTGCAAGTGGTGCACGGCGGCGCCAGTCAGGTGGACTATCTGCTCGAACACCCGGACATCCGCGCCGGCTCCTTCGTGGGTTCGGTGCCCGTGGGCAAACACATCTACCGCAAGGGCACCGAAAACCTCAAGCGCATGCAGTGCATGACCGGCGCCAACAACCACATGGTGGTGATGCCGGACGCCAACCGCGTCCAGGTCGTGAACAACATCATCGGCTCCGCGTTCGGCGCCGCCGGCCAGCGCTGCATGGCGATCCCCAACGTGGTGATGGTGGGCGATGCCGCCAACTGGATCGACGACCTGGTGATCGCCGCGCGCAGGATTCAGCCCGGTGCCTGGACCGACAAGAGCGCCGCCTACGGCCCGCTGACCAATCCTGCCGCCAAGGCGCGCGTGGTCGGCATGATCGCGCAGGCGAAAAAGGACGGCGCCACCTGCCTGCTCGACGGCTCCGACTGCACCGTCGCGGGCTATCCCAACGGCAACTGGATCGGCCCCACCATCTTCACCGACCTGCACCCGGATATGCCGTTCTATTGCGAAGAGGTGTTCGGGCCGGTGCTGTGCATCCTCAAGGTGGCGACGCTGGATGAAGCCATCGCGCTCATCAACCGGGATTTCCGCGGCAACGGCACCTCGATCTTCACCGCCTCCGGCGCCGCCGCGCGCAAATACCAGCACGAGATCCAGGTCGGTCAGGTGGGCATCAATGTGCCTATCCCGGTGCCGCTGCCGTTCTTCTCGTTCACCGGCTGGCGCGGCTCCTTCCACGGCGACCTGCACGCCTACGGCAAGCAGGCGGTGCGTTTCTACACCGAAACCAAGACCATCACCGCGCGCTGGTTCGACGACACCATCCCGGGCGCCGGCGGCCCCAACATGTCCATCAACCTGAAGTAACGGCAGCAGGTCAGCGCGATGGATTTCGAACTGAGCGAGGAGCAACGCGCCTTTCGCGACGCCGCGCGGGCCTTTGCGCGCGGCGAGATGACGCCCCACGCCGCCGCATGGGACGAAAGCAAGATCTTTCCCCGCGACACCATCGCCGCCGCCGGCGCGCTCGGCTTCTGCGGCATGTACTGTCCCGAGGCGGTCGGCGGCATGGGCATGACCCGGCTCGACGCGACCATCATCCTGGAAGAACTCGCCGCCGGCTGCACCTCGACCGCCGCCTTTATCTCGATTCACAACATGGCGGCGTGGATGGCCTGCACCTGGGGCACGCAACGGGTGCTGGACGAGTTCTGCCAGTCGCTGGTGACCGGTGAAAAACTCGCTTCCTACTGCCTCACCGAACCCAACGCCGGCAGCGATGCGGCGTCCATCACCACCCGCGCGGTGCGCGACGGCGACGATTACCTCATCAGCGGCGGCAAGACCTTCATCAGCGGTGCCGGCAGCACCGACGTGCTGGTGCTGATGACGCGCACCGGCGCGCCGGACTCGGGCGCTGGCGGCATCACCGCCTTCGCGGTGCCGGCGGATGCGCCCGGCATCGACTACGGCAAGAACGAAACCAAGCTGGGCTGGAACAGCCAGCCGACCCGGGCGATCGCCTTCGACGCGGTGCGCGTGCCCGCCGCCTACCGCCTCGGCAACGAGGGCGAGGGTTTCAAGATCGCGATGAAAGGCCTCGACGGCGGCCGCATCAATATCGCCTCCTGCTCGGTGGGCGCGGCGCAGGCCACCCTCGATATCGCCCAGGTCTATGTGCAGGAGCGGCGCCAGTTCGGCAAGCCCATCGCCGCGTTTCAGGCATTGCAGTTCAAGCTCGCCGACATGGCCACCGAACTGGTGGCGGCGCGGCAGATGGTGCGGTTGGCGGCCAGCAAGCTCGACCGCGACGATCCGGACAAGACCACCTATTGCGCGATGGCCAAGCGCTTTGCCACCGATATCGGCTTTCGCGTGTGCAACGAGGCGCTGCAACTGCACGGCGGTTACGGTTATCTGCGCGAATATCCCATCGAGCGGTTTTTCCGCGACGCGCGAGTCCATCAGATTCTGGAAGGCACCAACGAAATCATGCGCGTGATCATCGCGCGCCGCATTCTTGAAGCAGGGGCAACGGAGACCATTCGATGAGCAGTCAATTGAAAGTGGAAAAACGCGGGCACACCGCCATCCTCACCATGAACAACCCGCCGGCCAACACCTGGACGCCGGAGAGCCTGGGCTATCTGCAACAGGTCATCGCCGAACTGAACGCCGACCGCGAGAATTACGCGCTGGTGCTCGCCAGCGAGAGCGAGAAATTCTTCAGCGCCGGTGCCGATCTGACCCGCTTTCACCACGACGACACCGGCGCCGCCTACGATTTCATCAAGGCGTTTGGCGTCGCCTTCACCGCGCTCGCCAACTACCAGGGCGTGTCGGTCGCCGCCATCACCGGCTTTGCCATGGGCGGCGGGCTCGAGTGCGCGCTCGCCTGCGACATCCGCGTCGCCGAGGAACAGGCGCAGATGGCGCTGCCGGAATGCACCGTGGGTCTGCTGCCCGGCGGTCTCGGCACCCAGCATCTGTCGTGGTTGATCGGCGAGGGCTGGGCCAAGCGCATGATCCTGCTCGGCGAGCGGGTGAAGGCCGACAAGGCGCTGGAGATCGGTTTGGTGCAGGAAGTGGTGCCCACCGGCAAGGCGCTGGAGAAAGCCCTGGAGCTGACCGCGAAAGTCGCCAACCAGAGTCCGAGCTCGGTGCGCGTGTGCAAGGAACTGATCATGTCCGCGCGTCACCGCTCCCTCGACAGCGGCTTCCAGTTCGAGCGCGACCGCTTCATGGACCTTTGGGGCATGGCGGATCAGAAAGAAGGTGTCGCCGCATTCGTCGAGAAGCGCAAGCCCGAATGGAAAAACCGCTGAGCGGTACGGGAGATTTTGCGTGACTGAACCTGTTGCGACTGAACCCTCCGTCATTTTTTCCGAGCGCGCCGGCACCGGCGGCAAAAAAATCGCCATCGCGACGCTGAACGCCGAGAAAGCCCTCAACGCGCTCAGCCTGGAAATGGTCGATCTGCTGAGCACGCGACTCGATCAGTGGGAAGCGGACGCCGACATCGTCGCGATCCTGATCGACAGCGTCGGCGATCGCGCGTTTTCCGCCGGCGGCGACATCCGCATGCTGTACGAGTCGATGGTCGAACACGGCGAGGACGAAAATCCCTACGCGCGGGATTTCTTCTCCCGCGAATACCGCCTCGACTATCGCCTGCACAACTCGCGCATCCCGATCATCACCTGGGGCAACGGCTTCGTGATGGGCGGCGGCATGGGCGTCTACCAGGGCGGCGATTTCCGCGTCGTCACCGAGCACAGCCGCCTCGCGATGCCCGAGATCAGCATCGGCCTGTTCCCCGATGTCGGCGGTACCTGGTTTCTGAACCGCACGCGGGACAACACCGGACTGTTTCTCGGCCTCACCGGCGCCCAGTTGAACGCGACTGACGCGCTCTACGTCGGGCTCGCCGACACCTTCGCGCCCCACGCAGGGAAAGCCGCGCTGCTGAAGCGCCTGGCGACGCTCGAATGGTCGGCGGACCCGAGTGAACGGCACGCGCAGATCGCCGGGGCCTTGCGCTGGCTCCTGCGCGAATTTCACGATCAGCTCCCCGTGCCGCAGCTGGAGATCCACGCCGACTGGATCGCCACGGTGACGGAAAGCGCAACGCTGGCGGATGCATCCGCCGCCATCCTCGCCTGCGCCGACGACGACAAGTGGCTCCAGCGCGCGGTCGCCACCCACCGGCGCGGCTGCCCGGTGTCGATCTTTCTCGCCTGGGAACTGAACCGGCGCGGGCGTGACCTGGCGCTCGCCGACGCCTTCCGGCTCGAACTGGTGGCGGCGCTGAACTGCTCCCGATACGGCGTGTTCCGCGAAGGCGTGCGCGCCCAGATCATCGACAAGGACAACGCCCCGCGCTTCGTGCCGGCGACGCTCGCCGAGCTCACGCCGGCGATACAACAGCAGTACCTGACGCCACTCTGGGGCGACGCGCCCCATCCATTGGCCGACTTGTAGCGACTTCATGTATCGCCTCGGGTCCGCCATTCAATAATTCATCATCACAGGGGATCAAAATGGCCAAGACAGTCGC
The DNA here is from genome assembly GCA_016191205.1 of Gammaproteobacteria bacterium. Taxonomy (GTDB): domain Bacteria; phylum Pseudomonadota; class Gammaproteobacteria; order Pseudomonadales; family Porticoccaceae; genus JAGPUQ01. The sequence continues at coordinate 33,028 of JACPPB010000029.1, read as the reverse complement.
GTTCTTCGGGTTGGGCAACATGGGCGGGCCGATGGCCGCCAACCTGGTCAAGGCCGGGTTCCAGGTGCGCGCCTTTGATCTGGTGCCGGCCTCGGTGCAACAGGCGGTGAAGGATGGCTGCGTCGCCGCCGCCACCGAGAAGGCGGCGGTCGAGGGCGCCGATTTCATCATCTCGATGTTGCCCGACGGCGCCATCGCCGAGCGCCTTTACATCGACGGTGCCGGGCTGCTCGATCTCGTCAACCCCGCTGCACTGGTGATCGACTGCTCCACCATCGCCGCCGCCAGCTCGCGGCGCATCGGCAGCGAGGGCAAAAAGCGCAACATCCGCGTGGTGGACGCGCCGGTCTCCGGCGGCGTCGCCGGCGCCCAGGCCGCGACGCTCGCCTTCATGTGCGGCGGCGCGGCCGCCGACGTCGAAGCCGCGCGCGAAGTGCTGAAACACATGGGCGCGAATATTTTCCACGCCGGCGAGAGCGGCGCGGGACAGATCGCCAAGATCTGCAACAACATGCTGCTCGCCATCCACATGATCGGCACCGCCGAAGCGCTGCAACTGGGCGTCGACAACGGCCTCGACCCCAAGACGCTGTCCAGCATCATGCTGAAAAGCTCCGGCTGCAACTGGTCGCTGGAAAAATACAATCCCTATCCCGGCGTGATGGACAACGTGCCCGCGAGCCGCGCCTACCAGGGCGGCTTCATGGTCAAGCTGATGCAGAAGGATCTGGGCCTGGCGATGGGCGCGGCGCTCGCCAGCCACTCCAGTACGCCGATGGGCGCGCTGGCGAACAACCTCTACAATCTGTATAGCCATCTGGGCGGTGACGACAATACCGGGCTGGATTTTTCGAGTATTCAGCGGCTGTTTGATGCGGGAGTGTGATGGGGCAACACCCTGAGTGCTGCTGCATAGGAGGTGCATTTGATGAATGCTTTCGGGTGCTTTTCGGGGTTCGAAATGGCGAGAAACCTTTGCCTCGTCTTGCCCGTTCAATTTTTAGACACCCCCGAGGTGCAATGCAAGACGCCTTTTCGAGTGTTTAATTATAGTTAGGCCGCATACTAAACGTCCCGAGCAACGACAAAAGCTGGCAGGTCCCTGACGTGTCCGACATTCCAAATTCAGCCGAAGCGTTAGAGAAGCGATGTGTACCGTGCATGGTGGCTTACCTCGCACCATTTCGTATCATCGACGGCGCTGAATCCCAACCATGGACTGTCACAATTGACGACGTAAACCATTCGACTTGGGACTACGTCGCCTTGCACGGGTTAGTGGGTGGGCTCGATGTCGGCCTTCAATCTCCTTATCACATGGTCGTGTCCCGCGACGGCGCTATCGCACTTCCAATTCTTCCCGAGTTCAGAAACTTAGAAAGGGCCGTTCAATTTATAAACCACTGTCTTGCAGCCCTCCTGCTCGGAGGAGTCTATTGCGAGTCTATAGATTGCGATGCACTGGATTTCGGGAAAATTCTTGATTGGCGATACCTTCGAGTTGGCACCGCCGCGCCAGCGCGCTCGAATCAGTTTCATCGAATGATTAGAATACTCCAGGCGCCGCCGGTCGAAGCGATCCACCTGATGTCACCTAGAACCGCAAAGATGGCCGATCTAGAAGCGGCGATGCGCTCCGGCCGTGCACTACTTAGTGAGGTACCCGAAGTTAGCCCCGAGTTTCTTTTGAGAGGCACCACAGGATTTACCCGGCGAGACTGGGGCGCTGCCCTCTCCAATCTGTGGATTGTGATCGAGCAAATCACGTCTCACCTGTGGGAGGTAAACGTAATCTCAGGGATACGAAATAGCAAAGCCATCCCCGGTAGAATCGACCAACTCTCCGACACGCGTACTTGGACAATCGCGGCGCGCCAGGAACTTCTCTGCCAGATAGGCGTAATCGATTCCTCGGTGCTGGCAACTCTAGCCGTTGCTCGAAAGGCGCGAAACGCGCTTGCGCACACAGGGAAACATCCAAACGAGGCCGAATCTTCAGCGGCGTTCAATTCAGCAATCGCCCTTTTACGTTGCGCGTTACCGTTCAAGGAAATTCCACTTCTCGCTCTCAACCTAGCAGACCAAACTCTATCCGATCCTTTCTTGCCAAGAAAAGATATTCCCCTTCAGCCAACTCACTGGATGCCTATCCCGAAGCTACCGGGCGAGGAAGAGATCGAAAAACTTATGGCGAGCCTGCGCCACAACGAACCGTGAGAAATGTAACGTCAAATACTCAGATGCGGCCTAACCAGCCAATGGAGCGGACGCCTCCGTGCTGCGCACTTCGGCGCCGCTCATCGGCGCGTTGTAGCATAAAGGGGTTACGGGGTCAGGTCTTTCAACATAAAATCACGCGGGGATGAGCGAAGAGATATATGGTCAGGCCTGGAAAGAATGTCCGTTATCCGGCGCGCCTGACAATTTCCCAACTGCGGCGAACCGATCTTTAAAAGAATCGTCGCGTTGTTGGTGCGAGCGCTAACCGTTGCGCACACTTACGTCGAAATCGTTGCGCTAATAGTGATAGCGGAGTTGCGCAATAAATAGCGCGCCATCCGCGATTTTGTAGACGATGCGATGCTCATCGTTGATGCGTCGGGACAAATATCGGGACAGAGCATTCTTCAACGGCTCGGGCTTGCCGATGCCGGTGAGGGGCGTACGCGAGATATCCTTGATGAGGGCGTTGATTCTCTCAAGGAGTTTCTTGTCGGTCTTTTGCCAGTAGAGGTAGTCATCCCATGCTTGCTCGGCAAAAATCAGTCTCACTCGGCCAGTCTCCGCTCCCTCCCCCGGCCTTCCTGCAGTTCGGTCATGGCGTCGAGAAGGCGCCGGGCATTTTTCGGGCTGCGGAGCAGGTAAGCGGTTTCCTCCAGGGCATTGAAATCTTCGAGCGACATCATTACCACGGCCTGCTGGCCGTTGCGGGTAATGATAAGCGGCTCGTGGTCATCGCAGACCCGGTTCATGGTGTCTGCCAGGTTCGCGCGCGCTGTGGTGTAGGTAATAGCGTCCATCGGTGGCCCCTGCTTATGTACGCGATACTGTACATATCGGCAAAGAATTTGTCCAGCGCTGATCCGGTCCAGGATACCAGATACGTCCACAGGATACGGGGTGCGGGATACAGAGTCGGTCTTGCATCAACACATCTTGTTGCTCTGCAACGACGAGTGGGGTGCAGGTCACCGTTTTCCCTGCTCGATGAAACGTGCCTGCCGAATCCAAAGGTGCCTACGCATAGAATGCTTCTGAGCGCTTTATCACCCGACATCGCATGCCCTTGGTTATTCGTTACTGCGCCCCCAACAAGAACCACCAACGAAGTTTCATTACGGAGATTTTTGATGAATCAGGATTTATTCGCGCCCTTGGCTTTTGCACACGGCACGGCAATGCCCAATCGTTTCATGCTGGCGCCGTTGACCAACCTGCAAAGTCTTCCCGACGGGACGCTCAGTGATGACGAGTACCACTGGCTCACGCTGCGTGCCCAGGGCGGCTTCGGTCTGACGATGACCTGTGCCGCCTATGTGCAGCCGTCGGGCAAGGCCTTTGAAGGGCAGCTCGGCATCTGGTCGGATCGGCATCTGCCCGGACTCACGCGGCTTGCGCACGGGATCGACGCCGCCGGCGGTCTATCGTCCGTGCAACTGCATCACGGCGGTCGCCGGGCGTCGCGCGATCTGACCCACGAGGCGCCGCGCGCGCCCTGGCAGGACCCGGAGACCGGGGCGCGGGCGCTGTCGACCGGCGAGATCGAGCAGCTGATCGAGGATTTCATTCTCGCGGCGCTGCGCGCTGAACGCGCGGGTTTCAATGGCGTGGAACTGCATGGCGCGCACGGCTATCTGATCGCCCAGTTCCTCGACGCCGAAAACAATCGCCGTGACGACCGCTACGGCGGTTCCTTTGAAAATCGCACGCGCGTGCTGTTCGACATCATCGGCGGCATTCGGCAGCGCACCGGACCCGGTTTTCAGCTCGGTGTGCGGCTGTCGCCGGAGCGCTTCGGCGTCACCCTGGCGGAGGCGATCGCGCTAGCGCAGCGGGTTCTGACCTGCGGACAGGTGGATTATCTCGACATGTCGCTGTGGGATGTGTTCAAGGAGCCGGCCGAAGCCGGGTATGGCGGCAAGCCGCTGATCGATTACTTCACCCGCCTGGAGCGCGGCGCGACACGCCTGGGCGTGGCGGGAAAAATCACCACCGGGGCCGCCGCCCAGGCCTGCCTGGACAGCGGCGCCGATTTTGTGCTGATCGGGCGCGCGGCGATACTGCACAAGGATTTCCCGCGGCGGGTAAGGGAGGATGCGCACTTCCAATCCGTCGCGCTGCCGGTAACCCGCGCCTGGCTGCGCGACCAGGGCCTGGGCTCCGCGTTCGTCGACTACATGGCCACCGGCTGGAAGGGGTTTGTCGCCGCGGACGCTTGATCCGCAACGACAATGGCGGTCAGCGCGCGGGTGTTCCCGATAGGTCTCGATCGCAGCGTTCCTCGCCGCTGGCCGGAGCGGGCAACAGTGAGCGGTTCGTGGTCGTCGCAAACCCGGTTCATTGAATCGGCCGAATGGTATCGGCCAAATTCGCGTAGCAGGTTTTCAGCAACCTGGTAGGTCGTGGCGCGGGTATTTGCGTCCATGGCTGGCGTCTCGGGACATGTACGCGATACCGTGCGAGTCGAGCGGGGTTTTGGCGGACGCGGCCTGAACTGGAACGTTGTCGCCGCGCGCGCCGACTGTCTGTACAAGAACAACAATTCATCGAGGTGGTGCCATGTTGAGCGGACAACCCCTGCGCGACATCCGGGTGGTGGAACTGGGTCAGAATCTGGCGGCGCCGTTCGGTGCCCTCATCCTCGCCGAACTCGGCGCCAGCGTGCTCAAGGTCGAAGCGCCGCCGGGCGACGATGCCCGCCACTACGGCGCCCGGGTGGGCGGGCAGTCCTCCATCGCCTTTGAGTCGGTCAACCGCGGCAAGGAATCCGTCACCCTCGATCTCGGCCGCGATGCCGATCGCGACTGGCTGCGGGAACACATCGCGGACGCAGCCGATGTCTGCATCCAGAGCCTGCGACCCGGGCGGGCGCGGGAGCTGGGTCTGGGTCCCGACGACCTGTTGCCGCGCAATTCGCGCCTGCTCTACTGCAATGTTGGCGCCTTCGGCGCGCAGGGTCCCCTGGCGAGTCAGCCCGGCTACGATCCCATGATGCAGGCGTTCAGCGGCATCATGAGCGTGACCGGCGAATACGATCGAGCGCCGTCGCGGGTCGGCGTGCCCCTGGTGGACTGGGGCACCGGCATGTGGCTCGCGCTCGCCGTGCTGGCGGCGCTGCGCGAGCGCGACCGCAGCGGGCGCGGTGGCCTGGTGGACGTGTCGCTGCTCGAAACCGCGCTCTCCTTCATGAGCCTCAACATCGCCGCGTGTCGGGTGACGGGCAAGGATCCCAGGCGCGCCGGCAGCGGCCTGCGCGGCGTCGCGCCCAATCGCGCCTACCAGACCGCCGACGGTCCGATCATGGTCTCGGCTCTGAACGACCGCCTGTTCGCCCGTCTCGCGGACGCACTCGGCCACCCGGAATGGGCGCGCGACCCGGAGCTCGCCACCGCCACGGCGCGCGGTCAACATCAGGACCGGGTGGATGCACTGGTGGAGGGCGCGCTGGCCGCGCGCTCCCGCGCCGAATGGCTGAGTCTGCTGGAACGAGCCGGCGTGCCCTGCGCGCCCATTCACAGCGCCAGCGAGGCGCTCGCCCATCCCCAGGTCCAGGCCCTCGGCATGGTGGATGAAAGCGGCGTCGGCGCCATGCCCCGGGTGCGGCTGCCGCTGCGCTTCGACGGCGTGCGCCCCCCGGCGGGCGCGCCGGCGCCGGCATTGGGAGCGCACAGGAAAACGCACGACGGTTGATGCGCCCCCGCAGGCTGGGCCGGCGGCCGGGAACGACGAAAAGTGGGTCTTTAGCAGCTTGTTGAAAAACGTCGCGAGGGGGCCAGATGCGAGGCGCACGGAGCGCAGCGACCGAGACATATCAAGTAGATAGGCGAGGGAGCGAGCACCGCGCAACGAAGCAGATGGCTGCCGCAGTAGTTTTTCAACAAGCTGTTAGAAGGGTCCCGTAGAACTGTTGCCAGCGTGGGGAGTGCCGGTCCGAGCGCAATATGTCACTTGGCCTGGAGTGGATACCGCTCGGGATGTGAAATGATTTCTTCGGTCAGATCGACGTCCAGATCCGGCCAGTAATAGTGCCCAGGCGTCGGTTCCTCGACATGGAGGATATTTCCCACGGTCGCATTTCTAAACCACGGGAAACTGTCATGGGGCATGAACAGCTCCTGGCCGTGAGCCAAAAGCCAGACGCCGTGATTCGAAATATGCGTGACTTCAACCGGGGAAGTGCTTTTGCCAGGCGTGCTTGAGTTCATGATGGTGCGCCTCGATAATTTGCTCGATCTCTTTCAGCTGGTTTGGCGTCAACCGAAAATTGTTCGCCAGTTCGATACGCGGCTCCAGCCAGAACTTGGCTTCGCCACCGCCGCAGTGAACGTGGACATGCGTCCTCGACTCCTCTCGGGAGAAAAAGAAAAAGCGATAGCCCTTCTCTCTGAATACGGTCGGACTCATGGCGAGATTATGGCAGTCGGGCGGTGTCTGTGTGTAGGGAGTTGCCGGCTCCGGCAGTTCCAATGGCTATGCCCTATGCTGTCCGACCGCGAACCGCCTGCCGGAACCCAATCCCTTGCTCAGTTACCGCCACATCTATCACGCCGGCAATTTCGCCGATGTACTCAAGCACCTCGTGCTGGCGCGGGTGCTCCGCCATCTGATCGCCAAGGACAAGCCGCTGTGTTATCTCGACACCCACGCGGGCAGTGGGAGTTATGCGCTGCAAAGCGTTGCGGCGCTGCAAAACCGCGAATTCGACAGCGGCATCGGCAGGTTGTGGGAGCGCACCGATCTGCCGGCTCCCGTCGCCGGTTATGTCGAACTGGTGCGCGAGGCCAACCCCGGCGGCGCGTTGCAGCAGTATCCGGGATCGCCCTGGTTTGCCCGGCACCTGCTGCGGCAACAGGATCGCCTGCTGCTGTGCGAGCTGCATTCCGACGACTTCATGCGGCTCAGGCGTCACTGCGAAGGTGACCGCCGTGTCCGCATCAGCGAGGCCGATGGTTTCCGCGAACTGCTGGCGCTGCTGCCGCCTCCCGAGCGTCGCGGTCTGGTGCTGATCGACCCGCCCTATGAAATCAAAACCGACTACCAGGCGGTGGTGGATACCCTGATCGGCGCCCACCGCCGTTTCGCCACCGGCGTCTACGCGATCTGGTATCCGGTGGTGGAGCGCGAGCGCGTCCGGCTGCTGGAGCGGAAAGTAAAGGCGAGCGGCATCCGCCATGTGCAACTGTTCGAGCTGAGCGTGAAACCGGACAGCATGGGTCACGGCATGACCGGCAGCGGGATGCTCGTCGTCAACCCGCCCTGGACGCTGGCGGCGGATATGGGGAGCGCGCTGCCTTATCTTGCGGAAGTCCTGGGCGACCGGGATGGCAGCGGGCGACCCATCGGCGGCTATCGCATCGAAACCCTGGCCGGGGAATAGCGGACCTGTCGGAATCGCCTCAAACGCACTCCACCGCGATCATCCGCGAGCGCGTGGCGCTCTGGCGCAGGGTGCGCGCGGCGCGGTAGGCGGGGGAGTCGTGCCAGGCCCGGGCGCGCTCCAGGGAATCGAATTCGAGAATCACCAGACGTTCGGACTGCCAGCCGCCTTCGAGGCTGAGGGTCGCGCCGCCGCGCGCCACATAGCGTCCGCCGTAAGCGGCGACGGTGGCGGGCGCCAGGGTTTTGTAGCGCTCGTATTGCTCGGGATCGGTGACTTCGATATCGACGATGACGTAGGCAGGCATGCGGGCTCCTCGTTCTGCGTGTTGCGGTCAGGGTTTGCGGTCGGGCTTGCTTGTTGATTGTAGGCCCCTTGGCTACCATGAGCGCCCCCTGCGTGACGGCCATTCCCTCCATGTCCCTGTTCGATTTCGCCGCTGGCCGGGAAGGCTATTACGGTGCCTATGGCGGCTGTTTCCTGCCGGAAATCCTCACCTCCACCATTACCGAACTGCGCGACTGTTTCCGCGCCTGCAAGGCCGACCCGGCGTTCTGGGACGAGTTCGTGGAAGTGATGCGGACCTATTCCGGGCGCCCCACGCCGGTGACCTTCCTCGAAAACCTGTCGAATCAGCTCGGCGGCGCGCGCATTTACGTCAAGCGCGAGGATCTCGGTCACACCGGCTCCCACAAGATCAACAACGTGATGGGCCAGGGGCTGGTGTGCAAACGCCTGGGCAAGACCCGGGTAATCGCCGAGACCGGCGCCGGCCAGCACGGCTTCGCCACCGCCACCATGGCGGCGCGCTTCGGCCTCAAGTGCAAGATCTACATGGGCGCGGTGGATGTGGCGCGCCAGCGGCCCAATGTGTTCTGGATGGAAAACCTGGGCGCCGAGGTGATGGCGGTGCAGGACGGCCAGCGCACCCTCAAGGACGCGATCAACGAATGCCTGCGCGACTGGGTGACCAACATGGGCGACACCCACTATGTGCTGGGCACCGCCTGCGGGCCGCATCCGTTTCCCGAGATGGTGAGCTACTTCCAGTCGATCATCGGGATCGAGGCGCGCGGGCAGATCCTGGCCGAGGCCGGCAAGCTGCCGGACCGGGTGTACGCCTGCGTCGGCGGTGGCTCCAACGCCATGGGCATTTTCCAGGGCTTTCTCGATGACGCCGGCGTCGAACTGGTCGGCTGCGAAGCGGGCGGTTTCGGTCCCGGTTCCGGCGGCCATGCTTCGCGCCTCGCCTACCAGGATGCCAGCCTGGGCGTCGCCCAGGGCTACAAGACCTACTTCCTGCAGAACGACGACGGCAACATGCTGGAGACCCATTCGATTGCCGCCGGGCTCGACTACATCGGCGTGAACCCGATCCTGGTACACCTGTGGGATCAGGGCCGCGTGCGCTTCGAGGCGGCCACCGACGCCGAGGTGCGCGACGCGCTGCGCCTGGTGATGCGCACCGAGGGCCTCATTCCGGCGCTCGAAAGCACCCATGCCTTTGTGCGGGCCATCGCCGAGGCGCCCGCCATGGGACGCGACGAGGTCATTCTGATCAATCAGTCCGGGCGTGGCGACAAGGATATTTTCACGGTGGCGGATGCCATCGACGATCAGGCGTGGAAGGCGTTCATCCGCGCCAAGGCGGTCGACTATGGCGCTTGAGCCGTATCTGCGCGCGCGGCGGGCCCACAAGGACCTGCTGCTGATGACCCATGTGGTGTGCGGTTATCCCTCCTTCGAGGACAACTGGCGCGCCCTGGAAGTGATGGCGGAGTTCGACGTCGATCTGGTGGAGCTGCAATTTCCGTTTTCCGAACCGTCCGCGGACGGGCCGCTGTTCGCGCGCGCCAATCAGCGTGCCATCGAGCGCGGCGTTCATACCCGCGACTGCTTCGCCTTCATGGCGCGCGCCGCCGCCCGGTTTCCGTTCAAGCTGCTGATGATGGGTTACTACAACACCGTCTTCAAAATGGGCGAGGCCGCATTCATCGAACAGCTCGCGGCGGCCGGAGGCACCGGCTTCATCGTGCCCGATCTGCCAGTGGAGGAAGCCGGCGAGCTGCATCGCCTTGCCGCCGCGGCGGATCTCGATCCCGTCATTCTGATGACGCCAACCAATACGGACGCGCGCCTCGCCCGCCTGGGACAGGCGGCGCGCGGTTTCGTGTACGCCGTCGCGCGCAAGGGCGTCACCGGCACCAAGACCGCCATGGACGAGGGCCTGGTCGGCTTCATCGAGCGCTGCCGGCGTGCCACCGACCTGCCCCTGGGCATCGGTTTCGGGGTGAGCAGCAGGGACGATATCGACTTTCTGCGCGGTCGCGCCGACATCGCCATCATCGGCACCGCGGCGCTGTCCGCCTGGGAGCACGGCGGCGCGCCGGCGATGCAGGAGTTCTTCGCGGAGCTGCTGGGTCGGACTCAGGCCAGGGGCGCGTAGCGGTCCAGGCGGCCGAGCGCCTCCGCCACCGGCCGGCAGGCGATGCGACCGTCCAGCGTGTTCACGCCCCGGGCAAAGCCGGGGTCTTCCCGCAGGGCGTCCAGCCCCCGCGCCGCCAGGCGCCGCACATAGGGCAGGGTGGCCTCGGTGAGCGCCAGCGTCGAGAGGCGCGGGTAGGCACCCGGCATGTTGGTCACGCAATAGTGAATCACCCCGTGTTTTTCGAACACCGGAGCGTGGTGCGTGGTGGGCCGTGAGGTTGCCACGCAACCGCCCTGGTCGATGCTGATATCGACGATGACAGCGCCGCGCCGCATGGTTTTCACCATGGCTTCGCTGATCACATGGGGCGCGCGGGCGCCGTGCAGCAATACCGCGCCGATCACGAGGTCGGCGTTGCGAATCTCGGCGGCCAGGGTTTCCGGCGCCGAGCGGATGAAGCGGAAATCCGCGCCGATGAAGCGGCGCAATTCGGGCAGCCGCTGGGATTCCAGTCCCGCCACGCAGACGTCGGCGCCCAGACCTGCCGCCGCGCGCGCCGCATGGCTGCCTGCGACGCCGTCGCCGACCACCAGCACATCGCCGAAGCTCCGCTCGAAAATCCGTCCCAGCAGCATGCCGCGCCCGCCGTTGAAGCGGGCGAGGTGGAAGTTGCCCATGGCGACCGCCATCGCGCCCGCCACCGCGCTCATGGGGGCGAGCAGCGGCAGTCGGCCGACGGCATCCTCGACGGTTTCGTAGGCGATCGCCGTGGTACGGTTTGCGAGCAGGGTTTCGGTCAGGGCCGGGTCGACGCCGGCGAGATGCAGATAGGTGAAGAGGAGCTGGCCTGTCAGCGCGGAGTATTCCGCCGCCACAGGCTCCTTCACCTTGAGTACGAGTTCCGCACTCCAGGCGGTTTCGGCCGCGACGATCCGTGCTCCGGCCTGTTCGTAATCCGCGTCCGCAAAGCCCGATCCGGCACCTGCGCTGCGTTCGATCAGCACTTCATGGTCGTCGGCAACCAGCGCGGCGGCGCCCGCGGGCGTGAGGGCGACGCGGTTCTCGTCGGGCTTGATTTCGCGCGGCACACCAATCTTCACGGCATTGCTACTCCATTGATATACCGGATGCTTGCTCCCGGTCGCGGCAGTGGCCGGTCAACCGAACCCGCAGCGCGGGCGTTGATCGGCTATCTGTGGCATGGCAACCGGTCGTGACACGGCACAGCGGAGTGTAGCAAGCGATGAAATCGATGATGCGGTACGGCGCGGTAATGGCAGTGGTGTTTGCCGCGGGGCTCGCGGGTTGTGCGGGCCATCGGCACCGGTCCGCGGACCGCGTGATCGTCGATACCAAGGGGGTCGATTTGAATGCCTATTACCGGGATCTGGACGAGTGCCAGCAATACGCCGATGACGTCCGGGTGGGACGGCGCGCCGCCGGCGGTGTGGTAGCGGGTGCGGTGATCGGCGGTGCGGTCGGTGCCATCGCGGGCAACAGTCGAACCGCCGAGCGCGCGGCGGCTGTCGGCGGCGTGGTCGGCGGCGCCGAGGGCGCGGGCTCCGGCTTGCGCGAGCGGGACCGGGTGATGAAAAACTGCCTGGCGGGGCGGGGTTACCGCGTGCTCAACTGACCGGTCTGGACGCCACGCACGCCTGCAGCAGAGCGATGGCGGCGCGCGCAAAGGCCCACATATTGGCTTCGCGCTGGTTGTCGCCCGTCGCCAGGGTCAGGGTTCGCTCGCTGTCGCCGGCGACCGCGAGGCAGGCGTGGCCCGGCGGATCGCCATAGGGATTGGCAGTCGGGCCGGTGGCGCCGGTTTCGGCGAGCGCCCAGGTGCAATGGAACCGTTTGCGCAGCTGGCGCGCGCACGCCAGGGCGTAGGCTTCGCTGGCGGGGCGCAGACCGGCCATGTCCTGCTCGGTAAACCCCAGCAATAGCGAACGGGCGGCGAGGGTGTAGACCACGGCGCCACCGACAAAGTAGGCGGACGAGCCCGGGATCGCCACCAGGGCGGCGGCGATCAGGCCGCCCGCCGAGGATTCGCAGACGGCAACGGTTTCCCCTCGGGCTTTCAGCAAGTCGGCACAGGTCTCGGCGAGCCGCGTCAGGGGCAAGGGAAGTTCCGGGTCGTTGCGAAGCGCTGGCATGACGGTGACCTCGATCGCTTGAGCTGTTGGCTCGGTGTGGTTAGAGTCGGGCAACGACTTCACACCATCGCTTTCCAAATCATCCAAGTCAAAGGGGGTATTCGCAATGGACGTCGGCATGCTGAGCGTTTTCCAGGCTGGTCTCGGCCAGAATCTGACCGATCTTGATGTCTACAAGGGCAATCTGCGTATCTGCGATCTGGTCGAACCCCTGGGGTTCGATTCGATCTGGGCCGCCGAACATCACTTCACCGATTACACCATGTGCCCGAGCGTGACCGAATTCCTCGCCTACATGGCGGGCCGCACCCAGCGCATCAGGCTGGGCACCGCCGTGCTGATCCTGCCTTGGCACAAGGATCCCGGCCGCATCGCGGTCGAGGTGGCCATGCTCGACAACCTGTCCGACGGTCGCGCCTTGATGGGTTTCGGGCGCGGCATCGGGCGGGTGGAGTACGACGGTTTCGGCATTCCCATGGAGGAATCCCGCGACCGCTTCGACGAATCCGCGCAGATCATCATGCGGGGACTGGAGACCGGTTTCATCGAGTACGACGGTAAATTTTTCAAACAGGAGCGCCGCGAGCTCCGCCCGCGCCCGTTCAAGTCGTTCAAGGACCGGCTCTACATGGCCTGCCAGTCGCCGGATTCGGCCGACGTGGTCGCTGACCTGGGCGCCACCATGATGGTGTTCGCGATCTCGCCCTGGGAAACCCGCGCCAAGGATGTCGAGCGCTACCGGGCGCGCTATCGCCAGGTGCAGGGGAAGGAGCCGCCGCCGATCGTCGCCAACATTTTCTGTGTCTGCGACGACGATGCCGCCCGCGCCGACCGGATGGCCGAGAAGTACATGCACGACTACTGGATCTCGGCGCTCGACCACTATGAGATGGACGGCACCCACTTCGGCGACAAGAAGGTGTACGACTACTATGCCCGCAGCGCCGCGATCATGCGCGACCGTGGCCGCGAGTCCGTCACCAGTCTGTTCACCAACAATCAGGTGCATGGCACACCCGAGCAGATCCTGCGCCGCCTGGAGCGGATTCGGGAAATGGCCGGCCCGCTGCACCTCAATGTGTCCTTCAGCTACGGCGGCATGCCGTTCGATTACGCCGAACGCAGCATGCGGTTGTTCAGTCGCGAAGTGTTGCCCGAGCTGCACCAATGGTCCTGCGCCGCTCCGGGGCAGGCGGCCCGGGCAAGCGCCTGAGGGTTCGCGACGCGGAATCGATCGCGGACCGCTCCGCGCGGTGGTTCGCGAGCGACCGGAAGGCGGAGACGCGGAACCGCATCAACGGTATGGGTATCCGTTTCAATCGAATTAAGTGTGGATTTTTCCCGCGGAGTTGGTCTTATAATACGGGTAACATAATTTCTGGTAATGATGGTTACTCTGTAATCATAACTTCGGGGGATAATATGACCGACTTCGATACTATCATCAAGGGCGGCACCATCGTCGACGGTACGCGGCATCGCGCCCGTTTTGTCGGCGACATTGCCATCAAAAACGGGTTGATCGCCGAGATCACTCCAGCCGGTGGGCTGAGTGCCCGCACTGCCAAAAAGGTTATCGATGCCAAAGGCCTGGTAGTTGCCCCCGGGTTCGTGGACCTGCATACCCACTACGACGGGCAATTGCTGTGGGACCCCTACCTGAGCTGTTCAAGCTGGCACGGCGTGACCTCGGTGGCCATCGGCAACTGCGGTTTCGGTTTCGCGCCGACGCATCCCGAACAGCGGGAACGCATGATGCTGTCGATGGAGCGGGTGGAAGCCATTCCCCTCGCCACCATGAAAGCTGGCATGGATTGGGACTGGGAGACCTTCCCCCAGTGGCTCGATTCCATCGACCGACGCCCGAAAGGGATCAATGTCATGAGCTTCGTGCCCCTCAACCCCCTGATGATTTATGTCATGGGCGTGGAGGCGGCCAAGTCGCGCGACCCTGACGAGCGCGAACTGAAGGAAATGCTGCGGATGATGGAGGAATCCCTCGACGCCGGCGGCGTCGGCTTCTCCATGCAGCGCCTGGGCGATGGCTTTACGTCCGTTCAGCGCGACTACGACGGCACGCCCATGCCGACGGATACCATGTCCGACGAGCTCTGCATGGCTTTCGCGCGCATCCTGAAGCGGCGCGGCCAGGGCTTCATCCAGCTGACCCAGGCCAAGAACGAATTCACCGCCGACCTCGATTTCGGTCTCAAGCTGGCGGAAGCTTCCGATGCCGCAGTGCTGTGGAATGCCGTGCAGGTCAACGAACGCCATCCACACCAGCATCGCCGCATGCTGAAATGGGTCAATGAAGCGCGCGAGAAGGGGCTGAAAGTCTGGATGCAGGCGATTACCACGCCCAACGACATGCGCTTCAAGCTGGACAACTTCAACCTGTTCGACGGCAACGGCGCCTGGCGCGATGTCACCATCGGCGATGTTCCGACCCGCATTGCCAAGATGCAGGATCCGAAGTTGCGCGAGGCGGTACGCCACGATTACGACTTCGGCAGCGCTCCCTTTGTTTCCGGCCCTATCGCCGAGATTGTCGTCGATTCGGTCGCCAACAAGGAAAATCAGAAGTATGTCGGCATGACCATTGCGCAACTTGGGCAGGCGATGGCTCGCCATCCAGCGGATGCCATGCTCGACTTGGCCATCAGCGAGCAGTTGCAGACGGTGTTTTATGTAGTACCCTTCAACTACCGTGAAGACCTGCTCGACGAAATCCTGCAAAACGAGTGGACAGTGCCGGGCGTGTCGGATGGCGGCGCGCACACCAAGTTCCTCAACTTTGGCCGTTATCCCACCAACATGCTCCAGGATCTGGTGCGCGACCGCGGCTCCTACACGCTCGAAGAAGCGCATTACCGACTGGCGGCGCTGCCTGCGGTGGCGGCCGGATTCAGCGATCGGGGTACGCTTGAAGTCGGTCGTGCCGCGGACATCGTGGTCTACGACTACGACAATCTGCGGATGCTGCCCACCGAGATTGTTCATGATCTGCCGGGCAACGAGTGGCGCTATGTCGAAAAAGCCGAAGGCTACCGCTACACCCTCGTTAATGGCGAAGTAACCTTTGTCGATGGCGTCTGTACGGGCGCTGTCCCGGGCAAACTGCTCCGGCACGGCAAGGCGGCCGAGGCGACCAAGGCGGCCTGACCGGAGATCGGGGATTGGCGAAAACCGGGGCACTGCCCCGGTTTTTCTTTGCGCCTGCGGCACCTTGCCCGCCCGTTCCTTGCTGGCCAGCACAGGTATGCCGCCAATCCTGGCCTGTTGGCGGGTGGGCCCGTCCTCGGTCAGTTACAGATCGCATCCGGGCAGATGGAGGTTGCTTACCCCGGGCAGTTCCCATAGAATCGCCCGTCCATTTTTCCACTGTTCAGTGCTGGCGTAGCTCAGTTGGTAGAGCAGCTGACTTGTAATCAGCAGGTCGGGGGTTCGACTCCTCTCGCCAGCTCCAGGGCTGTGCGATTGCCGCAGATCATCGCGGCATGCGTTGACAGCAGCGGGACAGTGGACGAAGATGCCGGGCTTTTTCCGGAGGGGTTCCCGAGTGGCCAAAGGGATCAGACTGTAAATCTGACGCGCGAGCTTCGGTGGTTCGAATCCACCCCCCTCCACCATGGGTTTTGCGAGGTCGGCGCCGTCGGTGCCGGGCGAGAGATGGAAGGCCCAGGTCCGCTTAGCGCGGGTATAGTTCAGTGGTAGACCCTCAGCCTTCCAAGCTGATGGTGCGGGTTCGATTCCCGCTACCCGCTCCAGGTGATGAGTTGTAGATGCTCATATAGCTCAGTCGGTAGAGCACTTCCTTGGTAAGGAAGAGGTCACCGGTTCGAATCCGGTTATGAGCTCCATATATGGGTGCTGCGCAGTCAAGGCTGCGTGGCGTTTTCACGTTATTTTGTTGCACGACGCGCCGACGCCGGGAGACTGACATGGGAAAGGAAAAATTTCAGCGGAGCAAGCCGCACGTAAACGTAGGGACGATAGGACACGTAGACCATGGCAAGACGACGCTGACGGCGGCGTTGACGCGGGTATGTGCGGAGATCTGGGGCGGCACGGCGGTGCCGTTTGACGGGATCGACAACGCACCGGAAGAGCGGGAGCGCGGGATCACGATTGCGACGGCGCACGTGGAATACGAGTCGGCGGCGCGACACTACGCGCACGTGGACTGCCCGGGGCACGCGGACTATGTGAAGAACATGATCACGGGTGCGGCGCAGATGGATGGCGCGATCCTGGTGTGCTCGGCCGCCGATGGTCCGATGCCGCAGACGCGGGAGCACATCCTGCTGTCGCGCCAGGTGGGGGTGCCCTATATCGTGGTGTTCCTGAACAAGGCCGACATGGTGGACGACGCCGAGCTGCTCGAACTGGTTGAAATGGAAGTGCGCGAGCTGCTGGACAAATACGACTTTCCGGGCGACGACACCCCGATCATCACTGGCTCGGCGCTGATGGCGCTGGAAGGCCGTGACGACAACGGGATGGGCACCACGGCGGTGAAGAAGCTGGTGGAGACCCTGGACAGCTATATTCCGGAGCCGGAGCGGGCGATCGACGGGTCCTTCCTGATGCCGATCGAAGACGTGTTCTCGATCTCGGGTCGCGGCACGGTCGTGACGGGCCGGGTGGAGCGCGGGATTGTGAAGGTGGGCGAAGAGCTGGAAATCATTGGCATCCGCGACACCACCAAGACGGTGTGCACGGGCGTCGAGATGTTCCGCAAGCTGCTGGACGAAGGGCGCGCCGGGGAGAATATCGGGGTGCTGCTGCGTGGCACCAAGCGCGACGACGTGGAGCGGGGCCAGGTGCTGGCCAAGCCGGGCAGCATCCAGCCGCACACGGCGTTTGAGGCGGAAGTGTATGTGCTGTCGAAAGACGAAGGGGGCCGTCACACGCCGTTCTTCAAGGGTTACCGGCCGCAGTTTTACTTTCGGACGACGGACGTGACGGGGGCGTGTGAGCTGCCGGAAGGGGTCGAGATGGTGATGCCGGGCGACAACATCCAGATGCATGTGACGTTGATTGCCCCGATCGCGATGGAAGAGGGGTTGCGCTTCGCCATCCGCGAAGGTGGTCGCACGGTGGGTGCGGGCGTCGTCGCCAAAATCCTCAAGTAAGTTCGGGAAGAAGGGTAACCAGAACCTAGGCCAGTAGTTCAATTGGTAGAGCACCGGTCTCCAAAACCGGGGGTTGGGGGTTCGAGTCCCTCCTGGCCTGCCAACTTCCGCCAATGACTGCCTGCGCAGGGCGGCCTCGTATCCGGGTGTGTTTGTGAGTGCATTGAAGCAAGAAACGGGGACGAGTCTGCGGGACCGGTTGATCTGGCTGGCGGTGGCGGCGTTGGGTGTCGCCGCCGTTTATGGCAATCATCATTTCGGCGACCAACCGCTCCTTTACCGGGTGCTGGCGCTGCTCATCGTCGCAGTCGGGGCGGTTGCGCTTGCCCTGCAAACGGCGCGTGGCAGCGCCTTGCTGGAGTTGTTGAAGGGTGCGAACGCCGAGCGTCGGCGCGTCGTGTGGCCCAGTCGCCAGGAGCGGAATCAAACCACGCTTGTGGTGCTCGGTTTCATTCTCGTGATGGCGCTCCTCCTGTGGGGACTTGACTCCCTGTTCGGCTGGCTGGCGTCCCTGATCATGGGCTAGGTAAACAGATGTCATCAAAACGTTGGTATGTAGTGCACGCGTATTCGGGCCACGAAAAAAAAGTGGCCAGCTCCCTGCGCGAGCGGGTGGCGCGGGCGGGCATGCAGGATCTGTTCGGGGATATCCTGGTGCCTACCGAGGAAGTCGTCGAGATGCGCGGCGGACAGAAGCGCAAGAGTGAGCGCAAATTCTTTCCCGGGTATGTGTTGGTGCAGATGGAGTTGACCGACGAAACCTGGCACCTTGTTAAAGAAACCCCGCGCGTGATGGGTTTTATCGGCGGCAAAGCCGACAAGCCGGCGCCCATCACCGACCGCGAAGCGGCCGCCATTTTGCAGCAGGTGCAGGATTCGGAGGAAAAACCGCGGCCGAAAACCATGTTCGAGCCGGGTGAGTTGGTGCGCGTGGTCGAAGGTCCTTTCAACGACTTCAATGCCACCGTGGAAGAGGTTAATTACGACAAGAGCCGACTTCGCGTGGCGGTCATGATTTTTGGCCGCTCGACGCCGGTCGAGCTGGAATTCAACCAGGTCGAAAAGGCCTGATTTCGCAGCGGGGAGCTGAAGCTCGATGTTGAAAGACATCGTGATCCTGAAGCGCTGGTACCCATAGGAGTAGTGCCGTGGCAAAGAAAGTTGAAGCCTATATCAAGTTGCAAGTAAAAGCGGGGCAGGCCAATCCCAGCCCGCCGGTGGGCCCCGCGCTGGGTCAGCGCGGCGTCAATATCATGGAGTTCTGCAAAGCTTTCAACGCGCAGACCCAGGGTATCGAGCCGGGGCTGCCGATCCCGGTGGTGATCTCGGTTTACAGTGATCGCAGCTTTACGTTTGTGATGAAAACCCCGCCGGCGTCGGTGCTGCTGCGCAAAGTGGTCGGCATCAGCAAAGGCAGTCCGCGCCCCAATACCGAAAAAGTCGGCAAGGTGACGCGCGCCCAGCTCGAAGATGTGGCCCGGCAAAAAATGCCCGATTTGACCGCAACCGATCTGGATGCCGCAGTGCGCACCATCGCCGGCAGCGCGCGCAGCGCCGGTCTTGAAGTGGAGGGCTTGTGATGGCCAAGTTGTCAAAGCGTCAGAAAGTCATTGGCGAACGGGTTCAGCCCGGGAAGTTATACGCTTTCGATGAAGCCGTCGGCCTGCTGCAAGGCCTGCCGCCGGTAAAATTCGTGGAGACGTTCGAGGTCGCGGTGAATCTCGGTATCGACCCGCGCAAATCCGACCAGGCGGTGCGCGGCGCCACCACGCTTCCCCATGGCACGGGCAAGACCGTGCGGGTCGCGGTGTTCGCCCAGGGAGCGGCCGCCGAATCCGCCAGCGCCGCCGGAGCGGATCTGGTCGGGATGGAGGATCTTGCGGAGCGCATCAAGGCCGGCGAAATGAATTTTGACGTCGTGATTGCGAGCCCGGACGCCATGCGGGTGGTCGGCCAGTTGGGGCAGATTCTCGGCCCGCGCGGCCTGATGCCCAACCCCAAGACGGGCACGGTGACGCCGGACGTGGTTACGGCCGTGAAAAACGCCAAGGCCGGTCAGGTACGGTTTCGCGCCGACCGCAACGGCATCATTCATGGCGGTGTGGGCAGCCTCAAGTTTGACCCGCGTGCCGTCAAGGAGAATATCGAAGCCCTGCTGACCGATCTGGTCAAGGCCAAGCCGTCGTCGGCCAAGGGTATTTATGTGAAGAAAGTGACGCTCTCCTCGACCATGGGCCCCGGGCTCGTGATCGATCAGTCGACACTGGAATTTTAAACCGGCTTTGGGGTCCGGGAGATTCGCTTCTCCCTGACCGTTGAAGACCGCTGGTGTCCCGCAAGGGGCTTAAAGGCGCATCGGCTGCCCGCTTGGGGCAGGTGCACCGCCCGCGCAAACGGTGTGACCCGATTCAGTTTGCTCAGCTGGATTTGTTCACCCATTACCGCCGGCAGTTGCCGGCCCACTGGGACTGGGCGCGTTGCCAGTCAAATCCAGGAGGAGACCTGATGGCATTGAATCTTGAAGACAAAATGGCGATCGTTGCCAGCGTTAACGAGACCGCCAGCAAAGCGATATCCCTCGTCGTCGCGGACGCCCGCGGCGTGAACGTGGCGCACATTACCGCGCTGCGCAAGCTCGCGAGGGAGCAGAGCGTCGCTTTGCGGGTGATCAAGAATTCGCTGGCCAAGCGCGCTTTTGAGGGCACTTCGTTCGCGTGTCTGGACAACGAACTCGCGGGGCCGTCCCTGTTCGGTTTTTCCATGACGGATCCGGGCGCCGCGGCGCGGTTGTTCAAGGATTTCGCGAAGCAAAACCCGAAATTCGACATCAAGGTATTGTCGATTGGCGGGCGGGTTCTCGATGGCACGCAGATCGATATGTTGGCGCGCCTCCCGACGCGGGAGCAGGCGCTGACGCAACTGGTCAGTGTGATGATTGCCCCGGTAACCAAGCTGGTCCGTACTTTCAACGAGGTGCCGACCAAGGTTGTGCGGGTGATTGCGGCGGTGGCGGACCAGAAAAAGGCAGCCGCTTAGTCGTTATCCAATTAATTCTGTCAGTTAACAGGAGAGTAAGTTCATGGCTCTGTCAAAAGACGATATCTTGAATGCCATTGCGGAAATGAGCGTAATGGAAGTAGTTGAGCTGGTTGCAGCGATGGAAGAGAAATTCGGCGTTTCCGCGGCAGCGGCGGTGGCTGTGGCGGCCCCGGCGGCAGCTGGCGAAGCCGCCGAAGCTCCCGAAGAGCAGACCGAGTTCAACGTCATTCTGGCCAACTCGGGCGAAAAGAAGGTCAATGTGATCAAGGCGGTACGGACGCTGACCGGTCTCGGGCTGAAAGAAGCCAAGGATCTGGTTGATGGCGCGCCGGCGACCGTCAAGGAAGGAGTTTCGAAAGCTGAGGCGGAAGATGCCAAGAAGCAGCTCGAAGAAGCGGGCGCCACCGTCGAAGTCAAGTAAGTCCGGCGAATTTGACGCCGACAAGGCGTTTGAAAAGCGTACGAAGGCTGACGGGCTGGCCCGTCGGCCTTTTGCTGCTTTCCCACCACGGTACGGACCGTGGGCGGAATGCAGTCGCTGTATCGATGTTTGAGTGAACTTGGTGGGGAGCGCCGATGGCCTATTCATTTACTGAAAAGAAACGAATCCGGAAGGATTTCGGAAAACTGTCCGAAGTCATGGAACAGCCCTATCTGCTGGCGATCCAGCTGGATTCCTATCGAAAGTTCACCCAAACCGGCGTGCCCGTGGCCCAGCGCGCCAACACTGGCCTGCATGCCGCGCTCAATTCGGTGTTTCCCATCGAGAGCTACTCCGGGAATGCCCGGCTCGAGTACGTCGATTACGCGCTCGGCAAGTCGGCGTTTGATGTGGAGGAGTGCAAGCTCCGCGGCGCCACGTTCGCGGCACCGCTGCGGGTTCGCGTCCGGCTGGTACTGGTCGACAAGGACTCCCCCAACAAGACCATCAAGGACATCAAGGAGCAGGAGGTCTATCTCGGCGAAGTTCCGCTGATGACGGATAACGGCACCTTTATCATCAACGGCACCGAGCGGGTGATCGTCTCCCAGCTGCACCGGTCGCCCGGGGTGTTCTTCGACCACGACAAAGGCAAAACCCATTCCTCCGGGAAGCTGCTGTTTTCCGCCCGCGTGATTCCTTACCGCGGTTCCTGGCTCGATTTCGAATTCGATCCCAAGGATCTGGTGTATGTGCGGATCGATCGGCGGCGCAAGTTGCCCGCAACCGTGCTGCTGCGCGCCATGGGTTACACGACCGAAGAAATGCTCGGCATGTTTTACGACGTCAGCCGGTTCCACTGCGGTCAGGATGGCGTTTACCGCTATGAACTGGTGCCGGCGCGTTTGCGTGGCGATATCGCCAGCTTCGACATCAAGGGCAGTGGCGGCAAGGTCATCATCGAACAGGGGCGTCGCGTCACGGCGCGCCATATCCGCGAACTCGAAGCCGCCGGTATCACGCAACTGGAAGTGCCCCGGGATTATCTGGTCGGGCGCAGCCTGGCGCGCGATCTCGTGGATACCGAGACGGGCGAAATCCTGCTGCCCTGCAACACGGCGCTGAGTCTGGCCGATCTCGCGCTGATTGAAGCCAAGAAGCTGGATCTCATCGAGACGATCTACACCAACGATATCGATCGCGGCCCGTTCGTGTCGGAAACACTCCGGATTGATGCGACGCGCAGTCAGATGGACGCGCTGGTGGAAATTTACCGGATGATGCGCCCCGGTGAACCGCCGACCAAGGAGTCGGCCGAGACGCTGTTCAACAATCTGTTTTTCTCGCTCGATCGCTACGATCTGTCCGCCGTTGGTCGCATGAAGTTCAACCGTCGGCTCGGACGTGAAGAAGTCGAGGGGCAAGGCACTCTGGCGCGTGAAGACATCGTCGATGTACTGCGCACACTCATCGATATTCGCAATGGTCGCGGCACCGTGGACGACATCGACCACCTCGGTAATCGCCGCGTGCGCTCGGTCGGCGAAATGGCCGAAAACCAGTTCCGCATCGGGCTGGTGCGTGTCGAACGCGCGGTCAAGGAGCGGCTGTCGGTCGCCGAGTCCGAAGGGCTGATGCCCCAGGACATGGTGAACGCGAAACCGGTGGCGGCGGCGATGAAGGAATTCTTTGGCTCCAGCCAGTTGTCGCAGTTCATGGACCAGAACAACCCGCTGTCGGAAGTGACCCACAAGCGCCGGGTGTCGGCGCTGGGGCCGGGTGGGTTGACCCGCGAACGGGCCGGGTTCGAGGTGCGCGATGTGCACCCCACGCATTATGGTCGAGTATGTCCGATTGAAACGCCGGAAGGGCCCAACATCGGGCTCATCAATTCGCTCGCCAACTATGCGCGCACCAACGAGTACGGATTTCTCGAGACGCCGTACCGCAAGGTGATCAACAGCAAGCTCACCGACCAGATCGAATTTCTGTCGGCCATCAACGAAGCCGACCATGTGATCGCCCAGGCCTCCGCGCTGGTCAATAACCGCCGCGAGTTGTCCGAGGATCTGGTCTCCGTGCGCCACGGCGGCGAGTCCACCATGAAGCCGCCGAGCGAAGTGGAATACATGGACGTGTCGCCGCGACAGGTGGTTTCGGTTGCGGCGTCACTGATTCCGTTTCTGGAGCACGACGATGCCAACCGAGCGCTGATGGGCTCCAACATGCAGCGCCAGGCGGTGCCCACCCTGCGTTCCGAGAAGCCCCTGGTGGGCACCGGGATGGAGCGGTTCGTGGCCCGCGATTCCGGGGTGTGCGTGGTTGCCCGCCGCGGCGGTGTGGTCGAAAGTGCCGACGCGGGCCGCATCGTGGTGCGGGTGGACGACAGTGAAGTGGCCGCCGGCGACGCGGGCGTCGACATCTACAACCTGATCAAATACACGCGCTCCAATCAGAACACCTGCATCAATCAGCGTGCCATCGTTCAGCAGGGCGATGTCGTCGCGCGCGGCGACATTCTGGCCGACGGCCCCTCGGTGGATCTGGGTGAGCTCGCGCTCGGCCAGAACATGCGCATCGCGTTCATGCCCTGGAACGGCTACAACTTTGAGGACTCCATCCTCATTTCCGAGCGGGTCGTGGCGGATGATCGCTTCACCACCATCCACATTCAGGAACTCACCTGCGTGGCGCGGGACACCAAACTGGGTTCCGAGGAAATCACGGCGGACATTCCCAACATCGGTGACGCCGCCCTGCGCCGCCTGGATGAGTCCGGCATCGTCTACATCGGTGCCGAAGTCAGCGCCGGCGATATTCTGGTCGGCAAGGTGACGCCCAAAGGCGAAACCCAGCTGACGCCGGAAGAAAAACTGTTGCGCGCCATCTTTGGCGAGAAGGCGAGCGACGTCAAAGACACCTCCTTGCGGGTGCCCAGCGGTACCAAAGGCACGGTCATTGACGTGCAGGTGTTCACCCGTGAAGGTCTCGAGAAAGATGCGCGGGCGTTGCAGATCGAAAAAGCCGAGCTGGATCAGTTCCGCCAGGATCTTAACGATGAATACCGCATCGTCGAAAACGCGACTTTCGCGCGCCTGTGCACGGCGCTGGTGGGATCGCCGGTGGTGCGAGCCCCCGGGCTCAAGAAGGGCGATCCGCTCACGGCGGAGATCGCCGCCACGCTGGACCACGATCAGTGGTTCAAGGTGCGGATGGACAACCAGGTGTTCAACGACCAGTTGGTCGCTGCCGAGCACCAGCTTGCCGAGCGGCGAAAGTTGCTCGACGAGCGATTCGCGGACAAAAAACGCAAGGTCGGCGCCGGTGACGATCTCGCACCGGGTGTACTCAAGATCATCAAGGTCTACCTGGCCGTCAAGCGCCGGGTGCAGCCAGGCGACAAAATGGCCGGGCGGCACGGTAACAAAGGGGTGATTTCCGCCATCATGCCGGTCGAGGACATGCCCTACGATCAGAACGGTGTGCCGGTCGATATCGTGTTGAATCCCCTGGGCGTGCCGTCGCGCATGAACGTCGGGCAGATTCTGGAAACCCACCTCGGGTTGGCGGCCAAGGGTCTCGGAGAGAAGCTCTGCGCGATGCTCAAGGCGCAGCGCAAGATTGCCGAGGTGAGAGGTTTTCTCCATGAGATTTACGCCACCGGAGAGGGCGTCACCGCCGTCGACCTGGATACCCTGAACGACACCGAGATTCTGGCGCTCGCCGGCAATCTCAGTGACGGCGTTCCGATGGCAACGCCGGTGTTTGGCGGCGCGAGTGAGGAGGAGATCAAGGCCCTGCTGCGGCTCGCCGATCTGCCGGAAAGCGGCCAGATGACACTGCACGATGGCCGTACCGGCGATGCCTTCAGCCGCCCGGTCACCGTGGGTTACATGTACATGCTCAAGCTCAACCACCTGGTCGACGACAAGATGCACGCCCGCTCCACCGGTTCGTACAGCCTGGTGACCCAGCAGCCGCTGGGCGGCAAGGCGCAATTCGGCGGCCAGCGCTTCGGGGAGATGGAGGTATGGGCGCTCGAAGCCTATGGCGCCTCCTATACCCTGCAGGAAATGCTTACCGTCAAATCGGACGACGTCAACGGTCGCACCAAGATGTACAAGAACATCGTGGACGGGGACCACCGCATGGAACCCGGCATGCCCGAGTCGTTCAACGTGCTGGTGAAGGAAATTCGCTCGCTGGGGATCAATATCGATCTGGAGTACGAGTAACCGCTTACCCTGTCCCGCGGACCGGCTGACAGCGCGCCGGTTCGCACACTGGAGGAAAGGCCTTGAAAGACTTGCTCAATCTGCTCAAGACGCAGGACCACATCGGCGATTTCGACGGCATCCGCATCGGACTGGCGTCTCCGGACATGATTCGCTCCTGGTCCTTTGGCGAAGTTCGCAAACCGGAAACCATCAACTACCGCACCTTCAAACCGGAGCGGGACGGCTTGTTCTGCGCCAAGATTTTCGGTCCCGTCAAGGATTTCGAATGTCTGTGCGGCAAGTACAAGCGCATGAAGCATCGCGGCATCGTCTGCGAAAAATGCGGTGTCGAAGTCACCCACGCCAAAGTGCGGCGCGACCGCATGGGGCACATCGAACTGGCGAGTCCGGTTGCCCATATCTGGTTTCTCAAATCGTTGCCGTCGCGGATCGGTCTCGCGCTCGACATGACGCTGCGCGAAATCGAGCGGGTGCTGTATTTCGAATCCTTTGTCGTTGTCGATCCCGGCATGACCACGCTCGAAGCGGGTCAGCTGCTGAGCGACGAAGAGTACTATCAGGCGATGGAAGAATTCGGCGGCGAATTCGTCGCCATGATGGGTGCCGAAGCCATCCAGGCGCTACTGCGCGATCTGGAGCTGGAAGCCGAAGTCGCGCGTCTGCGCGAGGAAATTCCCGATACGCGTTCGGAAACCAAGGTCAAAAAGCTTTCCAAGCGCCTGAAGTTGCTGGAGGCCTTCAGTGGTTCCGGCAACCGTCCCGAGTGGATGATTCTGGATGTACTGCCGGTATTGCCGCCGGATTTGCGCCCGCTGGTGCCCCTGGACGGCGGCCGCTTCGCAACCTCCGATCTGAACGATCTGTATCGCCGGGTGATCAACCGCAACAATCGCCTCAAGCGACTGCTGGAACTCAGCGCGCCGGACATCATCGTGCGCAACGAAAAGCGCATGCTGCAGGAATCCGTGGATGCGCTGCTCGACAACGGCCGCCGCGGTCGTGCGATTACCGGCTCGAACAAGCGGCCGCTGAAATCCCTCGCCGACATGATCAAGGGCAAGCAGGGCCGGTTCCGGCAGAACCTGCTCGGCAAGCGCGTCGATTACTCCGGTCGCTCGGTGATCGTGGTGGGTCCGACGCTCCGGCTCCACCAGTGCGGTCTGCCCAAGCGGATGGCGCTGGAATTGTTCAAGCCCTTTATTTTTTCCAAACTGGAAACCCAGGGCCTCGCCACCACCATCAAGGCCGCGAAGAAAATGGTCGAGCGCGAGGAGCCCGTCGTTTGGGACATCCTCGATGACGTGATCCGCGAGCACCCGGTGCTGTTGAACCGGGCGCCGACCCTGCACCGGCTGGGCATCCAGGCTTTCGAGCCCACGCTCATTGAAGGCAAGGCGATCCAGTTGCATCCCCTGGTGTGCGCCGCCTACAACGCGGACTTCGATGGCGACCAGATGGCGGTCCATGTGCCGCTGACGCTGGAGGCACAGCTCGAAGCGCGCGCGCTCATGATGTCCACCAACAACATCCTGTCGCCGGCCAGCGGTGAACCCATCATCGTGCCCTCGCAGGATGTGGTGCTGGGCCTGTATTACATGACGCGCGAGCGCGTGAACGCGCGGGGCGAAGGCATGGCGTTTTCCGACTTGCAGGAAGTGTCGCGGGCGTTTTATTCGGAAAATGTCGATCTGCAGGCGCGGGTCAAGGTGCGCATCAGCGAAGCGCGGCGCGAAGAAGACGGCAGCTTCACCGAAAGCGTCACCCTGCGGGACACCACGGTTGGCCGCGCCTTGCTGTGGAACATCGTGCCCCGGGGTCTGAGTTACGACCTGGTCGATCAGGACATGAACAAGAAGGCCATCTCCCGGATCATCAACCAGTGCTACCGGAGCCTGGGCCTCAAGGACACCGTGATTTTTGCCGACCAGTTGATGTACACCGGATTCGATTTTTCCACCCGCTCCGGTGTCTCCATCGGCGTCAACGACTTCGTCATCCCGGACGAGAAAGCCGACATCGTGTCGCAGGCCGAGCGCGAAGTTCTGGAGATCGAGACCCAGTTCGCCAACGGCCTGGTGACCCAGGGCGAGAAATACAACAAGGTCATCGACATCTGGTCGCGCGCCAACGACCGCGTGGCGAAAGCCATGATGGACGTGATTTCGAAGGAGACCGTCACCAACAAGGAAGGCAAGGAGGTTCAGCAAAACTCCTTCAACTCCGTCTACGTCATGGCTGACTCCGGCGCGCGGGGTTCGCCGGCCCAGATTCGGCAGCTGGCCGGCATGCGGGGATTGATGGCGCGTCCCGACGGTTCCATTATCGAAACGCCGATCACCGCCAATTTCCGCGAGGGCCTCAATGTCCTCCAGTACTTTATTTCGACCCACGGCGCGCGCAAAGGCCTCGCCTATACGGCACTGAAAACCGCGAACTCGGGTTATCTCACCCGTCGCCTGGTGGACGTGGCGCAGGACTTGGTGGTGACCGAAATCGACTGCGGTACCGATCAGGGTCTGCTGATGGCGCCCGTGATCGAGGGCGGTGACATCATTGAAACGCTGGGCGATCGTATCCTCGGGCGCGTCGTCGTCCACGATATTCATGTCGCCGGCGCCAAGGAACCCGTGGTTGCCGCCAATACGCTGATCGACGAGAAGTTGGTGGGCGTGATCGAGCGGGCAGGCATCGATGAGATCCTGGTGCGCTCGCCGATTACCTGTGAAACCCGCTACGGCATCTGTGCCCAGTGTTATGGCCGCGATCTGGCGCGTGGACACCGCATCAACCCCGGTGAGGCGGTCGGTGTGATCGCCGCCCAGTCAATCGGCGAGCCCGGCACCCAGCTCACCATGCGCACCTTCCACATCGGTGGTGCAGCGTCCCGGGCTTCGGCGGCGGACAGCATCCAGGTCAAGACGGGCGGCACCGTCCGTCTGGTGGGCGCCAAGGTGGCGCAGCGCCGCAGCGGCGATCTGGTGGCGGTGT
The DNA here is from genome assembly GCA_016191205.1 of Gammaproteobacteria bacterium. Lineage (GTDB taxonomy): Bacteria > Pseudomonadota > Gammaproteobacteria > Pseudomonadales > Porticoccaceae > JAGPUQ01. The sequence goes on along the minus strand of JACPPB010000029.1, from coordinate 5,032 downwards.
CGCGTTCCGGTGAACTGGCCATCGCGGACGACAGCGGGCGCGAGCGCGAGCGTTACAAACTGCCCTATGGCGCGGTGATCCGCGTCGTGGATGGCGCCAAGGTACAGCCTGGCGCGGTGGTCGCCAGCTGGGATCCCCACACCCACCCCATCATTACCGAGGTGGAGGGCCGGGTGGCGTTTTCCGGGATGGAAGAGGGTTTGAGTATTCGCCGGCAGACCGATGAGGTCACCGGGCAGACCAGCACCGTGGTGATCGATCCCAACGAGCGGCGGGCGGCGGGCAAGGATATGAAGCCCATGATTACCCTGCTCGGTGCTGATGGCAAAGAGCTGTGCTTCTCGAATTCCACCGTGCCGGCGCATTACATGCTGCCGACCGACGCCATCATTATGGTCAGCGATAACGATCAGGTAGGCGTTGGCGATGTGATCGCGAGAATTCCGCAGGAAGGCCAGAAGACCCGCGACATCACCGGCGGTTTGCCGCGCGTCGCGGACCTGTTCGAGGCGCGCAAACCCAAGGACCCCGAGATCCTGGCGGAGATCTCCGGCACCATCACCTTTGGCAAGGAGACCAAAGGCAAGCGGCGCCTGATCATCACGCCGGCGGACGGCAACGAGCCCCATGAGGAGCTGATCCAGAAGTGGCGCCAGCTGGGCGTCTACGAAGGCGAGCAGGTGGCCAGGGGTGAAGTCATTTCCGAGGGGCCATCGAGCCCCCACGACATTCTGCGGCTCAAAGGTGTGGAGCCCCTGGCGAAGTACATCGTCAATGAGATTCAGGAGGTCTACCGCCTGCAAGGTGTACGGATCAATGACAAGCACATCGAAGTGATCGTCCGGCAGATGCTCCGCAAAGTGGAGGTTGTCGAAGCGGGCGATTCCGATTTCATCCCGGGCGAGCAGCTGGAATACGCCCAGGTGCAGGAAGTGAACGAGGCTCTGCGCGCCAACGACAGAATACCCGCTCGGTACGAACGTTCGCTGCTGGGTATCACCAAGGCATCGCTGGCAACCGAAAGCTTCATTTCGGCGGCCTCGTTCCAGGAAACCACCCGGGTGCTCACCGAGGCGGCCGTCACCGGCAAGGTCGACCGGCTGCGCGGCCTGAAGGAAAACGTGGTGGTAGGTCGCCTGATACCCGCGGGTACCGGTCAGGCCTATCACGCGCTGCGGCGGAAGTCGCGGGAAGCGGTCGAGCAGGTGGCGGCCGGCGTATCGGCGACGGACGTCGAGGCGGCCCTGACCGAGGCGCTGAGTGCCGGCAGCGATGAACTTTGAGTCGCATTACCGCTGTCGGCACTGCGCTTGACATGCATTCAACCTTGACGGTCCCGGGGTGTCTCTTTAGAATCCCGCGTCCCCGCTGAGGGCAATCAGCACCGCCTGCCCCGGGGCCCCCTCCGAACCAACGAAAGGGGCGTTCTGCGGCAGGATTTAATTTCAGGAGTACGAGATTCATGGCAACTGTCAACCAGCTGGTTCGCAAGCCGAGAAAACGCAAGCTCACCAAGAGCACCGTGCCTGCGTTGGAAGGTTGTCCCCAGCGCCGCGGCGTTTGTACGCGCGTGTATACCACCACGCCGAAAAAGCCCAATTCCGCGATGCGCAAGGTATGCCGTGTGCGCCTCACCAGCGGGTACGAGGTGACCTCCTACATTGGCGGTGAAGGCCACAATCTGCAGGAGCACAGCGTTGTGCTCATTCGCGGCGGCCGGGTCAAGGATCTTCCCGGCGTGCGCTACCACACCGTGCGCGGGAGTCTGGATACATCCGGCGTCAGTGCGCGCCGGCAGGCGCGATCCAAATACGGAGCCAAGCGCCCGAAGACAAAGTGATCGTATTCCTGGTTTATTCCAAGTAAGGCCGGCCCCCTGGGTGCCGGACAACCTGAAGAGAGAGCGTTATGCCTAGAAGAAGAGTTGTCGCCAAGCGCGAAATTCTGCCGGATCCCAAATACGGGAACGGAACCCTCGCCAAATTTGTCAATCACGTCATGGTCAGCGGTAAGAAGGCAGTTGCCGAGCGGATCGTCTACGGTGCTCTTGAGCTGGTTGAGCAGCGGATGAAACGCAATCCGGTAGAGGCGTTTGAAGAAGCGCTGAACAATATCGCGCCCATGGTTGAGGTGAAGTCGCGCCGCGTCGGTGGTGCCACTTACCAGGTTCCGGTGGAAGTCCGCGCATCGCGCCGCACCGCGCTGGCCATGCGCTGGCTGGTCGACTACTCGCGTGGCCGCAGCGAAAAATCCATGGCACAGCGCCTTGCCGGCGAAATCGCCGATGCGGCGCAAGGGCGTGGCAGTGCGGTCAAGAAGCGCGAAGATGTGCATCGGATGGCCGAAGCCAACAAGGCGTTTTCGCATTATCGGTTCTGACTTCAGGGCGGGCGCGAGTCCGCATTGGGGACAAGGCATTCATCGAAAGGCGGCTAACGGGCTGCCTTTCGCGGTTTATGCACAGTAGCGTTGGGGATAGAGACAGTGGCACGTAAGACACCAATTGCACGGTACCGCAACATCGGGATCGTGGCTCATGTGGACGCCGGCAAGACCACCACCACCGAAAGGGTGCTTTTTTATACCGGTTTGTCGCACAAGATGGGCGAAGTGCATGACGGCGCCGCCACCATGGACTGGATGGAGCAGGAGCAGGAGCGTGGCATCACGATCACCTCCGCCGCCACCACCTGTTTCTGGCGCGGAATGCAGAAGCAGTTCGACGAGCACCGCATCAACATCATCGATACTCCCGGTCACGTGGACTTCACGATTGAAGTGGAGCGGTCGTTGCGTGTTCTCGATGGCGCAGTGGTTGTGCTGTGCGGTTCTTCGGGCGTGCAGCCGCAGACGGAAACCGTTTGGCGTCAGGCCAACAAGTACAAGGTGCCGCGGCTGGTGTTCGTGAACAAAATGGATCGTGCCGGCGCCGACTTTCTGCGTGTGGTCGCCCAGCTCAAGGAACGCCTGGGCGCGGTCCCGGTTCCGCTGCAGCTTGCCATTGGCGCGGAAGAATTGTTTCGCGGCGTCGTCGATCTGATAAAAATGAAAGTCATTACCTGGAACGAAGCCGATCAGGGCATGACGTTCGAGTACACCGAAGTTCCTGCCGAGCTGGTGGACGAATGCCTGAGTCTGCGCGAAGGCATCGTGGAGGCGGCCGCGGAAGCGAACGACGCTTTCATGGAAAGATACCTTGAAGGTGGCGAACTGACCGAAGCAGAAATCAAGCAGGGCATTCGCGCGCGCACGCTCGCCAACGAGATCGTGCCGGTGTTCTGCGGCTCCGCCTTCAAGAACAAGGGCGTACAGGCGGTGCTCGATGGGGTCGTTGAATATCTTCCTTCGCCGACCGAAGTCAAGGCCATCGAAGGTACGCTGGACGACGAGGAAACCATTGAAGAGCGCGTTGCCTCCGACGAGGCACCGTTTGCAGCCCTCGCGTTCAAGATTGCGACCGACCCCTTCGTGGGCGTGCTGACCTTCATCCGGGTTTACTCCGGCGTGCTCAAGTCCGGCGATGCGGTGTTCAATCCGATTACCAGCAAGAAGGAGCGCATTGGCCGGATGGTGCAGATGCATGCCAACCAGCGCGATGAGATCAAGGAAGTGTACGCCGGTGACATCGCGGCAGTGATCGGGCTCAAGGATGTTTCCACCGGCGAGACTCTGTGCGATCTCAACCATAAAATCACCCTGGAGCGGATGGATTTTCCGGAACCGGTGATATCGGTGGCGGTCGAGCCGAAAACCAAGGCGGACCAGGAAAAAATGGGCGTCGCACTCGGCAAGCTGGCGCAAGAAGATCCTTCCTTCCGGGTGAAGACCGACGAAGAAACCGGGCAGACCATTATTTCCGGCATGGGCGAGCTGCACCTCGACATCATTGTCGACCGCATGCGGCGCGAGTTCAGCGTCGAGGCCAATATCGGCAAGCCCCAGGTTGCCTATCGGGAAGCGATCCGCAATACCTGCGAAATCGAAGGCAAGTTCATTCGGCAAAGCGGTGGACGTGGTCAATACGGGCACATCTGGGTCCGCTTCGAGCCCCGTGAAGATGGTGCCGAAGGGCTGGAGTTCGTCAATGGCATCGTCGGCGGCGTGGTGCCGAAGGAATATGTTCCCGCGGTGGAAAAAGGTATCGGCGAACAGATGAAGAACGGTGTATTGGCCGGTTATCCACTGCTCGGACTCAAGGCAACCCTGTTCGACGGCTCGTACCACGATGTCGACTCAAGCGAGATGGCGTTCAAGATCGCTGCGTCCATGGCCACCAAGGAATTGTCGAAGAAGGGTGGCGCCGTCCTGCTCGAGCCGGTCATGAGCGTTGAAGTGGTCACGCCCGAAGAAAACATGGGCGACGTGGTCGGCGATCTCAATCGTCGGCGCGGATTGATTCAGGGAATGGAAGAAAGTGTTTCGGGCAAGGTGGTTCGGTGCGAAGTGCCGCTGGCTGAAATGTTCGGCTACGCGACTTCGCTGCGGTCTGCAACTCAGGGCCGCGCGACCTTCACCATGGAATTTCTCAAATACGCCGAAGCACCCAACAATGTCGCTGCCGAAGTTATCGCCAAGCGGGCATAACCAAATCGGCCGTAAATTCCAGCATCAGACACAGAGGAGCCACTCGTGGGAAAGGAAAAATTTCAGCGGAGCAAGCCGCACGTAAACGTGGGGACGATAGGACACGTGGACCATGGCAAGACGACGCTGACGGCGGCGTTGACGCGGGTATGTGCGGAGACCTGGGGCGGTACGGCGGTGCCGTTTGACGGGATCGACAACGCACCGGAAGAGCGGGAGCGCGGGATCACGATTGCGACGGCGCACGTGGAATACGAATCGTCGGCGCGGCACTACGCGCACGTGGACTGCCCCGGTCACGCGGACTACGTGAAGAACATGATCACGGGCGCGGCGCAGATGGACGGCGCGATCCTGGTGTGCTCGGCCGCCGATGGCCCGATGCCGCAGACGCGGGAGCACATCCTGCTGTCGCGCCAGGTGGGGGTGCCCTATATCGTGGTGTTCC
>JACPPB010000024.1 GCA_016191205.1 Gammaproteobacteria bacterium | reverse complement strand
GGCGTCGCCTGGTATTTTCTTTTGATGGCGAGCAGCGCCGCGCCGTCCCAGGCGGGTTGGGCGAAAAACTGGCGGAGGTCCGCGACGAGCAGGTGGCGGTCGAGCAGGAGGGCGCCGGCGAAGTAGGAGGCGCGGAAGTTGTTCAGCAGTTGCTCGAAGGAATCGACTTTCACGATGGGCGAGGTGGTGACCGCCTCGTGATGGCCGAACTGCGCGCGGCCGATCTCCCGGGCGAGCAGAAAGGCGCGTTGCCACTCCCCGAGGCGGGGGTTGAGCAGCAGCCGGGGGTGGGCGGTGTCGCCTCGCAGGGTGACCGCCCGCAGGTCGTGCAGCTCCGGGTGCCCGGCCAGCGTGTGCTCGTCGATGGTGTAACCGCAGTGCCGGACGAGGTGCTCGCCCAGTTGCGTGAAGTCGGGCACGGGACGGCGCTCCCAGCCCTGGGCCGTGCGGAAGGACTCGGCCGCCTGCTCGATGTCCTCAAAATAGTTTTTGCTCTGCTCGACGTGCGAGCGCATGGCGGCGAGCAACAGGTGCTCGATCTTCACGTCGAAGCGCCGGGCGATTTTGACAAAGGTGTCGAAGAGGGCGCTGATCTTCTGCGGCTCGTCGGCCATCATCGCCAGCAGGCCGGTCGGGGTGAGGCCGAAGACTTCCAGCGGCATCTCCTGCAGGATGCCGGACTTGAGCACGCCGGAGAGCGGGTGGAGCTTCTCCCCGAGATGGAGCGAGACGAGATCGTCGAAACTGACCCCCAGGGCCTTGGCGAGGGCGAGGATCTTCTCCGGCTTCGGGTATTTCTTCCCCTTCTCGATCTCACTGAGATAGGAGATGGCCATGCCGGCGCGGTTGGCGAGTTCCGCCAGCGAAAGATCCTGCTGCTTGCGGAACTGATTGAGTTTCAGGCCGAGGATGAAACGGAGGTTTTGCTCGCTCGGCAGCACCAGGGGGGCGGCCGGCGGCGACTTCGTGGGCAGGGTGGCGGAGAGCATGGCGGCGCGGGTCAGGCAGAAGGGTGATGAAACAGAGGCGCGGGCATCCGGTCCGGCCGGTCAGGAATCGATGAAAAGATCGGGGAACAGCTGGTCGGCGTAGGCCGGGTTGTGCGCGTAGCAGCAGAAATCCGTCCAGCCGCGGGTGCGGAGGAAATCTTCGTCGAGGAGGGTCTGGCCCGTGAGGGACAGGTCGGTGGTGGCGAGGACTTCCAGCGTGGCATCGGCCATGATCTCGGGCGTGCGGCAGAGCGGGAGGAGCTGGGCGCCGACGGCGAACTCGATGGCGGCCGTGGCGATGGTGGTGCGCGGCCACAGCGTGGTGACGGAAATCTTGTCGGCGGCAAACTCACCGGCCAGGCCGAGGGACAGCAGCGTCATGCCGAATTTGGACAGAGTGTAGGGGGCGTGCGGGGCCAGCCATTTGGCGCGGAGGTTGAGCGGGGGCGACAGGCTGATGATGTGGCCGCCGCCCGCCGCCCGCAGCAGGGGCAGGGCGGCCTTGGCGCAGATGAACACCGCGCGGGAGTTCACCTGTTGCATGAGATCATAGCGCTTGACCGGGGTGTTGGCGACGTTCGTGAGCTGGATCGCGCCGGCGTTGTTGATGAGGGCGTCGAGCCGGCCGAATTCCTTTTCGACGGCGGTCATCAGGTCCGCGACCTGGACTTCTTCGCGGACATCGACCTGCAACGGGAGGGCCCGGACACCGAGGGCCCGGACTTCCGCGGCCACCGTGTGAATGGTGCCGGGCAGTTTGGCATGCGGCTCCGCCGTCTTGGCGGCGATGACGATGTTCGCGCCTTCCCGCGCGGCGGCGAGGGCGATGGCCCGGCCGATGCCGCGGCTGGCGCCGGTGATCAGAATGGTGCGGTCGAGCAGGCGCTTCATGGGAAAACG
>JACPPB010000047.1 GCA_016191205.1 Gammaproteobacteria bacterium | reverse complement strand
TGGAAACGAAACCGAAGTTTGCTTTCCCAGTCAGGCTGGGATTGGCCTTATACGCGCCGACAGGTGAGTTGATCCAACCGCCGCCGGTCACGAAACCGGCGTTTGGATCGTAAACGACTACGAACTCGTACACGCTGGTGACACTTGCCAAGGCTACGTCCTTAACGGTCACGGTCACGGAATACACTCCCGCAACGGTGTACTGGAATGAACTCGTGCAGGATCCGGAAGTGCCGTCGGTTACTGTGCCGGCCGTCGTCGTAGGAGTGGGAGAGTTATCCCAGGAGAAGGTACATGTGTGGGTATCGCCGATATCCGGATCCGAGAAGTTCGCGGTCAGTGTCGCAGTTGACGGGGCCGCCAGCGGACCCGTCGGACCCGTGATGCTGGTGATAACCGGCGGGTCGTTCACGGGAGCCACAGCTACGTTCACTACGCCAGATGAGCACCTGGGATCCGGTCCGCCGTTCGTAGCGCCGTTATCGCAAACTGTATATTGGAAGCTTGCCGGGCCATTGTAGTTCAGAGCGGGAGTATAGGTGACATTCCCGGCGTTCAACGCCACTGCCCCGAACGTATTCGCGGTGGCCGCCACGGCAGTTACAGCCAGAGTTTGCCCGCTTTCGTCTGCTGGACCCGCTGTGTCGTTAGACAATAGGCTGGAAGCCAGAAAAGTCAGCGGCGTATCCTCAAGCGTGGCCCTTGCGTCCGCGGTTGCAACTGGAGGGTCGTTCACCGCCGTGACGGTGATGAGGAAGGTCTTCGTCGCGGTGGTGTCCACCCCGCCGTTGTCCGTGCCGCCGTTGTCTTTCAAATACACGCTCACTGTCGCCGAACCGTTGGCGTTGGCCGCCACGGTAAACGCCAGCGTCCCATCGGCCGCCACGGCCGGCTGCGCCGAGAACAGCGGATTGTTGTTGTTGCTCACAAAGAAGGTCAGCGTCTGCCCCGCCTCGTCCGCCGGACCCTTGCTGATGGCCGTCGCCCACGCGGCTGAGTACGCCGCCGCATCTTCCAGCACCGTCACGTCCGCGCCCTTAACGAAGCTGGGCGCATCGTTCACCGCTGTCACAGTGATGGTGAAGGTCTTGGTCGTGAAATCCACGCCCCCGTTCAGCACGCCGCCGTTGTCCATCAACTTCACCGACACGGTCGCCGATCCATTGGCGTTCGCAGCCGGGGTGTAGGTCAGGTTCCCCGACGCCAGATCCACCGACGGCTGCGCCGAGAACAGTCCGTTGTTGGTGTTGGTCGTGGTCACCGTCAGCGTCTGCCCTGATTCGTCCGCCGGCCCCTTGCTGAAGTTGGAGGCAAACGCCGGTACCGTCTGCGCTCCCGCATCCTCCAGCACCGTCTGGCTCCCGCCGATGTCGAACGTCGGCGCGTCGTTCACCGCCGTCACGGTGATGAGAAAGGTCTGCGTCGCGGTGGTGTCCGCCCCCCCGTTGTCCGTGCCGCCGTTGTCTTTCAAATACACGCTCACTGTCGCCGAACCGTTGGCGTTGGCCGCCACGGTAAACGCCAGCGTCCCATCGGCCGCCACGGCCGGCTGCGCCGAGAACAGCGGATTGTTGT
>JACPPB010000046.1 GCA_016191205.1 Gammaproteobacteria bacterium | reverse complement strand
GGACAATGTCGACCTGATTGGCGGCGTGCAGAACGTCGACGTCGGCTCCGGCGGCCACGACAACCTGGTGTTCGATACCGGTACCTTCGCCGGTGCCTACACCGGCCTCGCTGACGGCGACACGATCAAGTTCATCGGCGATGCCGACATCTCCGGCGCGACCAGCCCAACCGGCGCCAACAAGGTGGATTTCAACGACGCCGACATCTCGGTGACGATGACGGCCCAGCAGCACGACGGGTTCAAGCACCCGTTCAAGAATACGGACAACACCCAGACGATCACGCTCACGACCTCGGCCGTCCAGATCCTCAATGACTCCGGGATCGAGAACTACGTGTTCGCGGGCGGCAGCGACAGCTTCTTCGTCTCTGCCGACAACGTGAAGCTGGACGGCGGCAAGCAGAACATCGACATCGGCGCCGGTGGCGGGGCCTTCATCCTCTACACACCCGGGGCCTTCTCTGGAAATCTGGTCGGCGCCGACACCGACGACTTCGTCGTGTTCCTGGCCGGACCCATCGACATCCACGGTGTCAATGGCGGTGACGCGACGGGCGCGAAGATCGCGATCTCGACAACGTCAAGCTCGTGGGCGGGGCGCAGAACGTCGACATCAGCTCGGGCGGCGCCGACGTCATCCAGTATGGCAGCCCGTTCAGCGGCAAGCTGGCCGGCGCCGACACGGACGACACCGTGCAATTCCTGCCGGGCGGCGGCGACGTCGATATCAGCGAGGTCAACGCCGGCGCCGCGACCGGGGCGGGCACGGCGAGTTTCAGCGACGCCGAGATCACGGTCTCGTTGACGCTGGAGCAGCACAATGGGTTCGGGACGCCGTTCATCGACAAGGATGGCACGCAGACCATCGTGCTCACGACGGCGGGTATCGTCATTGGGGACGCCGGCGTCGAGAACTACGTGGTGATAGGCGATGGCGCCTACACGTTCGCGCTCGCCGAGGACGATAGCGGGCTGGTCGGCGGCAGCCAGAATCTCGACCTGGTCGATCCCGATGTCTTCAACGACATTGTCGTCTTCGGCGCCGGGACTTTCTCGGGTGTGCTGGCCAACGCCGGCAAGGGCGATCTGGTGCAATTCGGCGGTGGTGCCACCGACATCTCGGGCTTGGACGGGGGCGCAGTCACCGGCGCGGAACTCGTCGGCTTCGGCAACACTGCCGTCTCGGCGACCATGACGCTGGCCCAGCACAACGGCTTCGCGAAGCCCTTCGGGCAGACGGGCGGCACGCAGACCATCACCCTCACGACCAACGGGACTGCAACCGGCGACATCGGCGTCGAGCAGTACGTCCTGGGCGAGGACAAGACGACCGCCAACGTGTTCACGGTCGGCTCTCTCGCGCAGAACGTGACCGGCCGGTCCGGCGACGACACGGTGATCTATGCCGGAGGCGGTCCCTCGGGCATCCTCTTGGGAGGCGGCGGCGGCCCTGCCGGCGATTTGCTGATCCTCCAGGCGCCCAACACCGTGCTGACGGCCGGCAGCGGCGAGTTCGAGCGCCTGACGCTGACGGTGCCCGACGGCAGGATCACGTCGGACGTTTTCGCGCACAATGGGTTCAATGGCGCGATCGATGCGCCGGGCACGAACATCTACACGGTGGATGACGACGCGGGCGGCACGCTTACCGGCCTGTTCGGTTTCGAGGACTACAATCTCGTCAGCAACACGACCGGCTTCACGTTCACCCTGACCGGCGCCCAGACCGGGACGATCAAGGGAAGCGACCAGGACGACATCTTCTTCGCCACGGCGAAACAGGTGGCCGGCGCGACAGGGATCAACGGCACCAGCGGCAACGATACGCTGAACATCACCACGAATGCCGCCGGGCTGGACCTCAACAGCAGGACCAGCAACATCGACATCTACAATCTCGACAAGGGCTCGTCGGCCAACGTGACCGGTGCCAACGGCACCGGCATCAAGGTCGACACCTCCATCGGCAATGCCGCGAACCTGCATGTGCTCGCCACCCTGATGCACGCGACCAAGCCGGCGGAACTCGCCGACGGCTGGTCGCGGTGCGCCGACACATTCGTCAATGCG
>JACPPB010000022.1 GCA_016191205.1 Gammaproteobacteria bacterium | reverse complement strand
AGCCGACGCCCTTGCAATTTCATGGCGAACGGAAAAACATGGGGCTTGAGGTATTCACCCAGGCATGGCGCGGCTTGACAGGCTGTTGAAAAGCGTCGCGAGGACGGCCAGATGCGAGGCGCACGGCGCGCAGCGACCGAGACATATCAAGCAGATAGGCGAGGAAGCGAGCACCGCGCAACGAAGCAGATGGCTGCCGCAGCAGTTTTTCAACAGCCTGTTAAGAGGACCATCCGGTGTCAAAAGTGCGCATACCCAACATCGAACACCTGCTGCGCCCGCGTGGTGCCCCCCAACAGGTGTCCCGGGAGGCTGTCGCCTACCACGAGGCAGGCCATGTCCTCGTCTGCTATCACTACTCCCGCGATGTGCTGCACGCGAAGCTGACCGAGCCGAACGTCGACGCGGAACCCAGCCATGTCCACTTCGAGCCCAATCACGCCCTCGCCTCGCTGATGCAACGCCCCGGCAATCCCGGCCGGTTATGGCCGGAAGCACTGGAGCAGACACTGTCAACGGTGCGCATCCTGTTGGGTGGCCCGGCAGCCCAGGCCCTGTACCAGGGCGTCGCCTTCAACCAGATCGACGGGGGTTACGACTATCAGCTGGCGGTCCGTTCGCTGCTGTCGCTCGAACGCTTGCGCCTGGAATACGAAGAGCTTGCGGACGTGGATCTGAGCCACAGGAACGCCAGCACGCTCGACGGTCTCGCCGCCGATGCCAACCGCGTTATCCAGAGCATGGACAATCAGCTTTACCTGGACCGCATCGCGCTGCGGCTGCTCGTCAAGGGCTCCCTCTGCGGCGAGGAGATCAACGACCTGCTGGCAGGCATGAAACGCCATGACCGGCTGCGCGACGTCCATCGCAAGCTCGTATTGCGGCAACGTGCGGTGCGGGACGAACATTGAAAGCCCTGCGCCCGCGCGCCGCTCTATCAAACTTGTCAGCGGGGCATCACCCCATCGATAAACTCGATCACCCGATGCTCAAAACCCGGCCAATGCGCGTGGCCTCCCGGCGCACGACACAGCAAGGTCGGTGCCACGCACCCCGAAAACGCTTCGCAATCCGGAAACCCCGCAGCGTCAAGGTGGGTCGAACATCCGTTGCAGCGCGCCCACCAGTTCGCCACACCGACGCCGTAATCCGGAAAATGATGATCGTCCTGATTGTGCATCAGCATCACCGGCGTGGGTGCCGGACAGGCGAACGCCGCCATATCCTGCCCCTGCATGCCCATCGCGCTCGGCGCGATCACCGCCGGTCGCCGGTCGAGTCCGGGCAGCACTGCCAGCGCATTGCTCACGGTGCCGCCGTCGGAATGGCCGGTGTACGCGACGCGCGCCGGATCGATGCACCACCTGGCCATTGCCGCGGCCGGGATCTCGGCAAGCGCGCGCAGGGCCTTCTCGCCCAGCGGCACGCTGCGGCTGTATACCACGATGAAACCACGCTCCGTGGCCGCCCCGGTTAGCCCGGTAAAACGCTCCGAAAATTGTTCGCTCAAACCTGAAGGCGCCCACACCACCAGCAAGGGATGCGCAAAGTCGGCGCGATAGTTGCGCGGCGTCGTCACCGAAAAATGCAGTCCAGCAGCGGTCAGCGCGCGTTCATGATCCGCGACCGCGCCCAAACCGCCCGCGCATGCCGGGCGGTAGTCCGCCGGGTAGTGATAATCGCTGGCGCGCAGATGGTCACCGCGGTAAGTGAACCCCAAATAGATCCACCCAAGGCCCGCGAGCACCAGCGCCACCAGCAATCCATAACAGAGCGCGAGCGCCGACCAGCCCGCGCTGCGGGCCGCGGTCCCGGGTGCGCAATTCCGCAAACTCAATCTCAGATAGTCAGCCATAACACCGCGCCATAACGTGCGAGCTTGCCCGCGAAGAGCATCAGCAACGTCGCCGGCACCCGCATCCTCAGCCAGCCCGCCGCAAGGCAAAGTCCATCGCCGACGAGCGGCAGCCAGGAGAACAGTAGTGCCGGATAACCCCAACGCCGCACCCGGGCCAGCGCCCCGACGTCCGCCATGCCCCGGCCCGCCGGCGCGCGCCCCGCGACCGCCAGGCGACCGAGACCGTAGGTTGACAGCCCTCCCAGGGTATTGGCCAGGGTAGCCGTCCACAACAGGGTGCCCGGCGCCCAGTCCTGCTGCCGGGCCAGGAGCACGAGCAAGACTTCGGAACCGCCGGGCAGCAGCGTCGCCGACAAAAACGCGCTGAGCGCGAGGCCACCGAGTCCCCACTCCGGTGCGATCTCCGGCATCATCATGGCGTCCGGAGTTCGCCCGCAGCATGGGTCGCCGCGGCCGCCAGCGTGCGCACCGCGCGCGGAATTTCACGCGCCATCACCGCGCGGATCTCGGCCATGGTGATTTCGGCGGCAGCAATGCCGGCCGCCATGTTGACCACCAGGGCGAGGCTCGCGTAGGCGAGATTTTTTTCGCGCGCCAACGCCGCTTCCGGCATCCCGGTCATGCCCACCAGATCGCAGCCATCCTGCCGCAGACGGCGAATTTCGGCGGCGGATTCCAGGCGCGGCCCCTGGGTGGCGGCGTACACGCCGCGCGGCACCACGGGCACGCCAGCGGCGCGCGCGCCGCGCAGCAGGCACTCCCGGGCGCCGCCGTCATAGGGCTGGGTGAAATCCACATGCAGCAGTTCGCCGGTGTCGTCCGCCCAGAAACTGTGCTCGCGACCCCAGGTGTAATCGATGATCTGGTCGGGAACCGCCAGCGTTCCGGCGGGAAAATCAGCGTCGATGCCGCCCACCGCATTAAAGGCAAACACATGCCGCGCGCCCAGTTCCGCCAGCGCGGCGATGTTGGCGCGGTAATTTACCCGGTGAGGGGGGATCGCCCTGGCGCCACCGTGACGTGGCAAAAACAGGAGCTCTACGCCATCCAGGGTCCCGACTTGCACCGGGGTCGAGGGCGCCCCCCAGGGCGTCGTCACCGGAATCTGCTCCAGGATCCTGAAGTCGGGCAGCGTTTGCAGACCACTGCCGCCGATGATCGCGATGCGCGGATTCACCCCACCGTCCTCAGCAAGCGGCCAGTGCAGCCTGGATGGCTCCACGACGTGTATCACCCTCAAGGGAGGCCCAGTCGGGACGGCGCCGCGCCCGCATTCTGGCTAGTCGGGGCGACGCCGCGATACGCGATGACGCCAGTGCCGCCAGCACTTCAATCGCGCCGGCGCGGTCGTTGCACACCAGCAACATGTCGCAGCCGGCCGCCAGCGCGGCGTGCGCCTTTTCCGGGTACCCGCCCATCAGGTCGGCACCCTTCATGGCCAGATCGTCACTGAACACCACGCCACCGAATCCGAGTTCACCGCGCAGCAGATCCTGTATCCAGAACGGTGAGAATCCGGCCGGACGGTGATCGATCGCGCTGTAAACGATGTGGGCCGGCATCACCGCGTCGAGCTCATCCACGAGCTCAGCAAAGGGACGCAGATCGTGCGCGCGCAACATGGCCAACGACCGCTCATCGCGAGGGGTCTCGAGATGGCTATCGCCCCGAACGCCACCATGACCGGGAAAATGCTTGCCCGTCACCGCCATGCCCGCCTCATGGAGACCGGCAATGAAGGCGCGCAACGCGGTGATGGCGACCTCCGGAGTCGTGTGAAACGCCCGCTCGGCAATCACCGCGCAATGCGCCCGGTCGAGGTCGAGCACCGGCGCAAAGCTGAAATCGAGTCCTGATGCCAGTACCTCGCTGGCCAGCAGCCAACCGGTTTCCCGACACAACCACGCGCCGTGCGCCGGATCGCGCGCCACGGCTTCACCCAGGCGTTGCATTGCCGGCAGTGCGCTATAACCGTCCCGCAGACGCTGTACCCTGCCGCCCTCCTGATCCACGGCCAGCAGCAATTCGGGGCGCAGCGCACGCACTTCGGCAACGAGATCGATGAACTGCGCCCGGGAAACGATGTTGCGCGCAAAAAAAATCACACCCCCAACGCCTGGCTTCCAAAGCAGCTCCCGCTCTTCCGATGTCAGGATCAACCCGTCGAGATCAAGCATCACCGGGCCCGGGACGGCCATCATGCGAAGTTACCCGATTGACACACTGGCCGCCCCGGCAAAGTCCGGCGCCGGAATGGGCACACCGCGGCTCGCCGCTGGCAGGATTCACCGGGCGCGCTGCCGGTTTCAACGATACGGAATACCAGGAACAGGGGTCTCACGGTCTGTCGCTCTTTACCTCGGCGGTCACGCGGTTATGATAACCCTTGCTCCGGGCGACTGCGCCGCGCGCGCCCACTCCGGCACCAAGGTGCGATCGGTATGGCCAAGCCACCGCACCCGGTGGTAGTTTGCTTCACAAGAACAAAACAAGGAGACCGTCGCCATGGCCAAGCGCCGCCCCGTCATCAGCAAGTGGTACCAGGACGTCAGCGAAGATGAAATTTTCGAGGTGGTTGCCGTCGATGAAGACAGCGACACCATCGCCATCCAGTACATCGATGGCGATATCAGCGAGATCGACTTTGAAACCTGGCAACAGATGATCCTGTTGCCCGCCGAACCGCCGGACGATCTCCGCGAACTCGAATACCTCGACGACGAGGAATCGGACAACCGGCGCGGGAACTACCATGAACCGCTGTGGGAAGACCCGTTCGACGACAGCAAGTCCGCTGGCGACGAGGACGACTACTAGCAAGCCGCCTCTGCCCGGGCACACGCACCCTGGCTATTCGGCGAGGGACTGGGCCTGCAGCATGCGGACGTGATGCAGGATCACCGCGGCGGCATCTTCTGCGGTATCCACCAGGGTGAACAGATTCAGATCGTGCGTACCGATGCAGCCGGTGCCCTGCATGGTGGTCTCCATCCAGTCGAGGAGACCGCGCCAGTATTCGGCGCCCACCAGCACGATCGGGAAAGGCTTGACCTTGGCGGTCTGCACCAGGGTCAGCGCCTCGAATAACTCGTCCATGGTACCGAAGCCGCCCGGAAATATGACGAAGCCAATCGCATATTTCACAAACATGAACTTGCGCACGAAGAAATAACGGAATGTCAGGGCAATGTCCTGATAGGCGTTCGGGATTTGCTCCCCGGGCAGATTGATATTGAGCCCCACCGCATCGGCCGGCGTGCTGAAACAGCCGCGATTGGCGGCCTCCATGATTCCGGGCCCGCCGCCGGTGATCACCGGGATTCCTTCGGAACCCAGCAATTCACCCACCTTGAGCGCGACTTCGTACCAGTGCGAGCCTTCCCCCAGCCGCGCGCTGCCGAATACCGTTACCGCGCGACGCAGCGGAGTCAGGGCTTCGATGCCCTCGACCAGTTCCGACTGGATACGCAGTACCCGCCAGGCTTCCGGCAATTTGCTTTCATCCATCGGCAATTCCCTTCCAGAGCGCTATTGGCATTGCAACCGACCCTCGATCCTTGCGGCACCGCCGATACTGGCTATAATCACAGTGGTTTTTCGTGACGGTCAATCATCCGATGTCCACTGCCGCCCTGACCAAACGCCAGCGCGAAATATACGATTACATCTGCCGCTATCAGAACCAGCATGGCTATCCGCCAACCCGCGCCGAAATAGCCCATCACTTCGGTTTTCGGTCGGCGAATGCCGCGGAACAGCACCTGCGCGCGCTGGCGCGCAAGGACATGCTGCAGATGATACCCGGAGCTTCGCGTGGCATCCGGTTGAATGAAGAAACCGGCGGAATGCCCATCGTCGGCAGGGTCGCCGCGGGCAGCCCCATCCTCGCCGAGGAATGCCTGGAGGGTCATTGTCAGGTTGATCCCGCTCTGTTCAGCCCGCCGGCGGATTACCTGCTGCGCATCCAGGGCGACAGCATGCGCGATGTCGGGATTCGCGACGGGGATCTGCTGGCAGTGGCGAAAGCCGTCGTGGCCAATAACGGCAGCATCGTGGTGGCGCGCATCGATGATGCCGTGACCGTCAAGCGACTACAGTTCACCGCCGAGCCACACCGGTTGCGCCTGCTGCCGGAAAACCCGGACTTCCAACCGATTGAAGTCGATCTCCGCACCAGCACCTTCGCCCTCGAAGGGATAAGCGTTGGTTTGGTTCGCACAAGGATTTAGCACGACGGGAAACAGTGACCCGCGCCACGGGCTATCACCGCACTGGCGAGACCCCCGACTCAAGACCCCGGAAATACAACAGTTCCGGCCGCTGATCTCAACCGCCCGGGCTCCGGGCGCCGCCGATCGATGGCCAGTCGAGCATCGCGCGCGGACCAGCGGGCTAGTGGAGCACGTGCCGCCCGGACACGCCTACACCCTCGGCCGCGGCACTGGTGCCAAGATTTTCAATCGCCTCTATCCCCGCATCGATCATCGCGCGCGCCACGTCCAGACCCGAACCCCGCAGATAGACCCGGGCCTCCTCGGAAAATTCGATTCTCACCAGCGGTTCGCCATCTTCGCCGGAACGCTGCAACGTGAACTCACCGTCCGGAAGTTCGATGATTTCGTAGAGAGATGAGGCCATCCGATCACCACCCATGCGGTCGATGTTTCAGTATAGCAGCCCGACTCACACTCCGCACCGGAGCGCCCCGGGGTCGCTCCGATCAGCCTGGCGACTACTTGCTCTTGTCGGTAACCCGCCACAGACCGTCGCGAAAATCGGCGCGCCAGCCCGTTGCCTTGCCATCGATCTCGGTCTGTACATAGTGCTCCCCGGTCTTGCGTCCGAAGCGCACTATCGCCGGGTTGCCGGCGGGATCGCGCGCCGGGGCATCGAGCAAGTACCGATATTTGGGATCGATGTCGTCACGGTGCGGAAGCAGCTCCGACACCAGCGGGGCGCGGGTCTCCCGGTACTTGGGAAACTGGCTCGCCGCGAGAAACAGGCCGGCGGCGCCATCGCGCAACACATAGTGGTCGTCCACCTTCTGGCAGCGCAGTTCCGGCATGGGAATGGCCGGCACCTTTGGCGGGGCCGGCTGACCGCTGCGCAGCAATTTGCGGGTATTGCCGCAGGTCGCGGCCATACAGCCGAAGTATTTGCCGAAGCGGCCGGACTTGAGCTGCATTTCGCTGCCACACTTGTCGCAGGCGATCACTGGCCCTTCATAGCCCTTGAGGCGGAAACTGCCGGTTTCGACTTCGTAGCCGGGACAATCCGGACTCGCGCCGCAGATATGGATCTTGGTGTTGGCGTCGATCAGGTAACCGTTCATCGTGGTGTCGCAGCGGGCGCAGCGCCGTTTGCTCAACAAGCGTCGCGATTCGGCCTCGTCGTCTTCGTCGATCTGTATCGCTTCATCACCCGGAATCAGGTTCCGGGTTCCCTTGCAGCGCTCCTTGGGCGGCAGGGCGTACCCGGAGCAGCCCAGGAAAACGCCGGTGCTGCCGGTACGAATCTGCATCGGGCGGCTACACAAGGGGCAGGGAATGTCCGTGTCCACGGCGGCATTCAATCGCATGCCACCCTCGCCGTCCTTCGCGCGCGCCAGCTTTTCGGTAAAGCCCGCGTAAAAGCCGTCCAACACCTGCCGCCAGTCGAGCTCGCCATCGGCGACCCGGTCGAGCTGCTGCTCCATGGCGGCAGTGAAGCCGTAATCCATCAGATCGGAAAAATTCTCGTCCAGACGGCTGGTGACGATATCGCCGATCTTTTCCGCGTGAAACCGCCGCGTCTCCAGGCGCACATAGCCGCGCTCCTGGATGGTCGAGATGATGGCGGCGTAGGTCGAGGGGCGGCCAATACCCCGCTTTTCCAGCTCCCGCACCAGGGTCGCCTCGGTGTAGCGCGGGGAAGGCTTGGTGAAATGCTGCTGCGGCAGCAGCTCTACCAGCCGCAGCACTTCATCGACCGTCAGCTCCGGCAGCTCGACATCGTCCTTGCTGCGCTGCGCCGGCAGCGCGCGCAAAAACCCGTCGAACAGCACCACCCGGCCCCGCGCCCGCAGCTCGTAGTCGCCGGCCATCACGGTGACGCCCGTGCTGGTAAAGCGGGCCGGCATCATCTGGCAGGCGACAAACTGCTGCCAGATCAGTTGGTAGAGCCGCTTGGCGTCGTCATCGACACCCGGCAAATCAGCTTCCGGCACCTCGACCGCCGAGGGCCGAATCGCCTCGTGCGCTTCCTGGGCACCGGCCCTGGCGCCGTAGCTGTTGGGTTGCGCGGGCACATAGTCGCCGCCGTAGCGGGTTTCGATCAGCTTGCGGCAGGCCGCCACCGCGTCCGCGCTCAGGTTGGTGGAGTCGGTACGCATGTAGGTGATATGGCCGGCCTCGTAGAGGCGCTGCGCGAGCGTCATGGTTTTCTTGACGCCGAACCCGAGGCGGGTACTCGCCGCCTGTTGCAGCGTCGAGGTGATGAAGGGCGCCGACGGCCGCGTCTGGGTCGGGGTATCGTCCCGCGCCGCAACGCGAAAGGCGGCATCGCGCAGCGCCGCCACCGCGCGCGCGGATTCCTCGCCGGTGGTCGGTCGATAGTTCTGGTCGCCAACTTTCTTTACTTCGAAGCGCACCTGCGCGCCCGCCGCTTTGGCGAGTTCGGCATGCAGGGTCCAGTACTCTTCGGGCTGGAACGCCTGGATCTCCCGCTCGCGCTCGACGATCAGTTTCACCGCTACCGACTGCACACGCCCTGCCGACAGACCGCGGGCAATTTTCTCCCACAGCAGCGGCGACACCATGAAGCCCACGACCCGGTCGAGAAAACGCCGCGCCTGCTGGGCATTGACCCGGTTGAGATCGAGCTCACCGGGATGCGCAAAGGCTTCGCGAATCGCTTTCTGGGTGATCTCGTTGAACACCACGCGCCGGTAGCGATCATCCGGGCCACCGATGATTTCGCGCAGATGCCAGGCGATGGCCTCTCCTTCGCGATCGAGGTCGGTGGCGAGATAGATGGCGTCGGCGGATCTGGCGGCCTTTTTCAGGTCTTCGACGACTTTTTCCTTGCCCGGCAGCACCTGGTAGTCCGCCGTCCAGCCATGCTCGGGATCGATGCCCATGCGGCGAACCAGTTGCTCCCGACTTTTTTCCGCCTTGATGAGCGCCTTGTCCTCGACGCCGACTACCTTCCCGCGACGGCCGGCGGCAGTACGGTCCGTGACCGCCGGCTTCGCGCCGCCGCCCATCGGCAAATCACGGATATGCCCGACACTCGACTTGACGATAAAGTCGTTGCCCAAATACTTGTTGATGGTTTTCGCCTTGGCGGGCGATTCCACTATAACCAATGACTTACCCATGAAACTCGCTGCTTCCCATAAAAAAACAACCGCCACCCGGCGGTCGAACCCGCGCATATATAAGGGGTGGCCCCGCGGGGGTCAAGCCGAAGTTCTCGCCGCCGTCGGCAGCGACCCGTTGATTTCCGTCGCTGTTGCGCGCACCCGGGGAGCAGTTACACTGCCCCCATCAGGGCCTTCGGAGCTATGCCATGGCAGTCTACAAACACGTTCTCGTGGGCCTCGATCTATCGCCGGAATCCGCGCAAGTGATGCGCCGGGTGCGCGAGCTGCTGGGCGAAAGCGACGCGCGGCTGTCGTTGGTCCATGTCCAGGAACCGCTTTCTTTCGCCTATGGCGGCGACATCCCCATGGATCTCGGCGAACTTCAGGTCCGGCTCGAAGATCAGGCCCGCGAGCGCTTGCAGATCCTCGCCCGGGAAAATGGCTTTGACGCCGCGCAATGCCACATCCTCATTGGCCAGCCCGCCCAGGAAATGCATCGCTTCGCCCGCGAAAACGCGGTGGATCTCGCCGTCGTGGGCAGCTACGGACGCCACGGACTGACCCTGATTTTCGGATCCACCGCCAACGGCGTGTTGCACGGCGCGACCTGCGACGTGCTCGCCGTGCGCATCAACCCGGAGCCAAAGAGCTGAAGGCAGACGCTGGGAAAACGGCACTCCCATGAAACAGTACGCCAGGCGCGGCGTTCACACCGGCACCCGGGTTTTGGCACGGCGCGCACCCCGGCTGGCGTTGCCGGCGCTGCTGTGGTTGGCGCACCTTTTATTGTTGTCCGCGGCTCCGGCGGTCGCCGATGAGCTGGACATACAGCGCGCAACCTACCGCGCCGCGCAACAGGCGGCCGCCATCAGCGACTGGGCCGAGTTTTTCAGGCTGCGCGACGAGCTTCACGACTACCCCCTGTACCCCTATCTGGAATTCGAGACCGTCGGTTCCGCCCGCTATCCCGAAGCGCGCGAAGCCATCGACCGCTTTCTGGCCGATCAGGGCGACATGCCCCTTGCCAATCGCCTGCGCACGCGTCTGCTGCGGGAGTTTTACGCGCAACACGATTGGCGCAATTTTCTGGCGTACTACCGCGATTCCGTTCACACCCTGGAATTCGAGTGCCAGTATCAGGAGGCGCGCTACCACACGGGTGACCGTCGCGAAGCGGTCCGCGCAGGTCTCACGCTGTGGAATGTCGGTCACTCCCAGCCGGAGGGCTGCGACAATCTGTTCGCGCTGCTGACCCACAGCGGCGAAATCACCGAGGCCATCGCCTGGCAGCGCTACGCCAAGGCCGTGTTGGCGAACCAGATAGGTCTGGCCCACCACCTCGAACACTTTTTCGTCTTGGCGTCCGTCCGCTCCCGGGCAGCGCGCTATCTTCAGCTCTATCAGAACCCTCGCTTGCTGAGCAACCATACTTTGCTTCCGGACCACAGCCCCGAGGTGGTTGCGCTGATCGCGCAGACCCTGGAGCGCGCCGCCCGCACCGATGCCGCGCAGGCGCTGGAGCACTGGCAGTACTACCAGCGCAATCCCGCTTTCGACGTCGCTACCCGCAGTCGTGTGCAGACCGCCATCGTCCGCGCCCTCTACGACCAGGGTTATGCGAGCGAAATGGCCGAGCAGATTCAACGCCACGGCGATCTGCTCGACAGCGGATTCCACGAATGGTATCTGCGACGCCATATCGCCGCGGGGGACTGGCGTGCGCTCGTTACCGGCATCGATCAATTGCCGGCTTCCCTGCAGACGGAGCCGCGCTGGCGCTATTGGCGCGCACGGGCGCTGCAACTGCTGGGCGAATCCGACCCCGGCACCGCGGCAACCACTTTCGCCGAGCTCGCCACGCAGCGCAGTTTCTACGGCTTTCTCGCCTGCGACTGGCTGGACCAGAGCTACACCATGGCGCAGAGTGAAGAAAAACCGGATGAAGCGGTCATCGCCGCGCTGGCGGCACGGCCTGCGCTGCGGCGGGTTCGCGAGCTGCTTTATCACGGGCAGGAGCTCGATGCCGCCCGCGAATGGTGGCGGGCAACCCGCAACCTGGCCGAAACCGAATGGCTTGCCGCCGGCCATCTTGCCCATCGCTGGGAATGGCACTACCAGGCGATCCTCGCCATGGTGAAGGCGAGTCGCTGGGACGAAATCGATGCCCGCTTCCCGGTACTGCACCGCCAGCCGTTCGAAACCCAGTCCGAGCGTCAGGGGCTCCCGGTGCAGCTGATGCTGGCACTCGCCCGTCAGGAAAGCGCCTTCCGGGCGGAAGCGCTCTCCCCTGCCGGCGCGCGTGGCCTGATGCAGTTGATGCCGGCCACGGCCAACGAAGTCGCCCGCGCCCACGACATTCCCTACCGCACCGAGAACCAGCTGTACGACCCCGAAGTGAACATCGCTCTCGGAACCAGCTATTATCGCGACATGCTCGACCGCTTCCAGGACAACCGGATTCTTGCCACCGCCGCCTATAACGCCGGTCCCGGCCGCGTCCGCGGCTGGCTCACCGCAAGTGGCGGTCGCCTGCCGTTCGACGCCTGGATCGAAGCCATTCCGTTCGTCGAAACCCGCAACTATGTGCAGAACGTACTCACGTTCTCGGCGATCTACGCGCATCGTCTGGGCACTGCCGAACAGATTCTCTCGCCGCAAGAACGACTGCAGCCGCTCTGACCATGCCGGACACTTCGGACAGTAGCGGGCAGCCTCCCGAACGCCGCGCGCCGGGTGATCCCGGCGCCATCCTTCCGCCAATGGCCATACCATGGAAATCCTGATTCTTGCCGTACTGATCCTGATCAACGGCGGCTTTGCCATGTCCGAAATCGCTCTGGTCGCGGCGCGGCGCGCGCGCCTGACCCGCCTCGCCGAGGAGGGCGACGCGGGCGCCGCCGCCGCCATCGAGCTCGGTTCCGAGCCGACCCGGTTTCTGTCCACGATTCAGATCGGCATCACGTCGATCGGCATTCTGAACGGTATCTTCGGCGAGGCCGCGCTCGCGGTACCCCTTGCGCGCTGGCTGCAGGATCTTGGTCTGGCACAGACCCCCAGCGAGGTCGGCGCGACCGCGCTGGTGGTGATTGTCATCACCTATGTGTCCATCGTCGCGGGCGAACTGGTGCCCAAGCGCATCGCCCAGCTCAATCCGGAGGGGATCGCGCGCCTGGTCGCGCGGCCGATGCGCGCCCTGTCGGTGGCCACACGGCCCTTCGTGCATCTGCTGAGCTGGTCGACGGTCGGCCTGTTGCGGCTCATGGGACAGAAGGATTCCGGCGCCGCCATCGTCACCGAGGAAGAGATTCACGCACTGCTGGATGAAGGCTCCCAGGCCGGCGTGATCGAGGAAAACGAACGCCAGATGGTACGCAACGTGTTTCGCCTCGACGAACGCCAGGTGGGTTCGCTGATGGTGCCGCGCGCCGATATCGTGTGGCTCGACCTGGAAAAATCCCGCGACGAGAACCTCGTGCGCATGACCGAGTCGGACCACTCCCGGTTTCCGGTCTGTCGTGGCGGCCTCGGCGACATCGTCGGCATCATCACCGCCAAACAGGTGGCGCAGCAGACCTTGCGCGGCGAGCCCGTCGATATCGAGCGGCACCTGACCGCGCCCACCTATGTTCCGGAATCGCTGTCCGGCATGGAGCTGCTCGATCACTTCCGGGTGTCGCGCACCCAGATGGCCTTCGTGGTGGACGAATACGGCGAAGTCCAGGGTCTGGCAACCCTCCAGGATGTGCTCGAAGCGGTCACCGGAGAATTCGAACCCTGGGATCAGGACGAGGCCTGGGCGGTGCAGCGCGAGGACGGCTCTTGGCTGATCGACGGCATGATGCCCATTCCCGAGCTCAAGGACCGTCTCGGCCTCAAGACCGTGCCCGAGGAAGACAAGCACCACTATCACACCCTGAGCGGACTGATGATGTGGCTGCTCGGCCGGGTGCCGCACACTGGCGACATCGGCGTGTGGGAGCAGTGGCACCTCGAAGTGGTCGACCTCGACGGCCGGCGTATCGACAAGGTACTGGCCAGCCGGATCCCGGACCCGGTGGACAGCCCCGAGGCTACCGACCCTGATCCGGTGTCGGGGGGTTGATCAGCCCATTGCCTGCAACCAGCGGCGAACTTTGCCGGCACTGAACGGCCAACCGAGTTCGCGTCCGTCCGGAGTGCGCAGCACGGGTATCCGGACCCCGTAAGCGGCCGTCAGTTCGGCGTTGCCGGTGATCGACACCTCCGCCAGCGGCCAGCCCGCCTGCGCGGCGACCGGCCCGGCCACCGCGCGCGCCTGCTCGCACAGGTGACAGCCGCTGCCGGTGTAGAGAATGAGCGCAGTGCGATTCACCCCGTCTCCCGGTGCCGGATCAGCCAGCAATGATGGATGCGCTCATCGCCCCGGAAATCGGGGTCCAGCGTGCGCGTCGATACATTCTCGACGCCAAACTCCTCGGCGATCTCCGCATCCAGGCGAAAGCGGCGGAAATTATTCGAAAACACCAGCGTGCCCCCGGGCGCGAGCAGTGCCATGCTGGCGCGGATCAGGCCGGGATGGTCGCGCTGGACATCCAGGGTATCGGTCATTTTTTTGGAATTGGAAAATGTCGGCGGATCCAGCAGGATCAGATCGAAGGCGCCGGCGTGCTCGTGCCCGGCGCTCCGCAGCCAATCCAGACAGTCCGCGCGCAGCAGGCGATGGCGCTCACTGGCAATGCCGTTCAGCACAAAGTTGCGATAGGCCCAGTCCAGGTAGGTGTTCGACAGATCGATGCTGAGACTGGCGGAGGCACCGCCCAGGGCGGCCTGCACGGTGGCCGTCGCCGTGTAGCAGAACAGATTGAGCAGACGTCGGCCCGCCGCCAGCCCGGCGATCAGGCGCCGTACCGGCCGATGATCCAGAAACAGGCCGGTGTCGAGGTACGACGCCAGATCCACTTCGAATACCGCGCGCCCCTCCCGCACCTGGAAGACGCCCATATTGCTGCCGTCGCCCAAGGGCTGATACTGACTGGACCCGGACTGGCGCTCGCGGCGTTTGGTGAACACCAGGCCTGGATCCGGTTGCAGGACCTCGGCGATGGCCGCCGCCACCTCGCCGAGACGACGCCGGGCGGTCGCCTCGGCCACCGTGGCCGGCGGCGCGTATTCCTGCACATGCACGGCGTCGCCGTAGCAGTCGATGGCCACGGCGTACTCCGGCAGATCAGCGTCGTAGAGCCGATAGCACTGAATTTCTTCCCGCTT
Source organism: Gammaproteobacteria bacterium (assembly GCA_016191205.1). Lineage (GTDB taxonomy): Bacteria > Pseudomonadota > Gammaproteobacteria > Pseudomonadales > Porticoccaceae > JAGPUQ01. Next base: position 23,874 of record JACPPB010000022.1, on the reverse strand, counting down.
CACCCAGGGCGCGAGCCGGCGGCGATTCTTCACCAGCCGGTTGGCGAGCATGGTGATGCCCGCGCGATGCTGTTCAGCCCGCGCTTCATGAAATTCCCGCGCCGCCGCCGCTTGGTCCGCCGTGTGGATCGCACAGATCAGCAACTGGCTCGCCAGCGCGCCGTTGAAAAACTGGTAACGCCGTTCGGCCTTGAGTCCGAGGGCGTGGCCGAGATCGGGGTTGGCGGTGATGATGGCGGCGCGCCAACCCGCGCACTGACGCTTGATGGCGGCGCCCAGCTCGCTATAGGTGGCAACCAGTTCCTGGGCGTCGCCAAGGCGTTCGCCATAGGGCGGATTGGTGATGACCAGTCCCATCGCCCCGTGCACACCCAGATCGTCCAGTTGCCCGCGCTCGAACCGCAGGTGGTCGCCGAGCCCCGCGGCCTCGGCATTGGCGCGGCTGATGGCAATGGCCGCCGGATCCCAATCGCGGCCTTCCAGGCGCGGCAGGCGCTCGATGCCACTGGCGCGCCGGGCCGCGGCCGCGGCGACCAGCTCGTCCCAGAGCGCCGCATCGAACGCCCGCCAGGCATGGAAGCCGAAACGCTCCCGCAGCAACCCCGGCGCGATGTCCCCCGCCATCAGCGCCGCTTCGATGACCAGGGTGCCGCTGCCGCACATGGGGTCGAGCAGTTCGCCGCCGGCCGCCGCGATCTCCGGCCAGCCGGCGCGCAGCAGCAGCGCGGCGGCGAGATTTTCCTTCAGGGGAGCCGTCAATTGGCGTGCCCGATAGCCGCGCCGGTGCAGGCTGGCGCCGGAAAAATCCAGACTCAGTGCCAGCCGGCCGCGATGCAACCGTGCGTTGATGCGGATATCGGGATCCGCGACATCCACGCCGGGACGCGTACCATCGATGGCGCGGAAATGATCGACGATGGCGTCCTTGACGCGCTGGGCGCCGAATACCGTGTGGCGAACGCCGCCCCAGGTGCCGATAAAATCCACGGCGATACTGGCGTTCCGGTCAAACTGCGCGGACCAGTCCACGGCGCTGGCGGCGTGGTACAACTGGTCGCCGTCGTCCACCTCGGTCTCCAGCAGAACCAGCAACACCCGGTTGGCCAGCCGCGACCACAGACAGGCGCGATAGCCGAGCGCCACCGGGCCGCTGACCGCCACCCCCGACACCGACTCCTTCACCGCCTCGGCGCCAAGCCCGCCGAGCTCGGCGGCCAGCAGCCCCTCCATGCCCCGGGGGCAAGTCACAAACCACTGTCTGGTGTCCGTCATCAGATGACCAATTGGTTACAGGAAGGAATAGCGTGTTCGTTGTATATGACGGATTGATCTTCGACAGCACGGGGTCGATCTGGTCAACTGTTCTCCCCATCAGGGGAATCGACCTTTACCACCGGGCGGCTTCCGCGGCGCCCAAGGCTGGAGATTCGTGTCTATGAAGCGATGCAAACGCAACCCCCTTCAACGCGTATTCACCAAAGGCTATCAAGCCGGTTCCGACAATCGCTCACGTACCAGTTGTCCCTACGACTCCACTACCGAAATCGGCCAGAGCTGGCTGCAGGGCTGGCGCGAAGGCCGTGCCGATCAATACGACGGTTACAGTCTCCGCGCCGTTCAGGCGAAGATCGTTTCTTTTTGATTTCAAATAGTTAAAAATCATTCTTCATAAATCTCAAGATGTCGAAGCGGCGGCCCGACCGGTCGCCGCGACGGCCTCGCGGACCAGCCCCGGACCGCGGTAGATAAACCCCGTATAGAGCTGCACCAGCACCGCGCCGGCGGCAATTTTGGCCACCGCATCGGCGCCGGTCTCGATACCGCCGACCGCGATCACCGGCAGGCGCGCGCCGAACTCGGACGCCAGCCGCCGCACGACCTCGGTGCTGCGCTCGCGCAGGGGCGCGCCGCTCAGGCCACCCGCTTCGGTCGCGTGCGGCGCGTCGCCAACGCCATCCCGCGCGATCGTGGTATTGGTCGCGATCACCGCGTCGACGCCCTGGGCGACCAGAATTCCGCCCACCTGCCGCAACTCATCCGGGCTCATGTCGGGGGCAATCTTGACGGCGAGCGGCACGCGCCGCCCCCAGCGCTCGGCAAGCTGCTGTCGCCGCGCGGTCAGTTGCGCGAGCAGATCCTCAAGGTAGTTACCGAACTGGAGCGCGCGCAACCCGGGGGTATTCGGCGAGGAAATATTGACCGCGATGTAGTCGGCATGGGGGTAAACCCGCTCCAGACACACCAGATAGTCCGCCGCTGCCGCTTCCAGTGACGTGGTGAGGTTCTTGCCGATATTGATCCCCAACACGCCCCGATAACGCCGGCGCTGGAGTTGCGCCACCAGGTGATCCACACCCAGATTGTTGAACCCCATGCGGTTGATCAGGGCGTGCTGCTCGGGCAGGCGAAACAGCCGCGGCTGCGGATTGCCGGGCTGCGCGCGCGGGGTCACCGTCCCCACCTCGATGCAGCCGAAACCCAGACTCCCCAGCCCGTCGATACAGACACCGTCCTTGTCGAACCCGGCCGCCAGGCCGACGCGATTGGGAAAGCGCAGACCCATCACCTCGATCGGCGCCGCGACCGGCGGAGGCGCCAGGGGCAACAGCCCGGCGCGGACTTTCAGGGCCGTCAGCGCGAATGTGTGCGCGGTCTCGGGAGGCAGCAGGAACAGCGCGCGGCGCAGTGCGGCGTACATGACGAAGGAAACCGGTCCCAACAGGGCCGGCATTATAGCCTCCGGCGCTCGCGGTTCGTTCGACACGGAACCCGGGCTGCCATTCGCGCTCCAACCCCGGCACAATTCCGCCCCTTCCACCGCGACGACCAAGGAACTCATGTCACCCGCCGCACACATGTCCCCCCGCGAACAGTTGCACGCCCTGCTCCACCGCCTCAACCACCGCATCGTCGGCCAGTCGGGACTCTGTCAGCGCCTGGTGATCGCCCTGCTCGCCGACGGCCACCTGCTCGTCGAGGGCGCGCCCGGTCTCGCCAAGACCCGCGCCATCAGCTCGCTGGCCGGCGCCATCGCCGCCGATTTCCACCGCATTCAGTTCACCCCGGATCTGCTGCCGTCGGACATCACCGGCTCCGACATCTACCGTCCCGAAACCGGCTCCTTCACGTTCCAGCCCGGCCCGCTGTTTCACAACCTGGTGCTCGCCGACGAGATCAACCGCGCGCCCGCCAAGGTCCAGGCCGCGCTGCTTGAGGCCATGGGTGAACGCCAGATCAGCGTGGGCGCGAAAACCTATCCGCTGCCGCCGCTGTTTCTGGTGATGGCCACCCAGAACCCCATCGAGCAGGAAGGCACCTACCCGTTGCCCGAGCCGTCGAGGAATACCTGATTCAACTGATTCTTGCGACAAGAAATACAAAGGGATACGGCACTAACCTGAAAAATTGGATTCACTATGGCGCGAGTCCCCGCGCCACCATTGCGCTCGACCGCTGCGCGCGCGTGATGGCCTGGCTGGACGACCGCGACTATGTCACTCCGGACGATATTCGCGACATCGCGCCCGACGTCCTGCGCCACCGGATCCTGCTCAACTTCGAAGCCGAAGCCGAAGGTGTCACCACCGGTCAGGCGATCGCGCAACTGCTCGCTGCCGTTCCGTCCGCCTGAGCCGGATTCCATGACGAACTCCGAGCCGGTACCGGGCGCCGTCGCGCCCACCGCGGAAAATCTGGCACGACTGCGCCACCACGCGCGGCACCTCGGACTGTTCCCGCGCCGCGTCGCCCGCACCACCGGCGGCGGCCACAGCTCGCGCCGGCGCGGACGCGGCATGGAATTCGAGGAAGTGCGCGTCTATCAGCCCGGTGACGACGTGCGCAGCATCGACTGGCGCGTCACCGCCCGGCGCAGCGAAACGCACACGAAAGTGTTCCGCGAGGAACGCGAGCGTCCGGTGCATCTGGTCGTCGATCTGCGCCAGCCCATGTTCTTCGGCAGCCAGCGCCTCAAGTCGACGGTCGCCTGCGAGCTGGCCGCGACCCTGGCCTGGACCGGCGCCCGCGCCGGCGACCGCATCGGCGGCCTGGTCTTCGGCACCGCCACCGCGCACCACATCCGCGCCGGCCGCGGCCACCTGGGCGTGCTGCACCTGCTGCGCGCGCTCGGCGAAACCGCGCAGCGACTGGTCGTGCCGCAGCCGGACCGCCACCGTCTGGAACAGATGGTTGAAGAAATGCGGCGCATCGCCCATCCCGGCGCCGCCCTGTTTCTGATCAGCGATTTTTACGACCTGGCGGACCAGCCGGGAGTCGAGCGTCAACTGTTCGAATTGTCGCGCCACTGCGACATCACCCTGATGGCGGTGCAGGATCCGCTGGAAATGGCGCTGCCGCCACCTGGGCGCTACACGGTCCGCACCGCCGCGAATCAACTGCTGGTGATCGACAGCCGCCATCCCGATGCGCGGCGCGCATTCGAGGAACGCGCGCACCTGCGAAGCGCGGGCCTGCGGCAACTGGCAAACCGGCTGAACCTGAGCCTGATCCGGGTCTCCACCGCCGAGGATCCGCAACTGCTGCTGCGCCGCCACTACGGCAGCGCGCGCGGAGGCCGGCGATGAACCCCGATCCGCTCGCGCAATTGCGCGACATTCATCCCCCGCCGCCGCCGTCCTGGTGGCCGCCGGCCCCGGGCTGGTGGATCCTGGCCCTGCTGGTGCTTCTGCTCACCGCCTGGGGCTTGCGGGCCGCACAGCGCCGCCACCGCAATCGGCGCTTCGCCCGCGAAGCCAAGCGCCGCATCGATCGGTTATGGCGCGACTTCGAACGCGACGGCGACAGCGCGCGCCTGGCCAAGGCGCTGCTGGTGCTGGCCCGCCAGACTGCCCGCTCGATCCCGCGGCACGAGCAGGCCGCCGCCCTGCCGACCGATCAATTGCTGGCGCTGATCGACGCCACCAGCGACAGTCAACTGAAGGCGGCGCTGGCCCTGGACAAGGTCGCCCGGCTGCTCTACGCGCCGACACCGGAAGCACTGACCAAAACCGAGGCGCGGACCCTGTTTGTGGTGACGCGGGAATGGATTCGCCGCGCCGGAGGCCCGCTGTGGTAAGCCTGGAGTGGCCCTGGCTGCTCGCGCTGGCGCCCCTGCCCTGGCTGTACCGGCGCTGGCGGCGCGCGGCCGAACCCAACCTCACCGCGCTGCGCGCGCCCGCCTACGCCGCGCTGTTCCCCGACGGCCCGACCACCACCCGCAACGGCCCGCGGCAGCAGTTGCATCTCGCGCTGCTGGCGCTGATCTGGCTCGCCCTGCTGGGCGCCGCCGCGCGCCCGGTGTGGACCGGCGCGCCCGCCGCGCTGCCCACCAGCGGGCGCGATCTGCTGCTGGCGGTGGACATCTCGGGCAGCATGGAGATTCGCGACATGGAGCTCGGCGACAAACTGGTGGACCGCCTCACCGCGATCAAGGCGGTGGTCGGCGACTTCGTGATACGCCGCCCCCAGGATCGTCTCGGGCTGATCCTGTTCGGCGGCGAAGCCTATCTCCACACGCCGCTCACCTTTGATCACCAAACGCTCAAGACGCTGCTCGACGAAGCAGTGATAGGCTTTGCCGGCGACGGCACCGCGATTGGCGACGCCATCGGGCTTGCGGTCAAGCGTCTGCGCGACCGGCCCGACACCAGCCGCGTGTTGATTCTGCTCACCGACGGCGCCAACAACGCCGGCCAGATCACGCCCGCCCAGGGAGCCCAGCTCGCCGCCACCAACCACGTCCGCATCTACACCATCGGCATCGGCGCCGACGAACTGATCCAGCGCACCCTGTTCGGGGCGCGGCGTGTCAATCCTTCCGCCGACCTGGATGAAGCCGGCCTGCGGATGCTGGCCGACACCACCGGCGGACGCTACTTCCGCGCGCGCAACCCCGCCGAGCTCGACGCCATCTATCACGAGCTGGACAATCTGGAGCCCGTGGCGCAGGCACCCGACACCGTGCGGCCGCTGCGTTCCCTGGCGCACTGGCCCCTGGCGGCGGCCCTGTGCGCCAGCCTGTTGCTCGCCTTCGCGGCCCGGGAGGATCTGCATGGCTGAACTGCTGGACCTGATCGGCCGCTTCCAATGGCTGCGACCCTGGTGGCTGCTGGCGATGCTGCCGGCCGCGGGGCTGGCTGTGCTGTTGCACCGGCGCCACGCCAGCGCCGGTGACTGGGCGCGCGTCATCGCCCCCGCCCTGCTGCCCTGGTTGCTGGAGCAGCGTGGCACGCCGCAGCGGCAACGGCTGCCCTGGATTGCCTTCACCGCCTGGAGCATCGCCGCCCTCGCGCTCGCTGGGCCGAGCTGGCGCGATCTGCCGCAGCCGGTGTACCGCAGCGAACAGCCCCTGGTGATCCTGTTCGATCTGTCGCCGTCGATGCTCGCCCAGGATCTCAAACCCGACCGTCTCACCCGTGCCCGGCTGAAACTGCTGGATCTGCTGGCCGCGCGCCATGAGGGCACCACCGCTCTCATCGCCTACGCCGGCGACGCCCATGTGGTGACACCGCTGAGCGACGATGCTCGCACTCTCGCCGCCCTGGCGCCCGCGCTGACCCCGGATCTGCTGCCGATGCCCGGCAGCGCTCCCGAAATCGCCCTCACCAAAGCCCTCGAACTGCTCGCCAACGTGGGCGAACAACAGGGCGACATTCTGCTGATCACCGACGGTGTCAGCCCGGACGCCGCCACCGCCATGACCGCGCAACTCGCCGCCGCCCAAGGGGTCCGGCTGTCGATACTCGCCGCCGGTACCGCGGCGGGCGCCCCGGCACCGCTGCCCGGCGGCGGTTTCGTGCGCGACGGCTCCGGCAACATGCTGATCGCAAGCCTCGACCCCGCACCCCTGCGAAGCCTCGCCGGACAGCACGGCGGGCGCTATGTGGAACTGAGTGCCGACACTCGGGACGTGCAAATGCTCACCCAAACCTTCGCGGCCCAGGCCCGCGAGCGGACCCTGGCGCTTCAGCAAAACCACGACACCCGACGCGATGAAGGTCCCTGGCTTGCGCTGCTGCTGTTGCCGTTTGCGGTGCTGGCCTGGCGGCGCGGACTGTTCGCGATGCTGTTGCTGGCGCCGCTGCTGGCAGGAACCCCGTCGGCGCGCGCACTGGAGTGGCAGGATCTCTGGCAGCGCCCCGACCAGCGCGGCCAGCACGCCCTCGATGCCGGCGACGCCGCCACCGCCCAGAAGGAATTCAGTGATCCGGCGCGGCGCGGCACCGCCGCCTATCGCGCCGGCGATCTGGGAACGGCAGCGACGGAGTTCGGCAAACGCGACGACGCCAGCGCGCATTACAACCGCGGCAACGCCCTGGCGCGCAGCGGCGATTATCCGGGCGCGATCGCCGCCTACAACCGCGCCCTGGCACTCGATCCCGGCCTTGCCGATGCCGGCTTCAACCGCGAGCTGGTGCAGCGCGTGCAGCAACAGCAACAGCAACAGCAACAGCAACAGCAACAACAGCAACAGCAACAGCAACAGGAAAAACAAAAGGAAAAAAGCAGCGACGACGCCAAGCCCGGGCAAGACGCCAACGATCAACAGCAGCCATCGAACGCGGGCAATAAAGATTCCGAGAAACAAGGCCAGCCGCAACCCACCGACGGCGCGGAAAAATCCGGCGACCCGTCAGCCGCCGGCCAGAAACCGGAAAAAAACGACGCCGAAGCGGCACCCAAAAATACCGATGCCAAACAACCGGATGCCGATTCCGCGACCGACGACAGCAAAAACACCAAAGCAGCCGGGGAAAAATCCGCTGCGAACGCTGACCCGGCGGATGCCGCGCAGCCCGATGCAAAAGACTCCGGGTCCGCCAAATCCGGCAGCGAGAGCAATCCATCGCAAAGCACCCAACGGCTGACCCCGGCGGAAATTCAAACCCAGGAACAGCAGTTACGGGCCTTGCCGGATGACCCCGGTGGTCTGTTGCGGCGCAAGTTTTATTACGAGCGCCAGCAGCGCGAGGAGCGCGGCGAGCGCCCGGCTGCGGCAGGAGAACGCTGGTGAAGTTGCACGCCGACACGCTGATCGCAAGAAGTCTGGTGCTGGCCGCGTGGGTTGTCGCGGCACTGCTGTTGGCGGCCCCGCCGTCCGTGCTGGCCGCGGTGGAAGAACTCGCCGCCAGCGTGGATCGCACCACGCTGGCGAGCGGCGAGACGCTCGAACTGACACTGACCTATCCCGGCAAAACGTCCGACGATCCGGATTTTTCGCCGCTCGATGCCGATTTTGAAATTCTCGACCGCAGTCGCCGCAACCAGATCAGCATGGTCAATGGCAGCTTCGATGCGACCAGCATCTGGCGTCTGACCCTGGCACCCAAGCGCACCGGCGATCTGCAAATTCCGCCGCTGACCGCGGGCGACGCGCAAAGTCATGCCCTCACCATCCGGGTGACGCCGGGTGCCAGCGGCGCAGCCAGCGCCGACCATGCGGTATTCGCCGAAGCAGTGCTCGACAAGGATCAAGCGGTTCCGGGTGAACAAGTGATGCTCACGGTGCGGCTCTACACGCGCGTCGACCTGAGCAATCTCAGTATGGAGCCGCTCAAGGTCCCGGGCGCGGAGCTGATCCAGAGCGCGGAAAACAAATACCACAAGGATATCCAGGGGCAAACCTATCAGGTGATCGAGTTGCGCTACGCACTGATTCCGGAACAGGCAGGCGAACTGAACATTCCCGGCGCCCGCTTCGGTGCCCGCACGCTGGATAGCCGCGATCCCTTCGATCGCGTTTTCGGTGGCGGCGGCCGCCCGCTGCGGATCAGCTCGGAGCCACTCGCGCTGCATGTGGCGGTACGGCCGGCCGGTGCCAACTGGCTGCCCGTCCGGCAACTGCGTGTCGAACAGACGTGGAGCGCCGCGACGCGGCAGATTCCCTTCGGGGAACCCATCACCCGCACCCTGACCCTCACCGCGACCGGTACCACCAGCGCGCGCATTCCGCCGCTCGAGTTGCCCGCGCCCGCGGGCTACCGCCGCTACGCCGATCAGCCGGAACTGCACGACGACGCCAGCACCGACGGCCTGACCGGGCGCCGCACCGAGAGTTTTGCCGTGGTCGCGGACCAGCCCGGTGAGCTGGTGCTGCCCCCCATCAAGGTGCGCTGGTGGAATACCGCCACCCGAGCCTTCGAGGAAACCGAGGTGCCGGGCGAACGCTTCGAGATACTGCCCGCGGCCGGCGCTGCGCAGATACCGCCCGTCGCGTCGCCCGAAACCGTCGCGCCCACCGCCGCTGAAGCTATCCAGCCCCCCGCGGCAACCGCTGCCGCTCCCGCCGGCGGAGCCACTTCCCTGATCTACGGATTGCTCGCCGGGAACGTGCTGCTGTTGTCGAGCACGCTGACGTTCGCGCTGCTCTGGCGCCGGCGCGGAACCGCGACCCGAGCCGCCCGGGATCCGGTCCAACAGATCGCGGACTTCAGCGCCGTCGAACGCGCCGCCACCGCGGGCGACGGGGTGCGCCTGCGCGCGGCGCTTCTCGCCTGGGCGCGGGAGCACTGGGATGATGCGAGCATTGTCAGCCTGCGCCAGGTCGCCGAGCGCGCCGGCAACGAGCGTCTGCGCGCCGCGTTCCGTCGCCTCGACGACAGTTGCTACGCGCCGCGCGGCGGCCCGCCGCCAAGCGCGGAGGAATTGCTCGCGGAACTGCGCCCGCTCGCGAAAACGCCGGCGGGCGACAGCAAGAAACCGGGCCGCGACCTGCAACCGCTTTATCCGCAATAGCGGCATTCCCCATAACGGCATTCCCGATCACGGGACGCCCAATAACTGCGCGTCCCCTGACGCATCCACCCGAACGGAGGATCAGCAATGACGATCTGGCACCACCCGCTCTCCCTGGACGCGCTCAACCAGCACTATCCCGACACCGCCAGCCACCATGTCGGCATCGACTATGTGGATTTCGGTCCCGAACATCTCACCGCGCGCATGCCGGTCAACGAAAAGACGCGCCAGCCCTACGGCATCCTCCACGGCGGCGCTTCCTGCCTGCTCGCCGAAACCGTGGGCAGTCACGCCTCCATGCTGTGCGTGAACCCGGAAAAGGAATACTGCGTCGGGCTCGAAATCAACGCCAACCATATCCGCCCGGCGACCCACGGCCATGTGTATGCCACCGCGCGCCCCATCCATCTGGGCAAATCCACCCACGTCTGGGACATCCGCATCCGGGACGACGCCGACAAGCTCGTTTGCATCGCGCGCCTTACCATGATGGTCAAAAGCGGGCGCGCGCCAAGCCCCGGGTAAGGGAACGCGCGCCGCATCAAAACGACGAGCCGGGCGTTTTCAGAAACGCGACTTCCTCGGCCGTGGATGCGCGGCCGAGCATGGCATTGCGGTGGGGAAAACGGCCGAAGCGGCGAATGACTTCGCGATGCCGGCGGGCGTAATCGAGGGCGTCTGCCAACAGCGCACGCGCTGCCGGTTCCGCCGCCCCGTCGACGAGCGTCGCCATCAGGGTGACGCAGTCCTCCTGATCCGCCAACACCTCGCTGTGCTCCAGCGGCAAGTACAGAAACAGCCGTTCCAGCGGATGCAGTGACCTGTCCGTGCCCGCCGCCAGTGCCCGCTGGCACCAGGCGAGCGCGAATGGATCGCCCGCAAAGGCCCGCGGCGTGTCCCGATAGATATTGCGGGTGAACTGATCGGCCAGGATCACCAGTGCCAGCAGTCCGGATGGCGTCCGCGCCCAGCCCTCGCACTCGCCCGCCAGCACCTGAACCACCAGAGGTTCGAAACGCGCGCGAATATCGGCGTCGGTGACCGGGTCCTTGCGCCACCACAGCCGCGCCCGTGCCGGATTGCGCAGGGCGTCGGCGCGGTCGGCGCCGAACCAGTAGTCGAGGACGGCTGCGGGCATCCGCGCTCAGGGCGCCGGATTGCTGTACTGACGGTGGATCGCTTCGATACCGGCGATCACTGCGTCAGACAGTTGCACCCGAACGCTCGCGATATTGGCGGCGAGCTGATCCATCCGCGTCGCGCCGATGATAGTGCTGGTGACGAACTCGCGGCTGTTGACGAAGGCGAGCGCCATGGCGCCCGGGTCCAGGTCGTGCTCGCGGGCGAGCGCCACATAGGCCTCGCTGGCCGCCACCGCCTGGGGCCCGGAATAGCGCTGGAAACGGTTGAACAGGGTCAGCCGCGCGCCCTCGGGCCGCGCGCCACCGGAATACTTGCCGGTGAGCATGGCCATGGCGAGGGGCGAATAGGCCAGCAGCCCCACCTGTTCGCGCAGGGACATCTCGGCGAGACCGATCTCGAAGCTGCGATTGAGCAGGTTGTAGGGATTCTGGATGCTGTCGACGCGGACCAGGTCGCGCTCCCGGGCCGCGCGCAGATATTCCATCACGCCCCAGGGCGTCTCGTTCGAGATGCCGATATGGCGTACCAGCCCCTCGCGCACCAGCTCGGTAAGCGCCGCCAGGGTTTCCGCGATGGAATTCAGCCCTTCCTGCTCGCGGTGGCGGTAGCCGAGCTGACCGAAAAAATTGGTGGTGCGTTCAGGCCAGTGCACCTGGTACAGATCGATGTAATCGGTGCGCAGACGCTTGAGGGAATCCCGCACCGCCTCGCGAATGTGCGCGCGGCTGAGCTGCGGCCCGCCGCGCAGATGGCGCCAGTCGCCGGTGGCGTCCGAACGGCCGGACACCTTGGTGGCCAGGATCACGCGGTCGCGGCCGCCGCGTCGCGCAAACCACTCGCCGATGCATTCCTCGGTGCGGCCCTGGGTTTCGGCGCGCGGCGGCACCGGATACATTTCCGCCGCATCGACGAAGTTGACGCCCTGATCGAGCGCGTAATCGAGCTGTTGCAGGGCGTCATCGAGGCTGTTCTGCTGGCCCCAGGTCATGGTGCCCAGGCAGATCAGGCTGACGTCGAGACCGGTGTTGCCGAGCTTGCGGTATTCCATGAAGCAGATCTCCCGAATGATTTTGGTTGCAGTCTAACCCGAATGACAACGGCGCCGAGCGACCTGCCGCCGGCACCTGCGCATGGGTTACCATGCAGCGCATCCGTCAACGCCGTCGCCCCTGCCCGCAACCGGAGGTAACCATGAAAACCAGCGTCAAACAGCTCGTCGACAAGGCCATGAGCGAAATCGAAACCCTGAATCTGGAGCAGGCCAAAGCCGCGCTCGATGATCCTGGCACGGTGATCGTCGATCTCCGCGACATTCGCGAATTGAACCGGGAAGGCAAGATCCCCGGAGCCTTTCACGCGCCGCGCGGCATGCTGGAATTCTGGGTCGATCCCGACAGCGAATACCACCGCGACGTCTTCTCGTCGGGCAAACGCTTCGTGTTCTATTGCGCCAAGGGCCACCGCTCCGCCCTCGCCACCCAGACCGTGAAAAGCATGGGGCTCGATCCGGTATGCCATATCGGCGGCGGTTTCGAAGCCTGGACCCAGGCGGGACTGCCCGTGGAGCCGGTCGAGAAAAAATAACCCACCGGGAATTTCCCATGTGCGAATTGCTGGGCATGAGCGCCAATGTGCCCACCGACATCTGCTTCAGCTTTGCCGGCCTGATGCGCCGCGGCGGCGCCACCGGCCCCCACGGCGACGGCTGGGGCATCGGGTTCTACGAAGGCCGCGGCTACCGCGCCTTTCACGACCCCGACGCCAGCGCGGAATCCGAGATCGCCCGTTTCATCCAGCATTATTCGATCAAGAGCGAAATCGTGCTGTCCCACATCCGCAAGGCCAACCGCGGCCGCGTCTGCCTCGAAAACACCCACCCGTTCGCCCGCGAACTCTGGGGGCAGACCTGGTCCTTCGCCCACAACGGGCAACTGCGCGGCATCAAAAAGCGCCGGCTCGATCGCTACCAGCCGGTGGGCGCCACCGACAGCGAACACGCATTCTGCTGGCTGCTCGATCAGGTGCGCACCGCCTTCCCGACGCGACCGCGTCAGCCGCGCGCGCTGTGGCAACTGCTGGCCGAACTCTGCGCCGATCTGGCGTCGCTCGGCGTATTCAACCTGCTGCTGTCGGATTCGAGCGCGTTCTATGCCCATTGCAGCACACGCCTGTGCTGGCTCACCCGGCGCGCGCCCTTTGGCCGCGCCACCCTGATCGACGCGGACATGGAAATCGATTTCGCCCAGCACGCGGGGCCGTGCGATGTCGTGAGTGTCGTCGCCACCGCGCCGCTGACTCGCGACGAGATCTGGCAACCTTTTCAGCCCGGCGAGTTTCGCGTGTTTCGCGCGGGCCGAGCGGTCGCAACGATGCAACACGCGCGGGCCACGCCATGAAGCCGCCTCCCTATCGCGAGCAAATCCGGATCGGTGGCGTACCGATCACCATCCGCACCATGCAGCCCGAGGACCGCGCCATCGAGGAAGCCTTCGTGCGCGATCTCTCGCCGGACTCGCGTTATTTTCGCTTTCACAACTCGCTGCCCGAGCTGACAGCGGAGATGACCGAACGCTTCATCAACCTGGATTATCCGGATCAGATGGCGCTGGTAGCGTGCATCACCGAAGGCGCGAACGAGCGTCAGATCGGCGTGGCCCGTTATGCGCGCCCCGCCAACGAGGTCACGGCGGATCTGGGCATCGCCATCGCCGACGCCTGGCAGGGCAAAGGTCTGGGCACCGAACTGCTGCGCCGCCTGCTCGTGCTTGCCGATCAGGCGGGCATCAGCCAGCTATCCGCCGATGTACTTTACGAAAACCACCGCATGCGCAACCTGGCGCGGGATCTGGGCTTTCACCTCGCACCCAGCCAAACCGATCCGCGCACGGTGATTTTGTTGCGGGACGGGAAAGACTAGCGCACCAGAACCATCGCTCCCCGTCACTGACGACAGGACCAGCCGATTTGGTATCTGGAGGAAAAATGAATCGCTCGGGATTGCCTTGCGAGCCGGCCGAACAGCGGGTCGATCGGCTGCCCGCAACCCGTGTACCTTGGTAAAGAGGACGTTTACCCTTCCTGTGCGCCGCCAAAGGCGCGGTGTGTACCGCGCTGTCTTTGGAAGGCAAAGCCCCAGAAATTTACCGATCGATGGAACCCGTGCCTCCGCGCTCTGCACCATTCGGAGCGCAGAGCGCAGCAAACCACAATCGGAACAGCAGCATGCTGGGCGCCATCCGGTGCGCGCCAGCATGCCGCTGCCTCAGGCTATCAGGGGGCCACCGGCACCCCGAAGGCAACATCCTCACCAGGAGCCGCCACTATCGGGGGAGCTTGTCCGCACCGGCTGCCCGCGCTCGCGGGGGTGAACTTCGAGCCGTCGATGAACACATGTCCCTTTTCGATAAAGACAACTCCATCACTGACTCCATCGGTACTGCTCGACGACATCTTGAGATCGATGGTAACCGGCGTATTGCTACCGTCCGGGGCAAGATAGGGCTCAAGCGGTATGCACCAGGTGTAGTTGATGTTGTTGTCATGGCAATCGGCGGAACCGCCACCGCCATCCTGACAGTTATTGGTACCAGTCGGGTCTTGGACGTCGGTGGGGACTTTCAACAGCGTAATCCAGCCGCTGGGCGCGCCGTCGACCCCAGCGGGGTTTGCCGAGGTTTTGCAAAACTTGCCGTTGATCCGGCAACTCAACCGCAACGCCGCCCCATCGTGAGCATCCCCGGTGGTATCGACCTCGACATACAGGGTATTGATGCTGCTGTTGACGGTGATGGTTTTGCGATAGAACAGCGCGCCGTCGTTGGGTGCAGCAGCGGGGGTAGCCTCATCTGGTCCCGCCAAGGATGTGTTGGTAGTGAAGTACTCCCCGCCGCCAAAGCTCCAATAGTCGGCCGCATAGCGGCGCAGCTGTCCGGATGCCTCGGCAGTCAGGCTGCCCGCCAACACCAGGGCACCTGTCGTACACGCAATTACTTTGGTGAATTTTTTCATGGTATATCTCCTTTACACACACGATTGAAAACAACATTTTTCAAACCACCCCAGCGCCGCGACGCCATCCCGCTCCTGAAACACTGCTGGTACGGGGTGAAGCAGCACCTTTATGCCTCCGGCATCAGGTAGCGCTGCTCAGTCTTTCTACTCCCTGTCTGTGACAGAGGTTACTCCGCGCAACAGCCAATAGTGACTCGCATGCCCAGCGTGTATCTCAAAAAATGGATTACGGCAGGGCACGGCCTCAGCGTATAAATGCGAACTCGCGAGCGCCCCTGAGGATGCTCCGAATAACCACGTAATCGTCGTTCCCGCGCAGAGCTTGCCCTCGCGGGGGCGGGGCCGGGAACCCAGGAATATCAGGGTCTTCTTGATGCCCGCTTCCGCGGGCATGAAGATTATTCAGAGTATCCCTGTCGCTGGTGAGCGGCGACAGACTTCGCCTCCTACCAAACGCACTTGACCCTGATCAATCCGGATGCGCATGATACGGCGTAGGTTGTATCCGCATATAACAATGTCATCCAGGCGAGGAGCAACATCATGAAGATCGCAACAGTCATGCCGTCACACATTTCACAATGCACGTCACAATGCACGTCACAATGCACGCCACGAACCGGCGAAAGGGCGCGCTGGGCAGCGGCGGTGGGTTTGGCAATGGGTTTGTCCGTGGGATTTGCCACCACCAGCTTTGCGGAAGAGAACTCCGCGATCAAACAGGGAAAAGAAGACTACATGGCCCACTGTGCGTCCTGCCACGGCGCAACGGGAGAAGGCGACGGCCCGGTCGCGGGTTCATTGAAGAACAAACCGCCGAATCTGACTTTTCTCCACCAACAGGAAACGGACGGCGCGTTTCCGGCACAGCGCGTGATGAATATCATCCAGGGCAACAAGGATTACGACAAAAATTTCCGTACCCACGGCCCGGCGGAGATGCCGGTGTGGGGTAACGTCTTTTACGAGGAATCCGGCGAACGTTCCAGCATTGCCAAAACCCGCATCCGCAATCTGGTCGATTACATCAAATCGATACAGAAATAGCGCTACGATCCAGATCGAGCAATCTCCGACGGCTCGATCTGGATCGGCTCATGGCACCCACTCCCCGCTCCGGGATCGGGGTGGGTGCGCGGTTGCACAGCCCCGAATCGCCGCCTGATCTTGATGATCCCCAAGCCCGCACTCGCGTTTCTTGCCTCAGCGACAGCGAGTGCGCTTATCTGGGTGCTGTCGCCTTTGCTTACCGGCCACACCGAGCCCTGGGACGCGGACGGCCAGTTTTATTTCAGCGCCCTGGTGCTGGCCGGCCTGTGCGCGGGCGCGCTGATTCCCCGCTCGCTTCACATGCATTATCTGGGAGCGGTTGCAGGTCAACTCGGATACGAACTCTGGCTGGGAAACGTTGGCGCGCTGTTTCTGTTGGGAGCGGTATTCCTGCTGATTTATTCGACGATCTTTGTCGCGGCGGCAATGTTGGCCTCCGGGCTGCGTATCTGGATTGGCGAGCGCTCATCCGATGCTTCGTCCTCTCGATCTGATACCGATAATGAAAGTCCATAGCCGCAACAAAACCCTCGTGCTGCGCGAAAACGCCGAATGGTTGCGCGGTGTATTCTGGCTTTCCGCACTCGGCATGGGCATGCTGCTCGTGAGCTTCTTCAACGCCGCGGAACGCGATATGGGGAAGATCATCGGCAGCGCGCTGGGCGTTTTATTATTTGGTTTCAGCGGGTTCGTACTGCAAACCCGGCGCATCGTCATCGATCCATTGCGCCGCGAAACCATTATCGAGAGCAAGCGTTTTCGTGGAACCACCACCACGCG
This sequence comes from Gammaproteobacteria bacterium, assembly GCA_016191205.1. Taxonomy (GTDB): domain Bacteria; phylum Pseudomonadota; class Gammaproteobacteria; order Pseudomonadales; family Porticoccaceae; genus JAGPUQ01. The sequence continues at coordinate 7,155 of JACPPB010000022.1, read as the reverse complement.
ATTGCGCTTCGACGATATTGTGAAAATATTGCTGGTGACGACATTCGAGAATATCGAAGATGCCCGGGGCGCAAACGTCCTGCGCGAACGGTGGGCGATCGCCTTTCTTCTGGCGGACCGCAGCGTGCCCGTTACCAAAAATCCCTACCCGACCAAAGCAGCCGCTGTGCGCGATGCGGAAAAGATCCGGGAGCTGGTGGCGGTCGAGCTGATCGATACGGTAGCGGACAGCATCGCGCACCTGGCACAAAACGGCCAAAAGGCAGCAGCGCTGACCCTGGCTTGCCGGGCACTGCACATGACGACGGCGCAAGCCAAGGCCCTGGTTGAACAACAGCAGGCCGCGCACAAATAGATGTCGGTGCTGCTCTCCCCCAGACCGCGGGCACTGACCCCGGTCGCGAACACGGATACACTTGAGCCCCACCAACCGCGAGGCCGTCATGAGCAGTTCCCGGACATCCACTGGCGCTGCAGCCGCGCGCGCTCAAACCGTCACGCATCACCCCGAGCGACATTGCTTCGTATCCAGCCAGGGCGGCGGCGAGGCGGTGCTGGATTACCGGTTGCTCGCCGATCGCGGGATCAACTTTCATCACACCTATGTCCCCGAGAGCCTGCGCGGCCAGGGCGTCGCCGAAGCGCTGGTGCGCGCGGGGCTGGCCTGGGCGCGTCAGGAAGGTTTGCGGATCGAGGCGAGTTGCTGGTATGTGCAGCGGTTTTTGCGCGCCTGAGTCAGCGCGGCCCGGCATCAGGCTGTCATTGCCCGCCAAAAATCATTACCCTCCGCGACAGCGTACTGATATGTCCAGACCTCCCGCATCCCTGCGGCTTGACCGCCTGCTTTCCAATCTGGGATACGGCAGCCGCAAGGAAATCGCCGCCGCGTGCCGTGCCGGCGCAATCAGTCTCAACGGTGACCCGATCCGCAACGCCGACCAGACCATCCCGCTCGATCTGGTGCGTGCGGGCGCGTTGACGCTGAACGGCGAGACCGTCGATCCGCCGGCGCCCCTGACCATCATGCTCAACAAGCCGGCGGGCCATACCTGTTCGCGCAGGGAAGCGGGCAGCCTGGTTTACGATCTGCTGCCCTACCGCTGGCGCGGCCGCAAACCCATCCTCTCCACCATCGGGCGCCTCGACAAGGACAGCACCGGCCAGTTGCTGCTGACCGATGACGGCGAGCTTCTGCACCGCATCATCCATCCGCGCACCCATGCGCCCAAGCACTACCGGGTGGAACTGAGCGATCCGTTGCGCGGGGACGAAGCCGCACGGTTCGCAACGGGTACATTTCTGCTGGAAGGCGATGACAAGCCCTTGCGACCCGCCATCTGGCGTGCCGACAGCGATCGCGGCGGCGTGATGATCCTGACCGAAGGGCGCTACCACCAGATCCGGCGCATGTTTGCGGCGCTGGGCAACCGGGTCACCGCGCTCCACCGGTTTCAGACCGGCGGGCTGGCGCTGGGTGACCTCGACGCGGGCCACTATAAAATCCTCGGCCCCGCGGAGCTGGAATCGATTTTCACGCACTCCGCCTAACAGGTTGCCGAAAAGCGTCGCGAGGGGGCCAAATGTGAGGCGCACGGTGCGGGCCGTGGTCGGCACGCGTTAAAAAAAGTAGCTCGGATGTATTACCAGCTCGCCTGGGCAGTCGGGCAAGCCCGGCCGGCCCCGCCCACCTGGCTCAGGACGGGCTTTGGCCCGCCCCGCGTTTCTTTGGCGTCGCGCCTGCGACGGGCGCGGGCGTCAATAGGCGTTGTAGTCGACGACGACGCACTTGACGGTCAGGGCGATGATCTTGAGGTCGAGCCACAGGCTCCAGTTGTCGATGTACCAGAGATCGTGCTCCACCCGCTTTTCCATTTTCTCCAGCGTGTCGGTTTCGCCCCGGTAGCCGTTGACCTGAGCCCACCCGGTGATGCCGGGCTTGACGCGATGCCGCCACATGTAGGACTCCACCCGGGATTTGTAGTATTCGTTGTGGACGAGCGCGTGGGGGCGCGGACCGACGATCGACATGCGCCCTTGCAATACGTTCAAGAACTGCGGCAGCTCGTCGAGGCTGGTGCGGCGCAGAAAGCGTCCGACGGGCGTGACGCGCGGATCGTCCCGGCGCGCCTGGTGGACTTTGTCGGGCTCCGGTTGATCGACGTACATGGTGCGGAATTTGTACACCTCGAAGGCGCGACCGCCCTCGCCGTGGCGGCTCTGCCGGAACAGTACAGGCCCCGGTGACGTGCAGCGAACGGCGAGCGCGATCGCGACGCACAGCGGCAGGATCAGCAACCCGATGACGCTCGCGAGCACCAGGTCTGCCGCGCGCTTCAAAACCCGGTTCGAGCGGCTGCCGAGGGGTGTGTGGGTCCGCATTACGCCATATCCCAAGTCGATATCGAGCCAGCGCAGAGCGCTGTTGAGTCGGCGCTATTCCCGGAATTCGGGCACAAACAAGACCTCGACGGGGGTCTCTCACAACGCACTGACCACCTCCTCCAGAAGGTGCACCCGACCCCCGGGCACCGATACCTAGACCTCATCAATGCCTTTTCGCTGCACGTGTTGGGCGAGAACGCCCCTGCCCAGCGTGAGGTCGCCGATATCGAGCGTCGCTTGCACGGCGTAACCCACCTCCGGCCACAGTTGCCCGCGCAGCGCACAGTCGGCGCCGGCGGCAATCAGGAGCAGCTTGCGCAGCCCGATACCGTGCCGCCGCAACTTGAAGGCATCGTCGCCTGAGCGAAAACCCGGCTGACGAGCGGCTTCCTCGAGGCCCTCAACAGTCTGTTCCCGGCGGCCAAACGCAAAGCCCCCGGGGCGACCGCCTGCTGTCGACCCTCCACACGACCATCTTCCCGGCCGCCGGCAAACTCGACCTCCAGACCCTCAACACGCAGGCCGCTTAATCCATTCGAAATGCAAAAGACCCGAAAAGCCTTTGTCTTGCAAAACAACCCTTCCATTGAACTCCCAAAAGTTGGCCATCGCGGCGCTCCAAAAAAACGGAGGCCCGCACTCCGGGTGGCTCGCCTCACCAGCAGCGCCCGAGCGGCGGATCGCTTCCCTGCGGAGTTGTGCCTTGCTGGACAGAAACAGCCATTGAAGCAAACGGCGCGGGGAGTAGACGCGACGCCCGGCATTGTCGTCAACCCCGCGGATCAACTACCCCGGGGGAGCTCCGAATGACCACACAATCGCCGTTCCCGCGCAGTGCCCGCTCCCGCGAAGGGGGCGTGAGCGGGAACCCAGGAATATCAGGGTCTTCTGGATGCCCACTTCCGCGGGCACGACAGTCATTCAGAGTAGCCTTGGTGATCCAGACCCGGACACCGGCTTTTACCGCCCGATCTCAAGCGGTTCCCGGACCGGCAATGCCGGCCGCTGCCAGCCGTGCGCGCCACTGTGCGTAGCACCCGAGCAAGGCGCGCGCGGCGGCGATACCGGCCAGCAGCGCGGCGAAGCGCAGCTCCCGGTGGTGGGGATATTCGCGCGCGAGCCGGTCGCGCACGCCGCGCCACGCCAGCCAGGCGTCGACGTCGAGATAGCCGAGTTCTTCGAGGCGGTCGCGCTGGGCGTGCGTTGCGCTGACGGCATGGGGCTCCTTCAGCGCGGCGAGTGTGAGCGGCGCGAGGCGCTCGCCGAGCACATCCTGGAGTTTGATGAAGCCGAACAGCACTTGGTCCACCGGACGCGCATGGCCGCAATGCGCTTCCAGGGATTCCCAGTCCGCGGCGGGCGCGCGATCCCATTCCGCCAGGGCGGCGGCAAGCATCGCCGCGTGCTGATCGGCTTCCCACAAGGTGGCGACCAGCCGGCCCGGGCGACTCATGCCGTGACCCGTCGAACGCCGGTCGGTGCAACCGCCGCCACTGCGGGCCGGGAATCCAGCGGGTGGCGGGCGGCCGTGATGTTCGCTTCCCTCGCCTTCGTATTCAGTCGCATGGGGTCGTAGCCTGGGAATGGGTCTTTCATGGTACGGAGCATTTCCCCGCCGCGCGACAACGCGACGACGCCATGGTGAGCCGGCATGGTGAGCCGGTTTGCCGTGGCGGGGAGCACCCGTACAATCGCGCCATGGACATGCACCGTTACGCCGCCCTCTTCAAGGCACTCTCCGAGCCTGCCCGCCTGCGCATCGTGCATCTGCTCCGGCAGCGCGGCGAACTGTGTGTATGCGATCTGGTGGATGCGCTCGAACTGCCGCAGAGCGCGGTGTCGCGTCACCTCGCCTATCTGCGCCATCACGGACTGGTGGCGGCGCGCCGCGAGGGCACCTGGATGTACTACCAGCTCGCACCCGCCACGCCTTTCGCCGAACGGCTGCTGGCCCTGCTCGGCGGCGATGTGGAGGTCATCCCCGAGCTGCGCCGCGACGCGCTCCGGCTCGCGAAAATGGCCGCCCGCAGTTGCAGTTGAGGATGCTCTGAATAGTCACATAATCGTCGTTCCCGCGCGGGCATGACGGTCGTTCAACCACCCGATCGTCGTTCCCGCGCAGCGCCTGTCCTCGCGGCCACGACGGCTGTTCAGCGTGTCCTTGAGGGCGTCTGTGAAAATCCCCCGGGCCTCACAGGCCCTTGGGTCAATTGACCACCAGCATCTCGGTCGTCATGCGGTGCAGGATGCGCTCCGCGGTATTGCCCATCACCATGCCCTTGAGACCTTTGTTGGCGGCGCTGCCGATCACCAGCAGGCCATCGGCCGCCAGTTCGGTGACGACATCCTCCACCCGACCGCTCTCGACGCGCACCGCATCGGCATGCAATCCGATACGCGCCAACAGCGCCTGCTGCGCGAAGCGGGCGCGTTCGGTCAACTCGTCGAGGATCTGCTCTCCCATGGGCACGGCGACCGGACTCGCGTAAATCAACGCCGGGTCCGGCACCACGGTGATCACGGTGAGGGGAACCGCGTGCGCGTGCGCAAAAGCTGCCGCCGCATCCAGTACCCGCTCCGACAACAATTCCTGTTCGGTGCCCTCGCTCAGCGCATCCACCGCCGCAATCACTCTCTGGATCGGCTTCGGCACGCGCGGCAGCAGGAGCACGGGACAAGGCGCCTCACGCAGCAGGTGCCAGTCGTCGGCACGGTGAATCAGGTTCGCGAGGGCGCCCTGACGGCTGGCCGACATCAGGATCAAATCCGCACCGATCAGCTCGGCATGCTCGACCACCGCGCGATAGACCCGCTGACACCAGACCACTTCGCCCGGATCGTCCCCGCGCAGCGCGTCGAGCCGGGCGCGCTCGATCTCCAGGATCTGCTCCTGGATCTCCCCAAACGCCGCCGCGTCCATGTAATGCTGCAATTCACGCACCTGTGCATGCACCGGGCGCAGGAATTCACAGTGGGTATGCAGCCGCTCCGCCAGATGGCGCGCCCGCGCCAGCACCTGATCGGCGTCATCCCAACTGGCGATTACCGCAAGTACCTTTTCCATGTCCATCCACCCTGACCAGTGTCGATCCGGCGAGTTTAGCAGGCTGCTCAAAAACGTCGCGAAACCGGTCGGCTGCGCGGTGCACGGTGTCCGTCATCCACCCTGATTGATGCACGTCATGGCGCGAATCGGCGGCGCGCCCCAGAGTCATTCCCGAACCCGAGCACCCCGACCAGCGCCTCCACGTGACGATCAGTATCCACACCGAACAACCGACGGCGCGTCCGGACTTTCTCGCCGCGCCTCCCGTGCCGACCGCGTTCAGTGGCACGGTGCTGCCCTGGTATTCCGACCAGAAGCACAGCAACCCTGCGCTGCGGGGCCGGGTTACCGCACTCGACGGCAGCCGGATCGGCGTCAACATCCAGTGTCCGCGCGATTCCGTCGATGATTACGTCGGACTCATTTGCCGCGAAGCGGAACTTGCCCGCGCGCTGCTCCCGAATGCATGCGCGGTAACAACCCTGTGGCTGCGCGGCAGTCCGTCGCGCCAGTTTTCACCGGAAGCGGTGACCGAGCTGATCTTTCGCCTCAACAGTCAGTTCCCGCTCACGGTCCCGGGCGCGGTGCGCGGCGTCGAGCTGTCCGCTCCCGCGCTCAGCGCCGAACGTCTCGCGCTGCTCGCGGGACTGGGTTTCAATCGCATCGGGCTGCGCGTCGACGCTACCCTGGGCAGCGACGAGCGCAGCCTCGGACGTATCGACGCCATGCAACGCCAGCTCGCCGACTTCGCTGCGCTGACGGTCAACTACGAGGTGATCTTTGGCAGCCAGTCGCACCCGCGTTATCTGGCGCGGTTGCTGGCGGCGCTGCGCGGCTTTCCCGCCGTATCCATCGAACTGAAAGACGCCCGCGAAGGGATGCCCCAGGCGCTGGAGGATCGTCGCGAGACCGGCAATCTCCTCACCAGTACCCTGGCCGCGATGACCGCCGCCGGGTGGCGCACGTTCGGCAATCACCTGTATGCGCCTCCGGATAGTCCGCTGGCGCGGACGGGCGCCGCGGGGCCGCTGCGCCTGACGCCCTGGGGTCCACAGCCGATCCAGCAACGCTTGTGGCTCGGGCTGGGTATCGGCGCCCTTGGCTATCATCACCCGGCCTATTACCGCAACACCGCGTCCGTGGCGGATTACCGGGCCGCGTTGCACCGCCGGCAATTGCCCGACAAAATGGTTTACCGGGTTCCGGCGGAGGCCGCCCGGGATCTTGATGTGGCGCAATCCCTGTTGTGTCACCATGGGGTGGGTCGCGACGCCGCGCCGGAGTTCTGCGAACAGTTGCGGCATGCGGGTTTACTGGAGATGACGCCGCACAACTACCAAATGACCCCCGCCGGGATCCCACAACTCAGCGCCATTGTCGACCGCCTGCGCCAGCAAGCGGCATCGGGAGATGATCATGGAACCATTCAAAGTCGTGCCCACCGTGACTGACAGTCCCTGTCCCCACCGCCACAACGTCAACTGCGGCGATTGCCGCATGAAGGCACTGTGTCTGCCGCTGGCACTGGAGCTGGACCAGGTCGAACAACTGGACCGCATCATCCAGCGCGGCCGCCCCTATCAGCGCGACGAGCACATCTACCGCGCCGGCGACGCTTTTCATGCGGTGTATGCCGTGCGCAGCGGCGCGATCAAGACCTTCGCGATGACCGACCAGGGCGTCGAACAGGTCACCGGGTTTTATCTCCCCGGCGAGATTTTCGGCAT
>JACPPB010000021.1 GCA_016191205.1 Gammaproteobacteria bacterium | reverse complement strand
GACCTCGGTGCCCGGCGTCACCCGCCCGTTGAGATCCTCGGGGCTCTGCATGGTGGCGATACCGCCACCCTGGATATTGCTTTCGCCCCAACTGATCACCTGGCGGCCCAGCCGCAGCGACAGCGGATGCTCATCCGCCACCGTCCAGCTACCGTAAACAAAGGCGTCCAGCAGGTAGGCCTTGTTGGCCGCGTCCTGCGAGCCCTTCGGCACGCCATTCAACTGTCCACCCGGGGTACGGCCAAAGCAGTTGGAGCAGTCATGAGCATTGAGGGTGTAATCGTAGAGGTACTTGAAACGGGTGAAAAACCCGTAGTCCCCTTTGGAGATGCTGAATTCACCCAGATAGGTCAGCGGGGTGCTGTAGATATCCCCGGCATCATTGAAAATATTCCAGTTGCCACTGGCGGAAAAGGTCGGATGCTTGGCGCTCTGCACCCGCATCGCGGACGACACCGTCAACGTACTGTCCAGATAGGCCTTGATCTCCGGGTCCTGGAAATCGATCTTGAATGCCGCCGCCGGACCGGCCAGCAGCGCCAGGGCGCTCGCGCCCAACCCCCATTTCGCGGCGTCCCTCAGACGCGCGGCGCGAGAACCGTCCAACCCTGTTGAAGAATGAAAATAATCCACGGATATACCCCCGATTGTTATCGTTTATGGGACAGGTGGGGCGAAATTAAGCTCCGCGAGCGATGCTGTCAAGCTATTGACCTATGATTTTTATCGCAGGCACTGCGGTGCAAGGTGATACGGCCGGTCATACCAGCGCAAAAACAGACGTCAGGCCGCCTCTCTGGCCCCGGCAGGACAGGTTAAGCGACCCGATGCAGACGGCTTCAGGAACATCAACGCGCAAGGCAGCGCCGCGAGCACCGCGCCCGCCGGCTGCTCGTACACTTCGGAATCAATCGAGGGGTGGGAAGGCCCGGGAGACCCGGCGTTTTGAGCCGCGCAAACGCCGATCGGTTCGGCCGACAGTGCATCACTCGCCGCAGGGCAGATTCAGGAAGAGAGGATCAAACAGGGATTTTTTTGCATCGCCCCCGGGTAGCGCAGCGGCCCGGGGGCAGGGTTCAGCGTCAGCAGCGATCTCAGCGGAAGCTGTTGTTGATGTTGGTGAGCGCCTGACTGCCCGGGCACAAATCGGCTTCACCGAGGTCGCGCAGGGCCGTTTTGACTGTACCGAGAATATGGTGAAGCTCCTGACTGTCGGGATTGACGTAGAGCAAGCCCGTGAGAATGCGACCTCGGCGCTTATGCTCACGCACAGCGCGCAACGCGGCGTCGCGATCGCGCACGGAATCCGCGCCTTCCTTGTAGAGATGGATCACCGAGCCGTCGTGCAGCGTCACTTCCTGGGTGTATCCCGGCTCATAATCCGCCGTGATTTCCTTGCGCACCGGAACGAAGTCCATCTTGCCGGTGGCCTCCATGTGTTCACGCACGAACTCGTAGCCCTTGGTGGATTGGGGCGTGTCGTTGAAGGTCACACAGGGCGAAATCACGTCGATGAAGGCAAAGCCGCTGTGGGCCAGGGCACCCTTGATCAAGGGCACCAACTGCGCCTTGTCGCCGGAAAAACTGCGTGCGACATAGGTCGCGCCGAGCTGCAGCGCGAGCGCGCACAGGTCGATGGCCTCGTAGGGATTGGGATCGCCCTTTTTGCTCGCCGAACCGACATCGGCGGTGGCGGAATCCTGCCCTTTGGTCAGCCCGTAGCAGCCATTGTTCTCGACGATGTAGACCATGTTCAGATTGCGGCGGGTGGCGTGGGCGAACTGCCCGAGTCCGATGGATGCGGTATCGCCATCGCCGGACACGCCCACATAGATCATCTCCCGGTTGGCCAGGTTGGCGCCGGTCGCAACCGAGGGCATGCGGCCATGCACCGAGTTGAAGCCGTGGGAGTTGCCGAGAAAATAGGTCGGTGTTTTCGACGAACAGCCGATGCCTGAAATTTTTGCCACCCGGTGGGGCTCAATCGCCAGTTCGAAGCACGCTTCGATGATGGCGGCGCTCACCGAGTCATGCCCGCAACCGGCGCACAGCGTGGAGAGTGCACCTTCGTAATGCTGGCGCGTAAAGCCCAGCTCGTTGGTCGGCAGATTCGGATGGCGGAATTGGGGTCGGATATAGGTCATGGCTTGACTCCAGCAGTCTGTCGTCGCATTGGCACCACCTGGCCACCGCCCATGCCGGAACGAATGGCATCGCGGATGTAGCGTGCGGTAATGGGCATGCCGGCATAGTAAGTGAGCGCCTGAAGCTTGCGCGGATTGATGTCGCATTCGCCGATCAGCAGTTTGCGCAACTGACCGTCGCGATTCTGTTCAATGACGAAAATCCGGTCATGCGCGTCAATAAATTCAAGCACCGCATCGCTGAACGGAAACGCGCGGATGCGCAAACCGTCCAAGTGAATATTTTCCTCCCGCAGCAGATCCAGTGCTTCCAGGGTGGAGGCGGTACTGGTACCGAAAAACAACACGCCATCCGAGGTGGCTTTCCGGGCCGGGTGGAGCTCGGGCGCGGGCACCAGGGATTTTGCGGTCTCCCATTTCCCCAGCAGGCGTTCCATGTTGCGCTGATAGGCGTCGCCATCCTCGGTATAGACCGCGTATTCATCGCGGGAAGTACCGCGCGTGAAGAAGCTGCCCTTCGCCGGATGGGTGCCGGGATAGGTGCGATAGCAGATGCCGTCGCCATCGACATCCAGGTAACGCCCGAAGCGTCCACTGAGTTCATCGAGCTGGGTGGCGCTCAGCACCTTGCCGCGATCGTACTGACGGCTGTCGTCCCACTGCAGCGGTTCACTGAGATTGTCGTTCATGCCGAGATCGAGATCCGAGAGCACGATCACCGGGGTCTGCAAGCGGTCCGCCAGATCGAAGCTGAGCGCTCCCATGTCGAAGCATTCCTTCGGCGTCGCGGGAAACAGCAGTACATGCCTGGTGTCGCCGTGGGACGCGTAGGCGGCGGCGAGCACGTCGGACTGCTGGGTACGCGTCGGCATTCCGGTGGACGGACCCGCGCGCTGAATATCGAACAGTACCACCGGGACTTCGGCGAAATACGCCAGGCCGAGAAATTCGCTCATCAACGACAGGCCTGGTCCTGAAGTCGCGGTGAACGCCCGCGCACCGTTCCAGCAGGCGCCGATGGCGAGACCGATCGCGGCCAGCTCGTCTTCCGCCTGGGCGATAGCGAATTTCTTCTGCCCGGTGCCGGGATCGATCCGCAGTCGGCCACAGTATTTTTCGAACTCTTCCACGACCGACGTGGACGGCGTGATCGGATACCAGCCGGCTACCGTGGCGCCGCCGTAGATGGCGCCCAGTGCCAGCGCCGCGTTGCCCTCCATCAGGATGCGGTCACCGACCACATTGCGGCGTTCGACACGGATCCCGAGCGGGCATTTGTAATGCTCCCTCGCGTACTGGTACCCCAGTTCGAGCGCGTGAATGTTGGGCGCGATCAGCTTTTCCTTGCCCTTGAACTGCTCGCCGACGAGATCCTTGAGCACTCCGAACTCGATGTCGAGCAGCGCCGCCAGCGCGCCGACATAGATCACGTTCTTGAACAACTGGCGCTGGCGCGCCTGGGTGTATTCCTTGCGGCAGATCTCGGTCAACGGCAGACCGATGAAGTGGATGTCGTCGCGCACCATGCGCAGATCCAGCGGTTTGGTGTTGTCGTAGATGCAATAGCCGCCGGCTTCCAGATCGCGAATATCCTTGGCCATGCTCTGCGGATTCATGCAGACCACGGCATCGACGCCGCCGCGCCGCCCGGTGTAGCCCTGGTCGTTGATACGCACCTCGTACCAGGTGGGCAGCCCCTGAATGTTGGAGGGAAAAATATTCTTCGGGCTGACCGGAATGCCCATCCGGAAGATCGCCTTGGCGAACATGTTGTTGGCGCTGGCGGAGCCGGTGCCGTTCACGTTTGCAAAGCGAATCACGAAATCGTTCACGCCCTTGATGGTTTTCATAGGATCGGCGCCGCCTTGGTAACCTGATAGAGAAATTTCTGCATGTCCCACGCCGAAGTCGGGCAGCGCTCCGCGCACAGCCCGCAGTGCAGGCACATGTCCTCGTCCTTCACCATGACGCGAGCCGTTTTCAGCGCAGCCGAGACATACAGCGGCTGATCGAGATTCAGCGCCGGCATGCGCAGCGCCTGCCGCAGGCTTTCCTCTTCGTCATTGGCGATGAAATTGATGCAGTCGGTGGGACAGATATCGACACAGGCATCGCACTCGATGCACAGCGATTCGGCAAACACGGTCTGGACGTCACAGTTGAGGCAGCGCTCCGCCTCTTTGTAGCCAGTGGCGACATCAAAGCCCAGCTCCACCTCCACCCGGCGATCGCTCAAGGCAGCGGCCTTGTCGGCGTGGGGCACCTTGTAGCGCGCATCGGTGTCGATCTGGCTGTCGTAACTCCATTCGTGAATACCCATCTTCTGGCTGATGAGCGTAGTGCCGGGCAGGGGCCGCTCCGCCACTTTTTCGCCCCGGCAGAACAGGTCGATGGACACCGCCACCTGATGCCCGTGCGCTACCGCGGTGATGATGTTTTCCGGCCCGAAGGCGGCATCGCCACCAAAGAAAACCCTGGGATTGCTGGACTGGAAGGTGATGCGATCCACCGCCGGCATCTCCCACTGATCGAATTCGATGTCGATGTCGCGCTCGATCCAGGGAAAGGCGTTCTCCTGACCGATCGCCATCAGTACCGTGTCACAGGGGTAGAACACCGGCTCGGCGCCGGTCGACACCAGGCTGCGTTTGCCGTCGGCGTCGTAGCGCGCCTCGACACGGTCGAACTTCATGCCCACCAGCTTGCCGCCTTCGACGACAAATTCGAGCGGCACATGATTGTCGATGATGGGAATGTCTTCATGAATCGCGTCTTCCTTCTCCCAGGGCGACGCTTTCATGTCCGCAAACGGACTGCGGACGATGACTTTCACTTCCTCGCCACCCAGGCGGCGCGCGGTGCGGCAGCAATCCATGGCGGTGTTGCCGCCACCCAGCACGATGACGCGCTTGGGGATGTCCTTGATGTGTTCGAAAGCCACGCTGGCCAGCCAGTCGATGCCGATATGGATGGAAGCATCCGCGTCCTGACGCCCCGGCAGCTTGGGCAGATCGCGGCCGCGCGGCGCGCCGGAGCCGACGAATACGGCGTCGTAGCCCTTGGCGAGCAACCCCTTGAGGCTGTCCACATAGTGGTTGAAATGGGTGACCACGCCCATGCCGAGGATATAACCCACTTCTTCGTCGAGCACCTGCTCAGGCAACCGGAACGAGGGTATCTGGCTGCGCATGAAGCCACCGCCCTTCGCCTGCTCGTCATAGAGGTCGATGGCATAGCCCAGCGGCAGCAGGTCGCGCGCCACGGTCAGGGACGCGGGTCCGGCACCCACCAGGGCAATGCGCTTGCCGTTCTTGCGGCTGGGGACCTTGGGCAGGCGACCGCTGATATCCGACTTGTTGTCGGCGGCGACCCGCTTGAGCCGGCAGATCGCCACCGGCTCCGCTTCCACCCGTCCGCGCCGGCACGCCGGCTCGCAGGGACGGTCGCAGGTACGGCCCAGAACACCGGGAAACACATTGGATTCCCAGTTGATCATGTAGGCGTCGGTATAGCGTCCGGCGGCGATCAGCCGGATGTACTCCGGCACCGGCGTATGAGCTGGACAGGCGTACTGACAGTCCACCACCCGGTGAAAAAACTCGGGATCCTTGATATTCGTCGGTTTCAACCTCTACCCCCAGAGACCGCAGCCGCCCCTCGGTCACGCCGGTATCAGCGCGTCCGAAATTCGCCGGCGCCCACAAAAATGGCCTGCATTATATATTGCATTGATGCCGGTCATGCAAAAGGGATCCGGCCCTCGGGCCGGGTCCACGTTCGCAAATTCGCTCAAAAACCTATTTACAATTAGCGCGTTACAGGATACCCGAGGGTAGAAAACGCGGCCCCGATCTCGTCCAGGATAGCCGGATCGTCGATGGTGGCGGGCGCCTTCCAGGGCTCGCCGTCGGCAATGCTGCGCATGGTCCCGCGCAGCACCTTCCCGGAGCGGGTCTTGGGCAGACGCTGAACCTTGATGCACAGCTTGAACGCCGCCACCGGACCGATGCGTTCGCGGACCATCTGGATCGCCTCGCGACAGACGGCTCCCGGATCGCGCCCGGCACCGTCCTTGAGCACGATCAGGCCCAGCGGCAGCTGGCCTTTCATGGCATCCGCAACGCCGATGACCGCGCATTCGGCGACGTCCGGATGCGCGGCCAGCACCTCTTCCATGGCGCCGGTGGAAAGCCGATGTCCAGCCACATTGATCACATCGTCGGTGCGCGCCATCACGAAGACATAGCCAGCGGCGTCGATATAACCAGCGTCGCCGGTTTCGTAATAGCCGGGAAACGTCTTGAAATACGCGTTGATGAAGCGTTCGTCGTTGCCCCACAGGGTGGTGAAGGTTCCCGGCGGCAGCGGCAGCTTCAGCACCAGCGCCCCGATTTCACCCGGGGGCCGCGGCTTGCCAGCGCCGTCGAGCACGTCGAACACGAAGCCGGGCACCGGCTTGGTGGGTGAACCCGGCACCACCGGCAGCAGCTCGATGCCGCGGCAATTGGCGACGGCGGGCCAGCCCAGCTCGGTCTGCCACCAGTGGTCGATCACCGGCACGCCGAGCCTGTCCTGGGCCCAGGCCAGGGTATCCGGATCGCAGCGCTCGCCGGCAAGAAACAGGGTTTCGAAGCCGCTCAGATCGTATTTCTTCAGATACGCGCCGCCGGAATCCTCCTTCTTGATGGCGCGAAAGGCCGTAGGCGCGGTGAAGAACACCTTGACGCCGTATTCCGCGATCACCCGCCAGTAGGCGCCCGGGTCCGGCGTCCCCACCGGCTTGCCCTCGTACAGAATCGTGGTATTGCCGTTGAACAGGGGGCCGTAGACGATGTAGGAGTGACCCACCACCCAGCCCACGTCGGACGCCGCCCAGAACACGTCGCCGGGGGCCACGCCATAAACCTTCCGCATGCTCCACAGCAGCGACACGATGCAGCCACCGGTATCGCGCACCACGCCCTTGGGCTGACCCGTGGTGCCGGAGGTATAGAGCACATAGAGCGGATGCGTCGCGGCGACCGGCACGCAGTCGACGGGCGCGGCCGCCGCTTCGAGTTCGCGCCAGTCGAGGTCGCGCCCGGGAATCATGGTCGCCGGGAGCTGCTCCCGTTGCAGAATGATGCAGGTCTCCGGTTTGTGGCGGGCGAGTTCAATGGCCTGATCCAGCAGCGGCTTGTAGGGCACCACCCGGCCGGGTTCGATGCCGCAGGAAGCGGCGATCACCAGCTTGGCCTGCACATCGTCGATGCGCACCGCGAGTTCGTTGGCCGCAAAGCCGCCGAACACCACCGAATGCACGGCGCCCAGGCGCGCGCAGGCGAGCATGGCGATCACCGCCTCGGGCACCATGGGCATGTAGATCACTACCCGATCGCCGACGCCGATGCCCCGGGCGCGCAGCGCGCCGGCCATGCGGGCGACGCGATCGCGCAACTCGCGATAGGTGAACCGCTGCCTGGCGCCGGTGACCGGGCTGTCATGGATCAGCGCCAATTGCTCGGCGCGGCCGTCCTCGACGTGGCGGTCGAGGGCGTTGTAGCAGGCATTCACCATGCCGTCGGGAAACCAGCGCACGAACGGCGAATTGCTGTCGTCGAGCACCACCTGTGGCGTCCGGTACCAGGCCACCGCCGCCGCGGCGTCGCCCCAGAAACCGCGCGGGTCCGTCTGCGCGCGCCGGTATTCGCTGGCATATTCCCCGCTCACTGCTGCCCCCTGATTCGATCGTCGTGAAACGTCCGGGCCTGCACGGCAGATCCGGTCGGAATGCCGGCATTAAACAATGTCGCTCACCGGGGCGCCAATCGCGCCGCGCCAGCCGGGCTCCCCGCCGCTTCCTGCGGCTGTTACTCTGACGACCTGCGAACGCATCGGCCGCGCCCCCGCCCAGCGGAGCAGCGGTTCCAGCGCGCGCAATCCCTTCCCGCCGGAACCGGAGACCGCCCATGGCACTGCCCCCAACCATGAACTGCATCGAGATCGCGCGCCCCGGCGGCCCGGAAGTGCTGACCCCCGCGCGGCGTCCGCTACCCGTGCCCGGCGCAGGGGAAGTGCTGATCCGCGTGATCGCCGCCGGCGTCAACCGGCCCGACGTGATCCAGCGCCAGGGCGGTTATCCGCCGCCCGCCGGCGCCTCCGATCTGCCAGGACTGGAAGTGGCGGGCGAAATCGCGGCGCTCGGCTCCGATAGCGGACGCTGGCGGGTCGGCGATCGCGTCTGCGCGCTGCTGGCCGGCGGCGGCTACGCCGAATACGCCGTCGCCCACCGCGATCTGTGCCTGCCGATCCCCGCGGGGCTGTCGGCCACACAGGCGGCGGCGCTACCGGAAACCGTGTTCACGGTCTGGCACAACGTCTTCGAGCGCGCCAACCTGCAGGCCGGCGAGGTGCTGCTGGTACACGGCGGCACCAGCGGCATCGGCACCACGGCGATTCAACTGGGCGCGGCCTTCGGCGCCCGGGTGTTCGCTACCGCGGGCAACGCCGAAAAAGTCACAGTGTGCGAAATGCTGGGCGCCGTCAAAGCGTTCGATTATCAGCGCGAGGATTTTGTCGAAGGTATCAAGGCCGCCACCACGGGCGCCGACGTGATCCTCGACATGGTGGGCGGCGACTATGTGCAGAAAAACATCCGCGCCGCCGCCTTTCGCGGCCGCATCGTCTCCATCGCGTTTCTGCGCGGCTCCAGGGTCGAAGTCGATCTGATGCCCATGATGCTCAAGCAGTTGGTGCTCACCGGCTCGACCCTGCGCAGCCAGCCGGTGGCCGACAAGGCGCGCATCGCCCGCGCCGTGCGCGAAAATGTCTGGCCGCTGCTGGAAGGCGGCGACATTCGACCCCTGATCCACGCGACCTTCCTGCTCGCCGAGGCCGCCGCGAGTCACGCCCTGATGGAAAGCAGCAAGCACCTGGGCAAGATCGTGCTGGAGGTGGCCCCATGAGCGGCAATTCCCGGCTGGTCTACAGCACCGACCGCGGGCGTATCGGTTCCAGGGCAGCGGCGACGCCGGCCAAACCGGCCGGCGACGGTATCGTGCGCATCCGCCGCGAGACCAGCGGACGCAGCGGCAAGGGCGTCACCACCATCGCGGGAATTCCGCTCGCGGACGCGGAATTGCGCGCCCTCGCCAAACAACTCAAGCAGCAGTGCGCGACCGGCGGCAGTGTCAAGGACGGCGTGATCGAAATCCAGGGCGACCACCGCGCCGCCATCAAGGCGACGCTCGAAGCCTTGGGCTATCGCGTCAAGCTGGCGGGAGGCTGAGGCCATCGCGACGCCGCCCGATTGTTTGCCCTGTGGCAGCTGGCCCAGTCCCATCACCCCGGAGCTGGCGGCGAGTACCGCCGGCGCCATCGATTGGCCGTTGGCGGATGGCGATATCCTGTACTGGATCGAGACCCGCCCCACCGAAGGCGGCCGCAGCGCGGTCGTCGCGCAGGCCCCGGACGGGACCCGCCGCGACCTGCTGCCGGCGCCCATCAATGTCCGCAGCCGGGTTCACGAATACGGCGGCCGGCCCTACGCGGTGGCCGAGGGTGTGCTCTATTTCGTGCTCCAGGACGACCAGCGCATCTACCGCCTGGACACCCGCCCTCCCGACACCCGTCATTCCCGCGCCTTCCCCGTCGCCATCACCCCCGCGGAGTGCGAACTGCGTTTCGCCGAACCCTGCCTGGACCGGCGGCACAACCGCCTGCTCGCCATCGGCGAACGGCACTATCCCGACACCGCCAACGGTCCGAAACGCGAGCCCACCAACTTCATCGCCGCCATTGCCCTGGACGGCAGCGGCGCGGTCGATGAACTGGTGTCGGGAGACGATTTCTACGCCTATCCAAGCCTGAGCCCGGATGGCAGCCAACTCGCCTGGATCAGCTGGAACCATCCCGACATGCCCTGGGACCGCACCCACCTGTGGCTGGCGGACATCGGCGCCGACGGCGCCTGCCGCAACGTGCGTCACATCGCCGGTGGCAACGCCGTTTGTCCAACGGGCGAAGCCGTGCTCCAGCCCGGCTGGACCGCTTCCGGCGCGCTGCATTTCGTCTCTGACCGCAGCGGCTGGTGGAACCTTTATCGCCTGACAGCGAGCGGCGCGACCGTTGCGGTATTCCCGCTGGCGGCGGAATTCGCCACGCCGCTGTGGTCGCTCGGGATGTCCACCTGGGCCGCCTGTGCCGACGGCCAGCTCGCGACCGCTTACACCCGCAACGGACTCTGGCGGCTGGGACTCGTCGATCCCACCACCCGCACGCTCAAGGGAATCGACACCCCGCACACCGAATTCGCCGCACTCGCGGCGGCGGGAAATCGGGTGTGGTGCGTGGCAGCATCCCCCGCGCACGGCAGTGAACTGCTGGAACTCGACGCCAGCAGCGGCGCCTGGCGCCGCCTGCACCAGGTGGGCGAATCCGGCCTCGACCCCGGCTTTCTGCCGGCGCCGGAAAGCTTCCACTACGCGACCGACGACGGTACCGAGGCGCACGGTTTTTACTACCGGCCGGCACATCCCCGCTGCACCCCATTGCCGGGAGAGCTGCCGCCGCTGATCGCCCTCTGCCACGGCGGACCCACGGGCGCCACCAGCACCGCCTACAGCGCCAAAGTGCGTTTCTGGACCAGCCGGGGATTCGCGGTGGCCGACTTCAACTACCGCGGCAGCACGGGCTACGGGCGCGCCTACCGCGACGCCCTGCGCGGGCGCTGGGGACTCGCCGACGTCGCCGACGTGGTGGCCGGAGTGCGCCATCTCGCCGCGCGCGGGCGCGCCGATCACGCGCGACTGCTGATCCGTGGCAGCAGCGCCGGCGGCTACACGGTGCTCGCGGCGCTCACTTTCGCCGATGTCTTCCGTGCCGGCGCCAGTCTCTACGGCATCGGCGATCTCGAAGCCCTGGCGCGGGATACGCACAAGTTCGAATCCCGCTATCTCGACGGCCTGGTCGGTCCCTGGCCCGCGGCTCGCGAACGGTATCGGGCGCGCTCGCCGATTCACCATGTGGGGCAGCTCAATTGCCCGGTGATTTTCTTTCAGGGCCTCGACGACAAGGTGGTGCCGCCCAATCAGACCCTGGCCATGGTGGCGGCGCTGCACGCGCGCGACCTGCCCGTGGTCTATGTGCCCTTTACCGGTGAAGGCCACGGCTTTCGCAAACCCGAGCACGTCGCCCGGGTGTTTCGCGAGGAACTCGCGTTTTATCAGCGCGTGCTGGGCCTGGAGCGGGCGGACGCCTGATGCGCTGGCGCCCGCCCACCCCCGGCAGTTCGCCCTACATCACCCCCGCGGGCGCCGCGGCACTGCACGCCGAACTCGATCGGTTGTGGCGCGGGGAGCGTCCCTTGGTCACCGCCCAGGTGCAGGCAGCGGCGAAGAACGGCGATCGCTCGGAGAATGGCGATTACATCTACGGCAAGCGGCGGCTGCGGGAAATCGACCGGCGGGTCCGATATCTCCGCCACCGGCTCGAAGCGCTGATCGTGGTGGCCGACCCTCCGGCGGATTGCGGCCGGGTGCGCTTTGGCGCCTGGGTAACCCTGCGTGATGCCGTGGATGCGACGGTCAGCTATCGCCTGGTGGGCGCCGACGAGATCGACCCCCAGCGCGGCTGGATCAGCATCGACTCGCCGCTGGCGCGCGCGCTGCTGGGCCGCGCCAGTGGGGATCGAGTGACGGTGGAAGGCCCCGGCGGCACGGCGGACTACAGGGTGGTTGCGCTGAGTTACGGGGAGGAAAACCCGACCACTTGATCCCCCCCGGAGCACGCAAGCCCTTTGTTCAAGGTCGGCCGAGCCTTCCGGACGCGACCCGCTCCCGACCCCAAAACTACAGGAATACGGGCTCGCTCTGGACGCGACATTCGCGCAGCGAAATGCCGAACGAACCATCAGGCAGCGTACGCTTGACGAGGAACTCCTTGCTGAGCGTGCCCGTGTCCGTGAGGTCCAGCTCGACGGTGCGTTCTTCCATGGGCTGCTTGTTCGCATCGCGCAGCAACAACACCGTAGGCAGATGACGAAACCTGACTTTGCCGGCTAGTACAATTCCCGCCATGCCATTGCGCAACTCCACCAGGGTGCCGGGCGGATAGGGGCCGATGGCCTGGATAAATTGCAGTGCAATCGCTTCGTCGAACTGGGTGCCACGATTTTCGAAAATGATTTTCTGGGCCTCGGCGGAAGGCAGCGCCGGCGCGTAACAGCGATTGCTGGTGATGGCGTCGTAAGTGTCCACCACGGCAATAATGCGTGAAAATTCCGTCAGCTCGCGCTCGCCGAGACCGCGAGGGTAACCTCCGCGATCCGGCCGCTCGTGGTGGTTGAGTGCGACATCCAGGGCCGCAGTGTTCAAGCTGGTGGATTGCTCTTGCAGCAGCTCATAACCGACCACCGTGTGCTGCTTCATGATCGCGAACTCTTCCTGGGTGAGACGTCCAGGCTTGTCGAGAATCTCGCTGGGGATGCGCATCTTGCCCACGTCGTGCAACAGGCCGCAGAGACCGAGCAGCCGCAGCTCCTCTTCGGACATGCGCAAATGCCGCCCGAATGCGATCGCCAGCACACAGACGTTCAGGCAATGCTCGGCCGTGTACTCGTTCATGTCCTTTATCTTGGTCATCCAGAGCAATGCTTCGGGGTTGCGCAGGATGGAGCCCACGCAGGAATCCACTACGCTCTCGGCAGCTTCAGTGTCCAGCATCTGCCCCATCTGGGCGGATTTGAGCAATCCTTTGACATTGACCCGCCCGGCGTCCAGGACATTGCGCGCCCCGGCATGCTCATAGCGTACCGGCTCCAGAACTTCATAGGCTGGCCGCGCTCGGACCAGCGGCTTGATGACCTGGGGCGCACGCCCCGGGCGGCTGCGCTGCATCGGCAACAGAGTACCGACATTTTTTTTGGGGGGCGGCGGCATGGTCCGGGAGACCGGCACCTCGGGGCCCTTGAGTGGCACACCGTCCTTCAGTACATAGACATGCTGACAGTACTCGGCAAGGGAGCGAATCTGGCTCTTGCTGCGCACCTCGAATCCCTGAAGCAGGAAAGGCGTTCCCAGCCAGGGTCGATCCAGCTCCCCGACAAACATGCCGATTTCAACCTGGCCAACCGGAATTTTGACCAAGTTCTCTCTGGCATAGCTTTTTTTGTCCGATCCGAAATTGTCGACCATGCTGTCGCCTTGACATCCCTGGAGTCTTGCCCGCCTGACTATAGCACTGGCAACCCGCGCGGCAATACCAAGCACTTCACACTTGAGGCCACTTTCAGTGCGCGTTGGCAAGGCATTCGACCACGCGCCGGCGCACCGCGGGGACTGTTTCGGCTTCGAACCAGGCATTGGTTTTCAGCCAGCGCCGATTGCGCGGCGAAGGATGCACCAGCGGCAACTGGCGCGCCTCCATTACCGGCCAATCGTGGATGCGCGCGGCAAGCGAACCGCGGTGAGGGCCCAGATAGTAATTCTGGGCATAGCGGCCTACCAGCAGGATCAGTTCCAGCGCTGGCAACTGCGCGAGAATCCGCCCGTGCCAGCGCGGCGCGCACTCGGGGCGCGGCGGCAGGTCGCCGGCGTGCCCGCGCCCGGGATAGCAAAACCCCATGGGCATGATGGCGACGCGTGTCTCGTCGTAGAAGGTCGCGCGGTCGAGGCCGAGCCAGGCACGCAGCCGGTCGCCGCTCGGGTCGTCCCAGGGAATACCGCTCGCATGCACCCGGGTACCCGGCGCCTGCCCGACGATCAGGAGTTTCGCCGTCACGCTGGCGCGCAGTACCGGGCGGGGCCCGAGCGGCAGATCGGCGCAGAATCGGCAGCCTCGCACTTCCGCGAGCAGGTCGCGTAGCGCCATGGAGTCACTCGCTCGACCAGCGGCGTTTGTGGCCCCGGGCGCCGCACTGCTAACATCGGCCGCGCCGCCCGGCTCCTGGCACCCCTTGCCGCCCCTCCCGTTCAATGTTGTAGGCATTCGCGATGACCCCACTGCTGCGACCGTTGCTCGATGTCTCCGATGCCGCTGATTTCCAGCGCCGCCATATCGGCCCGGATGTCGATCAACAACACGCCATGCTGGCCGCGCTCGGCGCCGCCGATCTCGAACAGTTTATCGCCGCCATCGTGCCGGACAGTATCCGGCTGCGGGAGCCCCTGGAGCTGCCGGCGCCCTGCTCGGAATGGGCCGCACTGGCCGAACTGCGCACGCTGGCGGCACAGAATCAGGCGTTTACTTCGCTGCTCGGGCTGGGTTACCACGACACCATCCTGCCACCGGTCATCCAGCGCAATGTGCTGGAAAATCCCGGCTGGTACACCGCCTACACGCCCTACCAGGCGGAGATTTCCCAGGGCCGTCTGGAAGGCTTGCTCAATTTCCAGCAGCTGGTCATGGACCTCACCGGCATGGAGATGGCCAATGCCTCGCTGCTCGACGAGGCCACCGCCGCCGCCGAGGCCATGGCCATGGCGCGGCGTATCGGCAGCAAACACCCCAGCAATCGTTTCTTCGTCTCCGCTCAGTGCCTGCCGCAAACCCTCGCGGTGCTGGCGACGCGCGCCGAATACTTCGGGATCGAACTGGCGATCGGCGATCCCGACACCGGGCTGGCGGCGGGCGACTATTTCGGCGCACTGCTGCAATACCCGGGGCGCGACGGCGCGGTAACCGACCTCGGACCGCAGATCGAGGCAATTCACCGTCTGGGCGCACTCGCGATCGTCGCGGCAGATCTGCTCAGCCTGGTGCTACTGCGCTCCCCCGGGTCGCTGGGCGCCGACATCGTGCTGGGTTCCAGCCAGCGCTTCGGCGTGCCGCTCGGCTTCGGCGGTCCGCACGCCGCCTTTTTTGCCTTCCGCGAAACCCACAAACGTTCCGCTCCGGGCCGCATCATCGGCGTGTCCGTGGATCGCCGCGGCAAGCCGGCATTGCGCATGGCGTTGCAGACCCGCGAGCAGCACATCCGCCGCGAGAAGGCCAATTCCAACATCTGCACATCGCAGGTCCTGCTGGCACTGCTCGCCGGGTTCTACGCGGTGTACCACGGCCCCGAGGGTCTGCGCCGTATCGCCGAACGCGTCCATGGCCTGACCAATGCGCTCGCCGCCGGATTGCGCGCGGCCGGCTTCAGGCTGCGCCACGAAACCTGGTTCGACACCCTGGCGATTGCGGTGGGCGATCGCCAACAGGCGATCCTCGACCGCGCGCGGGCCGCGCGTATCAACCTGCGCGCCATCGGCACCGACGCCATCGCGGTCAGTCTCGATGAAACCAGCGCGATCGAACTGGTGGCGCAATTGCTCGCCCTTTTCTCGGATGCGCTCGCGCCCGACGCCGGCGCCGTGCCTGCGTTCGCCGCGCGCGCGGCCGGTCTGCCGGCGGCGCTGTTGCGGGACGATCCCATCCTCACGCATCCGGTGTTCAACCGTTATCACAGCGAAACCGAGATGCTGCGCTATCTCAAGCGCCTTGAAGCGCGCGACATCAGCCTCGCCCAGGGCATGATCCCACTCGGTTCCTGCACCATGAAGCTCAATGCCACCGCCGAGATGCTGCCGATCACCTGGCCGGAATTCGCCAACCTGCATCCGTTCGCGCCCCTGGAGCAGGCGCGCGGCTATCGGCAACTGTTCGCCGACCTGGAACGCTGGCTCGCCGCCTGCACCGGTTTTGCGGCGGTCTCGCTGCAACCCAACGCCGGCTCCCAGGGCGAGTACGCCGGGCTGCTCGCGATCCGCCGCTATCACGCGAGCCGCGGCGAAGCACGGCGCGATGTCTGCCTGATTCCCGCCTCGGCCCACGGCACCAACCCCGCCAGCGCCCAGATGGCGGGACTGCGCGTGGTGGTGGTGCAGTGCGATCGCGACGGCAACGTGGATCTGGCCGACCTCGAGCGCGCCATCACCGCCCACCGCGAGCGGCTCGCCGCGCTCATGCTCACCTATCCCTCGACCCACGGTGTGTTCGAGGAAGCGGTGACCGACATGTGCGAACGCGTGCACGCCGCCGGTGGTCAGGTCTATATCGACGGCGCCAATCTCAATGCCCTGGTCGGTCTCGCCGCGCCGGGCGCCTTCGGTGGCGACGTGGCCCATATCAATCTGCACAAGACGTTTTGCATCCCCCACGGCGGCGGCGGGCCAGGCATGGGGCCGATTGCGGTGCGCGCGCATCTGGCGCCGTTTCTGCCCGGCCATCCGGTGCAGCCGATACCCGGCACCGAGGAGGCGGGCCAGGGGACGATTTCCGCCGCGCCCTGGGGCTCGGCGGCGATCCTGCCCATCGCCTGGATGTATATCCGCATGATGGGCGGACCGGGACTCCGGCGCGCGACCCAGGTCGCGATCCTCAACGCCAATTACCTGGCGCACCGGCTCGCGCCGCACTTTCCGGTCCTCTACACCGGGCGCGGCGGACGCGTGGCGCACGAATGCATCATCGATATCCGACCTTTGAAAGCAGCCACCGGCATCAGCGAAGAGGACATCGCCAAACGTCTGATGGACTACGGCTTCCACGCCCCGACCATGTCGTTTCCGGTACCCGGCACCCTGATGATCGAGCCCACCGAAAGCGAAGCCAAGCCGGAACTGGACCGCTTTGTGGACGCCATGACGCGCATCCGCGCCGAGATTGCACGGGTCGCCGACGGTACCTGGCCGCGCGCCGACAACCCGCTGGTCAACGCGCCCCACACGCAGGCGGACGTGGTGGAAGCAAGCTGGGACCACCCCTACAGCCGGCGCGAAGCGGTGTGGCCGGCGCCCTGGCTCGCCGACGCCAAGGTGTGGCCCAGGGTGAACCGGATCGACAATGCCCATGGCGACCGGAACCTGGTGTGTTCCTGTCCGCCGTTGGCGGACTACGAGAATTGAAGCTGAGGCCGTTTTTACTCGGTTTCACCAACTTGTTTTGGGTACCCGACCTCCACCACTGCCGCCGCCTGCGGCCGCAGCAGCAGATACATCACCACAATGGCGACGACGATACCGCCCGCGATATAGACGGGCGCAAGCTCGCCCGCGCGCGCTCCCGCAACCACGCGATTGACGATAAACGTCACCGCAACCAAGGCGCCGCCCAACGGCACCGCGAGCGGCACTTCAAAGCCGCCGCGCGGTTCGCCGGGGCGCCGCTTGAGCACCACAAGCGCCAGGTTCACCAGGGTGAACGAACCCAGCAGCAGCAGGCTGGTCGCGCTCGCCAGCGCCTTGATGTCGCCCACCAGCGCCAGGCCAAGAACGATCATCAGCAATAGCAGAATCGCCACATGGGGCGTGTTCCGCCGCGGATGAAGACGTCCGAGCAGGGCCGGCAACAGGCCCTGGCGCGCCATCCCGTATACCAGCCGCGAGCCCATGATGTAGTTGAGCAGGGCCGTGTTGGTCACCGCGAACATGGCCACCACGGTAAACAGCGCGGGCGGCACCCAGGGCGCGGCAATGCGCACCACCTCGACCAGCGGTCCGCTTGCCGCCGCGAGCTGCGCGTGCGGCACCACGGACACGGCGGTGATGCAGACTGCCATGTATAAGGTCGCCGCGATGCCCAGTGCGGCGAGCAGCGCAATCGGAAAATTGCGGCGCGGATTGCGCACCTCTTCGGAAATATTCAACAGGTCTTCAAACCCGATAAACGCATAAAACGTCAGCACGGCGCCGGAGAGCATCAGCGAAACCGAAAAATCGCCGCCGGGATTTTTGAGCGAACTCGCATCGAAATAATCCACGCTGCCCCAGTAGCGCGCCCCCACCGCGACGACCAACAGCAACCCGCCGGCTTCAATGGCGGTGCAAATTGCGTTGACCCAGGCGGATTCGCGCATTCCTACATAGTTGACTACCGTCAGTGTCAGAATAAAAACCACCACCACCCATTTGATCGGCACGTCGGTGAACATCTCGTGGGCGTAGTTGGCAAATACCTGACTCGCCGCCGCCAGCGAGGTGAGGCCGGACATCGTCACCGCCAGGCCCACCACGTAGCTGATCGCGGTGATGCCGAAGGCGCGGTGGGTGATATAGGCGGCGCCCGCCGCGCGCGGATAGCGGGAGCCGAGCGAAGCATAGGAGAGTCCGGTGAGTCCGGCCGCGATCATGCTGGCGAAGAAACCCAGCCAGACCATGTTGCCGAGTTCCCCGGCTGCCTTGCCTACCAGGCCATAAATGCCGGCGCCGAGCATATTGCCCACGCCGTAGATCATCAGGGCGATCACCCCGAGCGTCGGCTTGACGGTAGGTTGCGTGGATTCACATTGCGGCATCGGCGACCTTCCTTACGCAGACTTGATGGCGGCGGTGTTCGCTCCGCCGCGCAGCGACAGACCCGGCAACGCGGGACACTCGATCATCGCCGCGCGCATGCTCCCGCTATTTCGCCGGCGCGGTCGGGGTACGGTAGCTTTTCAGCAGGTAGGTCAGGATGAATCCGACCACAAAGGCGGCGCCCATGAAATAGAAGCAGTCGTTGTAGGCCAGCACCGTGCTTTCGCGGCGGGCGACGGCATCGATCACGCGCAGGGCGCGCTCGCCGGCCAGCACCGGGTCGGCGCCCAGACTGATGAAATAACCCTGCAAGCCGTCGAGACGCTCAATCGTCGCCTGGCTGTACAGCGAAATATTCTCGACCACATGGTTGGAGTGAAATTGTTCGCGGATGGTGAGAAAGGTCGCGAGAAATGCGATCCCCACCGACCCGCCCAGATTGCGGGTAAGGTTGTAGAGACCGGATGCCGAACCGACCTGGGCCGGCTCGATGCCGACGGTGGCAATCACCGCGAGCGGCACCGACAGGAACGGCTGGCCGATACCGCGAATGAAATTGGCGAGCCGCAACTGGTCGTAGGCGGAATCCGCGCTCATGTCGATATTGATGAGCAGGCTCCAGGCAAAAATCGCGCAGCCGATGGCGACCAGATGGCGCAGATCCACGGTCTTCATCAGCCGCACGATCAGGGGCACCATGATCAGCTGCGGAAAACCGAACCACATCATGGTGATGCCGGTCTGCCAGGCGTTGTAGCCCTGCACCTGGGCCAGGTAGAGCGGCGTGATGAACACCGAGCCGTACAATCCGAGCCCGAGAATCACGCCGATGATGTTGGCAAGGCCGAAATTCCAGCGCTTCAGCAGTCGAACGTTGATGAACGGATTGGGGCCACGCAGTTGGCGGTAAAGAAAAATCACGAAAAACACCAGCGCAATCGCGACACCGCGCTGAATGAACTCGGATTCGAGCCAGTCCTTGCGGTTGCCCTCCTCGAGCGTGATGATCATGGCGCCGAGCGCGATGGAGAGGCTCGCGATCCCCGGCCAGTCGCCATTTTTCAGCAGATGGAGCTTGCTCTGGGAGCGTGCCAGACCCCACCAGAGGATCGTCAACATGATAGAGGTCGGAATGATTTGCAGATAGAAAATCGACTGCCAGCCGAACGTTTCGGTCAGATAGCCGCCCAGGGCCGGGCCGATCGCCGGCGCCTGGGTGGCGGTCAGCGAGAACATGGCGATGCCGATGGGCTGCTTGCTCGGCGGCAGCAGTGTGAGAATCACCGCGAACGACAGCGGAATGAAGGTCCCGCCGGCCAGTCCCGCGATGGCGCGGAACACCAGCATGGATTCAAGATTCCAGGCCAGGGCGCACAACAGGGTGGCAGCAATGAACATGGTCGATGCCGACAGCATGAAGCGGCGCAGACCGAACACCATCGCGAACCAGCCGGTGAGGGGGATCACCACCACCTCCGCCGTCAGATAGGCGGTGGAAATAAAGGATCCTTCCTCCAGTGTCGCACCCAGCGCGCCCTGAATATCCTTCAGGGACGCATTGGTGATCATGATGTTGAGCACCGCGATAAAGGCGCCGATCACACTGCCGAACACCGTGAACCAGGTCGCCAGGGAGACGTGGTCCTTGTTTTCAACGGTTGCGGCACTCGCCGGTGGAACGGCCTTGGAATCCGCTGGTTCTGGCGCGGCGCTGGCAGCCGTTTCGCTCATACGGGAGTTCTCATGAATCGGTATCCTTCGACCCTCGCTCACGAACCCGCGTCCGCGCGCGAGGGTCGAAGTCGGCCAGCGGCCCGCTGGCGCGGACTATTTGATGACGGCTGGATTGACCGGTGATCCGGCACCGGCCACGACCTTGAGCGGTGCGCCGACAAATAGGAAGGTGTACTGCCCGTCCTTCGCGCAGTCCTCGGCCAGATCGTGCAGCCAGTCGATTTCGTTGAACACCACACCCAGATTGCGCAACAGTGCCGCGTGCAGCGGAATCATGGTGCCCGATTCCGGATGCATGGTCTGTTCCGAGGCGACGGTATCGGTGCCAAACGACGGGATTTCCATTTTGTGGAACCAGTCCACCAGCTCCGGGCTGTAGGCGAGACCGGGCTCGCTCATGGTCTTGCCGGGGAAGAACGCATCCTCACCCTCATCGTAGAAGCGCTTCAACCAGCCGGTATGAATCAGCAGGATGTCGTGTTTTTCGATGGTGCATTTCTGCATCTCGGCGGTTTTCAGCACATCGTCGAGGCTGATGCCTTCATTGGCCTGCAAGTGTTTCACGCCCTTGAAGCGGGCGACATCGAGCAGAATGCCCCGCCCGACCACGCCGCGCTCGGCGATCTTCTCGACGCTGCACTTCTGGAGACCACCGATGGTGCTCTTGGCGTCATAGCCGTTGTAGAGCTGATCGTCGTACCAAACGTGGCCCAGAGCATCGTACTGGGTGGTGCCCTGGAGATACATGAACACCACGTCGTCGGCGTACTCCATCCCGCCCGGCATCGCATGGGCGTGACAGTTCATGTAGTGGCCCTTGTCCATGGCCATGGTGCGAGTGGTCTTGCCGCGACCCGGATAGATGGGATCGCCCGCTGGCCGCGCCACTGGCACCCCGAGCATGAACACCTTGCCCTGCTTGACGGCTTGCACGCCGCGCAGAATTTCCTTGCTGGTCAGAAAATTGAGTGCTCCGACTTCGTCGTCGGGGCCCCAGC
Organism: Gammaproteobacteria bacterium; assembly: GCA_016191205.1. Taxonomy (GTDB): domain Bacteria; phylum Pseudomonadota; class Gammaproteobacteria; order Pseudomonadales; family Porticoccaceae; genus JAGPUQ01. Next base: position 33,331 of record JACPPB010000021.1, on the reverse strand, counting down.
GGCCCCAGTTCTTCGGGCTGTTCTGCAAGAGTTCGGAAAAAAGTTTTGTCGTCATGGCGTGTCATCTCCGGTAGTCCCAGGCCCCCACCGCGCCTGCACACGGACGCAGGCCGGCCTCGGCATAAATTATTGGTATGGGTTCGTCTGTCACGGATTCAGCACTCGCACCGCGTCACGCCGAATCCAGGATTCCGCCCGCTCCGCCGATGCGCACCCCGGCGATTCACATCAAGGGGTGCGCCTACAAGTTACCATAGACATTCTGACTGTGCGCGCCCCGCAGCGGCGCCCCACGCCCTTACCGGAACCAGGCCGAGACCATCACCGTGACCCTTGCAGGTAACCGCGCGCGCAGCTCGCGACCAGCAGCTTTCCTGATCGCGCTGCTGCTGGGCCTGCTGGCAGGCTGCTCCAGCGCACCCGCGCCCATCGGCCAACATTCCGCATCCGGCCGGGAAATCGGCAAGGCGCAGGCCGAGGTTCAGGTCCGGGCCATGGGCCTGATCGGCGCACCCTATCGCTACGGTGGCTCTTCGCCCGCCACCGGCTTTGACTGCAGCGGCCTGATCCACTATGTCTACCGCGAGGCCGCCGGCATCGATCTGCCGCGCACCACCGCCGAACTGAGCGCACTGCGGACCGACAAGCCGCCCGCCGATGCGCTGCAACCCGGCGATCTGCTGCTGTTCAAGGTGAAAGGTGGCCGCAAGGTAAATCATGCCGGCATCTATGTCGGAGACGGGCGTTTTGTGCATGCCCCCAGCAGCGGCGGACGGGTGCGCCTCGATCGGTTGGACGACCGCTACTGGCTGCGCGGTTACACCGGAGCCCGGCGCGTACTGAATTGACGGTTTTTCAACAAGCCACCGGGACCTGCCGAAGTCTGTCATCCAGCCCCGCCCTCCTCGTCAATGGCCTCGACGTACAGCAGCTCGCACGCGCCGTTGCCACTGTCACTGCGGCTCAATGAGCTGCGCCAGCGCCAACCATCCGGGCGCGACGCCTCGACCAGGCGACCCTGCAAGGACACAAGCTGCCCCGGCCGCAGCGCGGCGATGCGAGTCTCGATGTAACGGCTCGCGGGAATGAGATGGATGTTGGCCGCGGAGCGCGTGATTTCAGCCTCCGGGATCGGTGGCGCATCGCGCCAGCGCCAGTGCAGAAAGCGCGCGGATTGCGACAGGCTCAGTCCGCGCAACACCGCGGAATCGGACATGCGCTGCCAGCCGATGCCGAGATCGTAGGGTGCCAGTGACGCTTCCCGACCCAGGCGATAACGCGACGCCAGCAGCACGCGTCCGTGCAGCGAAAATTTTGCGAGCGGGGTCAGCGTGAACTCCCTGAATGCGAACGGACCCGCATCCTCGACTTCCGTTTGCCGTGGCGCTTCCGCGACCAGCACGCCGTCCGGTCGCGCGATCGCGCGATGCGTGAAGCGATCCCAGGCCTGCGCCAGGCCCAGCAGCACGATGAAGGCAAAGAACAATCGCTTCAGCATGAACCTGTTCGCCAGGTTTTGCGCCGCCATTGGCGTGCCGGTACGTCAGCAGACATGTTCAGCGATCAACTCCAGAAAGATGGTGCCGTAGGCAGCGAGCTTGCGGCTGCCGATGCCGGAAATGCGCGCCATCTCCCGCAAGGTTTGCGGCCGCTGCGCCATCAGTTCCATCAGGGTGGCGTCGTGGAAAATGGCATAGGGTGGCACGCCCTGCTCAGCGGCCAGCTCCCGCCGCCGACGGCGCAGCGCTTCCCACAACCCGGCATCCGCCCCGGTCACCGTAGCGCCCGCCGCGCGCGCTTTTCGGGTCGCACGCTCCGCCGGCAGCTCCTTGCGCAGCCACAGTTGTTCCGCGCCCTGCAATACCGGACGACAGCGCTCCGCCAGGCACAGGCCGCCGTGACCTTCGGCATCCACATTGAGCAGACCGCGCGCGATCAACTGGCGAAACAGGCTGCGCCACACCGGGACGCTCAGATCATTGCCGATGCCGAAGGTGGTGATTTTGTCGTGGCCGAAGCGCTGCACGCGCTCATCGACTTTGCCGTGCAGCACGTCGATCAGATAATTGACGCCGAACCGCTGCCCGGTGCGGTGCACGCAGGACAGCGCCTTGCGCGCGGCATCGGTCGCATCCCAGGTTTGCGGCGGCGTGAGGCAGTTATCGCAGTTGCCGCAGGGCTCCGGCTCCGGATCGCCGAAGTAGGTGAGCAGCGCCTGGCGCCGGCAACTGGTCATTTCGCACAGGCCGAGCATGGCGTCGAGCTTGTGGCGCTCGACGCGCTTGTACTGCTCCTCCGCCGTGGAGCCCTCCATCATCTGGCGCAGGGTGATCACATCCTGCAGGCCGTACAGCATCCAGGCATCGGCGGGCAGGCCGTCGCGCCCGGCGCGGCCGGTTTCCTGGTAGTAGGCTTCGACGCTTTTGGGCAGATTGAGATGCGCCACAAAGCGCACATTGGGTTTGTCGATACCCATGCCGAAGGCGATGGTGGCGACCATGATGATGCCTTCCTCGTTGAGAAAGCGACGCTGATTGGCCTCGCGCTGTTCGCTGCTCATGCCGGCGTGATAGGGCAGCGCCACCAGCTTCTGGCCGCCGAGCCAGTCCGCGATTTCATCGACGCGCTTGCGCGACAGGCAATAGACGATGCCCGCCTCGCCCGGGTGTTCGTCGCGGATGAAGCGCAGCAGCTTGTCGCGCCCGCCACTGCCACCCTCGGCGATGCGGTAGCGGATGTTGGGGCGGTCGAAGCCGCTGATGAATACCCGCGCCCGCTCCAGATCGAGGCGGCGCAGGATCTCCTGCCGGGTGGGTTCGTCGGCGGTGGCGGTCAGCGCGATCCGCGGCACCTCGGGAAAACGCCGACGGAGCACGTCGAGGCGGATGTATTCGGGGCGGAAATCGTGTCCCCACTGGGATACGCAATGGGCTTCGTCGATGGCGAACAGATTGATGCGCACCCGCGCCAGCAGGTCCAGCATGAACTCCTGCACCAGCCGCTCCGGCGCCAGATAGAGCAGATCCAGCTCCCCGGCCAGCAGGCGCCGGGTCACCGCGCGGGATTCGTCCGCCGTCTGCGAGGAATTGAGAAAGTCCGCCGCCACGCCGGCCTGCCGCAACGCGGCCACTTGGTCCTGCATCAGCGCGATCAATGGCGATACCACCACGGCGGTGCCCGGCAACAGTATGGCGGGCACCTGATAGCACAGCGATTTGCCGCCGCCGGTGGGCATCAGCACCAGGGCATCGGTGCCGGCCAGCAGCGTATCGATGACCTCGCCCTGGGGTGGGCGGAACGCCGGGTAGCCGAAGACGGACTGGAGGATCTGAAGTGGGGTGTTGGTCATCCGTGACATTGTATTGGCGATGGCTGCCGGCCGCTTGGGCGAGTCCAGCGGCCCGGGACTCCGCGGAGCAATACGGGCCTTGCTTTCGACAGGAAATATCCGCCAGCATTGAACGGGCGCGACCTCCCCCTCCGGTGCGGCCTCGCCTTCGCGGCCTTGCGCCCGCGCGCAGGGGCCATCATTACAATAAATCATGTAACCGGAAGGTCCTCCCATGGCACAGCCCAACGAACATCTGTTGACCGGTATACGAATTCTCGACCTCACCCGCGCCCTGGCGGGGCCGAGCTGCACCCGCATGTTCGCGGAACTGGGCGCCGAGGTGATCAAGATCGAACCCGCCCCCGGCGGCGATATGGTGCGCGGTATTTCGAAGCTGCGCGGAGATCGCAGCCTCTACATCATCCAGCAGAGCCTCAACAAAAAGAGCCTGTGCGTGAACCTGCGCGATCCCGCGGGCCTGGCCCTGGTGCGGGAACTGGTGCCCCATTGCGATGCGGTGGTCGAAAACTTCAAGCCCGGCATCATGGCCGACATGGGCCTCGCCTATGACGACCTGCGCCAACTGAAGGACGACATCATCCTGTGTTCGATTTCGGCGCTGGGCCAGAGCGGGCCGCTGTCCCGCAAGCCCGGTTACGACTACATCGCGCAGGCCTATTCCGGCATCACCTCGATGATCGGCGAAGCGGACGACGCGCCCTACATTCCCCTCGCCGGTATCGGCGATGTCAGCACGGGCGTGCACGGCGCCTTCGCCATCGCGGCCGCCCTGCTCCACCGCGCCCGCACCGGACGCGGCCAGCATCTGGATATTTCGATACTCGACTGCTACTACCATTGCCACGAGGTCAATGTGCACCAATGCAGCGGCAGCGACGGCGCCATCCAGCCCACGCGCGCCGGCCGTCACCTCACCTACCTGTGCCCGGCCGGCATCTACCGCGGCCCCGGCGGGGATGTCGTGCTGATGGGTTTCATGCATCACTGGAAGGATCTGTGCAAGGCGATGGGACGGCCGGAACTGGTGAGCGATGCGAACTACGCCACCGATGCCGCCCGGCTGGCGCGGCGTGACCAGGTCATAAAGATGATCGAGGGCTGGATGGCCGGATTTCCCAATGTCGCCGCCATCATCGAACTGCTCGAAGCCCATGGCGTGCCCTGCGCGCCCGTGCTGACGATCGCCGAGACGCTCACGCATCCCCACCTGGTCGCCCGCGGCACGGTGCGCACGGTGAACGACCGCTTTGCCGGCGAATTCCAGATTCCCGGAATGCCGATCAAGACCTCGGAGTATCCCGACCATCCCGACTATCGCGCGCCGACCCTGGGCGAGCACAACCGCGAACTGCTGGGCACCTTGCTCGGTCGCAGCGCTGCGGAGATCGAAGCGCTCCATGAGAGCGGCACCGTGATGGAAGGAAAATTGTGATGGCAAAACAGCGAGATGCGCCATCGAACCGGCCATCACTGCTCAGGCAGAGCCATTGACGAGAGTCACTATTCACCATTCACCATTCACCATTCACCCACGAGGATCGGCAACCATGGCAGACAGCAAACTTGAAGGCATCAAGGTCCACAACGCGCTCGCACTGAAACCCGCGTGGCTCGCCCAGGTGACCGAGGACATCGTCGATCCCGGGCGCGCCATCATCGATACCCATCACCATCTGTGGCCCAGGGGCGGCTTGATCGAATACTCCCTGGAAGACCTGTGGGCGGATACCGGCAGCGGCCACAATGTCGTGAAAACCGTGTTCATGGAATGTCACGCCAGCTACCGCACCGATGGCCCCGAACATCTCCGCTCCCTCGGCGAAGTCGAATATGTGCGCGGCATCGCCGAACGCACGGCGCAAGACTCCGCCGGCCGGGCAAGGATCGCCGCGATGGTGACGCATTTCGATCTGCTGCGCGGCGACGGGGTGGAGGAACTCGTGGCGCATCACGAAAAAGCCAGCGGCGGGTTGTTTCGCGGCATTCGCCAGGCCCTGGCCTGTGCGCGCCCCGGCGAAGGCATCCTGCTGGAAGCTGCCGGCCACAAGGACCTGTACAAACATCCGGAGTTTCGGCGCGGCATGAAAGTACTGGGCAAGATGGGGCACAGCTACGACTCCTGGCACTATTTTTATCAGAATCCCGAATTCTGCGCGTTGGCGCGCGCCGTGCCCGAAACCACCATGGTGCTCGACCATCTGGGCACGCCCCTGGGCACCGGGATTTACGCCGGCAAGCGCGATGAAGTCTTCCAGCAATGGAAAAAAGACATCGCGGAAATCGCCAAATGCGAAAACGTCATCGCGAAGCTTGGCGGCATGGCCATGCCCGACAATGGCTTCGGCTGGATGGGGCGGGACACGCCACCGACGTCCGACGAATTCGCCGCCGCGCAGGCGCCCTATTATCTGCACATGATCGAATGCTTCACGCCCGAGCGCTGCATGTTCGAAAGCAATTTTCCGGTGGACAAACTGTCGCTGTCGTATCAGGTGTTCTGGAATGGTGTGAAGAAAATCGTCAAAGGTTTTTCGGAAGCGGAAAAGAACGCGATGTTTTCCGGCACCGCGACCCGGGTCTATCGTTTGTGAGCGGATAGCACTCAACCGCGTCCGGGCAGTCCACAGCCGGGATCTCCGACGGGAATCCTGGCTCCGCCCGGCGCAGGGTGTCGGCTATGCTAGGGTTGCGGTTCCCAACCCTGCCCGGAGGTTCCATGCGCACTCGCCGTACCCTGCTGGCCGCACTGGCGCTGCTCGCCGCGCTCGGCGCCTGCTCGAAACAGGAAAACTCCGCACCGCCGTCCGCCACCATCACGTCCCCCGGGGACGCGGCCACCTCCATCCAGGGCGCCCGGCTCATCGCATCGGGCAAACTCAGTGTCTGCTCGGATATCCCCTACGCGCCCTTCGAATTCAACGCTACGGACAAGACCGGCGGTGCGACGCTCACCGGCTTCGACGTCGAGGTGGTCCGGGCTCTGGCGGCGCAACTCGCCCTTGCCGCCGAGTTCAAGACCACCCCCTTCGATGCGATCATTCCGTCGCTTGCCGCCGGCAACTGCGACATGATCGCCTCGGCGACGACCATCACCGACGCGCGCAAACAGAAAGTAGCCTTCACGCAACCCTACTTCGACGCGGACCAGTCGCTGTTGATCCGTGCTGCCGACAAGGGCCGTTACCGGCAGCTCGCCGACCTCAAGGGCAAGACCATCGGTGTCCAGTCCGGCACCACGGGCGAGACCTATGCGAAAGCCCACACCCCCGCGGGCGCGACGGTAAAGGACTTCCCCGGTGCGGATGACCTGTTCAGCGCGCTCACATCCGGCGACATCGATGCGGTACTCCAGGACTTCCCGGTCAACAAGTACCGCGCGCGCATGGCTGCCGGGCAGTTCGCCGTGACCGAGACTTTCAGGACCGGCGAGCAGTACGGTTTCGCCGTGGCGAAGGACAACCCGAAGCTGGTGGCGGCGCTCGACGCCGCGCTCGCGCGCGCCCGCCAGTCGGGCGCTTACGCGAGAATCTACCAGACGTGGTTCGGCGAGTAGCGGGCGACGGCCGCGGTGGAAATGTCGATTGCATCCGCTCTGCCGTCGGTGGAGAAAACGCGGCAGAGCGCGACCGGTGATGCGCAGGTCGCGACGGCTCTGCGCGCGAGTGCGTCGCCGCGAAGTCCCGGCCAGGGTCCATCGCGGCGGTCGCCATCGTGACATTGACCCGGCGACGGCGGGCGGAACTGATCCGCTACGCGATCTACGCCGCCACGCTCGCACTGGTCACGTGGGCGGTGGCGGCAACCGACTGGACGCGGCTGCGGGAGAGCTTTCTCGACGGGGATATCTTCCTCCGTCTGTTTCCGGACATCCTCGTGCGCGCCGCGCGCAATACGCTGATCTTTACCTTCCTGGGATTTACCGGCGGGCTGGCGCTGGGCCTGCTGCTCGCGCTGATGCGGCTGTCTCCCGTACGCCCCTATCGCTGGGCGGCCGCGCTCTACATCGAAGTGTTCCGCGGTCTGCCCGCGCTCATCACGATCGTGCTCATCGGCTTCGTGCTGCCCATCGCGTTGCATGTGCGCGTACCCGGCACCTATGGTCCGGGCAGCCTGGCGCTGGCGATCGTCACCGGCGCCTATCTCGCCGAGACCATCCGCGCGGGCATCGAGGCAGTGCCCAGGGGACAGATGGAAGCCGCCCGCTCGCTCGGCATGAGCCACGGCCGCGCCATGGTCTCGATCGTGATTCCACAGGCGTTCCGCGTGATCCTGCCGCCGCTCACCAACGAGCTGGTGCTGCTGCTCAAGGACACGTCGCTGCTGTTCGTGCTGGGCACCACGGATCAGACCATCGAGCTCACGAAGTTCGGTCGCGACGCAGTCTCCGACACATTCAATGGAACACCGCTGATCGCCGTGGCTCTGGTCTACCTGGTCATCACGCTGCCGTTGACGCGTGCCGTGGCCTGGCTCGAGCGCCGGCAGAAGCAGGCAGTACGCTGATGGATCAGGCGCCGCCCGCGATCGCGCTGGTTGCGCTGGAGAAGCGCTTCGGCAACCTGCACGTCCTGAGGGGCATCGACCTCGCCATCGCACACGGAGAAGTCGTGTGCCTGATCGGACCGTCCGGTTCCGGCAAATCGACGCTGCTGCGCTGTGTCAACCGTCTCGAACAACCGACCGGTGGGCGCATCCTGATCAACGGGGAAAACATCTGCGCACCGGACTGCGATCTCGACCGGGTGCGCACGAAGATCGGCATGGTGTTCCAGCAGTTCAACCTGTTTCCGCACCTGTGCGTGCTCGACAACCTCACGATTGCCCAGTGCAAGGTGCTGAAGCGCTCGCCAGCAATCGCCGAGCGGAAAGCGCGCGCCGTGCTCGCGCGCGTGGATTTGCTGGAGAAGATCCACGAGTACCCGTCACGTCTTTCCGGCGGCCAGCAACAGCGCGTGGCGATCGCCCGCGCGCTCGCCATGGATCCGGAGATGATGCTGTTCGACGAAGCCACTTCCGCACTCGACCCCGAGCTGATCGGCGAAGTGCTCGACGTCATCCGGTCGCTGGCCGAGGACGGCATGACGATGCTGGTGGTAACCCACGAGATGGGGTTTGCGCGCCGGGTAGCCGACCAGGTGGTCTTCATGGACGGTGGCCTGATCGTCGAGCAGGGCCATCCCGACAGTGTGCTCGGTAATCCGCAACACGAGCGCACGCAACGCTTCCTGCGGCGCATGTCCGCTCGCTGAAGTCCCGGTGCGTCCGCAAGGCGGCCCGCGCTGGCGCCGTTACGCGGATCCCGCGCGTTGGCGGCGCACGGAATCAGGCAGTTTCCTGAACATCGTTGAAGCCGTGTCCACGGCTGCTGCCGGCAAACTCAGTTGACCCCGGGCCGCCACCACATCGCCGACGATCAGCAGTGCCGGCGATGGCAGCGGCTTTTGCTCGACCCGTCGCGCAATATCAGCGAGGGAGCCGATGATTTCCTGCTGGCGATCCGTGGTGCCATTGGCGATCACCGCAACCGGCGTCGTCGCCGGGAGACCGTGCTCGAGCAGCCCCACCGCGATTTCCGCGAGGCAGGACAGCCCCATGTAGATCACCCTGGTGTGGTTGGGTCGGCACAACAACGGCCAGTCCAGCACGAGCCTGCCATCCCGGCGGTGCGCGGTGACGAAGGTGACCGCCTGGGCGTGGTCCCGATGGGTGAGCGGAATGCCGGTGGCCGCCGCGCAGCCGGTGGCGGCGGTGATGCCGGGTACCAGCGCGCAGGGAATGCCGGCGGCGTTCAGGGCATCGATTTCCTCGCCGCCACGGCCGAAGATGAAAGGATCGCCACCCTTGAGCCGCACGACACGCTTGCCCTGCCGACCGAGGGTCACCAATAGCTCGCAGATACGCGCCTGGGGCATGCTGTGGCAGTGCTTGCGCTTGCCCACATAGATCCGCGCGCAATCCGGCCGGCAGTGTTGCAGCAGAGCCGGATTCACCAGCCGGTCGTAGACCACGACTTCGGCCTGCTCCAGCAGACGCAGCGCCTTGAGCGTAATCAGCTCGGGATCGCCCGGACCCGCGCCGACCAGATCGACGCGCCCGGCGCTTCCGATTGCGGTTGAATCTGGCCCGGTCATTTCCTGCGCTCCGCTCCCGGCAGCGGTTTCCAGATCAGGATTTCCTTCAGATGGGCCAGCACATCGCGTGGCCGCGTGGCTTTGATGGTCGCCCAAAGCTCGTCGCCCTTGAACTGGCCGTGCAGTTCGCGCACCACACCGACCTGCTCCATATCCACCAGGCCGGTAGCGCGGGCGTGATCGACGAAATCCTGATTTTTCCAGAAGAAGGCGCCGGGCATGGTGGTGGGGATCACCACCACGAAGAACAGCGAGCGGCCGATCCCGGCGGCGGCGACCAGCCCGGGCACAAGCAGCAGCCAGACGGCGGTCAGCGTCCAGCCGTCGAGCGCGTGCGCGGCGGCGGCAAACGCCAGCTCGGCGGCGGCAATGATAGTGAACGCCAGCGCCAGATTGCGCAGCAGCCAGGGATAGTAATAGCGCGTGGTTTGCAGAAACCACGACACCGAACCCTCTTTGCCGACCGCGTGCATGGCGCGGGCGTGGGCGCCGTGGCCGATGGCCTCCAGCAGTTGGCCGCTACAGATCAGCGCCGCGAGCACGGCGGCCAGCGGCGCGGCGCTCACACCCCGGATGGCGAGGGCCGGCAGCGCCACCATGCCGGTGAGCAGCGCGCCCAGTGCGATCGCGTTGCCGGTAAAGGCGGTCGCTGTCTGCCAGTGATCCCAGAACGGTCGCGCCGGGATGCGGTAGATGCGGTACATGAAATACAGACCGGCGAGGCCGCTCAGCGCCGCACCCACGCCGACGATCTGGCGCAGCATCACGAGCAGCGGATGCGAAAACAGCGCCAGCACCATAAAACCGATCAGCAACGTATAGAACCCAGTGATGCCCGCGATCTCGCGGCTCACTGGCGACCAGCGCAGATTGCTGAAGCCGCGATAAAAGCGGTGCGGTTTGCCCAGGTGCATGTTGAGCTTGAACAGGCCGTAGGTGAGCAGTGCCAGCAGCCCGATCAGCAGGGGCGCGCGCACCGCGCCGATCGCCAACGGCGCCAGCGCGGTACCGCCGAGCAAACCCCCGAGGAAGGCCAGCAGAAAGGCGCCGAGCACCGCCTGGGTGCAGAGCGTGAACACCACATGGGCGCTCTCGTGGGAGGTGAGCAGCTTGCGCCAGTTCCACTCCCGCGCAGCGCCGCCCTTCTGCGCGTCCACCTCGGGCTTGAACGATCCGGTGGCGTCGTCCTTGTGGTATTTCACCGGCAGGCCGTCGGGCCGGGTCATCTCGCGGTGGGTCGAGCGCGTCTGCTGGAAGCGGATATTGGGATGGGTGATGGCCGGATCGGGAAAGCCCGGAATTTCCGTTTTCGCTTCAATGCGATTTTCCGGAATGTTTTCGATCACGCCGAAATCGAGCGCATTGCCGAGGCAGGCGCTGACGCAGGCGGGCTGGAGACCGACTTCGAGGCGGTCCACGCACATGTTGCACTTGGTCACCTGGCCCTTCACCGGATCGAGCTGGGGCGCGTTGTACGGGCACACCCAGGTGCAGTAGCCGCACCCGAAACAGATGTCCGGGTCCTGCAACACCGCGCCGTATTCGGCGAACTTGGTGTAGGCGCGGGTGGGGCAGCCCTTCAGGCACACCGGATCGTCGCAGTGGTTGCAGGCCATCGAGATATTGATGCGCTGGTAATCGGGGAAAGTACCGCCCTCGACATAGCCCACGGAGCGAAACGCGATGTGCGCGGGGTTGTCGTTTTTCTCGCTGCACGCGGATTCGCAGGCGTGACAGCCGATGCAGTTGTCGGCGTTGAAGAAAAATCCGTGCTGTTTGTAACGGTTGGGGTTACCGCCTACCTCGGGGTTGCCGTTGATATGTAGGCTATCGCCGCGCAGTTCGCTGTCGGCGGCAACCAGTTCGATCAGATTGCCGTAGCGGTTGGTGGCGCGGGCGTCCTTGTCCCACAGGTAGGCGTAGGCCGGCTCGTCGGCGCGGAGCGGAAAGATCGCCTGGTGAGTCTCGATTTTGTTCATTGGGCTCCGGGGTACCGCATCACGCAGGATCAGTAAGTACGCAATTCACGATTCAGGCGTGCCGCGCCGGCCTGATCGCTGATCCGCTCGACACACACCGCCGCCTGCTTGAACGCCGGCTGCCGCGAATGCGGATCGAGCAGCCCCAGCGTCAGGCGGTTCACGCAATCGAAAAAGTGAAAGGGGATGAACACCATGTCGCGCGGCACGCGCTGGGTGAGCATCGCCATCACCACCGCATCGCCGCGCCGCGACACGCAGCGCACATAGTCCTGATGGCGGATGCCCAGCTCGGCGGCGGCATCGGGATTGATTTCCACGAACGGAATCGGACTGAACTTGTTGTTGTTGCCGACCTTGCCGGTGCGGGTGCGGGTGTGGAAATGCTCGACCAGCCGCCCGGTGTTGAGCCAGAACGGAAACTGCGCGTCGGGGCGTTCGTTGTTGTCGATGAAGGGCAGCGGAATCAACTTCGCGCGGCCGTCCGGATACTGGAAACTGCGCGGCTCCGTGTACAGCCGCACGCCGCCTGCCGGCGGTCTGGCGCCGCTGGCGCGATCTTTTTCGGTATAGGGCCACTGGATACCGCGGCTGTCTTCGATCAGATCGTGATCCATGCCGGAGATATCCAGCAGTCGCCCTTTCGACAACTGCGTCATCTCCTCGAATACCTGCGCCGGCCGCTCGGGAAAGCGCACCCGACCCTCGGGGTCAAAGCGGCGCGCAACCTCGTTGAAGATGGCGAGATCCGCCTTGCAGCCGGCGCGCGGCGCGGTGACCTGACGTACCAGATTGATGCGCCGCTCGGTATTGGTGAAGGTGCCCTCTTTCTCGGCCCAGACCGCGGCCGGCAAATACAGATGGGCGTACTGGTTGCTCTCCATGTCCGCGTAGGAATCCTGCACGACGAGGAATTCGAGCTTCTCCAGCGTCTTGCGGATGCGCGGTGTGTTCGGCATCGAGGTCAGCGGGTTGGTTGCCACCAGCCACAGACCCTTGATCTGTCCGGTTTCGATGGCGGGAAAAATATCGGTCTGGAACAGGCCGCGCTTCTTGGGAAAGAACTCGGGATCCACGTTCCAGAACTTGCCGATCTCGGCGCGGTGCTCCGGGTTTTCCAGCGCCCGGTAGCCCGGCAGGCCGGAGCAGGACGACCACTCGCGCGTACCCATGGCATTGCACTGCCCGGTGATCGACAGCGCGGTGCCACCGGGTTTGCCGATGTTGCCGGTGAGCAGTGCCAGGTTGTTCATGCCGACCACGCCGTCTGAACCATGGGTGCTCTGGTTGATGCCCATGCACCAGATGTGCATCGCCGCCGGTGCTCGCGCATAGAGGCGGGCGACGTGACGGATGGTGTCTTCGTCGATGCCGCAGATCTGCGCCGCCGTGGTCGGATCCCAGTTGGCGACCTCGGCGCGCAAGTCTTCGATGCCGGTGGTGTTGGCCGTGATGTAGTCCTTGTCTTCCAGCCCTTCGGTGAGAATGACGTGCATAAGCGCGTTTTGCAGCACCACGTCCGTGCCGGGCCGGATCGGCAGGTGGATATCGGCGAACTGGGCGAGCATGGTGACGCGCGGGTCGATCACGATCAGCGGAAATTTGCGTTTTTCGAGCGCCTCTTTCAGGCGCCAGTAGATGATCGGATGCTGCTCGGGCAGGTTCGAGCCCCAGGCCAGCAGACAGTGGGTGTGCTCGAAATCTCCATAGCAGCCCGGCGGGCCGTCGGAACCGAAGGAGCGCTTGTAGCCCGAGACGGCGGAGGCCATACACAGCGTGGTGTTGCCGTCGTAATTGTTGGTGCCGATCAGGCCGCGCGTCAGTTTGCCGAGCGTATAAAATTCCTCGGTGAGAATCTGGCCGGTGGACACCACCGCAAAGGCATCGCGGCCGTACTGGCCCTGGATGCGGCGAATCTCGCTGGCCATGTGATCCAGCGCATGGTCCCAGTTCGTCGGCGCGAACGCTTCACCGATATGACGGCGCAGCATGGGCGCATTGCCGCGGCCCTGGGCGTCGAACAGTTCGTGCTCGAACATGCCTTTCAGGCACAGTTTGCCGCGATTGACATCCGCGCCACCGACGCCGCGCGAGGCCACGACCTTGCCGTCGCTGTTCTTGCCCACTTCGATGGCGCAGCCGGTGGAGCAGTAGCCGCAGGTGGTGTAGGTCCAGCTCGCGACTTCCTTGTCGGCGATGGCGATGGGGTTTTTCGTATGGCGACCGAACAGCATGCGCGCCTCTACAGGTCCAGGATCAGGGTGCCTTGCGTGACCAGCACGGCATCGCCGCCGACCCGCAGCATGGTGGGTCGGCCGCTGCGCTTGTCGAGTTCGATATGCAGCAGGCTGCGCCGGGTTGCCGTGGTGCCGCGGTCGATGGTGAAGGTGTAGGTGCCCTCGCGGATGTGGGCGTGGTCGGCCAGATACCCAGCGAAACAGGGCATCGCCGAGCCGATGGGCGGATCGCTGCGCGGCCCGATGGCCGGCCCCAGCAGACGGCCGTGAAAGTCGGCATCGCGGTTGGCGGTGCGGCCGCTGAACAAAAAGATTTCCTGCGCCGCCAGCGCGGGGGCGCCGGACTGACTCCAGGCTTCGAGGTTGAAGCGCGCCTTTTCGACCGCGTCCTGGGAGAGGAGGGGCACGATCAGGTACGGCAGATCGATGCTCGCCAGCCGGGTGCCGAACAACCGGGTATCGATCTCCCGTTCCGGCAGCGACAGCAGTGCCGCGAGCTCGGCATGGGTGGGCGTGTAGCGGTCGAGCACCGGATTGACGCGCAGGCTGAACTGCACAAAACAGGCGTCGCCGCGTGCCGGACCCAGATTGACGGAGATGGCGCCGCTGTTCTGCACGAAAGTCAGCGGCAGCGGGCGCTCGCCCAGCGGGCCGAGCCCGGTTTCCAGCAGTACCCGCGCCGCCGCGAGCATCGGATGACCGGCGAAATCCACTTCACCCCCGGGACTGAACACCCGCAGCCGGAACCGGTCCGGGGCGCTACCCGGGCCAGGGTCGGGATAGACGAACACGGTTTCCGACAGATTCAGCTCGCGCGCAATGGGCAACAGCAGCGCTTCTGGAATGGCAGCGGCATCGGGAAATACCGTGATGGGCGCACCCTGAAAGGCGCGGTCGGCAAACACATCGGCGGTGTAAAAACGAAAGTTCGCCATGATCTCAGCCCTCCCCCGCGGCTGCCGCGACCAGTACGCGACCAGCGCTGACGCGCGCGGCATGGGTGGCGATTCGGACACCGTCATCCTCGAGGCAGCGCCCGTCGCGCAGGCTGAAGTGCTGTTTCAGCACCGGCGAGGCGACCGCGGGCTCGCCCTGGATATGGCAGAGGATACCGCGCCCCAGCACGTTGGCCCGACTGAACGGATCGAAGTTCGCGACGGCGTAGATTTCGGTCGAGTCCTCGATGCGAAACAGCGCGATCTGACACTCGCTCGCCATTCCTTCATCGAGCAGCGCTGCCACGCCGGCATCGAACGGCAGCTCGTCCAGGGCGCAGACATCCACCCAGCGCGGCGCGCGCGCGCCGGGGGCTGGTTTGGCGTGGACGGGCTCGGTATGGGTCACGCTGCTCATGCCGGCTCCACCTCGCGTTCGTCTTCACGCGCGGGGCGAATCTGGTCGCGCTCGCGCACAAACACCACCTGTTCGTCGCCGCGTTTACTGTTGACGAAGGGCCGGAACAGCTTGAGTTTTTCGGGATCCTCGATGGTGGTCTTCCATTCGCACTGATAGGTGTCGATCACCGCCGTCATTTCGGCCTCCATTTGCGCACCGATGCCGAGGCAGTCCTCGATCACCACCTGGCGCAGATAATCGAGTCCGCCTTCCAGGTTGTCCAACCAGGTCGCAGTGCGTTGCAAACGATCGGCGGTTTTCACATAGAACATCAGAAAGCGGTCGATGTAGCGGATCAGGGTTTCCTTATCCAGATCGGTGGCGAACAGATCGGCGTGGCGCGGCCGCATGCCGCCGTTGCCGCAGACATACAGATTCCAGCCGTGTTCGGTGGCGATCACGCCCACGTCCTTGCTCTGCGCCTCGGCGCACTCGCGGGTACAGCCGGATACCGCAAATTTGAGTTTGTGAGGCGAACGCAGACCCTTGTAGCGATGTTCGATTTCAAGCGCGAGGCCGACGCTGTCGTCGACGCCGTAGCGGCACCAGGTGCTGCCGACGCAGGATTTCACGGTGCGCACCGATTTGCCGTAGGCGTGGCCGGTCTCGAAACCGGCATCGATCAGCTCGCGCCAGATGTCCGGCAACTGTTCGAGGCGCGCGCCGAACAGATCGATGCGCTGACCGCCGGTGATCTTGGTGTAGAGATCGTATTTGCTGGCGACCCGCCCGAGCGCGATCAGCCTGGCCGGCGTCACTTCGCCGCCGGCGATGCGCGGCACCACCGAGTAGGTGCCGTTCTTTTGCAGGTTGCCCAGGTAACGGTCGTTGGTGTCCTGCAACCCCGCGTGCCGAGGCGCGAGCACATAGTCATTCCAGCAGGAGGCGAGGATGGACGCCACCGCCGGCTTGCAGATATCGCAACCGCCGCGACCCTTGCCGTGCCGGGCCAGCAGCTCGTGGAAACTGCGGATGGCGCCGATGCGCACCAGGTGATAGAGCTCCTGCCGCGTATGGGCGAAGTGTTCGCAAATGTCGGTGCAGACTTCCATGCCGAGTTTGGCCAGTTCGGCATTGAGCACCTGGCCCACCAGCGCCACACAGCCGCCACAGCCGGTGCCCGCCTTGGTGCAATCCTTGAGCGCACCTATGCTGGTGGCACCGGCGCCCACCGCCGCGCACAGACCGCCCTTGGTGACGTTGTGACAGGAACAGATCTGCGCCGCGTCCGGCAGCGCCGCGACGCCCAGTCCGAATGCCGGAGCGCCATCGCGCCGGGGCAGAATCAGCGCATCCGGAAATTCCGGCAGCGCCATGTCATTGAGCTTGAGTTGCAGCAGATTGCCGTAGTCCTCGGCATCGCCCACCAGCACCGCGCCCAGCAGGCGCGTGTTGTCGGCATTGACGACGATTTTCTTGTACACCTCGCGGACGCCGTCGACATAGGTGTATTCGCGCGCGCCGGGGGTATTGCCATGGGCATCGCCGATGCTCGCCACGTCCACGCCCATGAGTTTGAGCTTGGTGCTCATGTCGGCGCCGGTAAAGGCGCTGTCGCTGCCGGCGATATGCTCGGCGGCGACGTTCGCCATGCGATAGCCCGGCGCCACCAGTCCGAAAATGCGACCGCTCCACAGCGCGCATTCGCCGATGGCGTAGATATCCGGATCGGAGGTGCGACAGTGATCGTCGATCACGATGCCGCCGCGCTCGCCCACGTCGAGACCGAACTCGCGCGCGAGCTGATCGCGCGGCCGGATGCCGGCGGAAAACAGCAGAATATCGGTTTCTATTTCGCTGCCGTCGGCGAAACGCATTTTGTGCACATGCTCCGCGCCGGCTTCGATGGCCTGGGTATTCTTGCCGGTGTGCACATCGACGCCCAGCGCCTCGATCTTGCTGCGCAGCAGCGCGCCGCCGCCGGCATCCACCTGCACCGCCATCAGGCGTGGCGCGAATTCCACCACATGGGTTTTCAGCCCCAGATCCTTGAGCGCCTTGGCGGCTTCCAGGCCCAGCAGACCGCCGCCGATCACGACCCCCACGCTGGCCGTCGCGCTCGCGGCGCGAATGGCTTCGAGATCGGCGATGGTGCGGTACACGAAACAGTTGGCGCGATCGTGGCCCGGGATCGGCGGCACGAAGGGATAAGACCCGGTGGCGAGCACCAGCTTGTCGTAGGGCACCACCGCGCCGCTGTGCGCGGTCACGGTTTTCGCGACGCGGTCGATGGCGATTGCGGCATCGCTCATCAGCACCTCGATGCCGTGGTGCGCGTAGAAGTCGGGCGCGACCAGGGACAGATCATCGGCACTGCGGCCGCTGAAAAATTCGGTGAGATGCACGCGGTCGTAGGCGACCCGGGGCTCTTCGCAAAAGGCGACGATGTCGCAGCGCTCCGCGGCCGGGCCGGTTGCCACGGCTTCCAGGAAGCGGTGGCCAACCATGCCGTTGCCGATGACCACCAGTTTGATTCTGTCATTCATACTTCAGCCCCATTCGGCGTTCGCGCTGTTTCCGACCTGTCGGGGTCCGATCCAAAAAGGTTCGCACTCCGATTCCCATAAGGCAGGTTCCATGCCATTAACCGGGCATGATCCCAACCCCTGCCCAAAGCGGTGCACTACACGCTGAAACCGGGCTGCCGAGTTCAGCCAGGACAAGCGGGCAGCACGGTTCTGACGCTTGCGTCGCCCGCTTGCAGTGCATCGGAGCGCAACATCCCGATTTTTGCGCGTCGCTGTGGTGCATGTGCCCGGCGAAACACCTGCTCCAGCCTGGTGCGGACCGCGCCCGGAAGTCGCCTTCGCCCGGTTGTAAACGCCAGGTTGCACCCTGTTTTTGCAGCGTCGCGCGCCAAATGAGCGCGCCTTCCGAGGTGCGCGCCACAAACTGGCGCCGGGGTTGCGGGAGCTGGCATGTGGGTTGCAGTAGCCAATGAGTCGGCGATCCATCGCCGCCGTGTTTCCCGCGGAGTACCCATGTCGGAAAAACTCAATCCGCTGTCCTTCAAGGGCAACATACGCATCCTGCACACCACCTGGATCGCGTTTTTCATTTCCTTTGCGGTCTGGTTCAACCACGCGCCGTTGATGGTGGTGATCCGCCAGGTGTTTCACCTCTCCGATCAGGAGGTGGGCGTGCTGCTGATCCTCAATGTCGCCCTCACCATCCCGGCGCGCATCCTGGTCGGCATGCTGGTGGACCGCCATGGGCCGCGTCTGATGTTTTCCGGCATCCTGATTGTTTCCGGCGCCCTGTGCTTTCTGTTCGCCGCGGCGCAGAACTTCCAACAGCTCGCGCTGGCGCGCTTCCTGCTCGGCTTCGTCGGTGCCGGGTTCGTGGTCGGCATCCGCATGATCGGGGAATGGTTTCCGGCCCGGCAGACCGGCGCGGCCCAGGGCATCTACGGCGGCTGGGGCAACTTCGGGTCGGCGGCCTCGGCCATGCTGTTGCCCAGCCTCGCGCTCTGGATCGGCGGCGACAACGGCTGGCGCTACGCCATCGGCAGCACCGGGCTGATCGCCATCCTGTACGGCACCTACTACTTTTTCGCGGTCAGCAATACGCCCAAGGGATCGACCTACTTCAAACCCAAGAAGATGGGCGCGATGGAAGTCACCAGCCGCGGCGATTTCGCGCTCTACCTGCTGATGAGCGCACCCATCTACGGCGCCCTCGCGCTGCTCACCTGGAAACTGTCGCCCGCCAACATGAAGTGGTTCAGCGCGAGCGCGACCTACGCCATCTACGCCGCCATTGCCGCGCTCTACAGCTACCAGGCGTTTCATATCTATCTGGTCAACAAGGACATCTTCACCAAGCCGGTACCGGAGATGTTTCGCTACCGCTTTCGCCAGGTCGCCATTCTGGATCTGGCCTATCTGGTCACTTTCGGTTCCGAACTCGCGCTGGTATCCATGCTGCCGCTGTTCTACGTCGACACCTTCGGGCTGTCGGCGGTCCACGCCGGTCTGGTGGCGGGCGCCTATCCGGTGATGAACCTGATCGCGCGCCCGGGCGGCGGCATCCTCAGCGACCGCATCGGACGCAAGCGTTCGCTGGTGATCCTGTTTACCGGCATGGCGTTGAGCTTCGGCCTGCTCGGCCAGGTGGACAAGACCTGGGCAGTGCCCGTGGTGGTCGCGGTGACGCTGCTGTGCGGCCTGTTCGCCAAGGCCGGTTCGGGCGCGGTGTTCGCCATGGTGCCGCTGATCCAGCGCCGCATGACCGGCCAGATCGCCGGCATGGCGGGCGCCTACGGCAACGTCGGCGGCCTGGTATTTCTGACCGTGCTGTCGTTCGTCGCGCCGCAGGTGTTTTTCCTGGTGATCGCCGGCACCGCCGGAACGGTGCTGTTGCTGATGGTGCTGCTGCTGGCCGAACCCCGGGGCAAGACCGCGGAAGTACTCGAAGACGGCACCGTGCAGTTGATCGAAGTAAGCTGACGGCCCCTGGCAGGATGATACGGGGGCGATCCGCGCACCTACGCAGACCACCCCCATCACCCTCGCACCACCACGGCCCATAGCGTCCGGGAGCACCCCACAGCCATGACTTCCGCCCCCATCTGCAGCGTCGGTCAATATTCCGATCGCGGCGTCAAGGAAGAAAACCAGGACAGCTATGGCGTGCTGCTGCCCGCGGACAGCCGCCTCGAATACAAAGGCATCGCAATGGTGATCGCCGACGGTGTCAGTGGCTCGGAACAGGGCAAGCTGGCGAGCGAAACCTGCGTCAAAAGCCTGCTTTCCGATTACTACTGCACCGCCGATTCCTGGACGGTGAAAACCTCGGTCGAGAAAGTGCTGCTCGCCACCAACCGCTGGCTGTGCGGCCAGGCCAGCCAGAGCGCGGAATTGCATCGCGGCCTCGCCAGCACATTGAGCGCACTGGTGGTCAAGTCCACCACTGCGCACCTGTTCCATGTGGGTGACACGCGCATCTACCGCCTGCGCGCCGGCGCGCTCGAATTGCTGACCGTCGATCACCGCTTCTGGGTATCGCAGGAAAAAAACTACCTGACCCGCGCGCTGGGTATCGATGCGCGCGTCGAGATCGACTACACGAAGTTTCCGGTCGAGCGCGGCGACACTTTCATCTTCACCACCGACGGCGTACACGAGCACGTCACCGATCGCCTGATTCGCGAATATGTGGAAGCGCATCCCGACCATCTGGACCGCGCCGCGCGCGAGATCGCCACCCGCGCGCTGCAAAACGGCAGCCCGGACAATGTCACCTGCCAGATCGTGCGCTTCGATGCGCTGCCATCGGTGGCCGACGCGGATGTGTTTCGCCGCCTCACCGAGCTGCCCTTCCCGCCCGAACTCGCGGCGGGGATGAAGATCGACGGCTATCGCATCCTGCGCGAACTCCACGCCAGCAAGCGCACCCAGGTCTACCTGGCGCTCGACGAGGCGAGCGGCCGGCAGGTGGTGCTGAAAACCCCGTCGGCGAATTTCTCCGACGATCCGGTCTATCTCGATCTGTTCCGGCACGAGGAGTGGGTGGGCAGCCGTCTGCAAAGCAATCATGTGCTGCACATCGTCGGCCAGGAGCGGCCGCGGCAGTTTCTCTATTACGTTTCCGAGTACGTCGACGGCCAGACCCTGCGCAGCTGGATGCACGATCATCCGGAACCCGATCTCGGCGCGGTGCGCGAGATCATCGGCCAGTGCGCGCGCGGGCTGGCGGCCTTTCACCGCCTGGAAATGATTCACCAGGATCTGAAGCCGGAAAACATCATGATCGACACCGAAGGCACGGTGAAGATCATCGACTTCGGCTCCACCAAGATTGCCGGCATCGAGGAGATCGCCTCGCCCATCGAACGGCTGCAACTGCTCGGCACCAAGAATTACACCGCGCCGGAATATCTTCAGGGCTATCCATGCAGCGCCCGCTCCGACATTTTTTCCCTCGGCGTCATCGCCTACGAGATGATCACCGGCCAGCTTCCCTACGGCGAGAAGTACGACGAAACCCGGCTCGGCCGCATGGAATACATCCCCGCCCGCCGCTGGCTTCCGGAACTCCCGGCCTGGGTTGACCGCGCCCTCGAAAAAGCCCTGTCGCGCTCCATGGACCGGCGCTACGCGGAGGTATCCGAATTCGTGTTCGATTTGTGCAACCCGAGTGCGGAGTTTGCGAACGAGGCCCAACGACCATTGCTCGAACGCGACCCGCTCGGCTTCTGGCGCGGGCTGGCCATCGCCAGCCTGCTGCTCAATCTGGCGCTCGGGTTCTGGATGCTGCGCCGCTAGCACCGGACACCATCCACGGCACTCAGTGCCGATCGCATTCCGCGAGAAAGCTGATCAGGCTTTCGCGGTAGCTGTAATAGTCGGGATGTTCCAGCAGCGCCTTGCGGGTGCGCGGTCGCGGGATGTCGATATCGATCACCTTGCCGACGCGGGCGCGGGGACCGTTGGTCATCATCACCACGCGGTCCGCCAGCAGAATGGCTTCGTCCACATCGTGAGTGACCATGAGCGCGGTGAGCTTGGTGCGACCCCAGACTTCCATCAACACTTCCTGCAATTCCCAGCGCGTCAGCGAATCCAGCATGCCGAACGGCTCGTCGAGCAGCAGCAACTTGGGTGCGAGCGCGAAGGCGCGCGCGATGCCCACCCGCTGCTTCATGCCGTTGGACAGCGCGCTGGCTTTCTTGCCCATGGCGTCGGCCAGACCGACGCGGGTCAGGTAGTACTCGACGATGTCGTCGCGCTCGCTCTGCTGGGCGTGGGGATAAACGCTTTCCACTCCGAGCGCGACGTTTTCAAAGGCGGTCAGCCAGGGAAACAGACTCGGCGCCTGAAACACCACGGCGCGATCCGGGCCGGCGCCGTCGATCTCCTTGCCGTCGAGAATGATGCCGCCGCTGCTGATGGCGTTGAGTCCGGCGCACATCGACAGCACGGTCGATTTGCCGCAGCCGGAATGGCCGATCAGCGACACGAATTCGCCCTGGCGCAGCTTGAGATTGAAATCCTCGACGACCGCCAGCGGTCCCTTGGGCGTGGGGTACACCTTGGTGAGCTGGGTAAATTCCAGATAACGCTCGCGCCGGCCGGTCTCGGGCGTGGGCTTGAGCGCCGTGGTGTCGAGCTTCCAGTCGATGCTGGTATTGGGACGCACCGGCGGCAGGACGACGGGGCGGTCGGCGCTGCCCGCCGCGCTGGCCATGCCCACACCCATCAGGTACTGAGTGATCTCGCCCCGCAACTGTTTGAAGCGCGGATCATGGTTCATCCCGGCGCGCTCGCGCGGGCGCGGCAGATTCACGACGAATTCCGGACCGAAGGTGGCGTCCGGGCCGGGCTTGAGGGGAATCACCCGATCCGCCATCAACAGGCCTTCATCGACGTCGTTGGTGATGAGGATGACGGTCTTTCGATCCTGCTCCCAGATGCGCAGGATTTCGTCCTGCAGATTCGCGCGCGTCAGCGCATCGAGCGCACTCAACGGCTCATCCAGCAGCAGAATGTCCGGGCTCGCGGCCAGCGCGCGCGCCACCGCGACCCGCTGGCGCATGCCGCCGGACAGTTCCGCGGGGCGCTTGTGCGCGGCGGGCGTCAGGCCCACGAGATCGATGTACTTGCGGGTGTGAGCTTCGCGGCGGTCCTTCGGCCAGTCGCGGAACACCTGATCGACGGCGAGCGCGACATTGCCGTGCACGGTCAGCCAGGGCATCAGCGAATAGCTCTGAAACACGATGCCCCGGTCCGGACCGGGGCCTTCGATGGTCTTGCCATTCAGCCGGATGCTGCCGCTGTCGGGCTGGATCAGGCCCGCGATGGCGGAAATCAGCGTGGTCTTGCCGCTGCCCGAAAAGCCGACGATGGCAACAAATTCGCCTTCGCGAATTTGCAGATTGATGTCCTTGAGTACCGCGGTACGGTTGGCATCCGCACCATAGGATTTGCTGACGGCGTCGAGCGATAGCAGAGTCATGGTCAGGCTCCTTGGGGTGCGCGGCTAGATTTTGTTTTCGCCGAAGGTAAACAGTTGCTGCAGCGTCGCCATCACACGGTCGAGCAGGAAGCCGATCACGCCGATGGTAAACACCGCAACCATGATCCGCCCCAGCGAATGAGAACTGCCGTTTTGAAATTCATCCCACACGAATTTTCCGAGACCGGGATTCTGCGCGAGCATTTCGGCGGCGATCAGCACCATCCAGCCGACACCGAGCGACAGACGCATGCCGGTAAAAATCAGCGGCAGCGATGAAGGAATGATGATTTTGCTCACCTGCGTGCGCTTGCTGAGCCGCAGGACCTTGCCGACATTGATCAGATCCTTGTCCACGGATGAAACCCCGACGGCGGTATTGATCAGTGTCGGCCACAGCGAGCACAGCATCACCGTGATCGCCGAGGTAATGAAGGATTTCTGGAACCAGGCATCGTCGGTGGTGACGTAGAGCGCGCTCACCACCATGGTCACGATGGGCAGCCAGGCCAGCGGCGATACCGGTTTGAAAATCTGGATCAGCGGATTGATCGCGGTATTGATGACCGGACTCATGCCGCAGAGGATGCCGAGCGGCACGGCGATCAGCGTGGCGAGCACAAAGCCGGTGAACACCGTGTACAGGCTGGTGCGGATCTGGTCCAGATAGGTGGGCTTGCCGGTGTAGCGCCGCATACTCACGTCGGCGTTGGCATCGGCGGCGAGCTTTTCCGTATTGCGCTGGTGCTGACGCGCCATGAACGCGCTTTCCCGGGCGCGCTCGGCACGGTGTTCATCGAGCAGAATGCCCGCCTCCGCCGCGACCTGAACCGGCCCCGGTATGGCGCCCAGGCTGGTGTGGATCTGGCTGGCCGACCAGGCCCAGAGCGCGAGAAACAGCGCAAAGAACATTGCCGGGACGCCGATCATCAACCACAGGGAACGCAACTGGGCGCGGGGATTTTCGCCGCCCAGCAGTTTCACCAGGGGCACGAACCAGGTCAGACCCAGCAGCGTCAGCACGCCGTTGACGCGCACATAGAGCGGTGTACCCGACGCTTTTACCGCCGTCGCCTTGGGCGCTGCGGGTCCGGAGGTCGGCCCGGCGGTAGCGGCGCTGCCGGCACTCGCGGGGGACACCGCCGCCATCTCGACTTTCGCCACTGTTGTTGCGTCGGTTGCATCGGCTGCATCCTTTACGTCGGTTGGCATTGCGTTACCGTCGCTCGCGCTGCCGCAGGCGCCCGAGCTGGAAATCATTTTCAGGTTCGTCACGACAAGTCTCCCGCGTTGCTGGTCGCCGCGCCCGCAGACGCGACGACGGGCTGTTTCATCCGGTCATTCATCATCCGTGCTCTTACTCGACGGTTTCCGCGCCCTTGAGACCAATGGCGAACTGATCGAGATAGGCATTGGGCTTGCGACCGTCGAATTCGATGCCATCAAGCGGGCTCTTGCGCGGCGGCTTGAAACCGATGTCCTGGGAAAAATCCGGGAAGTCCGTCGCTTTCATTTTGCCTTCGGCCACCAGCTCCTTCGCGGCGGCGATGTAGATATCACCCCGGTACGCCGCTTTGGCGGTATCCATGTACCAACTGTCGGGCTTTTGCGCCGGGATGTGGCCCCAGCGACGCATCTGGGTCAGCCACCACACCGCATCGGACGCATAGGGATAGCCGTAATAGCCGCGGAAAAATTTGTTGAAATCCGGAATCGGGCGCTTGTCCCCTTTTTCGAACTCGAAGGTGCCGGTCATGCTGTTGGCCATGACTTTTTCCTCGGCGCCCACATAGGTCGATTGCGCGATGATGCGCACCGCCTCGGGGCGATTGGCGTTGTTGTCGGCGTCGAGCCAGGCGGAGGCGCGAATCAACGCCTTGACGATGTGGACGGTGGTATCGGGATATTTGTCAGCAAAGGCTTTGGTGATCCCGAATACCTTGTCAGTGCCGTCCGGCCAGATGTCTTCGCTGGTCATCACGGGCACGCCCAGGCCGGTGGACACGGCCTGCTGATTCCAGGGTTCGCCGACGCAATACCCCACGGTGGTGCCGGAGTTCATCGTCGGCACCATCTGCGGTGGAGGCACCACCGACAGCATGGCCTCTGCCTTGATGCTGCCGCTGTTGTCGCCCTTGAGGGGCGCGTAAAAACCCGGATGGACGCCACCGGCCGCCAGCCAGTAGCGCAACATGTAATTGTGCGTACCGATCGGGAACGTCATGCCCAGATTGAAGGGTTTGCCCGCCGCCTTGTACTGTTCCAGCACCGGCTTCAGCGCCGCCGCGCTGATGGGGTGCACCGGCTTGCCGTCCGCAATGGGAATGGTCTTTTTCATTTCCGCCCAGACGGCGTTGGAGACCGTAATGCCGGCGCCGTTGTAGGACAGCGTCAGCGGCGTGACAAGCTCGGCCTTGGTGGTGACGCCGGTTGCGGAGGCCAGCGGCATGGCCGCCAGCATATGCGCGCCGTCCAGTTCTCCGGTGATCACGCGATCGAACAACACCTTCCAGTTGGCCTGGGCTTCGAGGGTGACGTACAACCCCTCATCCTCGAAAAAGCCTTTTTCGTAGGCGATCGCCAGCGGCACCATATCGGTGAGCTTGATGAAGCCGAATTTCAATCCTTCCTTTTCGGGCGGACCGACCGCGGCACCGACAGCCAGGGGTAGCGCGCACAACGCCGTCACCAGCGTCCGGCCACCGGTACACAGCACAGCGGAAAACTTCGACAATCGGGTCTTGAGCATGGATTGAACTCCTGTGGTGACGTGCGCGGCGCCGTGCGGTTTTTGCAGCGCCAAAAAGCTTTTCCAGAACCAAAGGTTTTATCAGGACCAAAAAAAAGCCCACTCCGCATCGTTGCGGAGTGGGCTGCAGTGCCCTGGCAAAACATCGACAGCGAACTGTCACACGGTAACGATTACATTTCGCTTACAGCTCGCTTGCACTGTGATAAAAGCAGATGCCGTGCCAACTTTTTCTCGATCGCCGAAACTTTCGCCAGCACGATGCGTTGCTGCCAATCTTCAAGGCATTACGCGTTACACATAATCTTTTCGTCGCGTTTTGCACTTTCTATTTGGCACTCATGTTGCCGCACTCGTGCGCTGTGCCGGTGCGGTCGCGCTATTGCGGCGCGGTTTCGGGGCGCGCCACAGGGCCGTTCACAGCGGAGCCGAAGGCGCCACCACCCAGGAGAAGATCCGCGCCCAGCCGAACCCCGGGCTCGAAATCATGCGCGACAGCATGCACGCCTTCGGCCTTTTCGTCCCGGGACGGACAGGTCCAACCGAGCCAGGCAGCGCAGTCGCGATAGAGATCGGTGCGATAGCTGGCGGCGACCAGGGCTTCGATCTCGTCCGCGGTCAGCGACTTGTTGAGCAGTTCGAGACATTGACGCAACAGACTCTGGGCACGCGAGCGCCACGGGAACCCCGCCTGGTAGCGGTGAAACACCAGAAAATCGGGATTCCCCACCACCGGACCGTTGCGTCGGTACTGAAGATTTCCCAGCAGCGCCGGCAACAGCAGCGCTTCCGGCACATCCAGATAATGGGGCGCGGCCAGCAAGGTCGCGGTCCGGCGACGATGCTCCGGTGCGGCGAGCCATTCCGCCGCGCGCATCAGCGCCAGACGCAAGCGCAAATGGGTGCCGGGATGTTGCTCGTGCCAGTGTGCGGTGACACCCAGCACCTTTTCCGGCGAGTTGTTCCAGATCTCGTAACCGGACGCCGCCACCGCGCCCACGCCCGCCTGCACCGCCGCCGAATTCCAGGGCTCGCCGACGCAAAAACCGTCGATGATGCCGCGCGCCAGACTGTCGACCATCTGCTCGGGCGGCAGCACGATGAGGCGCACCTGGGTATCGGGATCGATGCCGCCGGCGGCGAGCCACAGCCGCAACTGCAAGGTGTGCGTGGAAAACGGATAGACCGTGGCGAAGGTCGCACGCCCGCCGCCGGCGATCCAGCGCGCCAGACCGCGCGCCGCCGCTACGGGGCCGGCGGGCGGTCCGCCGCCTTCGCCCAATTGCTCGTGGAGTCCCGCCGCGAGCGTGATGGCGTTGCCGTTCAGGTTCAGCATCAGTCCCGTCAACAACCGGCAGCGCAGACCGCCCATGCCCAGCGAGGTGACCAGGGGCATGGGCGCCAGCATCTGCGCGGCGTCCAGCGCGCCGACGGTGACCTTGTCGCGAATGTTCGCCCAGGACACTTCGCGGATGAGCTCGACATCGAGTCCGAATGCCTCGAAAAACCCCAGTTCGCGCGCAATGGCCAGAGGCGCCGCATCGGTGAGGCGCATGAATCCGACATGCAGCCGGGTCTTCTCCGCCACGGGCAATTGTTTCATGGCGCGATTGGTCGTCGGGGCTTCAGGGGGATTCATGCACGGACTCCGCTGGATGCTTGTCGAGAATGGCGATCACACCGGCCGCCACCGCGGTGATTTTCTGATTGCTGTTCATCGCCAGCTTGCGCATCTGCGCGTAAGCCTTGTCTTCGTCGATCTGCTGGTGCGCCATCAGGAGCCGCTTGGCCCGATCCACCAGCTTGCGACTCTCCAGTTCGCGCAGGGTTTCTTCAAAGTTGCGGCGCAACGCCTGAAAATGTTCGAACTGCGCGATGGCGATATCGATCACGGTTTTCACTTTGTCCGGATCGACGCCTTCGGCAAGGTAGGCGCTCACACCTGCCGCTATGGCCTGCTGGATGAACGCCGGATCCTGTTCGCGCGAAAACATCACCACCGGTGTGGGCTGGTGCTGGTTAAGCACCGCGAGACTTTCGAGAATGTCACGATCCGGCGATTCCAGATCGATCATCACCACCTGGGGCTTGTGTTGCTCCATCTGAAACAGCAATCCAGACGCCGTGGGCAACACGGCAACCACGTTGAAACCCCGGCTGCCCAGCGCCGCTTCGACCATGGCGGCGCGCTCGGGATTGTCGTCCACCAGCATGATGCTGATCTCCGCGCTCGGGCATTCAGACATGGTTTTCAGACATGGTTTTCAGACATGGTGTTCAAACATGGCGACGCTGCACGGAAGACCCATAAAAAGGGGAGCACGCAAGGTGCTCCCAAACACTACGAGGGAAGTCGAAATTCAGAATGTTGCCGTCACCATGAGCCATAGTTTTTCGGTATCGGTAGCGAATTCGTCAGCGTTGTAGGACGCATATTTCAACTGCGCGCCGTAGCGCGGACTGAAGGCGTAGGCGGCGACCAGGTCGATCTCGTCGCCGTAGTGCATACCGCCGTCTTCCGAATCAAAGTCATGGTAAAAGGCGGTCAGTGCAACGCCCGCCACCGTGACGCCCGCTTTCAGATAAGCATCTTCTATGCCCTTCGGCGGCGTGATCAGGAATTTGTCGGCGAAGCCGTCGAACTTGTGCAGCGTGGCGAGCGGCGTCTGGAAGCTGGCGACACCGTGGTCGCTGCCCATCACCTCGTAACCCGCCCCGAAGCTGACCGGCATGGGCGTCGCGGCGCCCCCGGCGAGGCTTACCGGCACCATGAGCCCCATCACCTCACCGAAGTAGTAGGGCACGCTGTAGTTGAGCTGGCTGTCGCGATAGTCCTCCTGCCGGGCGTAGGCAAGATTCACCGCCAGGGTCAGTGCTTCCGACACCTTGGTGTTGCCCTTGTATTCGAGACCGAAAGTGCTGCTCGACAGATTGGGCAGCTCGTGAATATCGAGCAGATAACTGTAGCCCGCGAGGGTGCGGCCGCTGCCGAGATCATAGGTCGCGATGGCGGCGTGAATGTCGCCATTGAAATCGCCGAGCGCTGTGTTGCCGGGAAAATCTCCCATGTTGGTGTGGGGATCGAACACCCGATTCACGTCCCAGATATAGGCGTAGTCGACCGCGAGACGGGACAGGGGCTTGAATTCGATGCGCGCGGCATCGAAGGTCTGCTCGTTTTGGCGCCAGGCGACACCACCGAGGAAGCGTTCGCCGGCATGGTTGATGCGCTGGCGCCCGACGCTGATTTTGGCGCTGCGATTGACAACATAACTCAGCAAAGCCTGGTTGATCTCGGTGTAATCCGGGTCGGCGACGATGGGGTAGGTGGCCTTGCGGTTGGTGGTGTTGTTGAAGTCGTCATCGCCGAGGTAGGAGACATTGTCCGCCTCGACCAACCCGCTGATGCCATGCACCGTGCCGGATTTCCAGGTCAGCCGCGACAGCAGCGTCGAGGCGTTGGCATCGTGGGGCAGCCCATCCTGGTCCACGGATTCATAGCGATAGCGAAAGCTCAGTGTCGTATCGCTCTGCTTGATGGCCCTGGAGAAGCCATCGGCAATCCCTTCAGCCATTGCCGGCGCGATTCCCAGCGCAAGCAGGGACGCCAGCGCCAACCCGGATTTGGTGTACTTGAGCATGGGAAACTCTCCTGTATCGACAACCGCTGGTGTCGCGGCCGCTACTGCCAAAAAAAAACCCACGGACGCTCCCGGGGGCAGGAGGGAGGTCCGTGGGCGGCATTGCCCGCTGTGGCGTGGAGCTTCTTCACCACTTGCGATTCCAGGAAATACAAGTTCCATGCCATTCGTTGTCGAACGCGTTTTCCAAGGGTTTCTGTGCTGCCTGGCAACAACGATCGTGCTCTGGCGCCTCGAAAAGCGGCAGCGGATCGGGCTCGCGCACCGAGAGGGTGCCCATGAACCTTGCAACATCCCGACGCGGGCGCCGCGAATTCACGCCGCGCCCATGCGGTCGACCGCAGCGGGACGCGGAGCGCGCCGCGGGGGTCGAGTTTTGAGCCTGGACCGACAATCGCCCATAATGGCGCGCCCCCGCTGCCCGAGGTACGCGCCGTGACCATCGCCCTGCAATCCGTCGTCGCCATCCATTACACCCTCACCGATGACGGTGGCGTGATCCTCGATGCCAGCCAGCCCGGCCAGCCGCTGGTCTATCTCCATGGCGCCGGCAACATCATTCCCGGCCTCGAGCAGCAACTGCTCGGCCGCTCCCCCGGCGAGCAGTTCACCGCTGTCATCCCGGCCGCCGCCGCCTATGGCGAGCGCGACGCCGACATGATTCAGCACGTGCCCCGCGACATGTTCCGCGAGGATCAGGAAATCGAGATCGGCATGCGCTTCTCGGGCAATACCCCCCAGGGGCAGATTACCGTGGTGGTCACCGAGATCGAAGGCGATACCGTGACCCTGGACGGCAACCACCCACTGGCCGGCATGACCCTGCATTTCAATGTCACCGTGGACTCGGTGCGCGCGGCCACCGAGCAGGAATTGCTCCACGGGCATGTCCATGGTGCCGGCGGCCACCACCACTGACCCGCGCCCGGCCAGGCCCGGAATCCCCGGCGTACCGCTCCCACGCTTGTCGTTGCCGGTCCCTGACCCGCGTCGGGAGCACCGGATTCCGGACTGTCCGCCGGCGCGGGAAAGCCGCCGGCGCGGAAACATCGCCCGCGGCCCGCGGGACAATTCCGGGGCCGCGAACAGCCGACCGATCCCGGGCCGAAGGTGATAAATTTGGCCGCGCGAGGGGAGCCACCGCCCCCGGCGCGAGTGACGATAACAAGCACCTGCAATGGTGATGGAGGGGGCGAAATGAGTGCGCTGCGCTGGTTGGCCGGCATTGTCGGTCTATTGTGGTTGTCCTTGCCGTGCGCGGCGGCGACCGCCGAACCCAACAAGGTCATGGCCGGCTGGCTGGAAACGGTGTCCCTGACCGATCTGCCGGACCACCCCGTCAAGGCCAAGCTGGACACCGGCGCCAAAACCTCCTCCATCAACGCCCGCAACATCGAATCCTTCACCCGCGACGGCAAACCCTGGGTACGTTTCGAGCTGGTCCTCAAAAACCTCCAGGGACAAATCCGGACCCTCCCCCTGGAGCGTCCGCGCCTGCGCAGCGTCCTCATCAAGGAACGCGACGGCAAGCCCGGCAAGCGCCCGGTGGTGGCGCTGGGGCTCTGCTTCAGCGGCGGCCTGCACGAGGCCGAGTTCACCCTCGCCGACCGCACCGAATTCAACTACCCGGTGCTGCTCGGACGCCGCTTCCTGGCCGGTATCGCGGTGGTCGACCCGCAGGCAACCTACCTCACCCAGCCCGACTGCCATGTCACCAGCAGCGGCAAAGCTGCGCGCGGCAAAACCCCGGGCGCCAAAGCCGCCGCGCCGGACCCATCGTGAGGAACTTCGCCGTCCTGGTGTGGGCGGCAATCCTGATCGCGGCGGGGCTCGGTATCTGCGCCTACAAGGCGGTCAGGCTCGGCATGCCAATCAAAGCCGATCAGGACACTGCGGTGTGGACGGTGCAGGCGCGCATCGGCTTCCAGGGCGAGGGCGGACCAGCCATTGTCGATCTCGCACTGCCTTCGGTGTTGCCGGCCTTTACCAAACTGGACGAACATTTCATTGCCAATCGCTACGGCATGGCGGTCGACGAGGCCGGCGACCAGCGCAAGGTGCAATGGGTCAAACGCCGTGCGCGTGGCGACGAAACGCTTTACTACCGTATTTCCGTGGCCGCGTCGGAGCAGCCGGCCCACTGGCGCGACCAGCCGGCATTGCCGTCGCCGCCGGATTATGCAGAGCCCTACGCCACCGCGATTCGCGCCATCATCAGCGACGTGCGCGAACAATCCGCCGACGTCTTCACCTATACCCGCGCACTCCTGCGCCAGCTCAACACCCCGCAACCCAATCAGAACGTCGCCCTGCTGCGCGCCCGGGCGCAGAGCCCGCAGGAGTGGGCCCATCAGGTCATCGATATTCTGAAGGGCGTGCGCATTCCGGCACGGATACTCTGGGCATTACCCCTTGAAGGCGCCACCAACGACACTCGCATGGTGCCCTTTCTGCAGGTGCACAACGGCAAGACCTGGCTCGTCTTCGATCCGGCGACCGGCGATCCCGGGCTACCCGCCAGCTTCATCCCCTGGCGGACCGGCGAGATCCCGCTCTACACCGTCACCGGCGGCCACGATGTCGATCTGAAATTCTCCGTCACCCGCGGCCACCGGGAGTTGCTCGAGGTGGTCCGCCGCGACGCCCAGCTCAAGGGCTCGATATTCGGTGACCTGTCGCTGCTCTCGCTGCCGGTGCACAGCCAGAATGTCTACCGGGTATTGCTGATGGTCCCGCTCGGCGCGCTGGTCGTGGTCTTGATGCGCACCTTCGTCGGCGTCAGCACCTTCGGCACTTTCATGCCGGTGCTGATCGCCCTCGCCTTCCGCGAGACGCAATTGCTGTGGGGTATCGCACTGTTCTCGATGATCGTCTCCATCGGCCTGATGCTGCGCTTTTATCTGGAGCGACTGCGGCTGTTGCTGGTGCCGCGGCTGACGGCCATTCTCATCATCGTGGTGGGCCTCATGCTGCTGACCAGCCTGCTCACCAACAAACTGGGCGTCGAACGCACGCTGTCCGTCGCCCTCTTCCCGATGGTGATCCTGGCGATGACCATCGAGCGCATGTCGATCACCTGGGAGGAGAGCGGCGCCCGCGACGCCATCCTGAACGGGCTGGGCAGCCTGCTGGTCGCGTCGCTGAGCTACCTGGTGATGAATCAGCGCGATCTCGAGCACCTGATGTTCGTGTTTCCGGAACTGCTGCTGGTCGCGCTCGGACTGAGCCTGCTGATGGGCCGCTACACCGGCTATCGATTGTCGGAGTTGCGGCGCTTCCGCGACTTCCGCGGCACCCCGCGCGCATGAGCTTCCTCGCCTCCCCGCGCCGCCTGCGCCGGCTCGGCGTGCTGGGCATGAACCAGCGCAACGCCGATTTCATCATGGCCCACAACCAGCGCCGCCGGTATCCGCTGGTGGACAACAAACTGCTGACCAAGCAGCTCGCGCTGGCGCGCGGCATCGCCGTGCCGGAACTCTACGCCGTGGTCGCGGAACAGCACGAGAGCAAGGATCTGGAGCGGATTCTGGGCGCGCGCGAGGATTTCGTCATCAAGCCGGCCCACGGCAGCGGCGGCAACGGCATCCTGGTGGTGTGCGGCCGCTTCGGCAACAGCTTTCGCAAGCCGAGCGGCGACCTGATCACCTTGGCCACCATGCAGCACCATGTCTACAACATCGTCAGCGGCATGTACAGCCTGGCCGGTCTGCCGGATCAGGCCATCATCGAGTACCGGGTAAAGTTTGATCAGTTGTTCGAACCCATCAGTTTTCAGGGCGTGCCCGACATCCGGGTCATCGTGTTTCGCGGGGTACCGGTGGCGGCCATGGTGCGCCTGCCGACGCGGGCTTCCGGCGGCAGGGCCAATCTGCACCAGGGCGCCATGGGTAT
>JACPPB010000028.1 GCA_016191205.1 Gammaproteobacteria bacterium | reverse complement strand
GCGAGTGCCCGGCACGGTGGTCTGCCTCCCTACGTGAGGCAAACCACTCTAGAACCCGACCGCAAAACGCACCCAGGCGGCGCGCGTCAACCGCTCAAGATAGTTGTCGCTGACCGGTCAAGATAATTGTCGTCGGCCACCCAGCGTCGTCCTGGCAGGCCGGAAGAAGGCCACGCCGGTCCCAAAGGCTGTCGTCGCCAAGGCGAACCAAGAGCGCCGCACCTCAATCGACGTTGTTGCTGAGCCCGGGGACATGCACGGGGCTGTGGCAAGAACGCTGATGCGGCCAGAGGTGGGGGCGGCCTCGGCGATTGAGTTGTGGCAGAAGGACACGCATGACGTAAACGCGCTCACGGCCGAGTTGTCGGCTCAGGTCCAGGCGGTGAACGGTGGCGACCTTCGCAGAGCAGAGGCCATGCTGATTAGCCAGGCGCACACGCTGAACGACGTGTTCAACATCCTCTTGCGCCGGGTGACGGCTCAAACAGGCCTGTTGCAGTGGGAGGCACACATGCGCGCTGCCATGCGGGCGCAGAGTCAATGCCGCATGACGCTGGAGGCGCTGGCCGAGATGAAGAACCCCAAGGCCATCGCCTTTGTCCGGCAAGCCAACATTGCGAACGGCCCGCAGCAGGTGAACAACGGCACTCACGCGCACGCAGGGGAAAAGCCAACCCCGCAACCTGAACTATTGGAGCGACAGCATGGCGAATGGATGGACTCCGGAGCGACGAGCGCGACAAGCACAGCTCATCAAGAGTGGAGACCTTGGGAGCAATCGACCGGGCCACGGAGCGAAGCGGGAAAAGCCGTCGCGTCGCGTAACGGCTGGAAGGGCGGAGAGCGCCCAATGCTTCGCGAGTTGGCCCGCATCCTCAGAGAGCAAGCCTCGACGTTGGCCGGCCTGGACGTGAATTAGTTGTCGAGGGGCTTGGCAAGAGCAGTCCACGCCACTCGTTGAACGTACGATGATTCCGCCGTCCAGATATTCGGGTCGTCCAATGAACAGGTTTGCGTTCGTGACCGGTGGCCTTCTCGTCGCTTTCACCGGGTCGGCAGCGGCGCAAGCGTCAACCAATCCCGCCAACCCGGCAATGGAGTGTCTGGCCGCCCTACCCGCCGCCGCTCCTCTGGCGCCCCTTCTGGGGAAGCTCGAACTCACCGGCGCACCGAAGGCCACGCTTGAGATGCAGGCCGACACCTCCAAGCCCAGCCAGGCTCAGAAGGAAGCACTGTCCCGTTGGGTTGGGCTACGCGACGAGTGTTTCGAGAAGGGAATGCGCTGGCTGGAGACAACGCCTTTTTCGCGCTGGTTGCGCCCTATCGTCACGCAGACCAAAGACAAGAACGACGCCCTGACGGCCGCGCTCTATCGGGGCGAGCTGACCTTTGGCGAGTTCAACGTCAAGGCGATGGCTCTTTCGGCGGAGGCCAGGAAGCGCGTTGATGACGGTATCGAGGCCGCGCGGCTTGAGGAGCGCACGGGCAAAGCGCCCGACGCTTCCCCGACTGCCACGACCGCTAGTCGAAACACACTTCAGCAGGACCTGTATCAATGCGAGCAAGAGGCCGCGCGTTCGTACCCCCCGAATCTCGTCCAGAGGATGACTAGTCCGGGCTTCCAAGCTGCTCCTGGCGCGACGCAGACCAATTGCACTTCATATGGGAATCAGCTCTCTTGCCAGAGTGGCGCAGGGAACGCGGGCGCCTCAATCTACAACCGGCCACCGACGTATGTGACCGAGGATGCAAACCTGCCAAGTAGGAAAACGTCTACGCGCTCGTGCATGGTCGCTCGGGGCTACACGCCCAAGTGACATGCGACAGGGACTGCAGGGGGCGGTGAATGGGTCTAGCGGTCGTTCACGTCGCCGGGGCGCTGGGTGTGTCATTTGCTTTCGGCCTCTTGGTCCTATTTATTGGAGCGTGGGACCAAAAGCGGGTTCAGAAGCGCCGCCTGCAAGATGCCTCCATCGCTTTGGGTGTGCCGCACGCATCCCTGGAGACCGACGATTCCCTGGATCCTCAGCTCCTTCAATACTCGTCGCAGCGGTTCAGCGGTGAGCTGCTACGCAACCGGCTGTCCGACCTGTCCGGGGCGGTGCAAACTGCATGGGGTTGGCTGAGCAACCTGCTCCAAGTCGGCGTTGTCGTGGCCGTAAGCTGGGCGATGTTCACCGAGGTGAAGTCTTAGAGTTGCTGTGAATACGGGGTGGGATGCATCCTATGGACTGGACGCTGTGGCGGCGTTCGATCCAACCCACTGACAGGAGCATCCCGATGAAGAAGGTACCCGCGAGCGAGGCAACGCGCAAGCGTCTTGAAGAAGTGTTCAGCGGCGAGCAGATT
>JACPPB010000020.1 GCA_016191205.1 Gammaproteobacteria bacterium | reverse complement strand
GTTCATTTCGGTGGGCACCCTGTTCAGCCCCTTCGATTTCCTGGGGCCAGGGTTCAATCCCGACCTGAGCATTCCCGGCGTCGAATACCGCGGCCGCGATTACCCCGACAGCGGCGGGCAATGGGGTCTGGCGACGCGCTTTGTGCTCGACAGCCTGAACTCGGCGGAGCTGGGCTTTTACTGGGTGCGCAGCCATGCCTTCCTGCCGTCCCTGCAGGCGAACTACGACCCGACCGGCCCGGTGGCGTTTCCGGTGATTGGTCCGGTGACCTACAAATCGATCTATGCGCAGGATCAGGACACCTATGCGGTGTCACTGTCGGGCGAGCTGTTCGACACCGGGTTGTCCTACGGCACGGAGTTCAATATGCGCCAGGACTTCTACGACACGCGCCAGTGCATGAACAGCTTTGGTCTGGCCGGTGTGGGTGGCGCGCTGGGCGTGCTGCGTGCCGGCGGCACGCCGGCAGCGGCGTTGGCGCGGGCGGGTCTGACCCCGAATGTGCCGGGCTGCGGACAGGGCAACTCGAACGAGTACATGTGGCTGGGCAACCTCACCAAGTCGGTGGGCGGCGGTCCGTTCGGTGCCAACAAGCAGAGCTACGTCATCGACGTGTCGGCATCCTGGATCGACAACCTGCGCGATGGGGATCCCACGGACCGCATCAACCATACCCCGGTGACGTCGACGCCGGCGCTGGATGCGTTGCTGGCCGGCAACACCACGGCGGCGGCTGGGACCATTGTGGACAAGGGTCACTTCAAGGGGGTGGACCAGCTGGACCGTCCGATCACGCCGTTTGCCTGGGGTTACACGGCGGTGGCGTCGTTCGAGTACAACAACCTGTTCTGGAACCTGAACATGAAACCGCGGTTTGTGTTTGCGCACGGGGTGCGGGGTTACACGCCGTTCGGCGCGGGTGCGCTGGTGCAGGACCAGAAGACGCTGGTGGCCGGGGTGACGTTCGAATACCTGAGCTCCACGTCGCTGGATCTGGCCTACACCACCTGGCTGGGCAAAGCCGGGGTGTGGGATGACCGCGACAACATCGCGCTGACGTTCAAATACAGCTTCTGAGGAATTTGCTGATGTCGATCTACAAGCAAGTCGTATCCATCACGAGCGCCACCCTGTTCAGCTTGGCGATAGTCCAGGGGGCCTGGGCCGAAGATTACAACGAAAAGCCCACGGCGGCGGAAATCGCCAAACTGGGTCTGGAAGGCACCGAACTGACGCCGGCCGGTGCGATTCGCGCCGGCAACGCCGACGGCAGCATTTCGGCGTGGAAGGATGAGCCCATTCCGGTGCCGGCGGACTTCAAGCCGGGCACCTTCCATCCGGACCCGTTCGCGGCGGACAAGCCCTTGTTCACCATTACCGCGGCGAACTACAAGCAGTATGCGGACAAGCTGACGCCGGGCCAGCAGAAGATGTTCGAGACCTACCCGGACTACTTCATGAACATCTATCCGACCCGACGCACGGCGGTGTTCAAGCCCTATATCTACAAGGCAGCACTCGAAAACGCGGGGCGCGCGGACATCATTATGTCCACCGATCGCCCGAACATGATCGGGTTCAAGAATGCGGTGACTGGCTGGGCGTTCCCGATTCCGAAAAATGGACCCCAGGCGCTGATGAACGTCATGACGCGGCCGGTGGTTCCCTGGGTGAAAAGCTGGGATAACGTAGCGCCGGTTACCAGCAGCGGTAGTTACGAGGTGGTCAAGCTGTATCAAAGTCTCCGATATCATCACCAAGCAAGGCCGTCTGAATCAGGATCTGGCTCGCTACGAGCTCCACCGAGTGTGGAAACTGGTGGGTACCCTGCGCCCCGGGACCAGCCACGACTATGGCAAGCGGGTGTTCTATGTGGATGAGGACAGTTGGTGGCTGGCGCTGGCCGACGGCTACGACCGCCGCAACCAGCTATGGCGCTATTACGAACTGCACCCGGTGAACTATTACGATGTCGGTTTTCTTGCGGCCACCATTGAGGACCAGTACGACATGACTGCGGGGCGGGCATTTTTCCTCGGCCTCGATAACGAAGACGCCGCGCCCGACGTCAGCTTTCGGGCTCCCGATGATTACTTCACCCCGGCTGAAGTGCGCCGCCAGGGCGTACGCTGACCGGATTCCTCCGGGACAGCTTCGGCTGTTCCCCGGGGGTATTCCCGCAACCTGAGAGGGAGTGCTTGACGGAGTGAATTGTTAGTAGCTGGCGCGGCCTTTTTTCCCGGTCATAAGACAGAAAAGAGCCGCGCCTGACAATAATAAATTATGCCGATGCCAGGAGCTTATCAAATGACGTTTCTTACGCAAATGCGAAATTTCGTTTCTATCTGTGTGTTTGGCTTGGCCGTGCCCGGCGCGGCGGCCGCCTACGAGACGGCCACTGACTTTAATGAGGCCGATGTCAACGCGCGACCGAGCGCCGCCGAAATCGCCAAGCTGGGCGTCGAGGGTACCGAATTTACCCCTTCCGGAGCTATTCGGGCTGGTAATGCCGATGGCACGATCCCGGAATGGAAAAACGAACCCATCAAGCCCCCGGCCGGCTGGCAGCCAGGTACCTATCATGCGGACCCCTTCGCGGCCGACAAGGTGCTGTTCACTATCAACGCCCAGAACTACAAGCAGTACGCAGGCAAGCTGACGCCCGGGCAGCAGAAGATGTTCGAGACCTACCCGGACTACTTCATGAACATCTACCCCACCCGGCGGAGTGCGGTGTTCCGGGCCCCCATATACAAAGCAGCGCTGGAGAATGCCGGGAGGTCACGGATCGTCATGTCCGAGACCTATCCCAACCTGATTGGGTTTTCCGGCGCGATCAAAGCGTGGGCTTTTCCGATACCGAAAAATGGCCCCCAAGCGATCCTCAATCAGGCGACGCGGCCGTTTACCCCCTGGTCGTCGCACGTCCTCAACACGACGCCGGTGACTTCCAGCGGCGACTATCAGACGGTGAAACTGTCCGTCCAATATCATGTGGCCTGGGCCGACGAAACCAATACTATCGACAACTTTGACCCGACGGCGCCCGGCGCTGGAGGGTTCTACTATCTCCAAACCATTATTTCGCCCGCCAAGCAGGCAGGGCAGGTAGTGCTGGCACGGGATCCGACGAGCTTCGCCAAGCAATTTCGCCAAGCCTGGAGCTACAGCCCCGGCCAGCGCCGGGTGAAGCGCGCGCCCCAGATCGTCTATGACAATCCGCTGACCTCCGGAGATGGCTTGGCGACAACGGACGAAGGTTTTGGGTTTAACGGGCCCAACGACCGTTTTGTGTGGAAGCTGGTGGGGCGCAAGGAAATGTATGTGCCTTACAACGCCTTCAAGATATGGGCGCCCGGCGTTAAGGTCAAAGACATGATCACCAGCCAGGGCCGCTTCAATCAGGACCTGGCGCGCTATGAGCTGCACCGCGTGTGGGTGGTGGAAGCGACCCTGCGCGAAGGTACCCGCCACGATTACGGCAGGCGCACCTACTACTATGACGAAGACACTTGGGCGGTGATGCTGACCGACGCTTACGACCGTCGCAACGAGCTGTGGCGGCTGTGGGAAGAGCACGGCCTGATGTGGTACGACATCGCCATGTGGACGGCACTTCCCGCGATCGCCTCCGTGCGCTACGACATGACGGCAGGCAGGATGTTGTTGCTGAATATCGACAAGGACACGCCGCCCAATTTCGATTTCCGCGCGCCTGAGTCCTATTTCACCCCGGCCCAGGTGCGTCGCGACGGCGTGCGCTGACCTAGGGTAGCGCGGTAACCGAGTGAATGGCGGACCCTTGCGGGGTCCGCTTTTTTTTGCCATATCGCAATCCTGTCAGTTTCTTGAGAGCTGGCACGAACCGGGGTTGCACCAAAACATACTTCAGGCTCCCGGCTGGGAGATCAGTGTGTTGTCCGCGGCGGGCAAGTGCCGCCAGCAGCGTCTTTTAGGTCAGCGGGAAACCTGAAAACTGCCGCGGTAATCACCAGCTCGGTTGCACGCTCCTCGCTTCCTCGCAGGTCCACGCGATTGGGTCAGTCGCCGCGCTCCGCGAGGCTTGCACGCAGCTGCCCGCGCCACATTTTTCAGCAGTAAGTCGAGGTTCGAAGGACATCGGGAAGTTGTACTTTCCAGCCAACCTGATCGGTGGCCACTGCCAACCAGCTCCGTGAATGCTACGGCTGAAATCCGTTGCCGAACCAAGAAAGACCGGGGTATTGAGGCATTACTTATCAGCTCAGCGCATCGAGTTCCATAATCCACAAGACTGATTTTGGTCTATTGTCATAAAAATTTGACAGCATCATGCGTAGGGCTTAATGTCGGGCTCACCTTAACCATAAATGATAATAATCGGGAGTATAGCCGTGCCGCATCTTATTGCTTCGCCCGGATTGAACACAGCTCGCAACACTGTGGGTTCGCAGCACCGGAAGGGTGTTTCGAGATCGTGGCTGGGGGCTGGTGTGTTGGCGCTGCTTGCAGGTCCGGCGCACGCGTACCACTTCGATTTCGATAACTCCGAAATCACAGCCTATCTCGACAGTACCGTAACCATCGCCAGCGCGATGCGCACCGAGGGCGCCAAGC
The DNA here is from genome assembly GCA_016191205.1 of Gammaproteobacteria bacterium. Classification (GTDB taxonomy): domain Bacteria; phylum Pseudomonadota; class Gammaproteobacteria; order Pseudomonadales; family Porticoccaceae; genus JAGPUQ01. Next base: position 60,050 of record JACPPB010000020.1, on the reverse strand, counting down.
AGCCGACCTTTGCATCCAGTGGCAACTGGGCGGTTTTTAACGATGCCGGGGATATCTACAGCACGCCGCTCACCTATCTGGGTGAACTCGGTATCTCCAAGGGCGATTTCGGATTCTTCTCCCGCTTCAAGTACCTGTACGACTACACGCTTAACGCCAAGGATTGCAGCAACTGTTTTGGGCGTACCCCGGCGGGCGGTTTCAACGGTGTGCCCAAAGGGTCTCAGGACGCTGCCAACAAGCTCTCGTTGCTGGACTTTTTCGTCTACGGCAACTGGACGGTGGTGGATCGACCACTGACGCTGCGAGCGGGAAAACAGGTGGTCAGTTGGGGCGAGAGCAACATCCTGGGTGGCGGTATCGCCACCATGCAGAGTCCGGAGGATCTCAATGGGCGGGTGACGCCCGGCTCCGAGGTCTGATCTTACCCATCCACGACGGACACTCTGCGAGGCGAATAGACTACGCGACAGAGGTGGACCATGGCAAAGCAAACGAAGCAACCCAAGACGACCCGCCGGCATTACACGCCGGAGTATCGGGCAGAAGCGCGGGGCTTGGCGGATCGGGTCGGCGTGGCCGACGCGGCGAAGCAGCTCGGGTTACATGAATCCCAGATTTACAGTTGGCGAGCCCAAGCACGCCTGCAACAGGATCGCGGCGAGGCGGAGCACCAGATGGCTCTTGAGAACGTCCGCCTCAAGCGCCAACTGGCCGAACAGGCCGAGGAGTTGGCGATCCTAAAAAAGGCGGCGGCGTACTTCGCGAAGCACCAGAAGTGAAGTACGCCTTTATGAGCCGACATCGTGCGGAGTTTGCGGTGAAGCGGATGGCGCGCGTCTTTGCCGTGTCGCGCAGTGGGTTTTACAGCTGGTGCCGACGTCAGCAGCAACCTGCGACCCGGACGCGCGTCCGCCAGGCGCTCGACCAGCAGGTGGCGCAGGCCTTTCTCGCCCGCAAAGGACGTTACGGCGCACCCCGCCTGACGGCGGACCTGATGGCCGCGGGTACGCCCGCCAATCGCAAGACGGTGGCCGCGAGCCTCAACCGGCAGGGTTTCCGGGCCAAGGCCGCCAGGAAGTTCAAGGCGACGACCAACGCGAACCACAACCTGCCGGTTGCCCCGAACGTGCTCCAGCAGGATTTCACCGCCACGCAGCCGAACCAGAAGTGGGTCGGCGACATCACGTATCTGTGGAGCGACGAGGGCTGGCTGTATCTGGCGACGGTCATCGACCTGTACAGCCGTCGAGTGGTGGGCTGGTCGATGTCGGAGCGAATGACGGCGGTGCTGGTGTGCGACGCACTGCGAATGGCGCTGTGGCGCCGGCGCTCGCCCACGGGGGTTATCTTCCATTCGGATCGGGGCAGCCAATATTGTTCGGGTGATTTTCAGCGCCTGATCAAAACGAACAAGCTGATCAGCAGCATGAGCGCGAAAGGGAATTGCTACGATAATGCGTGTGCCGAGAGCTTCTTCCACTCGTTGAAGGTGGAAGCGATCCACGGTGAGCGCTTCACCACGCGCCAGCAGGTGCGCAACGCCGTGTTTGAATACATCGAGACGGACTACAATCGAACCCGCCGACACAGCGCCAACGGCAACATCAGCCCGGAAGCGTTTGAGGCACAACAAGCCGCTTAGCGGCGTGTCCGTTGTTGGTGGGTAAGATCAGTCAAGGACCGTCTGCTGCCCCAGGAGATGCTGTGGGGCTCCTACAGCTTGACCGACCACTGGAATATCGAGGCCTATTACGTCTGGAACTGGCGCCCGTCGATTTTCATATCCACGGGCACCTTGTTCAGCCCGTTCGATAATCTCGGCCCCGGTTTCAATCCGGACCTCGGCATCCCCGGTGTCGAGTACCGCGGTCGCGACTATCCGGACCGTGGCGGGCAGTGGGGTCTGTCCACGCGCTTTGTGCTCGAGAACTTCAACGATGCGGAGCTGGGTTTTTACTGGGTGCGCAGCCACGCGTTCCTGCCCGAACTGCAGGCGAACTACGACCCGACGGGTCCGGTAGCATTTCCGGTCATTGGTCCGGTGACGTACAAGTCGGTCTACCCGCAGGATCAGGACACCTATGCCGTCTCGCTGTCGGGTGAACTTGGGTCCACCGGATTGTCCTTCGGTACCGAGATCAACATGCGGAAAGACTTCTACGATACCCGCCAGTGCCAGAACAATTTCGGTATGACCGGTGTCGGCGGGGCGCTGCAGGCCCTGGGAGCGGGCGCGCCGTTGCCAGTCGTGCAAGGGATTGCGGGGCTTACTCCGAACGTGCCGGGGTGCGGCGGCGGTAACTCGAACGAGTACATGTGGTTGGGCAATATCGTCAGCGCGACCGGTGGCGGGCCTTTTGGCGCCAACCGGCAAATCTATGTGCTCGATGTGGCGGCGTCCTGGATCGACAATCTGCGCGACGGGGATCCGACCGATCGCGTCAACGACAGCGCCGATCGCGTCACACTGGCTCAGGCGGAGGAGGCGCTCGCCGTGGGCGCGCGGGGCAATACCCTGGCGCAGGTCGGTGCCTTGGTTGACCCCGGACACTTCAAGGGGGTGGATCAGCTCGACCGGCCGATCACGCCGTTTGCCCTTCAGTACGCGCTGGTTGCGTCCTACGAGTACAACAACCTGTTCTGGAACCTCAACGTCAAGCCGCGCTTCGTGTATATCCAGGATGTCGCGGGCTACACGCCTTTCGGTAGCGGAGCGATCATTGAGCATCAGCGTGTAGGGGTGATTGGCGCCACGTTCGAGTACCAAAAAGCCACGTCGCTTGATTTGACTTACACCACTTGGCTGGGGAATGCGGGCAATTGGTATGACCGTGACAATGTATCCATGACCCTTAAATACCGCTTCTGAGGAATTTGCCAATGTCGATACACCAGCAAGTGATTTCCATCGTCAGCGCGGCTCTGCTGACCGCGGCGGTGTCCGCCCAGGCACAGGATTACAACGAGCAGCCGACGCAGGCGGAACTGGCCAAGCTCGGCCTCGAAGGTACCGAGCTGACGCCGGCCGGTGCTATCCGCGCCGGTAATGCCGAAGGCACTATCCCGGAGTGGAAAAATGAGCCGGTGCAGCCGCCACCCGGCTGGAAACCGGATAGCTTTGACGCGGATCCTTTTCCCAACGACAAAGTGTTGTTCACCATCAACGCACAGAACTACAAGCAATACGCCGACAAGCTGACGCCGGGTCAGCAGAAGATGTTCGAGACCTACCCGGACTACTACATGAACATCTACCCAAGCCGGCGCACGGCGGTATTCAAGCCCTATATCTACGAAGCCGCGTTGAAAAATGCCGGGCGGGCACGGGTTGTCATGTCCACGACCTATCCGAACCTTTTCGGCTTCGAGGGCGCTGTAATCGCCTGGGCCTTTCCGATTCCCAAGAATGGCGCGCAGGCGCTGCTCAACCAGACCACCCGGCCAGCCGAAATCTGGAAGGCCACCACCGAGCACATCGTGGCGGTAACATCCAGCGGCGCCTACCAGGATGTGAAACTGAAAGTCTGGTATCACTTTCCGTGGGGTTTACCGACTAACACTGTGGAGAGCTTCGATCCGACCGTGGCCGGAAAGGGCGGTTTTTATTACTACCAGACCACCATCGAGCCGGTAAAAGAAGCGGGAGAGGTGATTCTCGCCCGCGAACCGTTGAGTTTCTCCAAGCAGTTCCGCCAGGCTTGGGCCTATAGCCCGGGCCAGCGTCGCGTGAAACGTGCGCCGCAGATTGTGTACGACAACCCCTACACCTCGTCGGATGGCCTCGCCACGTCGGATCAGAAGGGAGGGTACAACGGGCCCAATGATCGTTTCGAATGGAAGCTGGTGGGGCGCAGGGAGATCTACGTGCCCTACAACGCCTACAAGCTGTGGGCGCCGGGCGTCGATATTCAGCAGCAGATTGCTCCCAACGGGCGCCTCAACCAGGATCTGGCACGCTATGAGTTGCACCGCGTCTGGGAACTGGATTCGACGCTGCGCCCCGGGACCCGGCACGACTTTGGCCGGCGCACCTACTTCCTGGACGAGGATACCTGGGCCGTCATGCTGATGGATGGGTATGACCGCCGCGGCCAGATATGGCGCCTGTGGGAGGACCACGGCCTGATGTATTACAGCCAACGGATCTGGTCTTCCTTGCCGGCCATTGTGGAGCTGCAGTACGACATGACGGCGGGCCGTATGTTTTTTACCAGCATCGACAAGAAGGCGCCGCCGGATTTCAATTTCCGCGTCAACGCGGAAGAGTACTTCACTCCGGCGCAGGTGCGTCGCGACGGTATGCGCTGAATTCGGCGCCATCCTTACGGTGCAGTAATGGCGGGCTCCCACGGGAGCCCGCTTTGTCTGGAAACCGCGATACGGCTGTGAATTTCTTGCCCGCCAACGGGCTAGGACACCGAACCCGTTACCTCGCCGAAGCGACCGCCCTCAACTCGCCATGGTGATGCCACCGCTCACCGATACCGTCTGCCCGGTGATGTACGCGGCTTCTTCCGCCGCGAAAAACGCAGCGGCGTAGGCGATATCCATCGGCGTGCCCATGCGTCCCAGTGGCACCGATTTCTTGATGCCGGCGATGCCCTTGGCCGCAATCGGGTTGATGGCCGTTATCTCGCCGATCAGCGGGGTGTCCGTGATGCCCGGACATACGTTATTGGCGGTGATGTTGTGGCGCGCGAACTCGCGCGCGATGGTCTTGGTGAAGGCGATGAGACCGCCTTTGGTGCCCGAGTAAATCGCTTCCAGAGCGGAGCCGATGCGACCCGCATCGGAGGCGATGTTGACGATGCGCCCGCTGCCGAGGCCGATCATCCCCGGCAGCGTGGCGCGACACACCCGCACCGGGCCCGCGTAGTTGATGGCGATGACTTTCTCCTGAAACGCTTCGTCGGTGTCCAGAAAGGGCATCAGGTTGTCCCAGCCGGCGTTGTTCACCACCAGCCACGGGACGCCCACGTCCCGATTGATCCTGGCCACGGCAGCGGTGACGGAATCCGGTTTGGTTACATCCATCTGGATGCCATAGCCGCCCAGTTCACGGGCGAGCGCGGCGGCCCCGTCGCCGTTTACGTCGCTGACCACGACCTTGTGCCCGCGTTCGGCGAGTACGCGGCAGATCGCTTCGCCGATGCCGCGCGCGCCGCCGGTGACCAGTGCAATTTTTTGTGCTGCCATGATGAATCCTCTGTGAAGTGTGTGGTGATGGAAAGCGATTGCGCGTGATCCTGGCGCAGGCGTGTTGCCAGGCGGGCGCGAGGCGCCACCGTTCGCTTCCGGGTGGGGTTTAGCGAATATCGACCCGTATCTGGTCGCCCTCGATGACTACCGGGTAGGTGGCAAGGCAGCGTTCGCCACGCAGAACGTTGAGTGCCTGAATTCCCGGGGGGAAGTTCGCCCAGCGGAGGACTTCGCCGCTGGTGACATCAAACTGCGCGCGATGAAATGGGCATTGCAGAATGTGCCCGCCGAGCAGTTTGCCGCTCTTGAGCGGGGCGAGCAGGTGTGGGCAATAGGCCTGGGTGGCGTAAAACCCGGTCTCGAGATGAAACAGCAGCAGCTTGTGGCCGCCGGCTTTCACCACTTTGCGGGTTCCGAGCGGTATCTCGTCGAGATGTGCGACCGTTTCCAGCGCCACAGCCGGTCTCCAGTCAGTGTGAAGAAGCCGGGAGTATCTCCCAGCAGCCCGCTTCGGCCAAGAGGTGATGACATTGCCGCAGGGCATTGCCTCCACTAGGCTTGCCGAGAATTCTGCGTTGGAGTACCGCCATGCATATACATGTTGATTTCTGCCTGATTCCACTGGGCGGCGATGTGTCCGTCGCGACCGAGATTGCCGAGTGCCAACGCGTGTTTGTCGAACGTGGTCTGACGGCCGTCATGCACGCGTATGGCACCAACCTGGAGGGTGAATGGGATGCAGTGATGGCGGCGATCAAGGAATGCCATCGCCGCGTCCACGCCATGGGGCGGGTGCGCATCTCCTCGACGCTCAAGCTCGGTTCGCGCACGGACCGCGCGCAGAGTCTGGCCGACAAGATTGCGCGCGTGGAAGCGCTGTTGGCGCACAAGTCGTAGCACAGCATCCCGGGTCGGACACTGGAGCCGCCCCGGGACGAATCCGTTCCCGTGCGGCGGGGCTTTTGCGAGAATGACGGGCATGGAGCCGCCTTACACCCAATGCGTGGACACCTCCGGGCTGCGCTGCCCGGAGCCGGTGATGATGCTCCACAATGCGCTGCGCAGGCTGGCGGTGGGGGACATCCTCAAGGTAATTGCCACCGACCCCACGACCGAGCGCGATATCCCTCGCTTCTGTCACTACCTCGGGCACGAGCTCGTCAAGGAGAGCGCCGAGCGGGGTGTCTACCTGTATTTTATTCGCCGTGGCTGAACCGGGAGCGACGGGACGCCTTGCGGGAAGGTGCGGGCCCGTGGTCAGCGGGCCCGGGCGGAGGTGGTCAGGAATCCGCGAGCAGGGCGATGGCCTGCAGTGCTTCCGGATCGCAGGCTTTGATCTTGTTGGCGATGTGGTGCTGGAAGTAATAGCGAAATTCGCCATGGGTGTCGGCGGCAAACAGGCTGTCGTCGCCGGGCAGCACGGGGGTTTCGCGGACTTTCTCGGGGTTCACGATCATGCCCTGCACGGTGCCGTCGAACAGCAGCCGCCAGCTCACGACTTCCCGCAGATTGAGCGTCTTGAAGCCGTCGCCCGAAAACACCGCGTGGGTGCCGATGGTATCGGGGATTTCCTGGATCGGGTCGGAGTCGCTTTCGCATTCATAGTCGTAGTACTCGGCGGCGGTCTCCAGCTCCATTGCCTTGTGAAGAGGCGCGTCGTAAAACACCTCGTCGATGCCGGGATCGTGGTAACCCTCCCAGCGTCCGTTGAGCGGATCCTGAATGTCGGGGCAGGGCGTCAGGCTGTTGAGCCAGGGCACCAGACCCACGATGTCGCCATCGGCCCGCAACGCCCAGCACAGCACCTTGATGCTGAACAGGCGGTTTGGATGGGACTCGTTGGAGTACAGCATCTGCATCCCGTCAAGTTCGGGAGCGAGGCGGATGAAGCGGCGATTGAAGGGGTGCGAGAAGGGCAGGCGGGTGAACAGGTCGATGACATTGCTGTTGGGATCGTCGGTGCAGACGGGGGGTTCATCAGAAGCGCGCATGATTCACTCCTAGCGATGGTTCGCGGCAAAGCCGTCCGGCTTTCTAGCTGTGAGTTGCAGGATCACAACCATCGCGGGCTAAAGTACCCGTGAATTTTGTCGAGCACAATAGCTTGAGGTCGGCGATGCGAAGCGAGGACCCGGTGGCGAGCGGGGCGCCGCTGAAGAGGCATCGCAGCGCCGACCTCGAGGTGTTGTTCGGACAGTGTTTTTGGGCGCGCTGGCATACGCGCCTCGACGGTGGCGGCAGCGAGCCGCAGTATCTTCCGGACACTGCCAACCGCCTGCACCGACTGATTTATCGGGAAGATTTCTTCGCCAGCGCGCTCCACGAGACGGCGCACTGGTGCATCGCGGGCGCGCAGCGGCGCCGGCAAGTGGACTTTGGTTACTGGTATCTCCCCGACGGGCGCGATGCCGTTGCACAGCGGGCGTTCGAGGCCGTGGAGGCCCGGCCCCAGGCGCTGGAATGGGTGTTTTCGGTCGCTGCGGGCGTGCCGTTTCGGCCCAGCGCGGACAATTTGACCGGTGCTGGTGGTGGCGGCGCGGCGTTTGCGCAGGCGGTCGCCGGCGCCTTGCACCGGTATCTGGAAAACGGGCTGCCGCCACGCGCGGCGCTGTTTGCCGATGCCCTCGGCGCCGCCTATGGCACTGGCGACTGGCGCCGGTCCGAAGGGTACGGGCTGGTTCAGGAGCTGCGATGAAAATCCTTGCCGACGAAAACATGCCGCTGGTGCGTGAGTGGTTCGGCCGCCACGGCGAGGTTTCGACCCTGCCGGGACGGGCCATCGACACGAATGCGGTGCGGGGCGCGGATGTTCTGCTGGTGCGTTCGGTGACCCGGGTCGATGCTGCCCTCCTGGCCGGGAGTCGGGTGAAATTCGTGGGGTCAGCCACCAGTGGTCACGATCACGTCGACTGCGCCGGGCTGGCGACGGCGGGTATTCGTTTCGCCCATGCGCCGGGCTGCAACGCGGGCGCCGTCGTCCAGTATGTGCTGTCGGTGTGTTGCGCGCTGCGACCCGACTGGCGCCGCCGGGTGATCGGCATCGTCGGCTGCGGCGCCGTGGGCGGGCGTCTGTACCGTGTTCTCACCGCGCTCGGGGTGCGCTGCCGCGTCCACGATCCCTTGCTGTCGGATCCGGAAACCATTCCGGATCTGACCGACCTGGCCGAGACTGTCCGTGCCGCCGACATCCTCTGCCTGCATACGCCCCTGACGCACGCAGGCTCCTTTCCCACTTTTCACATGGTGAATGACCGGATGCTGGCGGCATTGAAACCTGGCTGCCTGCTGATCAATGCCGCCCGCGGTGCCGTGGTCGATAATCCGGCATTGCGCGAGCGGCTGGCGACGGCGGATCTGACCGCCGCCCTGGATGTCTGGGAGGGCGAGCCTGCCGTCGATCCCGGTCTCTGGCGCCGGGTGGCGATCGCGACTCCGCACATCGCCGGTTACAGCCGGGAAGGCCGCGTCAATGGCACTCGTGCGGTATACGAGGCTTTTTGCGCGTGGCAGGGTATCAACCCGATGCCGCTGACGCCCGAGCCGGCACAGCCGCTGGCTCAGGACGTCGGGACATTGGCGGACGCTGTGCTCGCGACCTTTGATGTGCGCAGCGAGCATCGCCGGATGGCGGCGGCCATCGCGTCGGGCGCGGCGATGGCCGAGGTGTTCGATCGGCTGCGCCGCACCAGCCCGGAGCGCCGGGAGTTCGGCCATTTTCAGATCGCGGTGACCGGGGACGATCCGCTGGCGGCCGAGCTGCGCCGGCTCGGCTTTCGCGTCAGCGTCGAATGATGTGTGCTCAGCCAGCGCGCAGGCGTTCGAGGAAGCGCTCCAGCCGGTCCATCGCCTGGGTGAGTTCGTCCACCTTGGGGAGAAACACGATGCGGAAGTGCTGGGTATCGACCCAGTTGAACGCCTTGCCCTGCACCAGCAGCAGTTTTTCCTGCAACAGCAGGTCCAGCACAAACTGCTCGTCGTCGGCGATGGGGTAAACGTCGGGGTCGAGCCGGGGGAACAGGTAGAGCGCTCCCAGAGGTTTCACGCAGCTCACCCCGGGCATGGCGTTGAGTCGTTGCCAGGCGATGTTGCGCTGCTCGTGGAAGAGTCCGCCCGGACACACCAGATCCTCGATGGTCTGGCGCCCGCCGAGCGCGGTCTGGATCGCGTACATGGCGGGGACGTTGGCGCACAGCCGCATGGAGGCGAGCATTTCGATGCCCTGCAAATAGCCGCGCGCACGGTGCTTGGCGCCGCTTGCGACCAGCCAGCCCGAACGGAAGCCGGCCAGACGATAGTTTTTCGACAGGCCGTTGAAGGTAATGCACAGCACGTCCCTGGCGAGGGTCGCGAGCGGCACATGGACGGCGCCGTCATAGGTGATGCGGTCGTAGATTTCGTCGGCAAAGAGGATCAACTGATGCCGGTGCGCCAGGGCGACGATGGCGCGCAGCAGCGTCTCGCTGTAGACCGCACCGGTCGGGTTGTTGGGGTTGATGACCACGATGCCGCGGGTCCGCGGGCTCGTCTTGGCTTCGTGATCGGCCAGGTCGGGCTGCCAGCCGTCGGCCTCGTTGCAGCGGTAGTGCACGGGAGTGCCGCCGGCAAGGGTCACGGCAGCGGTCCACAGCGGGTAGTCGGGCGCCGGCACCAGGATCTCGTCGCCCGGATTGAGCAGCGCCTGCATCGCCATCACGATCAGTTCGCTGACGCCGTTGCCGAGGATCACGTCGTCGACTTCAACGTCGGGGACGCCCTGCAACTGGCAGCGCTGCATGACGGCCTTGCGGGCCGAGAAAATACCTTTCGAGTGACTGTAACCCTGGGCCGCCACCAGGTTGCGGATCACGTCCTGGATGATTTCGTCCGGCGCCTCGAAACCGAACGCGGCCGGGTTGCCGATGTTCAGCTTGAGGATGCGGTGCCCTTCTTCTTCCAGGCGGTTGGCGTGATCCAGCACCGGGCCGCGGATGTCGTAGCAGACGTTCTCGAGCTTGGCTGACTTGTGGTAATGCTGCATGGGGAAATGGCTCGAAAGGTGCTTAAAAAGCGTGTCATTGTAGCGTAAATTAGCCGCTGGCCTAATGCGGAGGCAAGCCCTGTCATGAGCGATTGGAAAGATAAGGACGACGCCTACTGGCGCGCCAAGCTGACCCCCGAGCAATACGAAGTGTGTCGGCGCAAGGGCACCGAGCGACCGTTCACCGGCGAATACAACAGCGAAAAACGCGCCGGCACCTATGTGTGCGCCTGCTGCGGTACGGCGTTGTTCGACGCGGACGCCAAGTACGATTCCGGCAGCGGCTGGCCAAGCTTTTTCCGCGCGGTGGACGCCGCCCGTATCGAAGAGGAAACCGATGTCACGCGCGGGATGGTGCGTACCGAAATCCTGTGTGCCGAATGCGGCGGCCATCTGGGACATGTGTTCCCGGACGGCCCCCAGCCCACCGGACTGCGCTATTGCGTGAACTCGTTGTCGCTGAAACTGGAACCGCGCGAGGACTGAACCGGGCTGGCGTCCGTGCTTGACACTCGCGACGGGCAGTCCCTAGAATGCGCGTCTTTCGCGAGCACACTGTCCCGTTCGTCTAGTGGCCTAGGACACCGCCCTTTCACGGCGGTAACAGGGGTTCGACTCCCCTACGGGACGCCAGCGAAACGATCAGGCGGGAATAGCTCAGTTGGTAGAGCGCAACCTTGCCAAGGTTGAGGTCGCCGGTTCGAGCCCGGTTTCCCGCTCCAACTGCGAAGGCTCAAAACCTCAGGGTTTTGGGCCTTTTCAGTTTTTGGCGGTGCGGTTTTGCCCGCGAAGCGTTGCCGGTCCACGCAATTGGCCGGCACGGCCAGCGCCTGCCGGGCTGCTACACTGCGTCTTGTAACCTGAACCCAAGCCCGAAAATGCGACTTCGATCCCCATGACCAGCGCGCTTTCCATTCGCTCCCTCCGCAAGGTGTATGACAACGGGCTGGAAGCGCTCAAGGGGATCGACCTCGATGTGGCCGAGGGCGATTTTTTCGCGCTGCTGGGTCCGAACGGTGCCGGCAAGTCCACTGCCATCGGCATCATCTGTTCGCTGGTGCGCAAGACCAGCGGCACCATCAGCGTTTTCGGCACCGACATCGACCGCGATTTTTCCCAGGCCAAGCAATATCTGGGCGTGGTGCCCCAGGAATTCAATTTCCAGCAGTTCGAAAAGGTGATCGACATCCTGGTCACCCAGGCGGGCTATTACGGACTGCCGCGCAGGATCGCCGAAGAACGCAGTGAAAAATATCTGCGCCAGCTCGGCTTGTGGGACAAGCGCGACAACCGGGCACGCATGCTGTCGGGTGGCATGAAACGGCGCCTGATGATCGCGCGGGCGCTGGTGCACGAGCCGCGCCTGTTGATTCTGGACGAACCCACGGCGGGGGTGGACATCGAGCTGCGTCGTGCCACCTGGCAGTTCCTGCGCGATATCAATGCGCGCGGAGTCACCATCATCCTCACCACGCACTATCTCGAAGAAGCCGAGAATCTGTGCAACCGCATCGCGATCATCGATCGCGGCCGGATCGTGGAGAACACCAGTACGCGACAATTGCTCGCCAAGCTGAGCACCGAAACCTTTGTGCTCGACACGCGCGAGCAGCTCGACGCTTTCCCGGATCTTCCCGGTTACACCGGCCGCCTGGTCGACAGCCACAGTCTCGAAATCGAAGTGGAGAAATCCCAGTCGCTGAATGAGCTGTTCGCCAGTCTCGCGGAGCACAATGTTCATGTGCTCAGCATGCGCAACAAGACCAATCGCCTGGAGGAGCTGTTTGTCTCCCTGGTCCAGGCGGGAGCGGACCGGGCCGGTGGCGGCACCGATGGAGGGCGATCATGAAAGCGCGCCAGCAATGGGTGGCTTTCGTCACCATCCTGACCCGCGAGGTGCGCCGCTTCATGCGCATCTGGCTGCAGACGCTGTTGCCGCCGGCGATCACCATCGTGCTGTATTTCGTGATTTTCGGCACTTTGATCGGGCCCCGGATCGGCGCCATGGCGGGGCACACTTACATCGATTTCGTGGTGCCCGGACTGATCATGATGTCGGTCATCACGAATTCCTACAGCAATGTCGTGTCGTCGTTTTACGGCAACAAGTTTCAGGGCAGCATCGAGGAAATCCTGGTATCGCCGGTACCAAATTATGTGATTCTGCTCGGCTTCGTGTTCGGTGGCGTCGCCCGGGGCATCGCCGTGGGCGCCATTGTGACGCTGTTGTCGCTGCTCTTCACCAGCCTGCAACTGCATCACCTGGCGGTGATTCTCGGCATGGTGCTGCTGACCGCAATACTGTTTTCGATCGCCGGTCTCATCAACGCGATTTTTGCCGAATCGTTCGATGACATTTCCATCATTCCCACGTTTGTATTGACGCCCCTGACCTACCTCGGCGGTGTGTTCTACTCCATCGACATGTTGCCGGAATTCTGGCAGGCGGTGTCCCGGGCCAATCCGATCCTGTACATGGTGAATGCGTTTCGCTACGGTTTTCTGGGCACTTCCGATATCCCGGTGAGCGGCGCCTTTCTGATGGTGTCGGCGTTTATCGCGCTGAGCTATGTCTATGCAATCCATCTGCTGGCGCGCGGCCGGCGCTTGCGCCGCTAACCTGCCATGACGGACCTGCCGGGCGAGCCATCCACATCCCCGCTGGGACGCGCTATCTCCTATCCGCGGCGGTACGATCCGGATCTTCTGCATCCGATAGCGCGGGCCACGGGTCGCGCGGCACTGCCGCCGGAGGCGCTGCGGACCTTGCAGGGCACCGACTTCTGGACGGTCTTCGAACTTTCGTGGCTGGGGCCGCGCGGCATGCCCCGGGTCGCGGTGGCCGAAATCGCGGTTCCCTGCACGTCGCCCAACATCGTCGAATCCAAGTCGCTCAAGCTGTATCTGAACTCGCTGAACGACACCCGCTTCGCCACCTCGGATGCGGTTGCCGCCCGGATGCGGACGGATATTTCCACCTGTTGTGGCGCGCCTGTCGAAGTGTCGCTCTACAACCTCGGCGACCATGCCCGGCTGGGGATTCGGCCGCCCGCCGGGGAGTGTCTCGACGTCATTGAACTGGATGAGCCCGGCTTCGCGCCGGATGCGGCAAGCCTGCGCGCCGCGCGTGACACCCGGGTCGCCGAGGTGCTCTACAGCGATCTCCTCAAGACCAATTGCCCGGTGACCGGACAGCCCGACTGGGCAACCGTTGTCGTCGATTATTGTGGACCGCGCATCGACCGCGCCGGGCTGCTGGCTTACTTCCTTTCGTTTCGCCACCACAGCGACTTTCACGAACACTGCGTGGAGCGGATGTTTTGCGACCTCTGGTGCCAGGTGCAGCCGGAGCGGCTCAGCCTGATGGCGCGCTATACCCGCCGTGGCGGTATCGACATCAATCCTTGGCGCACTTCCGGGGTGGGCGCGCCGCCGCAGGGACGCCTGGTTCGTCAGTAACCACCGACGCCACGATTTCGGGAGATCCGCACTGGGGTTTCAGGGTGCCGGCGGCTCGCGAAACTTGCGCTGCACTTCGCGAAATGCACCCTGGAGTGCGCCGACCACCTTGTTGTAGTCGTAGTTGTTGATCTGGTCGAGATCCATGAACAGCGAAAAGCCTTCGGTGCGGTAGTCCTGGCAGGATTGTTCGCTGCCCAGATTCTTGCGGTGGTCGACCACTGAATACACCTTGATCGGGTGTTTGAATCCCTTGACTTCCATCTCGCCACGGTCGCGGCACATGATCTGATCCCGCACGAATTGCCAGGTGGCATGGGAGACGAGAATTTCCCCCGGTTCTGCGGCCGTTTCCAGCCGGCTCGCGAGATTTACCTCGGAACCCAGCAGCGTGTAGTGCAAACGACTTTCGGTGCCGAAATTCCCGACGGTGCAAAATCCGGTGCTGATGCCCATGCGTACCTGCATGGGCCGCATCAGACCCAGGTTGCGCCAGTGGGCCTGGAGCTCGGCGACCTTGTTGCGCATGGCGAGCGCCATGGCCACGCAGGCCAGGCAGTCTTCCTTGGGGCCGCGAGGTTTCGGATCGCCGAAAAACACCATGACCGCGTCGCCGATGAATTTGTCGATCGTGCCGCCGTACTCGAGCGCGATCTTCGACATCTGGGTCAGATAGTCATTGATCACCTGAGTGAGCGCGGATTCGTCCATTTCGTCGGCGATTTCACTGAAGCCAACGATGTCCGAGAAAAAAACCACAATGCGTTTGCGCTGCGACGACAATTTCACCGCCTTGCCGGATTCGATCCCTTCCCGCAAGTTGGGCGACACATACTTGGCGAGCTGGTAGTTCTGCAACTTCAGGTTGATCTGTTGGCGTTGAAGTTCTTCGATCCGGGCACGGAGCAATCCTGCCTGTTGCAGCGCGCGATGGCCGTACAGGATCAGGAACAGCGCAAAAATTCCCGCCGGAACCAGATGCAGCGGCGCTTCCAGCCGCAGTTGCAAGTCTGGCTGGAGCACCGCCACTGCTGCCGCTCCCGCTGCGAAAGCAAGGTTGTCGCGGATCCAGCGACGCTCGCCGCCGCGCATGAAGGCGTAGCACTGGATCAGCGTGAAAAGAATGGTCAGCAACAGCAGCGGAAACTGTAGCGACGCGACCAGCACTCCCAGCAGCAAGGCATCGACATGACCCAGGATATCCACCGCGGCGACGGTGACCTGCTGCTTCTTGCGCCAGAGCACCAATTCGCTGGCGGAGACATAGATCACGGCCGCCAGCGCACCGCCAACCAGCAGGGGACTGGGGTGCTGCCAGTCCTGAATTCGGGTCAGCAAGGTGGCGACCGCGCCCAGTGCCAGGATGGCGCGAAATGGCGTGCTGCGGGGCGGTGCCTGCGGGAGAGCCTCCAATGCTTCCGGTATCATGGGGCAGGATCGGTGCGTGTGTGGCTGAATTGTATCCCACTGCGCGTAAATTTCTGCGGACCTGCCACCCGCGATTGGCGCGTGTCGGACAGGTTGATGCAAATCATGGCGGCACGGCCACGGCTGGTCAGAATGCCGCTTGGAATGATCTGACGCGAGCGACGCGATGGCTGGGGAATTCGGTTATGCACAGGGCGTGGTGGACGCCGCTTTTGCCGTGGCGGGAGAGCGTTCTGACATGAGCCCCGACGCCATGGGCCGGGCGCTGATCCAGGCGGTGATCGGCCACTATCGCCAGTACCGGACGAGTAGTGATGTCGGCAATGAACTCGCTTACCTGGCCGACAGTCTCGATGACGACGAGCCGGTGATTACGCGAGGTTGCTGAGCGGCGGGGTTGTGCGCCGTCCGATTGCCTTCGGCGCGGTCATTGTGTAGAGTCCCGGCCCCTCTTTGGTGAGGTGTCCGAGCGGCTGAAGGAGCACGCCTGGAAAGTGTGTATACGGCAACGTATCGAGGGTTCGAATCCCTCCCTCACCGCCAAATAACAACCCCCGAAAGGGGGTTTTTATTTGGCCTGCCAGTGTCAGCGTCGGTGACGCACGCTATCGGTGCGGACCCTGAATTCGCCGGTTTTGCGGTCCCTGAAGAAGTGTTCCAGCGTTTGTTTGACCGAGGGAAACGCAATCTCGTCCCAGGGGATATCCTCTTCCCGGAACAGTTCCACCGCCAGGGATTCTTCGCCGGGGGAAAACTCGGGGGCAGCCAGCGTGGCGCGGAAAAAAATGTACACCTGATTGATATGGGGGATATCGACCATGGTGTAGAGCTGTGGATCGACCACGCGTGCGTTGGCTTCCTCCAGGCATTCCCGGAGTGCACCCTCGGCGGTCGTCTCGCCGTTTTCCATGAAGCCGGCGGGCAGCGTCCAGTAGCCGTGGCGCGGGGGGATGGCGCGCTTGCACAGCAGCACCCGGTCGCCGTACACGGGTACGCAGCCGGTGATGATGCACGGGTTTTGGTAATGTACAGTCTCGCAGTCTTCGCAGATGTGGCGGTGGCGGTCGTCCCCGGAGGGAACCCGCAGGCTCACTGCGCTGCCACAGGCGCTACAGAATTTCATGGTCGGCGGTCGTCGGAGTTTGGCATCCCTGGGTTTGGCGACACCCGGGCCGCGGGATGTTGACGCAGCCTGGCCTTCGTCGCCCCGGTTCCGGCCGCCCCGGGAATAGAACGGTTGCCTGGGGACGCTGCGGCGAGCGCGGGATCCCGGTGGCAGCCGGCGGCAGAGTTAACCTCCTGGTGTCAGGCGCGAGAACTGTATGGAACATGAACCCGACTCGCCGATTCTAGCGCAGATTGCCGCGCGCCTGCGCGCGTACCCGCCGGCCCCGGCACAGCCGGAGCCGGGACGGCGCGAAGCGGCGGTGCTGTTGGCGCTGACCCGGGCGCGCGAACCCGAAGTCGTTTTCATCAAGCGTGCCGAACACCTCAACAGCCATCGCGGGCAGGTCGCGTTCCCGGGCGGCATGTGGGAAGCGGGCGATGTTAGCCTGCTGGACACCGCGTTGCGTGAAAGCGAGGAAGAAGTAGCCCTGCCCCGCAACCGGGTGGAAGTCATCGCCCGGCTGCCCCGGCGCGCCACCCGCACCGGCACCCCGGTGACGCCCTATCTCGGCGTGGTGCCCGGCGATGTCCCGTTGCGGCACGATCCGTCGGAGCTGGATGCGGTGTTTCGCGTGCCGCTCGAATATCTGCTCCAGCAGCGGCATCTGGTGAGCGGCGAATTCGAAGTGCTCGACGGCTGTTACGAAATGCCGTGCTATCACTACGGGGACTACCGCATCTGGGGCTTTACCCTCAATGTGCTGATTCATTTTCTCAATACGGCACTCGATGCCCGGCTCGGTTTTGCGTACCTGCACGACCGGC
This sequence comes from Gammaproteobacteria bacterium, assembly GCA_016191205.1. Lineage (GTDB taxonomy): Bacteria > Pseudomonadota > Gammaproteobacteria > Pseudomonadales > Porticoccaceae > JAGPUQ01. The sequence goes on along the minus strand of JACPPB010000020.1, from coordinate 43,012 downwards.
TACCGGCTCATCTACGCGCACACCTGATCGAACTGGAGGAGGAGTATTCACCATGATCTACGCCTACAACGGTCACCGTCCCCGCGTCGGACGCGATGTGTTTGTCGCGCCCAGTGCGGATGTCATCGGCATGGTGGTACTGGGGGATGGTGCCAGCATCTGGTTCAACACGGTGATCCGCGGCGATACTGATTTCATCCATATCGGCGCGGGCAGCAATGTCCAGGACAACGCGGTGCTGCATACCGACCCGGGCATCCAGCTCCATATCGGCGAAAACGTCACCATCGGCCATTGCGCCATGGTCCACGGTTGCACCATCGGCAACAACACCCTCATCGGGATCAATTCGGTGATCCTGAATCGCGCCCGTATCGGCAACAACTGCCTGATCGGTGCCAATGCGCTGGTCCCGGAAGGGATGGAGATTCCCGACAATTCGCTCGTGCTCGGCACCCCGGCCAAGGTGGTGCGGCAGCTCGACGAGCGGGCGATTGCCAGTCTCGCGGAGTCGGCGCGCACCTACCGGATCAAGGCGCTGGAGTTTCGTCAGACGTTGACGCCGGTTGTCGATGAGGGCTGATTCCGGCGCCGCCACGGTGCGCTCCCCTTGCGTGTCGATCTGCGCGCTGGGCGATGACGATATCTGCATCGGCTGTCACCGCAGTGCCCGGGAGATTGCCGACTGGGTGCTGCTGGGGGACGAAGAGCGCCGCGCGGTGCTGGCGCGGGCCGCCGTCCGGGCGCGGCGCAACAATCCCTTTGCATCCTGACGACGCTTGAAAAACCGCCGCCAGCGGGTCGGTGTGCGGCGTCTGGCCGCTCAGCTCAGCAGCACTTCCAGCACAAACTTGGTGCCCCAGAACGCCAGCATCAGCGAACAGAAGCCGCCCAGCGCCCAGTAGGCCGCCACGCGCCCGCGCCAGCCGCGCCGAAAGTGGCCCCACAACAGCACCGCGTAGACCACCCAGGCGACCAGCGAAAACACCGTCTTGTGGGCGAGATGCTGGGCCAGAATGTTTTCCACATAGATAAAGCCGAGCACCAGACCTGCGCTCAGCAAAACGAAGCCCGCCACCAGAAAGCGGAACAGCAGCCGTTCCATGGTCAGCAGGGGGGGCAGGGCGCGCAGCGGCCCGCCGGGCTGGTGGTTGTGAAGCCGGCGGTTTTGCCACGCCATCACCATGGCCAGCAGCGTGGCGATCGTCATCAGGCTGTAGGAAAGCACCGACAGCAGGATATGGGCGCCGAGGCCCAGGGGCACCGAGGTCAGCTCGCGGATATGCTGATCGGTGACCGCCGCCAGCAGAAGCATCGCCACCGTTGGCGGAAACAGCAGCAGATACAGATTCTCCAGCGGGTCGCGGATCGAACTCAGCACCACAATGGCGTTGATCAACAGAAAGATCAGCGCCGAAAACGGGATAAGGCTGACATTCAGCTTGCCGGCCTCGAACACCTGGTGCCAGCCGGCCAGGGCGTGGGCCGCAAGGGCCACGCCCGCCAGCAGCAGCAAGGGGAGCTTGGGGCTGACCCGTGCGCGCAAAAAATCCGTAAGGCGCAGCGCAAACGCCAGGCTGTAGAAGAGTGCGGCCAGGGATGCGGGCAACCAGGGCGTCATTGGCGGGAGCGGTTACTGGAAGACGCCAGAGTGTGGCATATCCGCTCCGTGGCGCAAAGACGCCGCACCGGCATCGACGTCCGGCTGCGCGGCGGGAGGCTATAATGCGGGCCCCATTTCGTCCGGATGTCCGCAATGGCATTGTTTGAAAACCTCGGCGGCCGCCTCGGTGACAGCTTTCGCAAGATCGCCGGCAAGTCCCAGCTCAGTGACGACAATATCCGCGACACGCTGCGCGATGTGCGCATGGCCCTGCTGGAAGCGGATGTCGCGCTCGCGGTGGTCAAGGACTTCATCGACCGCGTGCGTTCGCGTGCGCTCGGCACGCAGGTCGGGCGTGGACTGAATCCCGGGCAGCAGTTCCTGAAGCTGGTTCAGGACGAACTGGTGCACCTGATGGGCGACGCCAACACCGGACTGAATCTCGCGGTGCGGCCGCCCGCGGTGATCCTGATGGCGGGGCTCCAGGGCGCGGGCAAGACCACCTCGGTGGCCAAGCTCGCGCGCTATCTCACCGAGCGTGAAAAGAAAAAAGTCATGGTGGTGAGCGTGGACGTCTACCGTCCAGCGGCGATCCAGCAACTCGCCACCCTGGCGGCGGAAGTCGGCGTCACCTGCCTGGCGAGTCACGGCGACGAGACCCCGCTCGCCATCGCCGAGCGCGCCCTGGGTGAGGCGCGGCGCGGTTTTGCGGATGTGCTGATCGTCGACACCGCCGGCCGCCTGCACATCGATGCCGCACTGATGGAGGAAATCCGCGCGCTGAGCGTGGCGCTGGAGCCCGCCGAAACCCTCTTCGTCATCGACGCCATGATCGGCCAGGACGCCGTCAACACCGCGCGTGCCTTCGACGAAGCGTTGCCGCTCACGGGCGTGATCCTCACCAAGGTGGACGGCGATGCCCGCGGCGGCGCCGCCCTCTCGGTGCGCCACGTCACCGGCAAACCGATCAAGTTTCTCGGCGTGGGCGAGAAGACCGACGCCCTCGAACCCTTCCATCCCGACCGTATCGCCTCGCGCATCCTCGGCATGGGCGATGTGCTGTCCCTGATCGAGGAAGTCGAGCGCAAGGTCGATCGCGCCAAGGCCGAAAAGCTGGCACGCAAGGTCGAGAAGGGCACCCGGTTCGATCTCGAGGATCTGCGCGACCAGCTCCAGCAGATGCAGAACCTGGGCGGCATGGGCGGGCTGCTCGAAAAACTCCCCGGCATGGGCAACATGGCGCGTCTGGCCGAGCAGAGCAACATCGCCGCGCAGTTCAAGACCATGACGGTCATCATCGATTCCATGACGCGCGCCGAGCGCGCCGACCCGGAGCTGCTCAATGGCTCGCGCAAGCGCCGGATCACCACGGGTTCCGGCACCTCCATTCAGGATCTGAACCGGCTGCTCAAGCAGTACAAGCAGATGGCCAAGACCATGAAAAAGATGAAAGGCAAGAACCTCGGCCGGATGCTGCGCGGCATGGAAGGCATGTTGTCGCAGGGGGGTCCGGGAGGCTTGCCGCGCCGGTGAGCGGGCGGTCGGCTCGGGGGTGCTTGACGGCCCCGAGCAACCCGGGCACCTTGGATGCCGCCCCTGCAACCAGGAAACCCCACTCATGACCAGCGTGTCGACCTACGCACCATCAAAAGTCTGGACATGGAAACCAGGCAACGGCGGTAACTGGAGCGGGATCAACCGACCCGTCGCCGGCGCCACGCATGAGAAAACCCTGCCCATCGGCAAACATCCGCTCCAGCTCTACTCACTGGCGACGCCCAACGGGGTGAAGATCACGGTGATGCTGGAGGAGCTCCTGGCACTCGGCAGGTCCGGCGCGGAGTACGACGCCTGGCTCATCGATATCGGCGCAGGCGAGCAGTTTGGCAGCGGTTTCGTGGAGTTGAATCCGAATTCCAAGATCCCCGCCTTGCTCGATCGCAGCACCGCGCCGCCCACCCGGGTCTTCGAGTCCGGAGCAATCCTGGTCTACCTGGCGGAAAAATTCGCTGCGTTTTTACCCACGGAGCTTTCCGCGCGCGCCGAATGCCTGTCGTGGCTGTTCTGGCAGATGGGCAGTGCGCCCTACCTGGGCGGCGGCTTTGGGCACTTCTACAGCTATGCGCCCGAGAAGATCGAATACTGCATCGACCGTTACGCCATGGAAGTCAAACGCCAGCTCGATGTGCTGAACCGGAATCTCTCGACGCGCCGTTATCTATGCGGCGACGCTTACACCATCGCGGACATCGCCATCTATCCCTGGTATGGCAGCCTGGTCCTGCACAATCTCTACAAAGCGGCCGAGTTCCTCGACGTCGCCTCCTATGCCCATGTGGTCCGTTGGGCGTCGGCGATCGAGGCGCGCCCGGCGGTCCAGCGCGGGCAGCGCGTCAACAAGACCTGGGGGCCGGAAGCGGAGCGCGTGCCCGAGCGCCATGACGCGGGTGACTTCGGTGGCGTCACCCCGGGATAAGCGATCCGCCAGCATTCCCGGGGAGCGGCGCGTAGCGTCCACAACGCTGGGTTGCGCCGACGGTAGCGAGTGCTCGTGATTCGATCCGCAGAGCACAGACCCGACCGCCGCAGTTGTTCAATCGCGCATTTCCAGTGGACCGACAGACTTGCCTTCTAGCCGCGCATGCCCACTTGCTCCCAGCCCGGGGACAGGCTCTGCTGCGCGCTGGGGCGCTGATCCATGCGCTGAAACCAGGCGTTGATGTTCTTCAGCTCGGCCGGAATCGGCTGGCCCACACCCTTGGCGAAATCCAGACAGCAGTAGAGGGTGATGTCGGCAAGCCCGATGCGGTTGCCGCCGACAAAGTCGCGCCCGCTCATCAGGCCGTCCAGCCAGGCCAACTGGTTTTTGCCCTTGGCCTTGAGGCCGGCGGCGGCCTCGGGAATGCAGTACATGCGATCCTTGAACAGCCCGAGGCCCTCGGCGTAGCGGAAGCCGTTGTAGATGTTCTCGGTAATGTTCAGCTCGACCCGGCGTTGCCACATGCGGCCGACGGCGCGCTCCCTGGCATTGCTGCCGATCAGCGCCGGGCTCGGCTGGGTCTCCTCCAGGTATTCGCAGATGGCGGCGGTCTCGGCGATCACGGTACCGTCGTCCAGTTGCAGGGCCGGCATCTGGCCGCCGGGGTTTTTATCGGTGTAGGGCGGCTTGCGGTTTTCCCCGGCCAGAAGATCGAGCTCTTCGGTGGGCAGCTCAATGCCTTTCTCCGCCATGAACATGCGCACGAGGCGGGGGTTGGGGCCAAAGGAGTTGATCAGTTTCATGACGGTCACCGGTCGTGTGGTTGGGCTCGGGATTAAAGCCCCCCACGGGGCGCTTGTGAAGGCCTCCCGGCGGGTTTCGTCCCTGGTTGGATAGCGCAGCGTCGCGCGCCGACGGGTTGGCCCGGCGGTGGCTGGCAAACCGACAACCAAACCGAACTGGAACTTGGCGAATATCTGGGGCACCATCCCTTCACGAATCTGTTCCAGCGGTTGGTTGAAAAAGTCGATACACCCGCTGCCCATGGTTCGCACAATAACGTTCAAAAAAACAGGGGAGCTAGCATGAAGGTCAATTCGGTTTTAGGCCCAATCGCCGTGGAAGATCTGGGAACCACCTTGATTCATGAACACCTGGGAATCGGCTGGCCGGGCTGGGAGCTCGACCACGTCGATTTCGACCGCAAAAAGGAGGGCAAGAGAATTGTCGACAAACTGAAGGAGATCAGGGATCTCGGGATCAAAAGCTTCGTTGATCCCTGCCCGATGGAGCTGGGGCGCGATCCCGAATTTTCGGCGGAAATGTCGGATAAATCCGGGATCCAGATCGTCATTGCCACGGGTTTATACAATGACGCGCTGGGTATTCCGCAGCATTTCCGGCTGATGGACATCGACGGCATCGCCGAACAGTATGTAAGCGAAATAAAAGACGGGATCGGCAAAACCGGGATCAAGGCCGGCATCATCAAGACCGCCAGCGGCGGCATCCATGGCGTCACCCCACCCGGACAGGGCATCAAGGAGACCGAGGTGAAATGTTTGCGGGCCGCGGCGCGCGCGAGCAAGGCAACGGGTGCTCCGATCCTCTGTCACAACGACGAGATGGATCCCTATGGCCGCGAAACCCTGGATATTTTTGAGGAAGAGAAAGTCGATTTCAACAAGGTGCTGATCGGCCACGCTTGCGGCGTCGGCGACATGCGTTATTACTTCGACATTCTCGAGCGCGGCGCCTGGCTGGGTTTCGACCGCTTTGGCATCGAGTCCATTGCGTCGGACAAGCTGCGGCTGGCGTCTCTGCTGGGACTGCTCGCCGTCGGGTATGACCGCATCATGCTGTCCCATGACACCCTCCAATGCTGGCGCGGTCGTGATACCGGTGTGCTGGATGCAATGGCTGCCGCGTCGCCGAACTGGGACGTGTCGCATATCTCGCGGAATATCCTGCCAGCCATGCGCAAGGCGGGTGTCACCGACGACAAGATCGATACCCTGATGGTGAAAAACCCCTGCAGCTATTTCGGGACGAAAAAACGCAAAAAGGGCTGAGCACCTGACAGGTTGCCGAACAACTGCTAACCCGCGGTGTCGCGGTGCCGGAAATAGCGGCGCCGCGGCAAGGGAGTGCGGGACTACAGCGCGGGCGGCGTGGTGGCGCAGAGTAGGGCCGGGCGTGTGACGGTGGTTCAGCGCCGGACGGCGGTGTTTGCCAAAGCGATGTTAAAATGGTGGACCCCATCTTCGGCGGATGGGCGCACCAACAGTGGCACCATGGCAAATGATCGGTCCGCGGCGTACTTTGAACCAGCACCTGTGCTGGCTGAGACGGTCGATGCCGATTGGTCCGGCGTTGTTGATGCCGTTTACTGCATCTCGTTGCAGACCCGGCCGGATCGGATGGCGGCGGCCAACGCTGAAATCACCCGGGTCGGACTCGCGCCACTGACCACGTTTTACCGGCCACTTCCGCATCCGGAACGGCCCGTTCAGGGGATCTGGGAAAGTCATCGCGCCGTGGCTTGTCACGCGCTGGCGCGCGGTTTGCGACGGGTGTTGATTCTCGAAGACGACATACGCTTCAGCCGGTTGCCGACGGCGGCCCGCCGTTCCCGGCTCGCCGCCCATATGGCGGGTCTGCCAGCGGACTGGAATATCTTTTTTCTCGGTCACTGGCCGTTCCGGGCGCGCTTTGTTGCGCGCGATCTGGTGCAAGTGGAATCCGCCTGCGCGCACGCCTACATCGCCAGCGAACGTATGTTGCAGTGGCTCGCCGAGCGGCCTTTTGGCGGCGATGGAGTCGCGTTGCGCCGGGGTGCCGGCAAGGGCATCGACTCCGCGTATTCGGTGTTGCCCGGGTGTTTCGCGGTGTTTCCGATGCTGGTGGTGCAGGGGGCGAGTCCGAGCGACCACTTTGCCCATCTGCGCAACAAAGGCGGGCGCAAACTTCATCACCGGCTGATGCGCTGGGTGCCGGTCGAGCGTTTTTATGCCTTCGGAATGCGTGCGGCGGAAGTCGCGGTAGCGGCGCGGGCGTTACCCAGCTTCTTCCGGGCGCTGGTGCGGCGCCAGCGCTGAGAGCGCCTTCGGTGCGGCTATCGCGGCTAAAGCAGCAAGCGTTCGAGCACATCCCGATAGATGCCCGACAATAACTCCAGATCGGCGACCGCAGTCTGCTCATCGATTTTGTGAATGCTGGCGTTGCGCAAACCCAGCTCCACTACCTGGGTGCCGAGCGGCGCGATGAAGCGGCCGTCGGAAGTCCCGCCACCCGTCGATAGCTCGGTGTGTGTTCCGGTCCGATCGTGGATCGCGCCGACCGCCGCATTCACCAGATCGCCCACGGGCGTCAGGAAGGGTTCGCCGCTGAGCTGCCAGTCCAGATCGTAATCGAGTCCGTGCCGGTCCAGGATCGCCTCCGTGCGTGTCCGCAATTGCGCCGCGGTGACCGCGGTGGAAAAACGGAAATTGAACAGCGCCCGCAGTTCGCCCGGGATCACGTTGGTGACACCTTCGCCGGCGGCGATATTGGAAATCTGGAAACTGGTGGGAGGGAAATGGGCATTGCCGAGATCCCAGGTTTCCGCCGCGAGGGCCGCGAGCGCCGGGGCCGCGCGATGGATCGGATTGTCGGCGCGCTCGGGGTAGGCGACGTGGCCCTGCACGCCGCGCACCCGCAAACTGCCGTTGAGGGAGCCGCGCCGGCCGTTGCGGATGACATCGCCCAGGGTTGTGCCGCTGGAAGGCTCGCCCACCAGGCACCAGTCGGGGATGATTCCTTGCTCGCGCAGCCAGTCCACCACCCGGGCGGTACCGTCGTGCGCCGGGCCTTCTTCGTCGCTGGTGAGCAGAAAACCGATGCGGCCGGGATGCTGCGGATGGGCGGCGACAAAGGCCTCGACCGCGGTGACCATGGCGGCGAGCGCGCCTTTCATGTCGGCGGCGCCACGTCCGTAGAGAATGCCGTTCTCGATCCGCGGCGCGAAAGGCGGATGGCGCCATTCCGACTCCGGGCCGGGCGGTACCACGTCTGTATGCCCGGCAAAACAGAACAGCGGACCCGCGTCGCCACGCACCGCCCAGAGATTGCTGACCGCGCCAAACGGCAGCGGCGTGAGCGCAAACCCGGCGGCCGCCAGGCGCGCGCCCAGCAGGTCGAGGCAGCCGGCATCGGCGGGGGTGACCGAGGGGCAGCGGATCAGGTCGCAGGCAAGCGCCAGCGTGGACGACATCGGGTTCATCGACACGGGCGCGTCTCGCGGTAACGTCAGTTGTGGCTGTGCAGCGCGGCGTTCAGCGCGACGGCGGTCTGGTTGGTCAGGCATTCCACCGCGCCGGTCTCCGAGTTGCGACGAAACAGCAGGTCGGAACGGCCCGCGAGATCCCGCGCCTTGGCAGTGCCGGCCGGTTGTCGCTGAGCGTCGAGCAGCGCGACTTTGGTGCCGGCGGTGACATAGAGCCCGGCTTCCACGGTGCAGCGGTCGCCCAGGGGAATGCCGATACCGGCATTGGCGCCGATCAGGCATTCGCGGCCAACCGAGATCACCAGGTTGCCGCCGCCGGACAGGGTGCCCATGGTGGAACTGCTGCCGCCGAGATCCGAGCCGGCGCCGACGAATACCCCGGCGGAGATGCGGCCCTCGACCATATTCGGTCCTTCCGTGCCGGCGTTGAAATTGATGAAGCCTTCGTGCATCACCGTGGTCCCTTCGCCCAGATAGGCGCCGAGGCGGACCCGCGCCGTGTCGGCGATGCGCACGCCGCCCGGCACCACATAATCCACCAGGCGGGGAAATTTATCGACGCTGTGCACGGTCAGTGTTCGGTCCTGCAAGCGCGCGCGCCATTGTTGCTGCGCCAGCTCGGCCAGATCGATCGCGCCCTCACTGGTCCAGGCGACATTGGGCAGGCGCCCGAAGATGCCGGACAGGTCGGTGGCGTGGGGACGCACCAGGCGGTGCGACAGGAAATGCAGCTTCAGATAGGCTTCCGGCACCGAGGCTGGCGCGGCATTGGTCGCCAGCAGCGTGATCACCGGGGTTCGGGATGCGGCCTTCAATTGGGCGGCTTGTTCCGCCAGCGCGGGCTCGCCGGCGGCATCGAACACATTGCTGAGCCGCGTCAGCATGGGAATGTCCGCCTGAATCGCGGCGTTGCCGCCGTCATAGTTGATCGCGCGCGCAACCGCCGAGGTGAGCGCCACCGGTGGATTGACGATCGGACGGGGGTAGAAAATTTCGAGCCAGTCACCGCCGGCATTTTGAGTGCCGAGGCCGAGGCCCAGGCCATAGAATTCCGCCATTCGGATTCTCCTGTTGTCGCCCCGCTCAGGCGGAGCGGAAGATATGTGCGTAGGTTTCGGGACTGAAGCCGAGGTACAGCTGCCCGGCCTGTTCCAGTACCGGACGCCGGATCAGGGTCGGGTGTGTAAGCAGCAGCTCCGCCGCGGTGTCCGCCGAGAGCCGATCCCGGGTGTTCGCGTCCAGTTGTCGCCAGGTGGTGCCGCGACGATTGACCAACTGCTCCCAGCCCAGTGCGTGCAGCCAGTGCGCGAGGCGCGCGGGCTCCAGGCCGTCGCTGCGGAAATCGTGGAAGCGATGGGCGATGCCCTGGGCGTCGAGCCAGCGCCGCGCCTGTTTGACGGTATCGCAATTGCGGATGCCGTAGACATTGACCACGCGCGAACTCACCGGGAAAAGCGGCGGCCAGAATAGCAAATTCGATTGCTTGCCACAGTGGCCGCGGCTCAGGCCTTGCGGGTGACGAGGGGCGTTTTCCGGCGCGGATAACAGGCGCGGCAGATGTCGCAGCGGGTGCCGTCGCAACCCCGCGCGCTGCAATGTTCGCGGCCGTAGTAGATGAACTGAAGGTGGAGATCGCGCCAGGATTCCCGCGGGAACAACTGCTTCAGATCGCGCTCGGTGCGCGCGACGCTGCTGCCGTCGCTCAGGCCCCAGCGCTGCGCCAGGCGGTGAATGTGGGTATCGACAGGAAACGCGGGATGCCCGAAGGCCTGGGACATCACCACGCTCGCGGTCTTGTGGCCGACGCCCGGCAGGCGCTCGAGGGCCGCGAATGACGCAGGTACCGCGCCGCCGTGTTCCGCGACCAGGATGTGCGCCAGTTGCACGATCGCTCTGGCTTTTTGCGGTGCGAGGCCGCAGGTCCGGATGAGCGCGTGAATCTCTTCCACCGCGAGCGCGGCCATTTGTGCGGGCGTATCCGCCCGCGCGAACAGCGCCGGCGTCACCTTGTTCACCCGGGCATCGGTGCACTGGGCCGACAGCAGCACCGCGATCAGCAGGGTAAAGGGATCGCGATGATCCAGTGGAATCGGCGGGTCGGGATAGAGCTCATGCAGGCGCCCGGCGATATAGCGCGCCCGTTCGACCTTGCGCATCAGCCGCTTTCCAGCAGGCGCCGGATGCGGATTGCGGCTTCGCGACACTGCGCCAGCGGGGCCACCAGCGCGATGCGCACCCGGTGCTCGCCGGGATTCACGCCATCCGTGCCGGTGCGCGCCAGGTAGCGGCCCGGCACCACGGTGACGTGCTGCTCGGCCAGCAGGCGACGGGTGAAAGTCTCGTCGTCACCGGGCGTGCGCGGCCAGAGATAGAAGCCGGCGTCGGGGCGCGCGACATCGAGATGTCCCGCGAGGATTTCCAGCACGGCGTCGAATTTCTCGCGATACAGCCGGCGGTTTTCCCGCACATGAGCTTCGTCGGCCCAGGCGGCGGTGCTGGCCAGCTGGGAGGGCAGCGACATGGCGCAGCCGTGGTAGGTGCGATAGCGCAGGAACTGTTCGAGGATGTCCGCATCGCCCGCCACAAAGCCCGAGCGCAGCCCCGGCAGGTTGGAGCGTTTGGACAGGCTGTGGAACACCAGGCAGCGGCGGAAATCGTCGCGACCGAGTTCCGCGCAGGCCTGCAGCAGGCCCGGCGGCGGCTGATCTTCGTTACCGTAAATCTCCGAGTAGCACTCGTCGCTGGCGATGATGAAGTCGTGCTCGTCGGCGAGCGCGATGAGTTTCTTCAGGGTCGCGATCGGCGTCACCGCGCCGGTGGGATTGCCGGGCGAGCAGATGTACAGCAATTGGCAGCGCTGCCAGACAGCGGCCGGCACCGCGTCGTAATCCGGTGCGAACCCGGTGGCGGCGGTGCAGGGCAGCAAATGCGTGGCCGCCCCGGCGAGCAGCGCCGCGCCTTCGTAGATCTGGTAGAAGGGGTTGGGCATCACCACCAGCGCCGCGGCGCGCGGGTCGATCACGCACTGGGCGAAGGCGAACAGCGCTTCACGGGTGCCGTTGACCGGCAGCACTTCGTGCTCCGGATTGGGTGCGGCGTTGAGCGCGAAACGGCGCTGGAGCCACGCGCTGATACCGGCGCGCAGTTCGGCGCTGCCCTTGGTGGCGGGGTAGACCGCGAGCAGTTCCAGATGGTCGGCGAGCACCTGACGGACGAAGGCGGGCGCCGGGTGTTTGGGTTCGCCCACCGACAGGTCGATGGCCGCCAACTCCCGGGGCGGCGCAACCCCCGCGAGCAGTCGCCGCAGTTTCTCGAAGGGATAGGGCTGGAGCTGGCGCAGATGGGGATTCATCGTTGAACCTGGTGATGGACGAAACCGGAAGTCAGGCGCGCAGCGGCATTTCGCGCAGCGCATCGGTGGCGGCGATCTCCTCGCGATTGCGCTGATCCAGTTCGGCGCAGATACGGGTGCGCAGCTGTTCGCAGAGATCCTGATCGCACAGCGGGAGGCCATCGGCCCGGGTGACGTAAAAACTGTCCTCGACCCGTTCGCCCAGGGTGGCGATCTTGGCGCTGTGCACGGTGAGCCGGCACTCCAGAAAAATCCGGCCCAGGTGCGCCAGCAGTCCGGGGCGGTCGGGTGTCAGCACCATGATCCGGGTCTGGCCGTGCTCGTCGTTGTTGATGAAGGCGGCGGTTCCCGTGGTCAGTTGCTTGAGCTGCCGTGACACCCGGCGATTGGGCTTGGGCAGTGTCTCCATGGGTTGGGTGAGGATGTCCCGCAGTGCGCGCGTGACCTGCCGCACCCGCTGGGTGTTGTCGGCAAAGGCCTGGCCGTGGTCGTCGAGCGCGTAGAAGAGATTCAGCGTGCGCCCTTCGCCCGGCGCATAGAGGCGCGCATCGACCACGTTGAGGTTGAGCAGGTCGAGGGCGGCGGCAATTTTGGAGAATACGTTGTCGATACCGCTCGTATAAACGAACACGCGGGTCGCCGTGGCGTCTTCGACACCGGCGTTTTCCAGGTAGATGATCGGGTTCCTGTCGCCCTGTTCCCACACCTGCCGGGTGCAGCGGCTGATCGCCGAGGCTTTTTCCTTGAGAAAGAAATCGTCGCCGATTTCGCCCCAGATGGCGCGGCAGCGGGCTTCGGAAATGCCTTCGGCAGCGAGCAGTTCCAGGGCTTCGGTGCGCGAACTCTCGATCCACTCGAGGCGATTGACCGGATTTTCCAGGCCGCGCGCCAGCGCATCGCGGGTCGCCAGGTAGAGTTGCCGCATCAGGGCACCTTTCCACTGGTTCCACAGGGTCGGATTGGTGGCGTTCATGTCCGCCACCGTGAGCGAGAAGAGATAATCGAGATGGATCTGGTCGCCCATCAGGCGCGCGAAGCGGTGGATGACATCCGGGTCATCGATATCCTCGCGCTGTGAGGTGGCGGACATCAGCAGATGGTGTTCCACCAGCCAGGTGACCAGTCGTACTTCCTGCTCGTTGAAATCGTGCCGGCGCGCGAACAGGGCCGCGTCGGTGGCACCGAGCTGGGAGTGGTCGCCGCCGCGACCCTTGGCGATATCGTGGTAGAGCCCGGCGATATAGAGCAATTCCGGTTTGGGCAGGTTTTTGCACACATGGGAGGCGATCGGAAAGCGTTCCGCTTCGCTCTGGTTTGCCAGACGGCGCATGTTGCGGACCACCTGGATGGTGTGGGCGTCCACCGGATAGACGTGAAACAGGTCGTGCTGCATCTGGCCGACGATGCGGCCGAACTCGGGCAGATAGGAGCCCAGGATTCCGTAGCGGGTCATGCGTTGCAGTTGGTTCGACAGGTTGCCCTTGCATTCCAGCAGGCGCACGAAGAGCGCGTGGTTGCGGGGGTCGTTGCGGAATTCGGCGTCGATGCGCCATTGATTGCCGAGAATCTGGCGGATGGTGGTCGAGCGCAGATCGAGGATTTCCGGGTCTTCGCCAAGCAGCACGAAAACTTCCAGCAGTGCCGAGGGTTCGCGTTCGAACACGTCCGGGGCGGTGGTCTCGAGGTGGTTGTTGCGAATCTGAAAGCGGTCGTTCAGCCGGGTGATGCGGGCGCCGCGGCCGCGATGCAGGATTTCTTCGTCCAGGTATTGCAGCAGCATGTCGTTGAGACGCCGCACGGTCATCACGGTGCGGTAGTAGCGCTGCATGAACTGCTCGACCGCGAGGCTCTGGGGCGTATCCCGATAGCCGAATTTTTCCGCCAGGCGGCGCTGGTAGTCGAAATAGAGGCATTCCTCGGCGCGCCCGGCCAGCAGGTGCAGACCGTAGCGCACCCGCCAGAGAAACTCCTCGCTTTCGCGCAGCTGCGAGAACTCCTCGCGGGTCAGCAGATCGCCGTTGGCAAGCGTCTCCAGCGAGGTGATGCCGAAGTGGCGGTGGGCTATCCAGTGGATGGTCTGGATGTCGCGCAAACCGCCGGGCGCTTCCTTGATGTTGGGTTCGAGGTTGTATTCGGTATTGCCGTGGCGCTCGTGGCGCTCGCGCTGCTCATCGCGCTTGGCGCGGAAAAAGCGCTGGGACGGCCAGATCTTGTCGGGCCCGGTTTTCGCCAGCATGGCCCGCTCCAGCGCCCGGTTGCCGGCAAGGGTGCGGCTCTCCATCAGGTTGGTGGCCACCGTGATGTCGGCGCGCGCCACCCGGACGCAGTCGCTCAGGGTGCGCGCGCTGTGACCAATGTTGAACTGCAAGTCCCAGAGCGCCGCGAGAAATCCGGCGATGCTGTCGCGGTAGCGGTCCAGCTTGCGGCGGCGGGTCAGGATCAGCAGGTCGATGTCCGAGTGCGGGTGCAGTTCGCCGCGCCCATAGCCACCGACCGCAATCAGGGCGATGTCGTCGTCCCAGGTAAAACGCCCCCAGATGGCGGCGACCACCTGGTCCATGAAAGCCGCTCGTTCGGCGACCAGCAGGCGCACGGGCTCGCCGCCGCGGTAGCGCAGATCGAAGGATTCGCAGGCCTCCTGCACCGCTTTGCGGCAGGCCGGAAGGGATGCGGCGGGAGCGAGGCGAGCCGCCAGGTCGGCGGCTACCGATGAGCAATCGAGACCGGGTTGACGCAGTGGCATGGGCGGCGGCCGGCGGGTCAGGGGAGGTTTTCGTCAAGGCGCGCGGTGAGGACTTCAACCCCGGTCGCGGTGACGGCCACGGTGTGTTCCCACTGCGCCGAAAGGCGGCCATCGCGGGTTTCGACGGTCCAGCCGTCGGGCTTGAGCCGGGTGTGGTGCTTGCCGGCGTTGATCATGGGCTCGATGGTAAACACCATGCCTTCTTCCAACACCAGCCCGGTACCCGGCTGTCCATAGTGCAGCACCTGCGGATCTTCGTGGAACTGCCGGCCGATGCCATGGCCGCAATACTCCCGTACCACAGAATAATAATTGCCCTCGGCATGCTGTTGAATGATGTGACCGATGTCGCCCAGCCGGCATCCGGGACGCACCAGGGCGATGGCCTGATACAGGCACTCCCGGGCGATGCGCATCAGGCGTTCGGCGTGCTCGGCCACCTTGCCGATGCCGAACATCATGCTGGTGTCGCCGTGAAAACCGTCCTTGATGACGGTGATGTCCATGTTGATGATGTCGCCGCTCTTGAGCGCACGCTGGGCCGACGGAATGCCGTGACACACCACCTGATTGATGGACGTGCAGATGGATTTGGGGAAGCCGCGGTAATTCAGCGGCGCCGGGATGGCGTGCTGCACGTGGACCATGTAGTCATGGCAGATACGGTCCAGCTCGGCCGTCGTGATGCCGGCCTCCATATGGGGTGCGATCATCTCCAGCACCTCCGCTGCCAGCCGCCCGGCGACGCGCATGCGTTCAATTTCCGCCGGGGTCTTGATGCTGACGGCCATGGGCTGAGCGTGGTTCGGGAAGGTGGCTAGTGTACCCGATGTCCGCTGCCGTGGCCGCCATGAACGCTGCCGCCACGGCCAGTCGGCGGCAGGCCGCGTGGCAGGATTTGCGCCACTTCGGGCCCTCTTTGTGGTATAAAGCCGACCGCCCCTTCGGGGGCAATCACCGCGCACCGTGCGCTAACGCCACACACATACCGGCACATTGGTCCTGGGTGCCCTTCGGGGTTGGACGATGGGGTATGTGGAGGTTCAACCCAAAACAGAGGAAAACGCTATGACCACTGTCAGCATGCGCGACATGTTGCAGGCCGGTGTCCACTTCGGCCACCAGACCCGCTACTGGAATCCCAAGATGCGCCCTTATATCTTTGGCGCGCGCAACAAGATTCACATCATCAATCTGGAGCACACGGTGCCCGCCTTCAACGGGGCTCTGGAGCAGGTGCGCCAGATCGCCGCGCGCGGCAACAAGCTCGTTTTCGTCGGCACCAAGCGCGCCGCGCAAAAGCTGGTCAAGGAGCAGGCCGAGCGTTGTGGCATGCCTTATGTCAGCCATCGCTGGCTGGGTGGCATGCTTACCAACTACAAAACGATCCGCGCCTCGATTCGTCACTACCGCGAGCTGGAACAACAGCGCGATGACGGTACTTTCGACAAGCTCACCAAAAAAGAAGCGCTGAACCGCACGCGCATGATGGAGAAGCTCGAGCGCTCCATCGGCGGCATCAAGGATATGGGCGGACTGCCCGATGCGCTGTTCGTGATCGATGTCGACCACGAGCGGATCGCGGTCCAGGAGGCTAACAAACTGGGCATCCCGGTGATCGGCGTGGTGGACACCAACAGCAATCCGGACGGGGTTGATGTGGTGATTCCCGGCAACGACGATGCCATCCGCGCGATCAAGCTGTATACCGAGGCGGTCGCCGACGCGGTGCTGCTGGGCCGGGCCGTGGTTTCTCCCGGAATGGCGCGGGACGAGTTTGTCGAAGTGGTTGAGTCCGAACTGGTTGTCGCCGGCGATATCCAGAACGGATAGACAGGATTTTCCCCGAGCGCCGGGCTTTGGGGGTGAGGGGGCTTTGCCCCCTTTCTTTGCTTTGTCCCCGGTGACCGAGGGCTTGAGACGCGGTTCGGTCGGCCGCATCGCCCGGCTTGGCGCGGGCGGCTGACAGCGAACGCCACCGGCCCGAATTTGATCAAGAATATGGATAAATCCCCGCGGGGATTATGGAGACGACACCATGACGACAATCAGCGCAGCGCTGGTGAAAGACCTTCGCGAACGCACCGGGCTTCCCATGATGGAGTGCAAGAAAGCGCTTCAGGAAGCCGCCGGCGACATCGAAGCGGCGATTGAAAATCTGCGTAAATCGAGTGGCATGAAAGCCGCGAAGAAAGCCAGCCGTACGGCGGCCGACGGTGTGATCGTGGCCCGGATGGCGGCGGACGGCAGTTGTGGCATGTTGCTGGAAGTGAATTCGGAAACCGATTTCGTGGCGCGGGACGAGAATTTTCTGGGTTTTGTCGCGCGCGTGGCGGATCGGGCGTTTGCCGAGCGTTCCGAGGACATCGCGGCGATCATGGCGGGCGAGCTCGAAGAAGCCCGGCAGGCGCTGGTGCAGAAAATTGGTGAAAACATCGGCGCACGGCGCGCGCGCGTGCTCGAGGCGGCGGTGGTCGGCGACTACGTCCACAGCAACAACCGCATCGGGGTACTGGTCGGCCTTACCGGCGGCTCGCGCGAGCTGGCCCGCGACATCGCCATGCATGTGGCGGCGGTCAATCCGCAGGTGGCCAAGCCCGAGCAGATGCCGGCTGATCTCATCGCCAAGGAGCGCGAAATTTACGCGGCCCAGGCGCGCGAGAGCGGCAAGCCGGAAGAAATCATCCAGAAAATGATCGCCGGGCGTGTGAACAAGTTTCTCGCTGAATCCAGCCTGGTCGAGCAGCCGTTTGTCAAAGATCCCGAACTGACGGTCGGCAAACTGCTGAAAAACGCGGGTGCCGACATCGTGGGCTTTGTGCGCTTCGAAGTCGGCGAAGGCATCCAGGTCGAGGCCACCGATTTTGCCGCCGAAGTCGCGGCCCAGGTACAGGCGTCGCGCTGAACCGGCACGGCCTCCAACCATCCCGAGCGAACGTGTGAGCGCAGCAGCCGCAAGCCCCAGGTATCGCCGCATCCTGCTCAAGCTGAGCGGCGAAGAGCTGGTCGGCGGCGCGGAATTCGGGCTCGATCCCGTGGTGCTCGACCGCACCGCGCGGGAAGTTGCGCAACTGGTCGCGATCGGCGTGCAGGTGGGTCTGGTGACGGGTGGCGGCAACCTGTTTCGCGGCGCCGCGCTGGCCGCCGCGGGGATGGACCGGGTGACCGGCGATCACATGGGCATGCTCGCGACCGTGATGAACGCGCTCGCACTGCGCGATGCGCTCGAGCGCAGTGGTGTGGCGGCGCGGGTGATGTCCGCGCTCGCCATGCCCGGCGTCGCGGAGCACTATGAACGGCGCCGGGCGCTGAGCTATCTGGTGGCGGGCGAAGTGGTATTGTTTGCCGCTGGCACCGGCAATCCGTTTTTCACCACCGACTCGGCGGCTTGTCTGCGCGCGATTGAAGTGGACGCTGACATCATGCTGAAGGCGACCAAGGTGGATGGCGTCTATTCCGCGGATCCGGTACGGGATCCGCAGGCGCAGTTCTATCCTCGCCTCACTTATGACCAGGTCCTGGAACGCAAGCTGGGCGTGATGGATCTTACGGCAATCTGTCTCTGCCGGGATAACCGGATGCCGGTGCGTGTGTTCCGGATGTCGAAGCCTGGTGCTTTGCTGCAAATCGCGCTGGGCGGTAGTGACGGTACACTGATCGGGGAGAGTGAAGGGTGATCGAGGAACTGAAGGCCGACGCCAACGAGCGGATGGAAAAGACGGTGGAAGCCCTGACCGCCACCCTGGGCAGGCTGCGCACCGGGCGTGCGCACCCCGGGATCCTTGATGGTGTCATGGTGGATTATTACGGCAACTCGACTCCGCTGCGGCAGGTCGCCAACGTCACCGCCGCGGATGCGCGGATGTTGACGGTTGCGCCGTGGGAGAAGCAGATGGTGCGCGATATCGAGCGCGCCATCATCAACGCCGGGCTGGGTCTCAACCCGGTCACCGCGGGCGAGGTCATTCGCGTTCCCATGCCCGCGCTCACCGAAGAGACCCGCAAGGGCCTTATCCGGCAGGCAAAGGCGGAAGCCGAGCACACCCGGGTATCGGTACGGAATATTCGGCGCGATGTGCTGGCCGATATTCGCGAATTGGAGAAAGCCAAGGAAATCGGCGAGGACGACGAACGCCGCGCGCAGGACGACATTCAGCGGATCACGGATCGCCATATCGCCAGGGTCGATCTGCTGCTGGCCGAAAAAGAAAAAGATCTGATGGAAATCTGACCCCCGGGTGAAGGCCATGACTGAGGCTGAAGACCAGGGTTCGAACGGCCACCCGCTGCGGCATGTGGCGATCATCATGGATGGCAACAGCCGCTGGGCCAGCGCGCGCGGTCTGCGTGGCGTCAGCGGCCATCGCGCCGGCGTTGAACGGGTCCGTGACGTGCTGGACAGTTGTCAGGCCCACGACGTGGCGGTCATCACGCTGTTCGCCTTCAGCAGTGAGAACTGGCAGCGCCCTGCCGAAGAAGTCAGTGGCCTCATGGCGCTGTTTGCCAATTACCTCAGAAGAGAACAGCGCGAACTGGTGCGCCGCGATGTGCGGCTGCGCGTGGTGGGCTCGCGCGAGCGTTTCAGTGCCCGCCTCATTCGCCGCATCGACAGGGTCGAAGCGGCGACCGCCGGGGGGCGTTTGCAGCTCAATCTGGCCGTCGATTACGGCGGCCGCTGGGATATCGCTCGGGCGGCGCGGGTGCTGGCGGAGCGGGTGCAGGTTGGCGCATTGTCCCCCGCCGATATCGACGAGACGGCGGTCGCGCGCCACCTCTGTCTTGCCGATGTGACGCCACCTGATCTGTGCATCCGCACGGCCGGCGAGCAGCGCCTGAGTAATTTCCTGCTGTGGCAACTCGCCTACAGCGAACTTTATTTCGCCGACTGTTACTGGCCTGACTTCGACCGCGAGCATTTCAATGGCGCGGTCGGTGAATATTATCGTCGGCAGCGCCGCTTCGGGCGCGCCGCCAGCCAGTTGCTGGCACCGGAGACCGTGTGCTCAAGCAGAGGGTAATCACCGGCCTCATTCTCGTCAGCGCGTTTGCGGGATCCTTGCTTTTGCTGCCGGCGCTGGTTTTTGTCGCGCTTATCGGCGCCGTGATTCTGCTGGGGGCCTGGGAATGGGGCCGTTTGGCCGGACTTGCGTCGCCAACACAGCGGTCGGCCTATGTCGCGGTCGTCGCGGCCGCCATGGCGGTCTACCACTGGAGCGCCGTCGGGCAGCCGGGTGCCCTGCTGGCGGTCGCGGCGGGCTGGTGGTTGCTGATGCTGTTCTGGGTGCTCGATTACCCCGCCAGCGCGCGGCGCTGGAATAACCGCCCGGTCGTTTTGTTCATGGGGGTGATGGTGCTGCTGCCGGCCTGGATCGCGCTCTACTGGCTGCTTGGTCGCGAGCAGGGTGCGCACTGGCTGGCGCTGGTGGTGGCGGTGGTCGCCAGTGCCGATATCGGGGCATTCTTCGGCGGACGCGCGTTTGGCCGCCGCCGGCTGGCACCCGCCGTCAGTCCTGGCAAAACCTGGGAAGGCGTACTGTGCGGCATGTCGCTGGCGCTGCTGGTGGGCGCAGCCTTCGCGCCCGGGCTGGGGATCGCCGGCAAAGACTGGCTGTACTGGCTGGCGCTGATCCTGGCGACCAGCTTTGCCGGTGTGCTGGGCGATCTGGGAGAGAGCATGATCAAACGCGCCCGCGGGGTGAAGGACAGTGGATCGGTGTTGCCCGGTCACGGCGGGGTGCTGGACCGAGTGGACAGCCTGTCGGCCGCTTTGCCGGTGTTTGTGCTGGGTATTGCGACGTTCGGCTTTTCCCGGGCGCTGGTAACGCCCGGTTGAGTACGGGTCGGGCGGCGCCGCGGGGTGTTTCCATCCTGGGCTCCACGGGTTCCATCGGCGTCAGCGCGCTGGATGTGATCGCGCGCCATCCCGGGCGCTTTCGGGTCATCGCATTGAGCGGTTATCAGCGACTCGATGTGCTGGCCGACCAGTGTCGGCGATTTGCGCCCGAGCTGGTCGCGGTGCCCACGGCGGCGGCAGCGCAGCAATTACACGCTCTGGTGCCCGCATCGACCCGTGTCGCGGTGGGCGCTGAGGGCCTGGACGCCGTAGCCGGACACGAGCGCGCCGATACCGTGATCGCCGCCATCGTCGGTGCCGCGGGCTTGTTGCCAACGCTCGCGGCGGCCCGCGCGGGCAAGCGCCTGTTGCTGGCCAACAAGGAAGCGCTGGTAATGGCCGGGCGCCTGTTCATGGCGGAGGTCGCGCGCGGCGGCGCCACCTTGCTGCCCCTGGACAGCGAACACAATGCGATTTTTCAGTGTCTGCCGGCGATTGGTGTAGATCGGGGCGGTGTGCGGCGACTGATCCTGTCCGCATCCGGAGGACCGTTTCGTACCACGTCGCTCGAAGATATCGAAGCCGCGACTCCGGACGAGGCCTGTGCCCACCCGAACTGGCGCATGGGCCGCAAGATTTCCGTCGATTCCGCGACCATGATGAACAAGGGACTGGAGTTGATCGAAGCCTGCTGGTTGTTCGGCGTCGGGCCGGACCGGATCGAGATACTGATCCATCCCCAGAGCATCGTGCACTCGCTGGTGGAATACGCCGACGGTTCGGTGCTGGCGCAACTGGGCAACCCGGATATGCGCACGCCCATCGCGCATGCGCTGGGCTGGCCGGAGCGGATC
The DNA here is from genome assembly GCA_016191205.1 of Gammaproteobacteria bacterium. Lineage (GTDB taxonomy): Bacteria > Pseudomonadota > Gammaproteobacteria > Pseudomonadales > Porticoccaceae > JAGPUQ01. The sequence continues at coordinate 21,884 of JACPPB010000020.1, read as the reverse complement.
GAATCCGGTGTCGCGCGACTCGATCTGACCGCGGTGGCGCAGTTGCAATTCTGCGCGCCGGACCCACAGCGGTTTCCCTGCCTGCGACTGGCGCACGCGGCGGCTGCCGTCATGGGTGACGCACCGGCAGCGCTCAACGCGGCCAACGAAGAAGCGGTGGCCGCATTCCTCGCCGGCAAATTGAGGTTTACGCGGATTGCCGCGGTAGTGGATCAGGTGATGCAGCACTGGTGCGTTGCGGAACCGGACTGTATCGATGCTGTCCTGGGCACTGACATCCGTGCCCGCGAACAGGCGCGCGGGTTTATTGAACGCTATGTAACCGAGGGTTGACGCGTGGCAGTTGTACAGCAGGTGTTTTATTTCTTCCTGGTGTTGGGAGTGTTGATTACCTTCCACGAATACGGCCATTTCTGGGTGGCGCGCCGGTGCGGCATCCGGGTGCTCCGGTTTTCAATCGGCTTCGGCCCGGCGCTGCTGCGCTGGCACGACCGCCGCGGTACCGAATTCGTGGTCGCCGCGCTACCCCTGGGTGGCTACGTCAAGATGCTGGACGAGCGCGAGGGCGAGGTCGCGGAGAACGAGCGCGCTCACGCTTTCAACCGCAAATCGGTGGCGCAACGCATCGCTACGGTTGCCGCCGGGCCGCTGGCCAACTTTGTCCTCGCCGTGGTCGCGTACTGGATCGTGTTCGCGCTCGGTGTCCAGGGCATCGCCCCGGTGGTGGCCAAGGTGACGCCGGGCTCGGTGGCTGCCGTTGCGGGCCTCGCGGCGGGCGAGGAGATCGTGGCGGTGGACGGGGCGGCGACGCCGACCGTGCAGGCGTTGAGCGAGATGCTGGTGCGCCGGCTCGGCGACAGCGGGACCATCCGCTTCCGGGTCGTTACCCGGGGCGCGACCGATGAGCGCGAGTTGCGCGCCCAGCTCGTGCATTGGGACCTCGATCCCGTCGCGCCCGACCCCATCGGCGACATCGGTATCGAACTCTATCGCCCGCCGATTCCGGCAGTGGTGGCGAGCGTGGAATCCGGTAGCCCGGCGGCCCAGGCCGGCATGCGCGCTGGCGACCGCATCCTCGCGGCGAATGGCACCGCCATCGCCGACTGGGCGCAATGGGTCGAGTATGTGCGCGCGCGCCCCGCGCAAACCATCGCGTTGGTGATTGAGCGGGCGGGAGAGCGGCAGGAGCTGAGCGTGACGCCGAAGTCGGTTACCGCCGGCGGCGCGACCTTCGGACAGGTGGGTGTGGCGGCAACCGGCGTCGAGTGGCCCGAGGACTATCGACGCGAGCAACGTTACGGTCCCGTCGCCGCCCTGGCCAAGGGCATTACCACCACCTGGGATACCGCGGCGATGATCCTGGAGTCGGTCCGCAAAATGATAGTTGGCGATATCTCGGTGCGGCACTTGAGCGGACCCATCACCATTGCTAAAGTGGCCGGCGCTTCGGCACAGTATGGTTTGGTACCCTTGTTGCAGTTCATGGCGCTGCTCAGCGTCAGCTTCGGGGTGCTCAATTTGCTGCCGATCCCGGTGCTGGACGGCGGACACCTCGTGTATTGCGCGCTGGAGGCCGTTCGGGGGCGGCCGCTTTCGGAGCGCATACAGGAGGCCGGGTACCGTATCGGTCTCTCCCTGGTGATAGGTTTGATGCTGCTGGCTTTATACAATGACGTTTCGCGCTTTTGATGAATGCGATCCGCGCAGCGAGCCCGGCCGGCGCCCTCCATCGCCGCACTTCCTGAACCGTTTTTTTGTGCCCGGAGTTGCTTGTCATCAAACCCTTACTGAGGCGTAGTCTGGCCGGGATCCGGCGCCGCGCGAGCGCGCTGGGCGTGTTGCTGCTGTTGGTGCCCGGACTGACGTTTGCAGCGGCTTTCCAGATCGAGGATGTGCGTATCGAGGGCCTGCAGAGAGTTTCCGCGGGCACCGTGTTCGCCGCGCTGCCAGTAAGCGCCGGTGACCTCATCGATGACGCAGGGATCGGCGCGGCGATACAAAGCCTGTTCCGCACCGGATACTTTGAAGACATCCGGATTGTGCGCGACGGCAATGTGCTGGTGGTTCGGATAGTGGAGCGTCCCGCCATTGCCGAGATCAAGATCGACGGCAACAAATCCATCGAAACAGATCAACTGCTGAAGGCTCTGCGTGAAGCCGGTCTGGCGGAAGGGCAGATTTTCAAGAAGACCGTGCTGGAAGGCATGGGGCAGGAGTTGCGGCGTCAATATGTCGCGCAGGGACGTTATGGCGCCACCGTGAGTGCCGAGGCGCATGATCTGCCGCGCAACCGGGTACGCATCGACCTCACCATTTCCGAAGGCAAGGTTGCGACGATCAAGCACATCAATATCGTGGGCAACCACAGTTTTGATGAAGCCACCCTGCTCAAGATGTTCGAGCTCAAGACCTCGGGCATGTTTTCCTGGTTGAGCAGCGACGACAAATATTCGCGCGAGAAGCTGTCCGGCGACCTCGAACGCTTGGAGAGTTGGTATCGCGATCGCGGGTATCTGCGCTTTGCGGTGACTTCAACCCAGGTTTCGATCAGCCCGCAAAAGGATGCGGTCTTCATTACCGTCAACATCACCGAAGGCGATGTCTACACGGTGGGCGACGTGGAGCTGAGCGGAGAGTTGATGCTGCCGGCGGAAGACCTGCGGAAGCTGATCGCGATGAAAACAGGCGCGACCTTTTCCCAGGCGCTGATGACGGCGACCAGCGAGCTGCTGACCAAGCGGCTGGGGGTTGAGGGCTACACCTTTGCCAAGGTGGAAGGCTTCCCCGAAGTTGACGAAAAAACCAAAACCGCCAAGGTGACCTTCGTGGTTACTCCGGGCGACCGTGCTTACGTTCGGCGCGTGGAGTTTCGCGGCAATACCAAGACGGCCGACGAAGTCCTGCGCCGGGAGATGCGGCAGATGGAGGGCGCTTCCGCTTCGACGGACCTGATCGAGCACTCGAAGGTGCGGCTCGAACGGCTCGGAATTTTCAAGAAGGTGGACATCGAGACGCGTGAGGTGCCCGGTACCAGCGATCAGGTGGACGTGTTCTATACCGTGGAAGAGCAACCGTCCGGCAGCATCGGTGCCAGCGTCGGACTCGCTCAGGGAGCGGGCATCATTCTCGGCGCCAATATCCAGGAAAACAATTTCATGGGCTCCGGCAACACGGTGGGCTTCGGTGTCAGCACCAGCAAATACCGCAAGATGGCGTCGCTGAATTACGCCGATCCTTATTTCACCAAGGATGGCGTCAGTGTTGGCTACTCCCTGGCCGTGACACAAACCAACTACGGCCAGTTGAACCTGAGCTCCTATTCCACGGATAGCTATACCGCGAATACCAACTTCAGTTATCCCTATTCCGATACCGGCCGCATCGGAATGGGGTTTGGCGTGGAATCCCTCACGTTGAAACCAGGTATTCTTTCCACCGTCGAGCTCCTCGATTTCATCCTGAAAAATGGTGATCAGTTCAATATGCTGACCACCAATTTCAACTGGAGCGAATCGAATTTGAATCGCGGCCAGCTGCCTACCCGGGGCGCGTCGGAGCGAGTCCGGTTTGAATTGACTGTCCCTGGCAGCGACCTGGAGTTTTACCGACTCACCTATACGGGGCACTACTATCACCCGTTATCGGGCGATTTGACGTTTCACCTGCGGGAAGAGCTGGGCTACGGCGACGGCTATGGCAATACGCAGAGACTGCCATTTTTCAAGAATTACTTCGGTGGCGGTTTCGACTCGGTGCGCGGGATCAAACGCAATACGCTGGGCCCCGAGGATACTCCGCTGTTTCCGACACTCAGCCGGTCGAACGCCTTTGGTGGCAACGTCAATGTCAATGGCAGTGCCGAGGTGCTGTTTCCGGTTCCCTTCTTGAAGGATCGTCGCAATATCCAGGCGGCGCTGTTTCTGGACGCGGGTAACGTCTTCGACACCAATTGCGGCAAGACCCAGGTGGATTGCGCCGCGCCAAACGTCGGAGATTTGCGCTATTCAACCGGGTTGAGCGGTATCTGGCTGAGCGGCTTTGGTCCGATCCAGTTGAGTTTCGCGAAGGTGCTCAATGCCCAATCGACGGACGAAACCGAGTTTTTCCAGTTTTCTTTCGGGCAGACATTCTAAGCCCGAAGTGGGTGACGGAATCGGTGGCCGGAGACTTGATCCGGACGCGGACTCCGGGGATGGTTATCAGCGTTCGTGACAGTTTAATCACCTAGTGAGGGAGATGTTGTGAGACGAATTTTTGTAGGGTCCATGCTTGCCTTGGCGTTTTTTGCGCTTCCCGCGGCAGCGGTCGATAAAATCGCGGTGGTTGATATCCAGCGGGTGATTTTTACTTCCGATGTGGCCAAGGCTCGGCAGAAGCAGCTCCAGGCTGAATCTGAATTCGTCGGGCTGCAGGCAAAATATGACAGTATCGCGGCCGACGTGAAAGCCCTGCAAAAGAAAATCGAAGCAGAGCGCGATACCATGTCCCAGGAGCAGGCGACCGAAAATCAAAAGAAAATGGAATACCTGCGGGCGGATTACGAGCTGGTAGAGCGCAAATTGCGAGCCGAGGTGCAACAGCTGCAAGGCAAGATCATGGAAGAGTTGCAGCCCAAGGTTCAGGCTGCGCTCAAAGAGTTGGTGGAAGCCGAAGGCATCACACTGTTGTTGCAGCGCGAGGCAGTGATCGTGGCTGATCCCGGACTGGATGTCACCGGCAAGCTGCTTGAGCGGCTCAACGCCAAGACCAAGTAAGTGGCGGAACGCGGCCGCATCCTGAGTGAGATCGCCACGCGTATCGGTGCCACCGTGCGCGGCGATCCGACGCTCCGGATTTATGGCCTGAATACCTTGAAGGATGCGCGCGCCGGCGAGTTGAGCTTTTTCGCCAACAGCGCGTACCGCGACCAGTTGGCGCAAACAAGCGCCGCGGCGGTCATTCTGGCCGCATCCGACGCGAGTCACTTCGCAGGTCACGCCCTGATCGCCAGCGACGCCTATGTCGCCTATGCCCGCGCCACCGCGTTGTTCGACACGACCCCGCCCGCAGAGATCGGCGTGCATCCCAGCGCGATCATTCATCCCGCTGCAACCGTGGCCGCCAGCGCCGCGATCGGCGCTCATGTGACCGTCGGCCCCGGCGCGTCGATCGGCGAGCGCGTCGTTCTCGGCCCGGGCACCAGTGTCGGCGCGAATTCGGTTGTCGGCCCCGATTGCCGCATCGCCGCCAATGTCACGATTTATCACGGCGTGCGCATCGGCTCAGGCGTGGTAATTCATGGCGGTGCGGTCTTGGGTGCCGATGGTTTTGGTTTTGCCAACGACGGCGGCCGCTGGATCAAGATTCACCAACTGGGCGGCGTCGTCATCGGTGACCGCGTGGAGATTGGCGCCTGCACCACCATTGATCGCGGTGCGCTCGGTGACACGGTTATCGAGGCGGGCGTTATCCTCGACAACCATGTCCAGATCGGCCATAACGTGCACCTGGGCGAGAACACCGCGATGGCCGCCTATGCAGCGATTGCCGGCAGCACCACGGTGGGCAAGAACTGCGTATTCGCCGGCCAATCGGGAGCGGTCGGGCACGTCAGCATTTGCGACCACGTCATCGCCCATGCGCGCTGCACATTGTCCAAGTCCATCACCCGGCCCGGTGCCTATTCCGCCGATCTGTTGATGGACGAAACGCCACAGTGGCGGCGCAACGCGGCGCGGTTCCGGCATCTGGATGAGCTGGCGCGGCGGGTGAAAAAATTGGAAAACAAGATCGGTGACGAATCGTGAACCCACTCTCCAGGCCCCTGCCATGAGCTCTCTGTCGATCGGAGACATTCAACGTTTGCTGCCTCACCGCTACCCGATGCTGTTGATCGACAGGGTCGTGGAGGTGGAGCCCGGCAAACGCATTCTGGCGTACAAAAACATCACGGTTAACGAGCAGGTGTTCACCGGTCATTTTCCGGTCAAGCCCATATTTCCGGGCGTCCTGATCATCGAGGCCATGGCTCAGGCGGCGGGTGTGCTGGGGTTTGTGACCGTTGATCGCCAGCCTGGTGACGAGCGTCTTTATTTGTTCGCGGGTGTCGACGGGGTGCGCTTCAAGCGTCCCGTGGTGCCCGGTGATCGACTGATGCTGACCGCCGAGATCGATACCCGCAAGCGCAATATCTGGCGCTTCCGGTGCAGCGCCAGCGTCGACGATAAGCTGGTATGCGAGGCCAACATTCTGTGTGCGCTCGAAGCGCCCTAGGTTCCATGATCGATCCCCTGGCGAAGATAGATCCGAAGGCCAGCCTGGGCCGCAATGTCACCATAGGTCCCTGGACCTATGTCGGGCCGGATGTGGAGATCGGCGATAACACCATTGTCCATTCCCATGCGGTGCTCAAGGGTCCGACCCGCATCGGGCGCGACAATGTCATCTATCAGTTCGCAACGGTGGGTGAGGACACGCCGGATATCAAGTACGGGGGCGAACCGACGCGGTTGATCATCGGGGATCACAACCGCATCCGCGAGGGCGTCACCATCCATCGCGGCACCGTGCAGGATCGGGGTGAGACGCGCATCGGCAACCACAACCTGATCATGGCCTATGTTCACATCGGGCACGACTGCGTGATCGGCGACCATATCATCATGGTCAATAACGCCTCCCTGGCCGGCCACGTCCGGGTCGATGACTGGGCGTTCCTGTCCGGCTTTACCATGCTGCACCAGCACATACAGGTGGGCGCGCACGCTTTCCTCGGCGCGGCGGCGTTCCTCAACCAGGACTTGCCCGCCTACGTCATGGCGGTCGGTTATCCGGCGACGCCAAGGACCATCAACAAGGTGGGGCTGGCGCGCAGGGGCTTTACGCCAACCCAGATCCGGCTGGTGCAGGGCGCCTATCGAACCCTCTATCGCCGCGGCCTGAAGCTGGACGAGGCCCTCGCCGCCCTGGATGCCACGCCGGATCCCGATGGTGTGCTGGCGCCGCTGATCCAGTCGATTCGGCGTTCCCGGCGCGGCATCATCCGCTGATTCCGGTGTCCACCGCCCCTTGTATCGGAATGGTTGCGGGTGAGGTTTCCGGCGATCGTCTGGGCGCGGGACTGATACGGGCCCTGCGCCGCCGCTATCCCGATGCCCAGTTTGAAGGTATCGGCGGCGACGCCATGGCGGCGGAAGGTTTCCGCAGCCTGTATCCCCTGGAGCGTCTGGCGGTGATGGGTTTCGTTGAGCCCCTCAAGCGCCTGCCGGAGTTGCTGCGCATCCGGCGCGGGCTTGCACGTCACTTCCGCAAGCGGCAGCCCGCACTGTTCGTCGGCATCGACGCGCCCGATTTCAATCTGGGTCTGGAACTGACATTGCGCGGCGTCGGCATCCGAACCGCGCACTATGTGAGCCCCTCGGTGTGGGCCTGGCGCCAGGGCCGCATCCGCAAGATCGCCCGCGCCGTCGATCACATGCTGGTGCTGTTTCCCTTCGAGGCCGAGTTCTACCGTCGCCACGGCGTGCCGGTAACCTGGGTGGGCCATCCGCTGGCCGATGAGCTGCCGCTGGAGCCCGACACCGCCGGCGCGCGGCGACGCCTGGCGTTGCCGGCGGATGCCCCGGTGCTGGCCGTGCTGCCCGGCAGCCGCGGCAGTGAAGTCGCCCTGCTGGGACCGCTGTTTCTCGACACCCTGGCTGCGTGTCGGGAGCGGGTGCCCGGATTGCTCTGTGTATTGCCCGCGGCCAACGCGGCGCGTCGGGCCCAGATCGCTGCGCTCTTGGCCGCATACCCCGGATTGCCGGTCCAGGTGCTGGATGGCCAGTCCCACACCGCCATGGCGGCGGCCGACGCCGTGCTGCTCGCCTCGGGGACCAGTGCCCTCGAAGCCATGCTGCTCAAAAAGCCCATGGTGGTGGCATACCGCACCGGGCGCCTTACCCATGCGCTGGCGTCCCGTCTGGTCAAACTCAAGCATGTGTCGCTGCCCAACCTACTGGCGGGGCGCGAACTGGTGCCCGAGTTGCTCCAGGACGCGGCGACAGTGGAAGCCCTTTCCGGGCAGGTGTCGCGGTGTCTGGATGAGACATCGGAGCGCGCGGCGCTGATCGCCGAGTTCGATGCGCTGCATCGGCAACTGCGCCGCGGCGCCAGCGAACGTGCGGCGGCGGCCCTGGCGGAACTGATCGACGCGGCGCCATGAAAACGGACCCGAGCCAGGGTCGTGCACGGGTTGCCGGCGTCGATGAGGTCGGCCGCGGTTGTCTGGCGGGCGATGTGCTGGCGGCAGCGGTCGTACTGGATCCGGCGCGTCCGATCAGCGGCCTTGCCGACTCCAAAACGCTCAGCGCGGCGCGGCGCGCAGCGCTTTATGCGGAAATTCTCGCCAGCGCCAGTGCCTGGGCGATCGGACGGGCGACGGTGGCGGAAATCGATACCCACAACATCCTGCAGGCGACGCTGCTGGCCATGGAGCGCGCGGTCGCGGCGCTCGCGCCGGCGCCGGGCTTCGTGGTCGTGGATGGCAACCGCCTGCCGAACTGGCACCATGCGTCGGAAGCCATCGTGCGCGGTGATGCGAAGATTCCCTGCATCAGCGCGGCTGCCATTGTCGCCAAGGTAACCCGGGACCGGGAAATGACGGCACTGGATCGGGAGTTTCCCGGCTACGGTTTCGCCCGCCACAAAGGCTATGGTACGCGCGAGCACTGCGCCGCGCTGGCCCGTCTGGGGCCCTGTATCTGGCACCGGATGTCGTTCGCTCCGGTGCGGCGGGCGGCGCCGGCATCTCCAGGCCACTGAATCCGGATAACGGAATCCGCATTGCGCGCGTGCCGCATCTGCCCGACAATTCCGGCATAATCAAAACCCCCTGACGCTGCCGGGAAGTTCCATGATCCATGCTGAAATCACCGGATGGGGACGCTGTTTACCTCCCGCTGTCCTGTCCAATCGTGATATCGAAACGATCATGGATACTTCGGACGAGTGGATCTTCAGCCGCAGTGGTATCCGCGAGCGTCGTATCAGCCATGTCACGGGCGCCGAGCTGGGCGTGGTCGCCGGTACCCGCGCACTGGCGGCCGCGGGTGTCGCCGCGGCCGATGTGGACATGATCGTCTACGCCACCAGCTCGCCGGACGAGCTGATACCCAATACCGCGTCCATCGTGCAGAACCGGCTGGGCGCGCTACACGCCGGAGTGCTGGACATCAACGCAGCGTGCAGCGGCTTTCTCTACGCATTCAACATGGTTTCCGACATGATTCGCGCGGGCAGCATCCGCACGGCCTTGGTGATCGGTTCGGAGCGCCTGAGTTCGCTGATGAACTGGTCGCGGCGCGAGTCGGCCGTCCTGTTTGGCGATGGCGCCGGTGCTTTCGTGCTGCAGGCTTCGGCGCACGCAAGCGGATTTTTTGCCGGCAAGCTCGGTTGCGTACCCGGCACCCGTGAGTTGCTCGCGATACCGGATTTCGGCCTGGATGCCATTGCGCAATACCGGCCGCTCGACATCTCCATCGACTTCAGCGGGCCGGAAATTTTCAAACATGCGGTCAAGGGCATGGGCGACGCCTGCGAGGCGGTGTTGACCCAGGGTGGCGTCCAGCTCCACGAACTCGACCTGATCGTGCCCCATCAGGCCAATCTCCGCATCGTGGAAGCGGTGGTGCGACGCCTGGGTGTGAGCACGGACAAGGTGGTGCTGACTCTGGAGAAATACGCCAACACATCCACCAGTTCGATTCCCATCGCCCTGTGCGAAGCGCTCGACGATGGGCGCGTCAAACCCGGCATGACGATCCTGTTCACGGCGTTTGGTGCCGGTCTGACCTGGGCCGCGAGCTTGCTCAGATGGGGCCAGCGCGTCACGCCCCTCGGCACCACGGATATCGAACTGCCGCCGTGCGAACAAACCGGCCTTGAGCTCACCCAGGCTGCCATCGCGCGGCGGGCGCGGCAGCGCACCTGACCCGGGAATGACCGTTTCCGAACCGCAATTCATCCACCTCGGCGTCCACAGCGAGTATTCGCTGGTGGACGGTCTGATCCGCATCGACGAGCTGGTCGAACGCTGCGTCGAACTGGGGATGCCCGCGGTCGCGCTGACCGACGTCTGCAATTTTTTTGCGCTGGTCAAGTTCTATGAAGCCGCCCAGCGCCGGGGCCTCAAACCCATCTGTGGCGCCGAGTTCACCCTGACCGACGCCAATGGTGGGGCGCCGGCGCGCCTTACCCTGCTGGTGCAAAACGAAATCGGGTACCGCAACCTCACGCGTCTCATGTCGCGCGGCTATCTGGAAGGTCAGGTCCAGGGTCGGCCGACCCTGCGCCGAGACTGGATTACAGCGGCGAGCGAAGGTCTGATCGCCCTCTCGGGTGGCCGGTTCGGCGATGTGGGGCAGGCACTGCTCAACCGGCGCGAAGACGCTGCTGCCCTGTTGCAAGGCTGGCTGAAGGATTTTCCGGAGCGTTACTACCTCGAACTGCATCGCACCGGCCGCCCCGACGAGGACGAGTATCTGCATCGCGCCGTGGCCCTTGCCGCCGAGCACGACTGCCCTGTGGTCGCCACCAATGATGTGCGTTTTCTCGCGCCCGACCAGTTCGACGCCCACGAGGCGCGGGTATGCATCAACGAGAGCCGTACCCTCAACGACCCGCGCCGCGAGCGCCGCTACAGCGACCGCCAGTATCTGCGTTCGCCCGCCGAGATGGCGGAACTCTTCGACGACCTGCCCGAGGCGCTCGCCAACAGCGTGGAGATCGCCCGGCGCTGCAATCTGGAGCTGCGGCTGGATCAGGTGCGCCTGCCGGAATACCCGGTGCCGGCCGGCATGTCCGCCGCCGAGTTTTTCCACCGGGTCGCCACCGAAGGGCTGGAGCGGCGCCTGGCGGTGCTGCTGGATCCGGCGCGGCCCGATTACGAGGACCAGCGCACGCGCTACAGCGCGCGGCTGGAATTCGAGATCGGCATCATCGAGCAGATGGGGTTCGCGGGTTACTTCCTGATCGTGATGGACTTCATCCGCTGGGCCAAGGCCAACGATATTCCCGTGGGGCCGGGGCGCGGTTCCGGTGCCGGCTCGCTGGTCGCCTACGCGCTCGAAATCACCGATCTCGACCCGCTTGCCTACGATCTGCTGTTCGAGCGTTTCCTCAATCCCGAGCGGGTGTCGATGCCCGATTTCGACATCGATTTCTGCATGGACAACCGCGACCGCGTCATCGCCTATGTTGCGGACCGCTACGGCCGCGAGGCGGTGTCCCAGATCATCACCTTCGGCACCATGGCCGCCAAGGCGGTGGTGCGCGATGTGGCGCGGGTGCAGGGCAAGTCCTACGGACTGGCGGACAAGCTGTCGAAAATGATTCCCAACGAACTGGGCATCACCCTGGAGAAGGCGCGCGAGCAGGAAGAAGTGCTGCGCGATTTTCTGGCCGGCGATGACGAGGCCCAGGAAATCTGGGACATGGCGCTCCAGCTCGAAGGCCTGACGCGCAACGCCGGCAAACACGCGGGCGGCGTGGTCATCGCGCCCGGCGCCATCACCGACTTTGCGCCGCTGTACTGCGACGCCGCCGGCGAAGGTCTGGTGACGCAGTTCGACAAGGACGATGTCGAGCGCGTGGGTCTGGTCAAGTTCGATTTTCTCGGTCTGCGCACCCTGACCATCATCGACTGGGCGGTGCGCAACGCCAACCGCGAACGGGCGCGTGCCGGCGCCGCGCCGATCGTGATCGCCGCCATTCCCCTCGACGATCCGGCGACCTATGTGTTGTTGCAAAAGGCGCGCACCACGGCGGTGTTCCAGCTCGAATCGCGCGGCATCCGCGAACTGATCCTGCGCCTCAAGCCGAGCCGCTTCGAGGACATCGTGGCCCTGGTGGCCCTGTTTCGGCCGGGTCCGTTGCAGTCGGGCATGGTGGATGACTTCATCGACCGCAAGCACGGCCGCCAGCCGGTGGCCTATCCGCATCCGAAATACCAGCACCCCGCGCTCAAACCGGTGCTGGAACCCACCTACGGCATCATCCTGTATCAGGAGCAGGTGATGCAGATCGCCCAGGTGCTGGGCGGTTACTCCCTCGGCGAGGCCGACCTGCTGCGCCGCGCCATGGGCAAAAAGAAAGCCGAGGAGATGGCCGAGCAGCGCGCGATTTTTTGCGCGGGCGCCATCGCCAACGGCATCGCGGCGGAGCTGGCCGAAAACATCTTCGACCTGATGGAAAAATTTGCCGGCTACGGCTTCAACAAATCGCACTCCGCCGCCTATGCGCTGCTCGCGTATCAGACCGCCTGGCTCAAGGCCCATCATCCGGCGGCTTTCATGGCGGCGGTGCTGTCCGCCGACATGCAGAACACCGACAAAGTCGTCACGCTGATCGACGAATGCCGTGCGCTGGCGCTGAAGGTCGCGCCACCCGATGTCAACGCCGGGCTGTACCAGTTCTCGGTCGCCGAGGATGGCGGCGTCATCTACGGACTCGGCGCGATCAAGGGGCTCGGGCAGGGTCCGGTGGACGCCATCATCGCGGCCCGCGAGTCCGGAGGACCCTTCCTCGACCTGTTCGATTTTTGCGCCCGCGTCGATTCCCGCCGGCTCAACAAGCGCGCGCTCGACGCCCTCATTCGCGCCGGCGCCATGGATACCCTGGGTCCGGAGCAGGACGCGTTCGGGGCCGCTGCCGATATCGGTTATCGCCGCGCGGTCCTGTGTGCGGCGACGGAGGAAGCGGTGCGCCTCGCGGACCAGCAGGCCCGCAATCTGGATGCCGGCATGGGCGATCTGTTCGGTGGCGCACCGGCGCAACGGGCGACGCGGCGGGGCTATGCGTCTTATGCGACTGTGCCCGGATTCGGTGTGGCCGAGCGCCTGCGCGGCGAGAAAGAGACGCTCGGGCTGTACCTGACCGGGCATCCCCTCGACGAGTACGTCGATGAGCTGGAGCGTCTGGTGCCGCTGCGCATCGCCGCGCTGCGTGCCGCGCGCGAAACCCAGCGTCTGGTCGGCCTGGTGGTCGGCACCCGCACCATGAAGACCCGGCGCGGCGATACCATGTGTTTCATCACGCTCGATGACCGCAGTGGTCGCATCGAGGTGGCGGTGTTTGCCGAGTTGTACCGCGAACACCGGGAAAAGCTCGCTCGCGATGCCATTCTCGTTGTCGAGGGCCAGGTCAGCGAAGACGACTACAGCGGTGGCATCAAGATGCGTGCCGATACCGTGCAGACCCTGGCCGAGGCCCGGCGCTCGGCTCTGAAAAGCCTGGTGCTGGAATTGCGCGGCGACCGTGTCGGCGCCGACGGGGCGCTGCTGCTGGCGGACATCCTGGCGCCCTACCGACGCGGTAGCTGCCCGCTGCGGCTGCGCTATCGCCGCGCCGGTGCCATGGGCGAGATTGCCCTGCCCCCGGATTGGGCGCTGAATCCCGAGGATGAACTCCTCCACCGGCTGCGGGATAATTTCGGCCGCGACAGCCTGCAACTCAACTACTGATACCCCCGCCGCGTGGGGCGGGTGGTCACTGGATTTTTTCAATGAATCTCGATTATCTGGATTTCGAACAACCGATCGCCGTGCTGGAAGCCAAGATTGAGGAGCTCCAGCTCGTCAGCGACGACAACGCGCTCAACATCGCCGCCGAGATCGCCACGCTGCGGGAAAAGTCCCGCAAGCTGACCGAGAGCATCTACAGCAACCTGTCGTCCTGGCAGGTGGTGCAGATCGCCCGTCACCCGTTGCGACCCTACACCAGCGACTACATTCCGCGCCTCTTCACCGAGTTCGACGAACTGCACGGTGACCGTCAGTTCGGCGATGACAAGGCCATCATCGGCGGCGTGGCGCGACTCGATGATCGCCCCGTGGTGGTGATCGCCGAGGAAAAAGGGCGTGGCATCACCGAAAAAATCCGCCGCAACTTCGGCATGCCCAAACCGGAGGGTTACCGCAAGGCGCTGCGCCTGATGGAGCTTGCCGAACGTTTCTCACTGCCGGTGCTCACCCTCATCGACACGCCCGGCGCCTATCCGGGCATCGACTCCGAGGAGCGCGGGATCAGCCAGGCCATCGCCCAGAATCTGGCGGTGATGTCGCGGCTGCGCACCCCGATCATCTGCACCGTGATCGGCGAAGGCAGCTCCGGCGGCGCCATCGCCATCGGCGTCGGCGACTGGCTGAACATGCTGCAATACTCGACCTATTTCGTGATCTCTCCGGAAGGCTGCGCCAACATCATCTGGAAAACCGCCGAGAAAGCGCCGCTCGCCGCCGAAGCCATGGGCGTCACCTCCAAGGTGCTGGCGGAACTGGGCATCGTCGACGAGACCATCCCCGAGCCGCTGGGCGGCGCGCACCGCGACGTCGGCGCCATGGCGACGACCCTGCGCACGCGCCTTGCCGCCCAGCTCGACCGCCTGTGCGCGGAACCGATCGACACCCTGCTGGAGCGGCGCTTCCAGCGCCTGATGTCCTACGGCAATCCCTGACCCGCATGGATGCCGAGGCGGAGGTGACGGATCCCGCTGCCGTGCTCGCCGCGGCGCTGGCGGCGCGCCCCGCGTCCCGCATCCTGATCGCCTACAGCGGCGGCATGGATTCCCATGTCCTGCTGCACCTGCTGTGGCGCCGGCAGGGGCCGGAGCCGCTGCTCGCCGTGCACGTCAACCACGGGCTGTCGCCCCAGGCCAATCACTGGGAGACACACTGTCGGCGCGTGTGCGACGCGCTGGGCATCGCCTGCCACACCGAGCGGGTGACGGTAACGCCGGGTTCGCAAGGCCTGGAGGCCAGCGCCAGGGCCGCGCGCTACGCGGTGTTCAAAAGCCAGCTTGATGCAGGCGACCTGCTGGTGTTCGGCCATCATGCCGACGACCAGGCCGAAACCCTGTTGTACCGGCTGCTGCGCGCTGGTGTTCCCGCGGGAATGCCGGTCACGCGACCGCTCGGCCGCGGTCGGCTGCTGCGCCCGCTGCTCGACGTCCCCCGCGCGGTGCTGCGCGATTATGCCGAGCGCCAGCGCCTGGACTGGGTCGAGGACGCGAGCAATGCGCGCCTCGATTTTGATCGCAACTACCTGCGCCACCGTGTATTGCCCATCCTGACCGCGCGCTGGCCGGACGCCGTGGCGCGACTCCAGCGGGTCGCCGCCCGGAGTAGGGCGGCTGCGGAACTGGATCGGGATCTGGCCGCCATCGATCTGGTCGGACTCGACGAACGCCCCGAACGGGTCGGACGCAGTCTGAGCCTCGCCGGACTGACCGCGCTCGCGGCCCACCGCCAGCGCAATCTGCTGCGCCACTGGCAACTGCCGGGCGCGACCGGCCAGGAGCCCGGCGCGCGCCGCCTCGACAGTCTGTTTCGCGACCTGATCGGCGCGGCCCCCGATGCAGCGCCTCTGGTGGAGTGGTCGGGCGGGCAGTGGCGGCGCTTCCGCGACCGCCTGTATCTGCTGCCGGCACACTGGGGCGCTAGCCCTTCCCGCGACCGGGGTCCGTGGCCGTGGTCGCCGGAATTGCCGCTCGAATTGCCGGATGGCGCGCATCTGTGCGCACGGTCCGCGCTCGGACTGGGGTTGCGTGCTACCGTGCCAGGCGTTCCGCTCAGCGTTCGTTATCGACAGGGCGGCGAGCGCGTCCATCCTCTGGGGCGCGGCGCCTCCAATACGCTGAAGAAGGTACTGCTGGAAAGGGGGCTTGAACCCTGGCTGCGGGATCGGGTGCCCCTGATCGAGCGCGACGGCGAGCTGATCGCGGTAGGTGATCTGTTTGTCTGCCAGTCCGCTGTTGCCGGGGTTGGCGAGCCGGGCTGGCTGCCAGCCTGGCGTTGCCCGGCCCACTGACTAAAAAAATTTGCAGAGACAGCGTGTTACCTGTAGAAATTCAAGCAAATTTGAGGATACTGGACGGGCAGGAGGCGTGAGTGCCCCGCCCCATCCAATTCGAGGACGACCATGAACCGATTCCGTGTGCGCGCAACACTCCGTAGCCTGCTGGCCGCAACGCTGGCGCTCGGTGCATTGGCAGCCGGCAGTGCGGAGGCAACCGGCCGGCAGCTGGCACCGCAACTCCAGTCGCGCTCCGCGCTGGTCATGCGCGCAGACACCGGTGAAGTGCTGTACCGCAAGAATGCCGAGGAAACCCTGCCCATTGCCTCCATCACCAAGCTCATGACCGCCATGGTCGTGCTGGATGCCAAGCAGTCGCTGGACGAGCGCATTCAGATCACCAACGAAGATGTCGATCACCTGCGCGCCAGCAGTTCGCGGCTTGCCGTCGGCACCGTCCTGACCCGTCGCGAGGCGTTTACGCTCGCATTGATGTCGTCCGAGAACCGCGCGGCGGCGGCGTTGTTGCGCAACTACCCGGGCGGCAAATCGGCTGGGGTGGTGGCCATGAACCGCAAGGCTCGGGCGCTCGGCATGACGCACTCGCGTTTTGTGGAAGCGACCGGGCTATCGGGCGACAACCGCTCCACGCCCGCCGATCTGGCGCGCATGGTCAAAGCGGCGAGTCAGTATTCCAACATCCGTAACTTTTCGACCACCCGTGAGCTGACCGTCAAGGTCCGCGGCCGTTATCCCACCCTTTACCGCAACACCAATCCGCTGGTGCGCAATCCGACCTGGGACATCGACGTCACCAAGACCGGATACATCAAAGAGGCGGGGCGCTGTTTGGTGATGCAAACCACCATCAGCGGCAAGCCGGTGGTGATGGTGCTGATGAATTCCTGGGGGACGTTCACCCGCGTCGGCGACGCCAGTCGTGTGCGGCGCTGGATCGAAACATCCGCCCCCGCACAGCTCACCGCCAGTCGCTGAAACCGCGCGGCAAGGGCGCCGCGCGACAGGTCTGCGGCAAGGAGCTTGCTGGATTTTCGCGGACTCCAACCATCTGGAAATTCCATTTACTGAAGCGCGCGTTCGCGAACCTGTTCCCTCCGTTTTGCCATGGTCCGCGGATATCGCGTAGTCTGCGCGCTTGGCACAGTGTCCGCAGCGAATGAGCGGGATTAATGTGGAGGTAGCGTATTTCGACGTATTGATCATCGGCGCCGGCATTTCCGGCATTGGCGCCGCCTTTCATCTGCAGCGCGACTGCCCGACCAAAAGCTACGCCATACTCGAAGGCCGCAACGCCTTGGGAGGCACCTGGGATCTGTTTCGCTACCCGGGGATTCGCTCCGATTCCGACATGTATACCCTGGGTTATTCCTTCAAGCCCTGGCAGGAACAAAAGGCCATTGCCGATGGGCCCGCCATTCTCAGGTATCTGGAAGAAACCGCCGACGAAAATCACATCCGGGAAAAAATCCGTTTCCAGCACCAGGTACGCAGCGCTTCATGGTCGACCGAAACCGCCTGCTGGACGGTGCAGGCCGAATGCGGCGAGGCCCGGGAACGCATTACTTACCTGTGCAATTTTCTGTTTCTGTGCGGGGGTTATTACCGCTACGCGGCGGGCTACACGCCGGATTTTCCGGGCATCGACCGCTTCCCGGGACAGGTGATTCACCCGCAGCACTGGCCCGACGACATCGATTACCGTAACAAAAAGGTGGTGGTGATCGGCAGCGGTGCCACCGCCGTGACCCTGGTGCCGGAGCTGGCAAAAACCGCCGCGCACGTCACCATGCTGCAACGCTCGCCCACCTACATGCTGTCGCGCCCGTCCGAGGATGCCCTGGCCAACCGGCTGCGCCGGATCCTGCCGGCGAAGCTCGCCTACGGCCTAATCCGCTGGCGCAATGTGCTTCTTACCATGTTTGTTTTCAGCCGCTCCAAAAAAAGCCCCGAGCGCATGAAGCGCTACCTGATCAACCAGGTGCGCAAGCGCCTCGGGCCCGACTACGATGTCGAGACTCACTTCACGCCGCCCTACGGCCCCTGGGATCAGCGACTGTGTCTGGTGCCCGACGATGATTTCTTTGACGCGATCAAGCGTGGCACCGCGTCCATCGTGACCGATCACATCGACACCTTTACTCCCGAAGGTATCCAGCTCAAATCCGGGCAGGTGCTGGCGGCGGATCTGGTCATCACCGCAACCGGGCTGGCGTTGGAAGTGTTCAACGGTATCGCTGTGTGCGTCGATGGCAAAGCCGTCGAGCCCGCGGAAACCTTCATGTACAGGGGCATGATGTACAACGACGTGCCCAATCTCGCCACGTCCTTTGGCTACACCAATGCTTCCTGGACGCTGCGCGCCGATCTCACCAGCACCTATGTGTGCCGGCTGCTGAACCACATGGATAAAACCGCGACGCGCCAATGCACCCCGCGCCTGAACGACCCCGCCATGAAGGAAACCGCCTGGTTCAATCTGTCGTCGGGCTATGTGCGCCGTGCCGCCGGCAAGCTGCCCCGGCAGGGAGACAAGGATCCGTGGATCGCTCCGCAGAATTACCTGCGCGATATCAAAAACCTGAAGTTCGGCCGGGTCGACGATGGCACCATGGAATTCAGCAACCCCAGGGGCGCGTCTCCAGCGGCGATTGTCCCGGCCAAGACAGTGCCGTCCACGACAGTGCCGGCCGCGTCGGGCCGCGCGGGCGGTTAGTCCGCCCGGGTCTTTGCAAGGTTTCGTTGACTCAACCTTTCTGAGCTGGGCAGGTATTCCGCCAACTCGGCAGCGCAGCGGCTTGTCTCGGTGACTTGGCCTGGGCATGTCCGATATGACGCGTCTCCGGCGGGCGGCAAGGCGTCATGCGCAGCCAGCGGAAGCCTTCACGGGCCATGATCTTCGTAACTCATGGCCCGCGGGCCGTGTTCTCTCCGCGATCCTGAAATCCCTTATCCCGGCAGCATGCCGGATTGCTTCACGCCTTTCAGCGCGTTGCAGTTCGCGGCCCAGTCATAGCCATCCACGATCCGTTTGCAGCGGGTTTCAATCAAATGCTTCAAGCCGGGATCAGTGAAAATATAAAATTGATCGGCCTGCATCGCTTCCAGCACCAGGTCCCCCACGATATCGGGATTGAGACCCTGGGCCAGCATTTCTGCCGTGCGATCTTTTTCGCTGGGTGCAACGGCTCCGCCATATTCTTCCGGCCGATTGCGACCGGAGTGACCGATATTGGTGGCGACGATGCCTGGGCACAGCACCGAGGCCCCGATATTATCCTTGCGGTGATCAGCCGCGAAGGTTTCCATCATGCCGACCACGGCGAATTTCGTGGCGTTGTAGGGGCCCGCGCCACGCAGGCCAACCATACCCGCCATCGATGCGGTGCTGATCACATGACCACCTTCACCGTGGGACTGGATCAGCGGCACAAAGGCTTGCAGTCCGTACACCACGCCCCACAGATTGACGTCCACCACCCACTTCCAGTTGCGCATGCTGCAGGACTCACTGTAGCCGCCCACCGCCACGCCGGCGTTGTTGCTGATCACATGCACCTTGCCGAAGGTTTCCACCGTTTTGGCGGCGGCCGCCTGCACCGATTCCATGTTGCTGACATCGACCTGCACGCAAGCGGCTTCCAGGCCTTTGCCTTTCAGTTCGTCGACGGCCTTCTGTGCCGGGCCGGCTTCGATGTCGCCAATCATGACCTTCATGCCGGCCGCCGCAAATGCGCGCGCCATGCCCAAACCCATGCCGCTGGCGCCACCGGTGATGAACGCTACTTTCCCCTTTACGTCTTTCATGTTTTTTTCTGCCTGATGTTAACGTCGTCGCCGCAGGGCGCGTCCGTTTGTTGAGTGAAGCGGGGTCTGGCCCCACGATTATTGTGCGCTGCCAGCTTTGCCCAAGCCGTGGGGCGGGTCAAGCGACAAACTCGATGCAACTATTTTTTGGGGACAGAAGTTTTGCTTTTGGGCCCAGAATTGTCGGGTCTTCCCTCCACTGCCGCGACAGACATCGGCTTCGTTGCGCGGTGCTCGCCCCCTCGCCTGTCTGGTTGACGGGTGTCGGTCGCCGTGCGCCTCGCACACGGCCGTGCTCGCGACCTTTTACTTTCGACAGTCTGCCGACGGAATCAGCGCGATATCCCGATCTGCGAAGCGTTCAGCGCCCCGTCCATTTTGGCGGACGCTTTTCAAAGAAAGCCGCTACGCCTTCCTTGGCGTCGGCGGACGCATTGATGACCTTTTTGGCCTTTGCCGTCAGCTCCCAGCCGAGCGCATCATGGGCCGATGCCAGCGCATCGATGGCTTGCAGTGATTGTTGCACCGACACCGGGGAGTTGGCAGTGATCTGTGCGGCCAACGCCAGTGCGCCGGCCAGCGCGCCACCGGGTTCGCACAATTCATTGACCAGCCCCAGGCGGTATCCGTCGGCGGGCGACAGTTCGGCCCCGGTGAACATGATCTGTTTGGCGACGTTGAGCGGCAGCACCCGGCTGGCGCGAAAAATGGCCCCACTGGTGGGCACCAGTCCGCGTTTGACTTCGGGCAGACCGAAGCGGGCGTTGGTGGCGGCAACGACCATGTCGCAGGCCATGACGACTTCGAAACCGCCGCCAAAGGCGACACCCTCGACCGCCGCGATCAGCGGCTTGGTGCGGGTGCGGCCGACCACCCCGTAGATGCCGCCGCGTTCGGTGGGTGTTCCCGAGGTGGCGGCCATGTCGGTGCCGGCGCAGAACATGTCCGGGCCACCGGAGATGACACCCACCCACAGTTCCGGATCGTCTTCCAGCCGGTTGAGCGCCGCGTCCAGCGCCAGGGTCATTTCGCCGTCGATGGCATTGCGTTTTTCGTGCCGAGTCATGGTGATGATCAGGACATGGTCGCGCACTTCAACGCTGGTTCGCGGGCCGGTCATTGTGTTCTCCGTTCAATGATGATCTGGATTTTGGCACCAACGCGCATGGCGTGAAGCGTTGTTGCGGTTTGGACGCCATTTTGAACCACATGAAGCTGTTTGGCTCGCGCGGTACGGTCATTTACCGGCACTGGAAATGGTTGTGCAAAAGTCCCGCTCTCAGGTGGGCGTTTCGACGTTGCTGGATTTACCCGGGTGGTCAAAAGTTCGCTGTCTCGGTCATGCGTTCCCGAGCAAGTGAAGAAGGAAACCGGTGGCCCGCACAGCCGCGCCAATACACGACCTCGGGCCTTGAATGCTCAAGATGGCGGCAGGGAACAGCGTAGAGAACAACGGCGCAATGCGCGCCGCGAACGGCGGCTTCGCGAGGGGTGTGCTCAAAAGGTCAACGCGCGAAACCGCGCCAACTCCGGGAGACCGGCAAAAAATCCCGACCCGACAAGGGTTGGGATTCCACATTATGGTGGTGGGATGGTACCCCGCATCAAACGACTATTGAAAGTACGGAATCGAAGCGCTGCGGGCTGCTGCGAACCGGTGCGAACCGGATCGAAAAGCCTGCCGGTACGGCCATCGGCCGTGGACGATCAAGCGGGTTTTTCGCTCTGATTGGTCGCCGATATGCGGCCTCAACCTCGTTCGCTTTCTGGGGCCAGTTCAATTCCCGGTTCGGGAATCGAACCCGTGTCCGGCGCCACAGCCACAGCCAATAACACACCCACTTACACCCATTTCTGGGGCAAGGCGATCCGCCATGCGGCGATTGGCGTCCACATTCACCGCATAACGTGCGGTGATTGAATTGCGCACGCGGAGATTGCAGGCCATAATCTCCGCATGAATAGCGGCGATTACAAATACATCTGGCAGGCCAGCGACTGGCCGGCTTGGCGCTTCGACCTGGCGGCACTGGCTGAGCCAATGGCTGAGGTCAGTCGTGCCCAGGGGTTGTTGATGGGGCGCCTGGCTGACGTCGGCATGGCCTTGCGTGACCAGGCGAGCTTGGCGGCACTCACCGAGGACGTGGTCAACACCAGTGAGATCGAGGGAGAGCAACTCAACGTCGAGTCAGTGCGCTCGTCCATCGCGCGCAGGCTGGGCGTGGACATCGGTGCCTTGGCTCCGGTGGATC
>JACPPB010000027.1 GCA_016191205.1 Gammaproteobacteria bacterium | reverse complement strand
AAGACACCGTGGAGCACAGGCTGGATCGATGAGGATGAACGAATCATGAACATCGCATTACTGAGCGAGATACACCTGCTTGCCGAATCCTTTCCATCAGTCGCAAACCACCGAGAAAATCGGGATTTTTAGAGGTTCCCTAATGAGCTTTGCGTTCGATCGTCGCGTGTCGGCGATCGCAAGCAATCGGCTGTGATCGGTATCGGTAATGTTCGATATCACCTGCCTTGGAGAGATCCCATGAACTTGTTTTCCCCGCCCCCGGCGGATCTGTCGCGGCGTCGTTTCGTGCAAGGCGTGGCCATCGGCGGTGCCGTAGCCGGCCTGGGCCTGCTGCGTCCTTCGAATGCCTGGGCGCTGACCAGCCCCGGCCAGCCCACCGTGCTGAGCGGCACCGATTTCGCACTCGATATTGCCGAAACACCGGTCAACTACACCGGCGCCACGCGTCTGGCGACCACCGTCAATGGCGGCATCCCGGGTCCAATTCTGCGCTGGAAGGAAGGCACTACGGTGAACCTTCGAGTGACCAACCGGTTACGCGTGCCGACCTCGATCCATTGGCACGGCATCATCCTGCCGTTCCAGGAAGATGGGGTGCCGGGTATCAGCTTCGACGGCATCGCTCCCGGCGAAACCTTTCTCTACCAGTTCAAGGTGCGCCAGAGCGGTACCTATTGGTACCACTCGCACTCGGGCTTCCAGGAACAGACGGGTTTGTATGGCCCGTTGGTGATCGAACCGGCCAGCCCGGATCGCCATCCGACCGATCGCGATTACGTGGTGATGCTCAACGACTGGACCGATGAAAATCCCGAGCGCATCTACGCCAAGCTAAAGAAGCAGAGCGACTACTACAACTTCGCCCAGCCCACGGTGCCGGATTTCTTTCGCGATGTGCGCGAGAAGGGGCTGGGCCAGGCCTTGGCCATGCGCAAGATGTGGAACGAGATGCGCATGAACCCGACCGATTTCGGCGACGTCTCCGGCTACACCTACACCTACCTGATGAACGGTGCGGCGCCGGCGGGCAACTGGACCGGCATCTTCAAACCCGGCGAGAAGATCCGGTTGCGCTTCATCAACGGATCGGCGCAGACGATCTTCGACGTGCGCATTCCGGGCCTGAAGATGACGGTGATCTCGGCCGATGGCCAGGACGTCGAGCCGGTGTCGGTCGACGAATTTCGCATCTCGGTGGCCGAAACCTACGACGTGATGGTCGAGCCGCAGGACGAGCGCGCGTACACGCTGTTCGCCCAGTCGATCGATCGCAGCGGCTACGCTCGCGGCACGCTGGCGCCGCGCGCCGGCATGGAAGCAGACGTGCCCAAGCCCGATCCCATTCAGTGGCTGGCCATGCAGGACATGATGGGTGCGATGGCGATGGGTGATGCCGGTCACGGGAACATGCAAGGCATGTCGGGCATGAGCGGCATGCAGGGCATGCAGGGCATGGCCGGCATGGATCACGGTGCGATGCCGGGCATGGCACCTGCGCCAGCGCCTGTGGTGCGCCACGCCCGCACCGAATACGGCCCCGGCGTGGACATGCATGTGGACATGCCGCGTACCAACCTCGACGACCCGGGCATCGGCCTGCGCGACAACGGTCGACGCGTGCTGACTTACGCCGACCTGCACACCATCGGCGGACCGATCGACGCGCGCGAACCCAGCCGGGAGATCGAGCTGCACTTGACCGGCAATATGGATCGCTTCATCTGGTCGTTCGATGGCGTGAAGTTTTCCGACGCCAAGCCGGTGCATTTCAACAGCGGCGAACGGCTGCGCATCGTGCTGGTCAACGACACCATGATGAACCATCCGATCCACCTGCACGGCATGTGGAGCGAGCTGGAGAATCCCGAAGGCCAGTTCCAGGTACGCAAGCACACCATCAACGTGCAGCCGGCGCAGCGCATCACCTATGCGGTGTCGGCCGACAACCCCGGTCGGTGGGCCTACCACTGCCACCTGCTGTATCACATGGAAGCGGGCATGTTCCGCGAAGTGGTGGTGTCATGAAAATGAATCGCCGCAGCACCTCAGTCGTCCCGCTGCGTTCCGCGTTGCTGGCCGCAATATTGCTGGCGTTGCCACCGGTGGTCACGGCGCAGAGTGCACCCGCGTCCAGCAGCACATCGTCGATGGACATGAGCTCCATGCCAGGCATGGATCACGGCAGCATGTCCGGTATGGCCATGCCGGCTGCTGCGAGCAGCACGGCGAAGCCGGCAACGAAACCGCCTGCCAAGAAAGCCAGGAAGAAACCCGTCGCAGGATGGACCACAGCGGCATGGCCGGTATGGATCACGGCGCGATGCCGAAGAAGGATCAAGGCGACATGACCGGCATGGGTGCGATGCCGGGCATGACGATGGGCCCGATGCAGGGCGGGAGTCCGCCAGCGAATGCGCGCAGCTCCGACTACTCCGACGGCGTCGGCTACGGCTCCATGAAAGGCATGGACATGGCCGACAACGCACCGCTGGGCAGGCTGTTGATCGACCAGTTGGAAGCCTTCCACGGCCGCGATGCCAACGGCCAGAGTTGGGAAGCAGAAGGCTGGTACGGCAACGACGAGAACAAGCTGTGGGTACGCACTGAAGGCGAGCGCAGCCGCGGCAAGCTGGAAGACGGCGACCTCGAAGCGTTTTGGAACCACAACATCGCCACGTTCTGGAGCACTCAGCTCGGCGGTCGCCAGGACGTGGGCGAAGGCCCCAAGCGCACGTGGGCGGCCTTTGGCGTGCAGGGCCTGGCACCGTACTGGTTCGAGGTGGAAGCGACGGGTTACGTCGGGGCTTCCGGTCGTACAGCCGCGCGTCTGCGCGCCGAATACGAAATGCTCTTCACCCAGCGCCTGATCCTGCAGCCGGAAGCGGAGATCAACCTGTACGGCAAGAACGATCCGCAACGCCGGATCGGTAGCGGCGTGTCCGACATTCAGTTCGGCTTGCGTCTGCGCTACGAGATCCGTCGTCAGTTCGCGCCGTACATCGGCGTGAACTGGGTGCGTCGCATCGGCACCACCGCCGACTACGCGCGGCAGGATCATCAACCCGTTCTCGACCGGCAGATCGTGGCCGGCGTTCGCATCTGGTTTTAAGGGGAAACATCATGAAACAGCACATCAAGCATCACAGCATCACCGTCGCCGTTGTTCTTGGCGTCCTTGCCATCGGTGCAGGCGTGTTCGTGTACTCCGGCCTCTACAACATCGGGGCCGACGATCACCACACCAAGCCGGTCTTCGCGGTCATGCAGACCCTGCGCGAGCGCTCCATTCATGTCCGCTCGGAAGACCTCACGGTTCCGGATCTCAACGATCCCCAGCTGATCCTGAAAGGGGCCGGCCAGTACGCGGCTATGTGTACCCAGTGCCACCTCAAGCCGGGCATGAAGGACTCGGAGCTTCGCCCCGGACTGTACCCGCAGCCACCGAATCTGTCACAGACGCGGGTCGATCCGAAGGACGCGTTCTGGATCATCAAGCACGGCATCAAGATGAGCGCGATGCCGGCATGGGGTGGCAGTCACGACGATCCCACCATCTGGAGCATGGTCGCGTTCCTGCAGAAGCTGCCGGCCATGACGCCGGAGCAATACAAGGACATGGTGGCGAAGGCGCCGCCGGATGAAGACATGGACATGGGCGACGAAGGCGGCCATAGCCACGGTGGGGCTGCTGACGAGGACGCTCACGGTGCTGCCGACATGAAAGACATGGTCATGTCCGGCGAGGCCGGTCACAGCCATGGCGCCGCTCCAGAGGATAGCCATGATCATGCGTCGACCACCGCGCCTGCAGCCGAAACCCCGCTGTCGCTGGATGGAATGAAGCCAAAGGCGGCACCAGAGGCCGAAGCTGTGGCACAGGCGTTCCACACGGCCTTGCAGCATGGCGATCGAACGGCGGTGCTTGCCCTGCTGGCACCTGATGTCACCATCAGCGAAGGCGGGCATACCCAGACGCGTGACGACTACGCGAACGGCCATCTCGGCGAGGACATCGCGTTCCTGAAGAGCGCGAGGATCACACCCGTCTCGCTCGGTTCGATGCCGATGGGCGACACCGCGATGGTCGGCAGCGAGAGCGACATCCAAGCCATGGTCAAGGGCAAGCCGACCATGTTGCGCAGCCGCGAACTGCTCACCCTCAAGAAGGACGGCAAGGACTGGAAGATCGTGTCCATTCGATGGGACTCCGCACCGCTACCAGGAGAGTGACCGTGAAGCGAGTGAGCATCTCACCCGTGAACGCAAGAAACGTTTTGTTCGCAGCACTCGCCGTTGTTTCCTTCAGCGTGCTTGGGGCCTGCACCCGCACCGTCGATGCGCAGTCCAGCCAGCAAACCCACATAACAATGAGTGACGCAACAGCAAACTCACCGGACGCAACTCTCCCGGTCATGCTGGTGCACAAGAACGCCAGTTGTGGATGTTGTGGCGCATGGGTCGATCAAATGCGCGCCGCCGGTTTCAGCGTCGACGTGCGCGATGTCGACGACCTCGATTCGGTGAAGAGTCGGG
>JACPPB010000019.1 GCA_016191205.1 Gammaproteobacteria bacterium | reverse complement strand
TGAGCACCTGCGGCATGTACGACTATTCCGGGCGTTGGGTCTTCGATGTGGGGATGCCCGCCAAGAGCGGGGTCGGCGGGGGCATCATGGCGGTGTTGCCGGGCCAGCTCGGGCTGGGTGTGTTCTCGCCGCTGCTCGATGCCAAGGGCAACAGCATGCGTGGCGTCGAGGCCTGTCGGCGCGTATCGAGCGATTTCCGGCTGCATCTGTTCAACGTCGCTCGCTCCACGTCCTCCACCGTCATCCGCTCGGTCTATGATTGCTCCCGGTTTCGCTCGCGTCGGCAACGGCGAGTTGCGGAGACCGAGTTGCTGGCGCGGGAAGGATCGCGCATCCGGGTGTTCGAGTTGCGCGGTGAGCTGATGTTTGGCGCCACGGAGTCCGTCACGCAACAGATTCTGAACGAACGGGACGCCATCGATTTTCTGGTGATCGACCTGCGGCGGGTGTTCGAGATTGACCGCGCGGCGACATCCATTCTCATTGCCTTTACCGATATCCTCGCGACGCGCGGAATCCGCCTGTTTTTTACCGGCGCCAAGGACCACAACCTGTTTATTCGCCAGATTCGCGCGGCGTCGCTCGATCATGGTTCGCCCTCACTGTTCGCATTCGACGAAATCGACCGTGCCCTGGAGTGGTGTGAAAACGGGCTGCTCGCCGCTTTGGGGCCGGACGTCGATAACGGCGAAGTGGTCGCTGGCGATATTTCCGCGCAATACCTTTGCACCGGCTTCACCGCTGCGGAGCTCGCCAGTCTGGTGGCCCTGGGCACGCCGGTACAGTTCCGCGCCGGGGAGAAGATCTTTCGTCTGGGACAGCTGGCGGAATCGTTTTTTTTCGTCCTTGAAGGCGAGGTGGAGGCGATGGTGGAAACCGACACGCAGCATTCGTTGCGCCTGACGATCATGGGCGCCGGCATGTGTTTTGGAGAGATTGCGATGCTGACCGACCGCAGGCGATCGGCCAATATCGTCGCATCCCGGGATACACGCTGCCTGGAGATTCCCTTCGACGCCCTGGAAGGCAGTGTCAAGACCAAGTTGGTGGCCAATCTCGCCGCGCATCTCGCGCGTAAAATCGTGCGCGATACCGAGCTTCTGCAACGGATCTGGTAAGCGCGGCCTGGCCCGGTCCGCCGTTGCCTGGCCGGTCGCGGGTCGGGTGCCACGGAGGGGCTTGCTGCCCCGGGGCTCCGGGGACCCTCGTCCGGGGTTCTGCGCTGACTTGATCCGCGGAGCGCGGTAGAATCCCGCCCGGAGCTCCCCACCAGTCATCGGTTCGCTCGCTTCCCCGCCTCCGACGGAAAATTCCATGCACCCCGAATTGATCGCGCTGAATGCCGTACCGTTGTTTGCCACCGCGAGAAGCTACTGATGGCATCTCCGCGCAGGACTGTCCCCCGCACGAAAGCGATGCCGCTGGTCGGCGTGATCATGGGATCCCAGTCGGACTGGGAGACCCTCGGTCACACCGCCGCGACCCTGGAAGAGCTGGGTGTTCCCCACGAGGTGGAAGTCATTTCGGCGCACCGCACACCCGACCGGCTGTTTGAATACGCCGCGGTGGCGCAGGAGCGCGGGCTCGAGGTGATCATCGCCGGCGCCGGCGGTGCCGCCCATCTGCCGGGCATGGCCGCCGCCAAGACCGCGCTGCCGGTGCTTGGCGTGCCGGTACAGTCGCGGGTGCTGAACGGCGTGGATTCCCTGCTTTCCATCGTGCAGATGCCCGCCGGCATCCCCGTCGCCACGCTGGCCATCGGCCGCGCCGGCGCGATCAACGCCGCGCTGCTGGCGGCCGCCATACTGGCCAATAAATATCCCCGCATCCGCAAGGTATTGGCCGCGTATCGCGCCGCGCAGACCGCGCGCGTGCTGGCGAGTCCGGACCCGCGAGTCGTCCAGCCGTGATCGTCGGCGTCATCGGCGGCGGCCAGTTGGCGCGCATGCTGGCCATGGCCGGACATCCCTGGGCGCACCGCTTTGTGTTTCTCGATCCGGCGCCCGATGCCTGCGCCGGGCCGTTGGGGGAACTCATCACCGCGCCCTACGATTGCGAGCGCTCCCTGCTCCAGCTTGCCGAGCGGGCCGACGTGGTCACTTTCGATTTCGAGAATGTCCCGGCGCGCAGCCTCGAATTTCTGGCGGGTCGGGTGCCGGTGTATCCGGGCGCGCGTGCCCTGAGCATGGCGCAGGACCGCCTCCACGAAAAGGCCCTGTTCCACGAACTGGGCATGGCCACCGCGGACTTCGTTGCCGTCGCCGGGGCCGCCGACCTGCGGCGCGCGGTGGCCGAACTCGGGCTGCCGGCGGTACTGAAAACCCGCAGCCAGGGCTACGACGGCAAGGGCCAGTGGCTGCTGCGCACACCCGCCGATGTCGAAGCCGCGGGCCGCGCCCTGGGCGAGCAGCTCGCGCTGCTGGAAAAGCTGGTGCCGTTCGACCGCGAGGTGTCGCTGATCGCCGTCCGCGCCCGTGATGGCGCCGTCGCCTGTTATCCCCTGTCCGAAAACACCCATCGCGACGGGATGCTCCACACCACCGTATGCCGCTCCGGCGACGCCATGCAGGCGGTCGCCGAGGCGCAGACCCGCCGGCTGCTGGACGCGCTCGACTATGTCGGCGTGCTCGCGGTGGAATTCTTTCAGGTGGGCAATCAGCTGCTCGCCAATGAATTCGCGCCCCGCGTGCACAATTCCGGTCACTGGACCATCGAGGGCGCCGAGACCAGCCAGTTCGAAAACCACCTGCGCGCCGTGCTCGGCTTGCCGCTCGGCAGCACCCGCGCGCGCGGCCCCCATGCCATGCTGAACCTGATCGGCGCCGTCCCCGCTGCGGCCCGGGTACTCGCCATCCCCGGCGCGCACCTGCACGATTACGGCAAGGAGCCGCGACCCGGGCGCAAGGTGGGCCATGTCACCCTGGCGTGTCCCGAGCAGGGACCGGCGTTGCCGCCGGAGTTGCTGGCGTTGTGACCACGGTGGCATCCGGTGGCGTCATTCACGCGGACCAGGCCGTGGGGGTTTTCGAGCGATGAAATTCGGTGTCCTGCAATTCTTCAGTTGGCCGGGCCGGCGCGTTCCGCTCGCCACCGTGTATCAGCGCGCCCTCGAACGCATCGACATCATGGACCGCAGCGGCTACGACTGCGTCTGGCTCGCCGAGCACCACTTCACTACCTACAGCGTCTGTCCTTCGGTCCACCTCATGGCCATGCACGTGGCGGACCGTACCCGCAATCTGCGTATCGGCACCGGCGTGTCCCTGGCCGCGCTCTATCACCCGCTGCGCTTGGCCGAGGAGGTTGCGCTGCTCGACGTGCTGAGCGGCGGCCGCGTCAACTGGGGCGCGGGGCGCGGCTTCGATCCCGGCGAATTCCGTGCCTTCGGGGTGCCGGCGGAGGAAAGCCAGGAGCGCTTTCGCGAGGCGGTGGACATCGTGGTCGCCGCCTGGCGTGACGCGCGCCTGAACTGGTCCGGCCCGCACTGGCAGTTCAAGGATGTGGAAGTGTTGCCCAAGCCACACCAGCAGCCGCATCCGCCGGTGTGGGTGGCGGCCTCGTCGCCGCCGGCCATCGAGTGGGCTGCGAGTCGCAGCTATTCCATCATGCTCGATCCCCATTGCAGCTTGGCTGATCTCGGCCTCAAGCGTGAGCTCTACCGCAGCGAGCTGGCGCGTCACGGGCATGCTTTCGCGGGACGCGATCTGCCCATGGCACGCCTGATTGCGGTGGCGGAGACCGAGGTCGAAGCCCGGCGGGTTGCCGAACAGGGCGCCGCCTGGACGGTGAGCGCCTATGCCAACAAGGACAATGCCGGCAAGGCGATCAGCGCGGGCCTGTTGTCGCAATCGGACGATGCCGCCACTGGGGATGCCGCAGCGGTGGAGCGCTATGTTCGCGAGGTGATGATCCACGGCACGCCAGCGCAGGTGGCCGACCAAATTCGCGCATTGCAAGACGACATTGGACTCGATTATTTGCTGTGTGCGCCGGTGAGTCACACCTCCTTCATGCTGCTGACCGAGCAGGTGCTGCCGAAATTTCTGTAGCGGGTCGGTCCCGCGCCGTGCATTTTTGGCTCGGGATCGCAGTCCGCTTCCCCGGACGATGATAGGATTCCCCGCCATCGACGCCCGCGTCAGGGCGGATGTCGGTGGACGTCGCGCAAGGCGGCGTTTTGCCCGCGCGATACCTGGACGTACCGTCGAACACAAGGAACCGCATCATGCCGATCACCCGAAGCATTCTGTTGTCGCTGACGCTGGCCGCAGCGTTGGCCACAACGGGTTGTGGCCGCAAGGACAAAGACACGCCGCTCGCCTTTGTGCCCGCCGACACCGCTTACGTCGTCGCCGATCTCAAGCCAGTCCCCGATGCCGTTTCCAAAGCCTGGTTCGACCTGCTCAAGCCGTTGAACGCGGCGCTCGGCGAAAGCGTGACGGCCCTGCGCGCGGAGCTCGCCGCGCATCCGGATGCGGCCGCGGAAAAACTGCTCGCCATGATGACGCTGGCCAAAGGCCGCTTGAGCATCGAGGGCATAGAGAAAATGGGCATTCGCCGCGATGCCCTGGGCGCGGTCTACAGCGTCAACCTGCTGCCGGTGCTGCGTATCGAACTGGCCGATCCCGACGCTTTCCGCGCCTTCATTGCCGATCTCGAAAAGCAACGCGGTGGCCCGTTGCCGGTGGCGGAGCTCGATGGCCACAAGTACTGGCGCGTGGAGCTGCGTGCCGGGATGCCGGCGCTCGTGGTCGCCATTCTGGACAAACATCTGGTGGCGACGCTGGACGCCGGCGCCAAGGGGCCGCCGCTCGCCGAGCAGCTCGGTCTGAAGCGCCCCGCGCACAGCCTGCTCGACAGCGGCGAATTGGCCCAGATCAACCGCGACTACGGTTTCGGGCCGCACGGCACCTTCCTGTTCGACAACAAACGCCTTGCCGGTGCCCTGCTGGCCGGGGAGGGCAGGGATGCCGGTTTCGCCAGCCTGCTCGCCGCACGGGGAAAAACGCTGTCGCCCGCCTGTCGCCGCGAACTGGCCGGTTTTGCCGACGCCGTGCCGCGTGTCGTCGGCGGCTATGACAAACTGGAAGCGAAGGCCATGGCGATGACCTCCATCGTCGAGCTGCGCCCGGATCTGCTCCAGGGACTGCTGCCGATTGCCGCGCCGGTGCCGGGCCTGGGCGGCGCGGGGGATGGCAAAGGCATCGATTTCGGCTTTGGCGCCAAGCTCGACAAGCTGGCGGAATTTCTCCAGGCGCGCGCGACGGCGATCAACACCACGCCCTATCAGTGCGAATGGTTCGCGGCGCTGAACACCGGCTCCGGCGCCTTTGCCCAGCAACTGGCCGGGCTCTACATGGCTGCCGGCTGGTTCAGCGGCGCGCGTATTGCGCTCACCGACCTGAAGTGGGCCGGAGAAAAACCCGAAGCGGTCGCCGCCGCGCTGGTGATTGCCTCGCCCAATCCCGCCGGTTTGATCGGCATGGCGCAGGGCTTCGTGCCTCAGCTCGCCGGACTGAATCTGAGCCCCACCGCCGAGCCGCAGCCGCTCGACCTCGGGCCACTCGCCGGCGGCGCCTTGCCGGCAGCTTCGCGTGCGGCATTTATCGCCGTGCGTGAGGGCGGGATAGGCATCGCGATCGGTGCCGATGCGAAGCAGTCGGTGCTCACGCATCTGACCGCCGAACCCGCCGCGCCGCCGCCACTGACGCATATCGGCTACGACGGCGCCATCTACAGTCTGTTGATGCGCAAGCTCGAGGCCATGACGCAGTCGCTGAGCGCTGCGGCGCGCCAGGCTGAGGCCGCCGCTCACCCCGATAGTATTCCCGGTCCCGACGTGGACAAAGCCATGGTTCCGATAACGACGGCGTTGAACAATCTGTCGGCGGGTATCGATCGGGTGACAAGCGATGTCATCGTCACCGAGCGCGGCATCGAAATACGCCAGCAGATGACGTTGAAACAGGAGTGAGAGCGCGGGAATAGCGTCCGAAAGCAATCATCCTTCCGGAACAGCCATCCATCTGGAACAACAATGGACCGCTCCGCTCCTCCTGCCTTCCGCAACTGGAAATCGCTCATGGCCGAGGGCGAGCGCTTGTTTGCGCGCGGCCGTTATGAGCAAGCGGCGGACCGGTTCCGGCGCGCGGTCCAGGCGCTGCCGCAGCGTCCCGAGGCCTGGGTGAATCTGGGCGTGGCCCTGGTCGAGCAGCAGCAATGTGGCGCCGCGCTGCCGGTGCTGGAGCGGGCGCTGGAGCTCGCTCCGGGGTTTGCGCCCGCGCACCTGGCCCGGGCCGATGCGCTGCGCGGTCTCGGGCAGCTCGATCCCGCAATTGAGGCGTATCGGCGCGCCATTGCCTTGCAGCCGTTCGCGCCGGCGCTCAACAAGCTCGGTTGTCTGCTGCGTGTGCTCAGGAGCAGCGAGGAAGCGGAATCCTGCTATCGAAAGGCGCTCGACTTGGCTCCGAATTACGCCACTGCACGCGTCAATCTCGCCACGCTGCAGATCGACAGGGGCCGTTTCGAGCTGGCACGGACGCAATTGCAGGCGTTGTTGGCGGGGACATTGCCACCGCAAGAGCGTGCTGAAGCCGCAGCGGCGTTCAGTCTGCTGCGGGAGTATCAGCGGCTGGAAAAAGCCGTCGGCGCGGCGGTCGGGAGCGGCGCTCTCGAGCCGTTGCATGAACTGCTGCGCCAAACCGATGGAGAGTTCCTGACCGCCGACCAGGCTTGCATGGACCAGCTCCGCGCGGTGGCCACCAGCGTCCAGGGCGGTTCCGATGCTGCCGCGGAGCCGCCCCGATTTCCGGAGCTCGGTCCAGAGTGGCCGATGCTCGAAGCCCATTTCAGCTTGGTGCTCGGCGACCGTCTCGAAGACTATCTGCGCACCCGCTCGGGGTTGCAGGCAGTCGCGAGCGCGGGAACGGCGGTGGTTCCAGAGAGCAACCTGTCCTCCGTGCAAAACGTTGCCGCCGCGATCGTGGCTTCCCGCAGGGGTGCGCCGGACCTGTCCGATCCCATAACCGCGGAACTGCATCTGCGCTACTGGCATGGGCTCATCACGCGGGATCAGCGCGACAGCTTGCCCGGTCAGTTCAAGATCCAGGGCAATCAGGTGCTCGGTTCACTGGAGATAACCCGGGCAAATCCGCTGCATGTTCCCGGGACGGTACGGCAGTTTTTCGGCGACATATACCCGGGGGTCACACCGGGCATGACCCGCGCGGCGCTGGTCTTCTACGCAGTCAGCAAGGTGCATGCTTTCTCCGACGGCAATGGACGCCTCGCGGGCCTCCTCATGAACCGGGAACTGGAAAACGCGGGGCAGGCTCCCTTCGTGTTCCCTTCCGGTTTGGGCGGTGCGATGAGCCAGGCCCTGGGCGAAGTGCATCGGCACCACGATCTGGAGCCCCTGCTGCAAGTGTTTGGCCAGGCGCAGGCGTTTACCCGAGCGTTCTGTGCCGCCCTGCGCGAAGCTGCCTGATGGCGTGCTGAAGTTTCTGCGGGGGATTCCGAAAGGGGGCGCCGATTCCGCCCATGAGGACCACGAAGACCGGCGGCAGCACGTCGAACGACGTCACCGTCTATGATTGTGGCCGCGCGATGTGCCACACTTGGACGCTGGATGCGCCGGAACACTTTCCCCGTTGGATTAGGCGCCCTGACGTCAGAGACCCGTTTATGTTGTCGCAGATGCTCTACTGGCACTGGCTGGTATTTGGCGTTGCCCTGATGGTGCTGGAGATTTTCCTCGCCAGCTTCGTGGTGCTCTGGTTCGGCATCGGTGCGGTGGTGGTGGGGTTGTGTCAGTGGCTGTTCCCGGCACTGCCCTTTGCTGGACAGTTGCTGGTCTGGTTGCTCGCCTCGAGCGCGATGGCCATTGTCTGGTTTCGGTATGTCAAGCCGCGCATGATCGACAAAACGACGGCCGGCGTCGCCCGCGAGGCGCTGATCGGCGAATCCGGACAGGTGATCAAGGTGCCCGTGGATGGCGGTCGCGGTATCGCGCGGTTCAGCGTGCCGGTGCTGGGTAGCGACGAATGGGAGTTCATCTGCGAGGAACCGGTCGCGCTCGGGGATCGCATCGTGATCCGGGAGTTTTCCGGGAATACCCTGATCGTTGCCAGGGCGCGCTGAGCGCAACGGCGGCTGGCCCGCAGGCAACGTTTTCCACTGCTGAAATTTCCACTGCTTCAAAAGGAGTCTCGTCATGGAAAGTATCTGGATCATGGGTGCCCTGCTGGTCGGCATCGCCGTCACCTTCTTCAAGGGTGTGCGGCAGGTGCCCCAGGGCAGCAAATGGGTGGTGCAGCGGCTCGGCAAATACAACAGTACGCTCTCACCCGGCCTGCAATTCATCATTCCCTACATCGACACGGTGGCCTACAAGGTGACCACCAAGGACATCGTGCTCGACATTCCCTCGCAGGAAGTCATCACCCGCGACAACGCCGTGATCATTGCCAATGCCGTCGCCTACATCAATATTCTCTCGCCGGAAAAGGCGGTCTACGGAGTGGAGGATTACGAGATCGCCATCCGCAATCTGGTGCAGACCTCGCTGCGCGCCATCATCGGCGAGATGGCGCTCGACGATGCGCTGTCGTCCCGGGATCAGATCAAGGCCAAGCTCAAGGCCGGCATTTCCGACGACATCGCCGACTGGGGCATCACGCTGAAAAACGTCGAGATCCAGGACATCAAACCCTCCGATACCATGCAGCAGGCGATGGAGGCGCAGGCTTCAGCCGAGCGTCATCGCCGTGCCACCGTGACCCGCGCCGATGGCCAGAAGCACGCCGCGATCCTGGAAGCGGAAGGGCGGCTCGAAGCCTCGCGCCGCGACGCCGAAGCCACGGTGGTACTGGCCGAGGGTACCAAGTCGGCGCTGCGGCTGGTCAATGAGGCGGTGGGCGACAAGGAACTGCCGGTGCTTTATCTGCTGGGCGAACGCTACGTCACCGCGCTGCAGCAGATGGCCACATCGCAGAACAGCAAGCTGGTGATGATCCCCGGCGACCTGCCGGCGTCGATCAAGAGCCTGCTGGGTAGTTTCAAGTAACGGGCGGTGCTCGATGGCCCGGACGATGCGCCCGGGGTGTCCGCGCTGTCAACCTGCGACGCGGTCGCCGTGCGCGCAGCTCGGGTTTGGCGGCAGCCGGTCCCGATCCGGCGATACCGCGACGCTGCGCTTGACGAGTTCCAGCACCCTGACGATTGCCTGTCCGTAGGCGTGGAAGCCTGGTTCAGCCCGCTTGCTGAGGATGCGGATCAACGCCTGTAGTGTGCGCCGCAACGGTTCGGCGTCGGTTGTGTGGTGCTCGAAAACGGCGCAACGGTATGCCATCAGCAGTCGCTCCGCCCGGACCACTGTTTCATCGGGTTGCGCAAACAGGCCCGCGAGCAGGGTCTCCTGTTCGACCGCCGCGCCCAACCGTGTATGGGCCTGGGCGGTCGGAATGCCGCTGGTGACAGCGATGTCCGCGAGGGACGTTTCGCGCAAATCCGCCAGAAAAGCCGCCATTTTCCGGTGATAACCGGATTTGCAGCACAACCAGTCGAAGAGCGGATGCTCCGCCAGCACCGGCCCGACGTCGCGGTGGTCGAGGCTGTGGTCCAGATAGTGGTGAAGTGCGCGAAATTCAAAATTCGCGACGTTTGAACGCGCGGGAAAAAAGGCGTTCATGGACACATTGAAGTCCGCGCAGAAGGCAGCGGTCTCCGGGGCATAGGCACTGCTGTGGCTGCGGAACCTGGCAAACTCGAAGTCGACGAAACCCACGTCCGTGCCCGCGACCAGAATATTCGCGGGCTTCAGGTCGTAGTGCATCAGGCCGCGTGTGTCCATGATGTAGAGATGATCGTGTTTCAGGGTTGGTCCGCTGTTGTCCCAGGCGGGGAACCTTCACGATCGCGGGCGCTGACGAACCATCACCTCTGGCAAGGTTGACGCGATAACAGATGGCGTTGCGATCCCGGGCGAGTTCGCTTGCCAGTCCTTCCGCCACCAGCTGGATCGCGTCCGCGAATGCGCGCTGGTCGATGGGCATGATGCCGACATCGAGAACGACGCATTCGGCAGGCGCAACGCGCTGTTGGCGCGTGCTGTGGGCAGGGTAACGGTCAGACATTGCGGAAGGTCTGCACGGCGATGCATTCCCGGGCGACCACGATGTCACCGGCGTAATCGATTTCCTTCCACCGGAAGGGGGAAAAATCGAAAGGTCTGAATACCACGCCAGGGTCCGCGATCAGCTTGCGCATGACGAAGAAGTAGTAGGTGCGTGGATCGTTGAATCCCCGTTGTATCCGTTGGTCGAGTGTCTCCACGAACAGCCCCGCCGCGTATGCCGAGAGTTTGAGCACGCCCGCGTACGCGCCGCTGAAGCCGGAGAAGTTGACGCCGAAACGTGTGACGCGATTGCTTTCAGTAGCGATGTTGATTTCCCTGTCATCCAGCACGTTGCTGTCGTACGCCACCAGGCAGGACTCTGGTGCGGCAACAAGCGCGGCCGCCAGCTCGTCCGACAAAACGATGTCGCCGTGGATGAGCAGCAGCGGCTGATCGAACGAGGCACGCGCGAACCAGATTGAGGCATTGATCCCGGTGATATCGAAAAACGGGTTGACAATGATCCGACAGCCGTCGAGGAGCGGTGCGACGCTCTGACTCTTGTAGCCCAGAACTACATGGATATCGGGCTGCGCGTCGAACTGGCGAATCTGCCGCAGCAGTCGCGCAATCAAGGGCTCGCCGTCGATGTCGATCATGCATTTCGGCAGACCCGCCAGCGCACCGCCCATGCGTTTGCCCATGCCGGCAGCCAGGATCAGGTAACGCATGAGGGTTGCGCGATGGTCGTGAAGGGGATCATTTCAGAATGTCTTGGGCGAATAGTTGAATGTGGTCTGGATCGAATAGTTGAGCATCTTCAGTGGCGCGGCAGGATCAGCGGGCCGGCTTGCCTGGAAGCCGGTTCCGCCGGCGATGACCGCAAGGCATCGCGGGTCGATTGCGAAAGCGGGTTCGACACCGCAGTCCTGGATGTAGGCCCGTTTGGCCGCGATGCGGGCTGACAGTGCGTCGCGCAACGCGCGAAAGCGCTCGGTGATGCTGGCGACGGCGCGCGGATTGTGCGTCAGCACCGCCCTGAAATGAGCGGCCGCGTCCGGCCGCGCCTGTAGTGCGAGTTCACCGTCCGGACCGAGATCGAAAAACTGGAGCAGATTGCAGTGGTTCCCGAAGTCCAGGCGGTACGCGTACATTTCGAGGCCGCGCGAGCTCGCCAGCAGGACGTAGGTGTCATCGGTTGCCGCAAACGCCTTGGTTACGCCGAGCTTCTGGTTGTCGGGCTGATTGGCGGTGAAGTTCTGTGAGAATACCATCTCCTGACGCTGCGTCAGCAGATTCAGGCCGCCATGCCGGAAGCCGCCCGGTTCCTCGATGCCCAACAATGCAAGACAGGTCGGCGCGATATCGATCGTGCTGGCGAGGTTGGTGCTGGTTCCCGCTGAGAGTGCCGGATCGCGAATCGCGAGCGGCGTCCAGGTGATCTGGGTATAGGGTTCCGTTGCGTGGACCATGCCGCCCTTGAAGCCGTGGGTCCAGTAGTCGTCGCCGTGGTCTCCGAAAACGACGATCGTGGTCTTGTCGAGAAGCCCCTTGCGCTCGAGTATCGCCATCATCTCGCCGATCGCATCATCGGCCACGCCGCAGGCTCGACGGACCTGGTCGGTAAAGCTGCTGGAGAACGGCGCCAGGGCAAGGCTGTGCTCGATGTGGGTGACCAGGTCCCAGGCGTAGATGGCGAATGGCGGCCCGTCGGTCAGCTCATCAAAACGCCGGAACAGGGTTGGAAAATCGTTGGTGCTCCACACCGGCGGCAGCGGGTCTGGCCATGCCGTGAAACGCATGCCGTCGTCGGTGTGGAAACCGTTGAGACAGATGAAATGCGCGTGGTAGCCACGGTCCTGCAGGATCGCGAAAAGATTCCGCATATTTTGGGTTGGGGAGATGCCATCGAATTCGGCGCTGGTGTCGAATTCGAAATCGTTGCCATGGAAAAGGTAGGTAATCGCCATCAGCGTCGAGGTCGCTGACGAGAAGAAATTGTCGAATACGAGCGCGTCCCGCATCAGGCGCCGGAGGTTTGGAAATGACGTTTCGAAAGCAGCAAGGGTGTGCCGCGTGATGCTTTCCAGATGCAGGATCAGGAGGTTGTTGGGCATGGACGGTCCGGGTCCGCGGATTGACAAAGGGGTGAAGATTGGTGGCACAGTCTGCCCCTGATTCGGTCCGAAGGCGAGCCCCGGATGGCAGTCTGGGTGCCCGTGATAGTGGTGGGGCCGCTAATTCGCTAGACTATGCGCCCTTTTCCGGACCCCCCGCCCGATGCTCGAAATCAATCCGATCCGCACCGCCCTGGACGATCTCGAGGCGCGTACCGACGTGCTCAGGGGGTATCTTTGACTATGCCGAAAAGAAGGAGCGGCTGACCGAGGTCGAGCTGGAGCTCGCCGATGCGGGTGTGTGGAACAATCCCGAGCGCGCCCAGAGCCTGGGCCGCGAGCGGGCCGCGCTGCAAGCGGTGGTCGAGACCATCGAAACCCTGGACGCAGGAATCGGCGATGCCCGCGAACTGATCGAGCTGGCCGCCGAAGAGGACGACACCGAGACGGTCGCGACCATCGAGCAGGACGTGGCGCGGCTCGAGGCACGGCTCGCCGACCTGGAGTTCCGGCGCATGTTCTCGGGTGAAACCGATCCCAACAGCGCCTATCTGGATATTCAGGCCGGTTCCGGCGGCACCGAGGCCCAGGACTGGGCCGAGATGCTGCTGCGCATGTACTTGCGCTGGGCCGATCGCAAGGGCTTCAAAACCGAACTGGTGGAAGCGTCGGCCGGCGAGGTCGCCGGCATCAAAAGTGCCACTGTCCATGTGCAGGGCGATTACGCGTTCGGCTGGCTGCGCACCGAGACCGGCGTCCACCGGCTGGTGCGCAAGTCGCCGTTCGATGCCGGCAATCGCCGCCACACGTCGTTCGCCGCCGTGTTCGTCTCGCCCGAGGTGGACGACAATATCGAGATCGAGATCAACAAATCCGATCTGCGCGAGGACACCTATCGCGCCAGCGGCGCCGGCGGCCAGCACGTCAACAAGACCGATTCCGCCGTGCGCCTGACCCACCTGCCCACCGGTGTGGTGGTGCAGTGCCAGAGCGAGCGCTCCCAGCACCAGAACCGCGACAACGCGATGAAGATGCTGGCCGCCAAGCTGTACGAGCTGGAAATCCAGAAGCGCAACGCCGAGCGTGACGCGGTGGAAGCCACCAAGTCCGACATCGGCTGGGGCAGCCAGATTCGCTCCTATGTGCTCGACGACACCCGCATCAAGGATCTGCGCACCGGCATCGAGACCCGCAACACCCAGGGCGTGCTCGATGGCGGCCTCGACCCCTTTATCGAAGCCAGCCTCAAGGCCGGCCTCTGACCCGGCGCGTGGCGCCGCAGCCAACCGAGTGACAATGACCGACTCCACCGACAGCACCGACGACAACAAACTCATCGCCGAACGCCGCGCCCGGCTCGCTGCGTTGCGTGAGCGCGGCCAGGCATTCCCCAACGGGTTTCGGCGCGACGATCTCGCGCTGAAACTCGCAGCGGACTTCGGCGCGCGGACCAAGGAGGAGCTGGAAGCCCTGGGACACAAGGTCAGCGTCGCCGGCCGCATCATGGCGCGGCGCGGGCCCTTCATGGTGTTGCAGGACATGTCGGGGCGCATCCAGTTGTACGCCGACAAGGCGGTGCAGGCCGACATCGCCGAGCGCTGGGGGCACTGGGATATCGGCGATCTGGTGGGCGCGCGCGGCACCCTGCACAAGTCCGGACGCGGCGATCTCTATGTGATGCTCGAAGAATACGAGCTGCTCACCAAATCGCTGCGGCCGCTGCCGGAGAAATACCACGGCCTCGCCGACCGCGAGCAGCGCTACCGCCAGCGCTATGTCGATCTCATCATCAACGAGGAATCGCGCCAGGTGTTTCAGCGGCGCTCGAAGATCATCGAGTTTGTCCGCCAGTACCTCAACAATCTCGGTTTCATGGAGGTCGAGACTCCGATGATGCAGGTGATCCCGGGCGGCGCCACCGCACGGCCGTTCGTGACCTACCACAACACGCTGGACCAGGAGATGTTCCTGCGCGTCGCCCCGGAGCTCTATCTCAAGCGGCTGGTGGTGGGCGGGTTCGAAAAGG
The DNA here is from genome assembly GCA_016191205.1 of Gammaproteobacteria bacterium. Taxonomy (GTDB): domain Bacteria; phylum Pseudomonadota; class Gammaproteobacteria; order Pseudomonadales; family Porticoccaceae; genus JAGPUQ01. The sequence continues at coordinate 20,301 of JACPPB010000019.1, read as the reverse complement.
TCTACGAGATCAACCGCAGTTTCCGCAACGAGGGGCTCTCCACCCGGCACAACCCCGAGTTCACCATGCTGGAGTTCTATCAGGCCTACGTCGATTACCGCGACCTGATGGACCTCACCGAGGACATGCTGCGCAAGCTGTGCCTGGCGGTGCTGGGTGCCACAACGGTGACCTATCAGGGCGCGGATTACGATTTTGCCCAGCCGTTTGCGCGCATGACGGTAGTGGAATCCATTCTGCGGCTGAATCCGGACATCAGCGCTGCGGATGTCGCCGAGCTCGCCGGCGCGCGCGCGCTGGCGAGCCGGCTCGGTATTCCCCTCAAGGATTCCTGGGGGCTGGGCAAGGTGCAGATCGAGATTTTCGAGAAAACCGTCGAGGCGCGGTTGGAGCAGCCCACCTTCATCACCGAATACCCCACCGAAGTCTCGCCGCTGGCGCGGCGCAACGATCACAACCCTTTCGTCACCGACCGTTTCGAGTTTTTTGTCGGCGGACGCGAGCTCGCCAACGGGTTTTCCGAGCTCAACGATGCCGAGGATCAGGCCGAGCGCTTTCTCGCCCAGGTACAGGAAAAGGACGCCGGCGATGCCGAGGCCATGCACTTCGATGCCGATTACATCCGCGCCCTGGAATACGGCCTGCCGCCCACCGCCGGCGAGGGCATCGGCATCGACCGCCTGGTGATGCTGCTCACCGATTCGGCATCGATCCGCGACGTGTTGCTGTTCCCCCACATGCGCCCGGAGCGCGAGGGCTGAACTGGATGCCGGACGTGGCGCGTGCGATCAAGCTGCACCCGTCCTGGCTGCGCTGGCTGGAGCCAGAGTTCGCGGCGCCCTATATGGCGGAACTGCGCGCTTTTTTGATGGCCGAAAAGCGCGCCGGCAAGGTCATCTATCCGGCCGCCGACAACTGGTTCGCCGCTTACGACACCACCCCTTTTGAAGCCGTCAAGGTGGTGATCCTGGGGCAGGATCCCTACCACGGCCCCGGTCAGGCCCATGGCCTGTGTTTCTCGGTGCTGCCCGGGGTGGCGATCCCGCCGTCGCTGGCCAATATCTACCGCGAGCTGCACAGCGATCTGGGCATCCCGCCTGCCCGCCACGGTTGCCTGACGCATTGGGCGGAGCAGGGCGTGCTGCTGCTGAACACCACGCTCACGGTCGAGCGGGGCCGCGCCGCTTCCCACCAGAAAAGTGGCTGGGAGACTTTCACCGACAAGACCATCGCGGCGCTCAATGCCCACCGCGAAGGGGTCGTCTTTATCCTCTGGGGCAGTCATGCCCAGCGCAAAGGCGCCATTATCGACACCCGCAAGCATCTGGTGATCCGGTCGCCACATCCCTCGCCGTTGTCCGCCCACCGGGGATTTTTCGGGAGCCGACCATTTTCGCGCGCCAACACCTGGTTGGTGGAGCACGGCCAGTCGCCGGTCGACTGGCGCCTGCCATCCGCCTGACCGGCCGGGTCTGTGGCACCATGGACCCGGTGGTTGCCTCAACCACGGACCGGAATGCGATGTCCGGTTTTGCGTATCGCGGAGGAACGGGCAATGAGCAGCATGCAGGACGAATTCAATCAGTTGATACTCCGACTCAAGGCGCAACGGGACGAATTGCGCGTCAAGACCCATCTCTTCAAGCTCGACGTTCAGGAGGACTGGACGGCGCTGGAGAAAAAGTGGGAGCAACTCAATCAGAAGCTCCAGCGTGCGGAAAAAGAGGGCAGCGCGGCGAGTCGCGAGATTGGCGCCGCCATGAAGCTGCTCGGCGAGGAAATCAAGGCCGGTTACGAGCGGGTCAGCAAGCAACTTAAAAAGTGACGCCGATGAACCGCGAGGGCCATGGGTCGCGCGGCTGGAATCGGTCGCCGGCCTCCAACGGGATCTGAAACGCCAAGGCCAGCACCGGATGGTGCTGGCCTTGGCGGTTGCAACGTTGCGTTGTTAAACGTTGCGTTGTTACCTGTTCATTGCTACTTCGAATCGAAAATGTAGTTGTTCATGCTGAAGAAGCGGCTGGTGAGCCAGTGCACGAAACCCAGCGTCGGGCGAATGGTCGGGCTGTCGCCGTGACGGTCGAAATAATAACTGTTCGAGGTCGCGCAATTGCCGGCCTTGAAGATCGTCAGTTTGGTGCGGGACTGAACCTTCTGGAAGTTGGCGTCGTTCGCCGATTTCTTGATCTCGATGTAGTTGGCGTGGCGCTTCTTGGCGGCTTTCAGGCAGCGCACCAGATGCTTGGACTGGGTGTCGATCATGCCAAACCACGACGCGGTGCAGACGCTGTAAGGGCCAAACATCAGGAAGAAGTTGGGGAAGTTCGGTACCGTTGAACCTTCAAACGCCTGATAGCGGTTTTCTTCCCAGAAATCGCTGATGTCGAGGCCGTTTTTGCCCACCAGCTTGTAGGTGGGCACGCTGCCTTTCTGGAACACTTCGAAGCCGGTCGCACAGATCAGTGTGTCGATCTCGCGCACGGTGCCGTCCTTGGTGACGATGGCGTTTTCGGTGATGCGATCGATCGGGTTGGTGACCAGAGAGGCATTCTCGCGGTTGAACACCGGGTAAAACTTGCTGGTGAAGCTCGGACGTTTGCAGCCGAAATCGTAGGTTGGGATCAGGGCTTCCTGAATCGCCGGGTCCTTGACCTGGTTGCGGATGTGGTTGACGCAGATGCGCTCCAGCTTCTTGCCGACGAAGCCGAAGTACTTGTTGAACACCAGCAGGTTGATCATGATGATGTCGGTAAAAAAGATGACCGCGAGCCGTGCCAGCCGCTGCAGGCCGGGGATTTTCGCGAACGCCGCCTGCCAGCGCGGACTGAACGGTATTTCCTTTTTCGGCAACAGCCAGATCGCCGTGCGCTGATACACGTCGATGGATTTCACCTTGTCGGCGATCTCGGGCACCGCTTGAATCCCGGTGGCACCGGTGCCGATGAAGCCGACGCGCTTGCCGGTGAGGTCATAGGAGTGATCCCAGCGACCGGTGTGCATGACCTTGCCCTTGAATTTTTCGATGCCCTCGATGATGGGCAGTTTCGGAATGGTCAGAAAGCCGGTCGCGCTCACCAGGTAACGCGAGGTGAAGGTCGCGCCGGATTTGGTGCGGGTCGTCCAGACATTGCGCTGCTCGTCGTAGGTGGCGTCGGCGACTTCCATGTTGTAGCGCATGTGGGGGCGCACCCCGTACTTGGTCACGCAGTGATCCACATAGGCTTTCATTTCCGCGCCGGGCGCGTACAGGCTCGACCAGAAGGGGTTCTGTTCGAAGGAGAACGAATAGCTCAGTGAGGGAATGTCGACAGTGAGGCCGGGATAGGTGTTGTCCTGCCAGGTGCCGCCGGCGTCGATGCCTTTCTCCAGGATGACAAAATCCCCCAGACCTTCGCGGATCAGGCGAATGGCAGCGCCGATGCCCGACAGGCCCGCGCCGATGATGACGGTCTCGAAGTCAACCTCCCGCTTGATTCTTTGGGGGGGGTAATCAAATACATGGCTCAGCGCTGCTTCGGTCATATGAGGGCCTCTTGGCAAGAGTGGTAATAAAGGAGTGACGGGGACATTTTGGACTATAACCGGTCCGCTTGTCGTACCGCATTGCAAAGGTATATGACCGGTGAGTTTACCATCCCGCGCAACAGGTGTTCCCGCGCGCCTGCCGGCAGGCATCGGGGTCGTCGTGCACCGGCGCCCCTCTGCGGTGATTGACCTTGGCGGAGCGGCAGGCTAAAGTTCCGCCCCTCGCGCGCGGGCCTGCCGCCCGCCGAAGGCCCGCCAGGTGGACGTAAACAGCGTTCGCTGGGCATCACCGGGTGGCACGACCCTGTCCCCGGCCGCGATCAAGCCCTCCGCTTGACGGTGATCGCAGCGCAACCCGACCTCCCCGTCGGGCCGGATGTTCCAGCGACACCTCCTGTTTGCGTTTGCCCTGGCGGGTTGGCGGCGAGTTGCTCCGTGCAGCGCCGAACCGACCGTGTATCGACAGAGGAAATGACTCAGTGGAACTGCTCTCCGGTGGCGAAGCCACCATCCGCGCCTTGCGCGACTCCGGCGTCAGGTATCTCTGGGGTTATCCCGGTGGCGCGGCGCTGCACATCTATGACGCCCTGTTCCGGCAGGACGACGTCAAACACATCCTGATGCGCCACGAGCAGGGCGCGACCCACGCCGCCGACGGCTACGCCCGGGCGACGGGGGAAGTCGGTGCGGTACTGGTGACCTCCGGCCCCGGTGCGACCAACGCCATCACCGGCATTGCCACGGCCTACATGGATTCGATTCCCCTGGTGGTCATCTCCGGCCAGGTGCCCCAGGAAAAAATTGGCGGGGACGCGTTTCAGGAGACCGACATGATCGGCGTCTCCCGGCCCATCGTGAAGCACAGCTTCATGATCCGGCGCGCGGAAGACGTGGCCGAAACCATTGCCAAAGCCTTCTACATCGCACGCAGCGGGCGGCCCGGCCCGGTGGTGGTGGACATCCCCAAGGATGTCACCGATCCCAATTACAAGGTGCCTTACCGGTATCCGGACAAGATCCGCATTCGTTCGTACCAGCCCTCCACCAAGGGGCATTCCGGACAGATCCGTCGCGCGGTCAAGGTGCTGCTCGAAGCCAGGCGACCGGTGATCTACGCTGGCGGCGGCATAATTCTGGGCAATGCCGCGGACCAGCTCACGCGGCTCGCGCGGCAGCTTAATTTTCCGGTCACCAATACGCTGATGGGGCTCGGCGGTTATCCGGGCAGCGACCGGCAGTTCGTCGGCATGCTGGGAATGCACGGTACCTTCGAAGCGAACACGGCCATGCATCACGCCGACGTGATTCTGGCGGTCGGCGTGCGCTTCGACGACCGCGTCACCAACACGCCGGACCGCTTCTGCCCGGGCGCGCAGATCATTCACATCGACGTCGATCCATCGTCGATTTCGAAAAATGTTCCGGCCGACATTCCCATCGTCGGCGCCTGCGACGCCGTGCTGGACGAGATGATCGAGCAGATCGAAACTGCCGGCGAGCGTCCGGACCCCGCGGCGCTTGCCGAGTGGTGGCAGCAGATCGACGAGTGGCGCCGGCGCCACGGGCTCTACACCGCGCCGCGCCACGAGCCCAGTGTCGGGACGCTGATCAAGCCGCAGGACGCGGTCAGGGCGCTCTACAAGGTCACCGCAGGCAAGGCCTACATCACGTCCGATGTCGGGCAGCACCAGATGTTCGCGGCGCAGTATTACCTGTTCGACAAGCCGCGCCAGTGGTTCAACTCCGGCGGGCTCGGCACCATGGGTTACGGGCTGCCGGCGGCCATGGGTGTGCAGATGGCGTTTCCGGGCGCGGATGTCGCCTGTGTCACCGGCGAGGGCAGTATCCAGATGTGCATTCAGGAGCTGTCCGCCTGCACCCAGCACCAGTTGCCGGTCAAGATCATCAACCTCAACAACCAGGCGCTGGGGATGGTCAAGCAGTGGCAGGACATGCAGTACGGCAGCCGCTATTCGCAGATTCTCTACGAGGATTCGCTGCCGGATTTCGTCAAGCTGGCGGAGGCCTACGGCCATGTCGGGCTGCGCGTCGAACACATCGACGAGCTCGAGGACAAGCTGCGGGAATGTTTCAGCTACAAGGATCGCGTGGTGTTCGTCGACATCCAGGTGGACCCCCACGAGCACGTCTATCCGATGCACGTATCGCCGGGCTCCATGCGCGATCTGTGGCTCAGCAAAACGGAGCGTACCTGATGCGACGCATTCTTTCGGTGCTGCTGGAAAACGAACCCGGAGCGCTTTCGCGGGTGGTGGGCCTGTTTTCCCAGCGCGGTTACAACATCGATTCCCTGACCGTCGCCCCCACGGAAGACGCGACCCTGTCGCGCATGACGCTGACCACCCAGAGCGACGATCTCACCATCGAAAAAATCACCAAGCAGCTCCACAAATTGATCGACGTGGTGAAGGTCACCGATCTTACCGATGGCCTGCACATCGAGCGCGAGCTGATGCTCGTCAAGGTGAAGGCGAGCGGGGACGCCCGCGCCGAAGTGAAACGCGTCGTCGATATCTTCCGGGGTCAGATCATCGACGTCGGTTCCGCGAGCTACGTCATTCAGCTCGCGGGCGTCAGCGCCAAGCTGGATGCTTTCATCGAGGCGCTGGGCGAAACGGCGGTGCTGGAAGTGGTGCGCTCCGGCGTATCCGGTATCATGCGCGGCGAACGTGCGCTGCGGGCTTGACAGTCACGGGACAACCTACAAACTCAGTATCGGGTGAACAACCATGCAAGTGTATTACGAGAAAGATTGTGATCCGGCCGTCATCCGCGGCAAGAAAGTGGCTGTGGTGGGCTACGGCTCGCAAGGTCACGCCCATGCGCTCAACCTGCGTGATTCCGGCGTGGCCGAGGTTGTGGTAGCACTGCGCAAAGGCTCTGCATCGCGCGCCAAGGCCGAAAGTGCCGGCCTCAAGGTGGCGGAGGTTGCCGAGGGTCCGGGCCACACGGTGCGCAGCACCTATCAGGAAGGCGGCGGAGTTCCGGCGTTGATCGCCATTTACCGGGATGCCAGCGGTCAGGCGCGCAACGTCGCGCTGTCCTATGCGGCGGCGATTGGCGCGGGCCGCTCCGGCATCATCGAAACCAATTTCCGGGAAGAGACCGAGACCGACCTGTTCGGCGAGCAGGCGGTACTCTGCGGCGGCGCCACGGCGCTGGTCCAGGCCGGATTCGAAACCCTGGTCGAAGCCGGATATGCCCCGGAAATGGCTTATTTCGAGTGTCTGCACGAGCTCAAGCTGATCGTCGATCTGATGTATCAGGGCGGCATCGCCGACATGCGCTACTCCATCTCCAATACGGCCGAGTACGGGGATTATGTGAGCGGTGCGCGCATCATCACCGATGAAACCAAAAAGGAAATGAAGCGCATCCTGGACGATATTCAAACCGGCAAGTTCGCGCGCGAATTCGTGCTCGACAACCAGGCCGGCAACCCGGTGCTGAAAGCACGCCGGCGCCGCGCCGAGCAGCACCCTATCGAAGCCGTGGGCGCCAAACTGCGCGGCATGATGCCCTGGATCGGCAAAAACAAGCTGATCGACAAATCGAAGAACTGACCGACAGCAGTGGTACGTCGCGCGATTCCGGGCGCGACACAGTGGGCGGTCAGCACATGCTGTGGCCGCCCCTTTTTTCATGGGGCGTACGCAGGTTGGCGGGGACTTTCCTGCTACAGTGCGGCGACCGGTGACCAGCGCAGGAGACCCAGCGGCGATGACCGATCCCTTTGCGGATGATGACCAGGCGAGTGTCAAGGCCTCAGTGCCGCCGTTCGTCCCGTTCTCGGCCGAGGACAGCGTCGAGGGTGAGGTAGTGCGTCGCCGCGGCATCTACCTACTGCCCAACCTGCTCACCACCGGCGCCCTGTTCGCGGGCTTCTACGCGATTCTTTCCGCCATGAACGGGAAATTCTCCACAGCGGCGGTTGCCATCTTCGTCGCCATGGTGTTCGACGGGCTCGACGGCCGGGTCGCCCGCCTCACCAACACCCAGAGCGCGTTCGGCGTTCAGTACGATTCCCTGTCGGACATGGTGTCGTTCGGGGTGGCGCCGGCGGTGGTGTCCTACGCTTGGATGCTGAACCAACTGGGCAAGCTGGGCTGGGCGGCCGCGTTCATCTATGCGTCCTGCGCGGCGCTGCGCCTGGCGCGCTTCAATGTGCAGGTGGGTTCCGCCGACAAACGTTTCTTTGTCGGACTCGCGAGCCCGGCGGCGGCCGGAGTGGTTGCCGGTATTGTATGGAGCGGCCAAGACCTGGAGCCTTCCAGTGGCATTGCGCTGACGGTTGGCCTGATGACGGCGGCGGCGGGATTACTGATGGTGACCAATTTTCGTTACCACAGCATGAAGGGCGTCGACTTCCGTGGCCGGGTCCCCTTTATCGTCATAGTGGCGGCGGTCATTGGCGCCGCGTTGGTGGTGATCGACCCACCCCGGGTACTGCTGGCCATCTTCTTTGTGTATGCGCTGTCCGGGCCCGGCCTATGGCTGTGGCGGCGCTATCGCAGGGGCTTGGCAGCACGGGGCGAATCTGCTTGAATGGGTCCAATTGCCGCACAACGACCCTCGCAATGGCCTTTGACGCAGTTCCAGCGCGCGCCTGTTCCGGACCTTCCTGTCCGACGGCGGCGTTGTGTGCGTTCCGACTGCTCCTGCTGCTGCCCTGAGGGGCAGCCAACGTACTTTCCCATCGTTTTTCGTTTTCATCACCCGCTGATGCGGGCCGATTCATCCTGTAGCGATCGCTGCACTGGCGCGCGATCTGGGAGCCTAAGGCCATGGCCGACAACAAAGAACACTTGATCATTTTCGACACCACGTTGCGCGACGGCGAGCAAAGCCCCGGCGCCGCCATGACGCGCGAAGAAAAACTGCGCGTCGCCAAGGCGCTGGAAAAACTGCGAGTGGACGTGATCGAAGCGGGTTTCGCGACTTCGAGCCCGGGGGATTTCGCCGCCGTCAAAAGCATCGCCGAGACCATCCGCGACTGCCGGGTGTGCAGTCTCGCGCGCACCTTGCCGGCGGATATCGAGCGCGCCGCCGAGGCGCTCAAGGACGCGGTGGCGCCGCGCATCCACACCTTCATCGCGACCTCGCCGATCCACATGGAGTACAAGCTCCAGATGACCCCGGAGCAGGTGCTGGAACAGGCCATTGGCGCGGTCAAGATCGCCCGCAATCTGGTTGATGACGTGGAATTTTCGCTGGAGGACGGCAGCCGCACCGAGTTCGAGTTCATGTGCCGGGTGATCGAGGCGGTGATCGCCGCCGGCGCCCGCACGATCAACATTCCCGACACCGTGGGTTACGGCGAGCCGGGCCAGTACGGCGCCATGATCGGCCGCGTCATCCGGAACGTGCCGAATTCCGACCAGGCGATCTTCTCGGTGCACTGCCACAACGACCTCGGCCTCGCGGTGGCCAACTCGCTGTCGGCGGTGCTGCACGGCGCGCGCCAGGTGGAATGCACCATCAATGGTCTCGGCGAGCGCGCGGGCAATGCGTCGCTGGAAGAGATCGTGATGGCGGTGCGCACCCGGCCCGACGTGTTTCCGGTATCCACCCGCATCGACACCACCCAGATCGTGCCCACCTCGCGGCTGGTATCGACCGTGACCGGGTTTCCGGTGCAGCCCAACAAAGCGGTGGTGGGCGCCAATGCCTTTGCCCACGAGTCCGGCATTCACCAGGACGGCGTGCTCAAGTACCGCGAGACCTACGAGATCATGCGCGCCCAGGACGTGGGCTGGAACACCAACCGCATCGTGCTGGGCAAGCTCTCGGGCCGCGCGGCGTTCGGTGCGCGCCTCGAAACCCTGGGCATCACCTTCGACAACAAGGCCGATCTCAATCGCGCTTTCGTGCGCTTCAAGGAGCTCGCCGACAAGAAGCGGGAAATCTACGACGAGGACTTGCAGGCACTGGTATCCGACATCCAGTTCGGTGAAACCGCCGAGCATTTCAGCCTGATCGCCATGGACGTGGCATCGCGCACCGGACGTGCTCCCCATGCCGAACTGACCCTGCGCGCCCAGGGCAATGATCATCAGGTGGCGGCGGATGGCGATGGCCCCGTGGACGCGGTGTTCAAGGCGATCGAGAAGCTGGCCCACAGCGATGCCAACCTGCAACTCTATTCGGTCAATGCCATCACCACCGGCAGCGATTCCCAGGGCGAAGTGACCGTGCGGCTGGAGAAGGGCGGACGCATCGTCAACGGGCAGGGCGCCGATACCGATATCCTGGTGGCGAGCGCCAAGGCCTACCTCAACGCCATCAACCTGCTGGAAACGCCCGACCGCGTCCATCCCCAGCGCGGCGTGTAGTTGCCGATGGACGCGGCGCGGCGGGACGCGTACCTGACGGCGCTGGGCGTGGTCAGGTATCGCCCGCGTCCGGCGCCCGGCGACGCGGCCGCGGCAAGTGCGGGAGTTTCGGAGCAGTCGTCCGCAATTGTCACCGCAACCGCAACCGCAACCGCGCCCGTGCCGGTAACCTCGGGTGCCGCGGCGGCGGAGTGGGTGTCGTCGACTCCGCCAGTTCCCGAAGTGGACCGGAGCGCATCGCCGCTGGCGGCACTCCGGGATCAGACCAGGGCGCCCGTCGCTGTTACCCGGGCTGCGCCGGAAGCCAGGTCGGAATCCCCAACCGTGCCGGAAAGTGAAGCCGCCGCGCTGGCGTTTCGCCTCGCCTGTTGGCAGCCGGTGCCTGATCTGCTGGTGTTCGATGCGCTGCCCGCGGGAGGCTGGCCCGACCGCGAGCGGATGACGCTGTTGGCCAATATTCTGCGCGCCATCGGACGCCTGCCGGGACCGCTGGCCGCCGCCGAGGTGATCGACTGGCCGCCGTTCGCGGGCGCCGATGCGAGTCTCGCGGGTGCGCGCGAGTCGCTCGCCTTGTTCATCGCCGGACGCATGGCGACGGCGCCTTTCCAATGGCTGCTGGCGCTGGGCGAGATCAGCTGGCGTTGTCTGGGCGCGGAATCTGCCCATACCGTCGGCGACGAACTGGCGCTGGCGGGCGCTGCCCGCGCCATTCTGCTGCCCGGGCTCGCCGACATGCTGGCGTCCCCTGAACGCAAGGCCGCAACCTGGCGTGCGATCCGGCAGCTTGCGCCGGCTGCCAACTGATGGCGGACGATGTGCCGGAACCGCGTGTGCGCCAAGCGGTCGCTGCCGATCTGGACACCCTGTGCCGGATCGAGGCCTTGGCCGCACTGTCCCCCTGGGATCGCTCGCGTTTCGAAGACAGTCTCGCCCGGCACCGGATGCTGGTGTTGCAGGCAAACCGCGAAGTAGCGGGATTTGCCGTATTTCGAGAGGTTCTGGACGAAGCCGAACTGCTCAATATTGCCGTCCATCCCGCCTGTCGCCGCCACGGCGGCGGTCGCAGGTTGCTGCGTGCCTGCCGGGACGGCCTCGCCGGTGGCACGCGCTGCCTGCATCTGGAAGTGCGGGCCGGCAATGCGCCCGCCATTGCGCTCTATCTGAGCGAAGGTTTTCAGCGGGTGGGACTGCGGCGAAGCTACTATCCCGCGCCCGGCGGCCGCGAAGACGCCGTCCTGATGCGGCTCGATCTGCCCTGACGTTGGCGCGGCGGCGGCAGGATGGCGCCGGTGGCTGTTTTCCCGCAATATTGACATACCAAATATGGTATATAGAATCGCCTCATGTGGGAGATACTTGAACATCGGCGCACTGCGCGCCAATTGAAAAAGCTCCCTCTGGAGATCCTCAAGCGCTACGAAAAATGGAAGGACATCGTGTCGGTATCCGGTCCAACCGGCCTGCGCATGATCCGCGGCTTCAATGACGAACCGCTCGATGGCGAATGGAGTGGCCACCGGTCCTCCAGGTTGAACGAGCAGTACCGCGTGATCTACAGCGTGGAGCGCAACGAGGTTCGGGTCGAGGTCGTGAGCGTTACGGCCCATGATTATTGAAGGAAATGACATGAGCGAGTATCGGAAAGCAAAACGTCAAATCGAGGTTTCCTTCGGCGAGTCGGTGCGAATCATTCGAGAGCTCCAGGGCATGAGCCAGAATGAGCTCGCCGCCGCCACCGGTATTCCTCAATCCACGATATCCGCTATCGAGCGTGATCGAATCAATCTCGGGGTTGAGCGCGCCAAACAACTGGCAAAAGCGCTTCGGTGCCATCCGGCGGTCCTGGTGTTTCCGGGCTGGGATATAGAGCATGGGTCTGCCGCCTGATGTCACGCTGCGGCGGACGCTTTTCTGGCAATGGCGTCAATGAGGTTCCAGATCGATCGAGTCTGACCCCATTGACCCCCCGCACTGGAGCAACTGGCCGGCATCGCCAAAGGCGACCAAGCACCACTATTGAGTATGTTGTTTGATTAAATGCAACAATGCGAGAACAGACCCCGTTCTTCCTGACCCCGTTCTTCCTGCACTAGACCCCGAGAACTTCTCTTAGCCGAGGAGCCGTAAACACTTGGCACTGAAGGGGAGCGACCGGCTCCCTGATGCGCTGCAGTAGGCGATACATGGATTTGTCCGCGGTAAACACCGCGCAGTACGGTAGTAAACTGAGATGAAACATGTCTCCGATATCAGAACCTTGGTGCCGCACCCTATTCGCCGGGTCGATGTCGACATACAGGTACCAGAACAAGAGCGAACTGAGCCGCACCGAGGACAGCGCCACGGGCCGACCCTGCTGCCTCTTCCCTACTCGGTAGTTGAGCATGGATGAAACCCGCTCGGCTGGCGCGTGCCGGAAGTCAAGTGAGGACAGAAATAGCTCCTTATACGCTGGAAGTTGAACCAGTCTGCCCTGTTCGTTGCGCACAAGGTTCCCACTTGCGCACGCATCAGCGATGATGCGCTCAACCGATGCAAGCCAGCCGCTCTTAAGCTCTTTGTAGTTTTCATCCCATCGCCGTATGTCATGCCCTTGAGATACGTAGAGGTCGTCCGCCCTGAGCAGCCGGAGGAGTGCCTCTTTCCTCGACCTTGAGTCTACGCTCTCCAGCGCTAGCAACACGGGAAGTTCGGTTACGGGATCTAGATTGTTCCCCACCTCCGCTTCCCATACCACGGTGGGGTCGACGACGGCGCTTGGAACTTGCGAGAAGAAATCGACGGCACGCGCCGTGCGATCCGTGCCGTTGGACCCTCTCCATCCAGGATTGTATAGCTCCGTAAGAGAGAGTGTTGTCAAAGCGACCACATAGCCCTTGTCTTTGATATACCGGACTAGGGCCTTTTGAAAGCTGGGCTCGCCGAGCGAGCCGAGAACCCAGTTATCAATGAAAATATATCGTGCCATATGCTTGGGGAAGACCCCAAAAAATACCAGGTCGTCGCAAAAGCGCTTTTCGGCGCAAGTCTCTGGCAGGTCGCGGCAGTGGATTCAGTCCGGCGACAAAAAAATTGTAGCGCGCATCCTGAATAAAGCCAAAGCATAGGGTGACGGACTCGGTATCCCGTGAGCCTGGCGCAGGCTCCATGCGCCGTCACTGGCAGGGTAGCGCGGGCGGCCGCTCGGGTCGGCGTGCCGGATCGCCTTGGGTTTCGGCTTCCCTGGCGTAAAATGACCGCCGGTTTTCCGGGCCCGGGCCAGATGAGCGAGACCCTGTACATCGATGCGCGCTACAACGGCGCGGTAGGGCGCGGCAACGGCGGCTACGTCGCCGGCGCCATGGCGGCTTTCGTCCCCGGCGACGCCGAGGTGCGGATCATGCGGGGCTTTCCGCTTGGCACGCCGCTGGCGATCAGGCGCCACCCGGACGGCGCGGTGAGCTGCCATCTGGGCGCTCAGGAGTTGGGCCGGGCGCACGCGCTGCGTCTGGAGCTCGAGGTGCCGCCACCCCCCGCGCTGGCGGCCGCGCGCGCCGCCGCCGCGCGCTTTCGGTTTCTGCACGCCAGCGACGTGCGGGGCTGCTATGTGTGCAGCCCCAGGCGCGAACCGGGCGAAGGTCTGCGCCTGTTTTGCGGGCCGTTGCCGGAGGGTGGTGACAACATTGTGGCGGGGGTCTGGGAGCCCGGACCCGAGTTGCTGGATGAACGTGGCCAGATTGCGCCGATACAGGTCTGGGCCGCGCTGGACTGCCCCGGCGGCTATGCCATCGCGGCGCTCGCGCCGGACGTCGGCATCCAGTTGCTCGGCACCTGCGCCGCTTCGCTGAAACGGCCGCTGCGGGCCGGCGAATCCTATATTGTCAGCAGTTGGCAACTTGCTCCGCCGGAGGGGCGCAAGCGCTTCATGGGCGTGGCGATCCATGCGGTGACGGGCGAACTCATGGCCTGCGCGCGCCAGATCTGGATCGATGCGGGCGCGCGCATACCGGCGGCGGGATGAAGGTTGGCAAGGCAACGGTTTTTCGATGCGGCATTCTTTGAAACGACAGTGATGGGAGACGAACGATGGGTGAGCTGAACGGAAAAGTGGCGGTGATCACGGGCGGTGCCAGCGGCATCGGCGAACGCAGCGTGCGACTCTTCATCGAGGAGGGTGCGCGGGTGGTGATCGCGGACATGCAGGAGGAACGCGGCCGGGCGCTCGCGACGGAGCTGGGCGCCGCCAGCGCCGCCTTCGCGCGCGTCGAGGTGCGCGACGAGGCGCAGGTCAAGGCGGCGGTGGAGCTCGCGGTGAGCCGCTGGGGCCGGCTCGACTGCATCTTCAACAACGCCGGTTTCGGCGGGGTGCTGGGACCGATTGCCGAGATTCCCGTCGACGAATTCGACATGACCTTCGATGTGCTGGTGCGCGGGGTATTTCTCGGCATCAAGCACGCGGCGCCGATCATGATGCGCCAGAAATCCGGCAGCATCATCAACACCGGCAGCATCGCCGGGCTGAAGGCGGGCTACAGTCCACACCCCTATGCGGCCGCCAAGGCGGCGGTGATTCACATGTCCAAATCGGTGGCGATGGAGCTGGGCGAGCACAATGTGCGGGTGAACGCCATCTGTCCGGGTTTCATCGCCACACCGCTTGCCGCCAATACGGTAGGGCGTTCCGATACGTTGATCGATCGCGTCAAACCGGCGTTCGCCAAGGCCCAGGCGATTCCCCGCGCGGGCGAGCCGGACGACATTGCCCAGATGGCGTGCTGGCTGGCCGGTGACCGCTCCACCTTTGTTACCGGGCAGCATTTCGTGATCGATGGCGGCGTCAGTTGCGGGCTGAAATGGGCCGATCAACCGGAGTTTCAGAAATCCTACCACCCCATCAAGGTGTACCGGCCCGAATAGCCCCGGGTTCGCCAAGGGTGTCGGAGAGGCGGAAAAAAGCCCGAATGCGGTCCTTGCAATCGAGTGCGTCCCGGTAGCCGAGATCGAGCAGTTTGCCGCAGAAGCCGGGCTCGAACAGCAGGTAACTGGCGGCACTGGCGCCACTGCTGCGGGTGGTGGCGCCGATGGCGCGCAGGAACAGCCGCACGCTGTGCGGCAGCTCCTGGTAGTGCTGGGCGGCAATTTTGTCGATCGGCTCCGATGGCGAGATGCACAGTGCTTCGACGGGTTCGAGATGCGCAATGGGCGGAGCATGGCGCCGCTCGGGACGGATTTCGACGGCCAGCGCGTTGATGGTTTCCATGGTTTCGAGATCGCTTTCGATGGCGTCGATGAAAGCGCTGTTGAGCAGTTGGCCCAGGATGTGTCCCACCGACGGTGGATTGCGTGTCGGGGTTGCGCTGGGTTTGTGCCTGAAGTTATCGCTGACGCCCACCACGAACAGCCGCCGCGCGCCCAGATGGAGCGCGGGGCTCAATGGTTTCAGTTGCCGTAGCGCGCCATCGCCATAATGGTGATCGCCGATTCGAGTGGCCGGAAACAGCAGGGGAATCGCCGTGGAGGCCATCAGGTGTTCGAGGTTCAGTTCGGTGCGCAGCCCGCAGCGGCGGTTGCGTTCCCAGTTGTCTCGACGTCCCTGGAAAAAACTGACGGACTGCCCGCTGCCGTAATGGAGAGCGGTGATGCAGACCGCATCGAGATGTCCGCCCGTCAGGGCCGCGGCGATCCGGTCGAAACGGATATGCCGTTCCAGCAGGCTGCGCAGCGGCGAATTGTTGAGCAGGGCGAGCGTGTGGCCCGGGGGGCAGCCGCCCCGTATCAGCGACGCCAGCAGACCGAGGGAGTTGCGGGCGACACCGAGAAAATCCGTGCGATACACGTCCTGCGCGCGCAGGTTGCGCCAGATCTCCTGCAGGCCCGCCACCCCGGCGCGGAATGCGCCTGGATGGCCGGCGATCGAGAGCGCATTGATGGCGCCGGCCGAGGTGCCGCAGATGATGGGGAAGGGATTCAGGATCCGATCCGGCAGCAGCTCCGCCACCGCCTGGAGTACGCCTGCCTGGTAGGCGGCGCGCGCACCGCCACCGCCGAGAATGAGTGCCGTGGTCATGGCGTGGATCGGTCCGGATGTGGTGCTGTCATCGTCAAAAAATCCCCAGTGCAAGTCCCGCCGCCATCGCCTGTCCCAGTTCGTCGCAGGCTTGCAGTTGTTGTTTCGTGAGTTCTCCCGCGACGATCACGGGCTCCGCCATTTTGCGCAAGGGATAGCCCAGTGCGATGCGGTCTACCGCCAGCGCCGCGCCGGTGCCGTCGTTGCCGGCGCCCACGAACAGCGCGTAGGGCAGATTGAGTCGGTGGGGTTCGGCCGGATAAAAAGTGCGGTCGAAAAAATCCTTGAGCGCGCCGCTCATGTAACCGAAGTTTTCCGGGGTGCCGAAAATCAGGCCGTCCGCCCACAGCAGGTCGTCGAGACCGCTGTCAAAGGCCCGCTGCAAACGGGTTTCGACCTCGGGTTCGCGCTGCGCGCCTGCGTAGACTGCCTGTGCCATGGATTCCGTCTTCCCGCCGCCGCTGTGATAAATGATGAGCAGATGTTTCATCGCGCTAGGCTAACCGGCCAACTCCCGCGGCGCCACCCCGGACTGCGCTAGACTTGTCGGTATCCGCGTCATTGCGGAAGGCTGTCACAGGGAGGTGTATGCCGTATCCGCTGCTGCTTGCCTTCGCGCTGGGCAGCTACTCATCGGTGCTGTGGCCGGCGCTGCCGCCGCTGGTGGCGCCCGGTGTGGCGTTGCTCCTGTGTGCCACCGCCCTGCGCTGGCGGCGTGGCAGGACGGTGGTGCTGATCCTGCTCGGCGTCAGCGCC
The DNA here is from genome assembly GCA_016191205.1 of Gammaproteobacteria bacterium. Taxonomy (GTDB): domain Bacteria; phylum Pseudomonadota; class Gammaproteobacteria; order Pseudomonadales; family Porticoccaceae; genus JAGPUQ01. The sequence goes on along the minus strand of JACPPB010000019.1, from coordinate 3,621 downwards.
GGTGTGTTCTGGGCGACGCTCTGGGGGCAGGCGCGGCTGGCGGCGCAGTTGCCCGCCGCGCTCGACAAAACCGAATATCGGGTGGAAGGGACCGTGGTCGGACTCCCCGGTCGCGACGCCCGGGCCTTGCACTTCGAGCTTTTGGTCTCCCGCGTTGAATCCCTTGCCGGAGCAACGCCGCCGCCCCTGCGCCGCCTGCGCCTGAGTTGGTACGGACGCGCGCCGGAACTGAACCCCGGCGAAACCTGGCAATTGGTCCTGCGTCTGCGCCATCCCAGGGGCTTTGCCAATCCGGATGGCTTCGATTACGCGGGCTGGTTGTTTGCCCACGGAATTTCCGCCACCGGCTATGTGCGCGACGGCGTCGATAATCAGCGTTTGCGCGCGGCTTCGTTCCCGTCGATGGATGCCTGGCGGGGTCGCGTCGCCGCGCATATCGAAAAGCTGCCCGTCCCCGCTGCCGGACGGGCGCTGTTGCGGGCATTTACGGTCGGCGACGACCGGGGCATCACGGTGGCCATGTGGGAGCGGATGCGCGTCGCCGGCGTCGTGCACCTGGCGGTGATTTCCGGGCTGCACATTGCGCTCGCCGCCGGGTTCGGGATGTTGCTGGGCACCCTGGGTGGACGGCTGGCGGTGGTGCTGGGCGCGCTCTGGCCGGCGCGCCACGTCGGTGCGCTGGCGGCCTGGATCGCCGGTGGGCTCTATACGCTGATGGCCGGGTTCGGGCTGGCGACCCTGCGCGCCTTCATCATGCTCATGGTCTTCCTGGCGGTACTGCTGCTGCGCCGCCACCGGATGCTGTTCGCCGGTTTCATCTGGGCCCTGGCCGCGATTGCGGTGCTCGAACCCCTGGCGCCGCTGGCGGCGGGGTTCTGGCTGTCGTTTGGCGCGGTGGCGGTGTTGCTCGCCTGGTTCGGCCCGCGGCCGCGCCGCAGCCGCATCCGGGATATGGTCGGCGCCCAACTGATCGTTTCGCTGGGGACCGCGGCTGGGCTGTTGGGTTTTTTCGGCAAGCTCCCGCTGCTGGCGCCCCTGATCAATCTCCTGGCGATTCCCTGGGTCGAGATCCTGACGGTGCCCTTCTGCCTGGCGGGTGTGGCCGCGTTCCCGCTTGCGCCGGTGGTGGCGGACTGGTGCTGGTGGATCGCCGGCTGGTCGCTCCAGTGGTTCGACGCCGCGCTCGCCGCGATCGCCGGCGTGGCGGGTCATGCCAGCTGGATTCCCGCCGGCGGGGCGGGTTGGCGACAGCTATTGCCGCTGGCGCTGGCCGGGCTGTTGATGCTCGCGCCGCGGGGGCTGGGGCTGCGTTATCCGAGCGGCATCCTGTTGACGGCGCTGGCGCTGGCAGGGCCCGGACCGCGACCGGCATTGCGGGTAACCGTGCTCGATGTGGGGCAAGGTCTTGCGGTGGTGGTGGAGACACCCGCGCATGTCATGGTGTACGACACCGGCGCCGCTTTCGGCGATCGGTTCGACGCCGGCGATGGTATCATCGCGCCCTATTTGCGCGCGCAGGGCAGGTCCCGGCTGGACCTGCTGATGGTGAGCCATCCGGATGCCGACCACAGCGGCGGCGAAGCCGGGCTGCTGCGTAATTTCCGTCCCGCGCATCTGTTGCGGGGGGTAGTCCCGGAGGGCGCGGGACCGGAGACGGAAGGCTGCCAGCGCGGTCAACACTGGCAGTGGGACGGGGTCGATTTCCGCGTCCTGCACCCGGAAGGAGCGATGCCCGGTCAACCGGTGCTGCACGACAACGCGCGTTCCTGTGTCGTCCTGATCGAAGTTGGCCAGGCGCGCGTGCTGCTGACCGGGGATATCGAATCCGATGTCGAGGCGCTGTTGCTCGCCGATGCTGCGCTGCCGGGCAGTGTTGAACTCCTGATCGCGCCGCACCACGGCAGCAAAACCTCCTCGTCGCCGCCATTTGTGAATCGGCTGCGGCCGGCGCATGTGGTCTATTCGGTGGGCTTTCGCCACCGCTTCGGGCACCCGCATCCGCGGGTGGTCGCCCGCTACCGGGCGGTGGGAGCCCGCGACTGGAACACGGCGTTCGACGGCGCGCTCAGCTTCCGCTGGGAACAGCAGGGGACGGACCCGGAGCCGCGCGTCGAGAGTGCGCGGCGTGACCGGTCGCGCTACTGGGAAAGGGATTGAGGTCGCACCGTTTCGATGTTGCGGCGTTCTGGCATAACATGCCGAATGATTGTTTATTTCGAGGATATTGAGTGTTCGAGCTGATCGTTGCCGGTGGCTGGGTGATGTGGCCGATTATCGGTTGTTCCGTGATTGCCGTGGTGATCGCAGTCGAGCGTTTTCTGGCGTTGCGGCCGGAGCGCGTGGTGCCGAGCCAGTTGCTGAGCCAGGTGTGGCACTGGGTGCACGAAGAAGGCATCACGCGCGAGCGGCTCGATGAATTGCGCGAATCCTCACCGCTCGGACAAATCCTCGCGACCGCGCTCAGCAATGTCGATCACGGTCGCGAAGTCATGAAAGACAGCGTCGAGGAGACCGCCACCCAGGTGATTCACAGTCTGGAGCGGTTTGTCGGTGTGCTGGGTACCGTCACCAGCATCGCGCCGCTGCTCGGCTTGTTGGGCACGGTACTCGGCATGATCGAGGCGTTCAGCGCCATCATGGCGCATGGCAGCGGCAACGCGGCGCTGCTTGCCGGCGGCATTTCCAAAGCCCTGATTACCACCGCGGCGGGTTTGATCGTGGCGATTCCCGCACTGGTCTGCCATCGCTTTTTCGAGCGCCGTATCGACAGCCTGGTGGTCGAAATGCAGGAGCGGGCGGTGAAGCTGGTGGATGCCCTGCACGACGAACGCAAGCCACCGGCGGCGACGCGGAAGCGCGGGTGAAATTTCAGCGCCGAAAACGGGTCGAGCCCGGCATCGACATCACGCCTTTCGTGGACGTCGTTTTTCTGCTGGTGATCTTCTTCATGGTGTCCACCACCTTCACCAAAGAGTCCCGCCTGACCATCCAGCTGCCGACGGCGGATGTCGCGCCCAGCGAAGCGCCGGAGCGGAGCATTGAAATTTCGGTTGACCGCGACGGCGGCTACGCCATCAATGGTATTGCGCTCATCAACCGTCAAGGCGATACGCTGGTGCGCGGGCTGCGCGAGCTGGCCGCCGGCAACACCGATACCCCGTTGACGATCAGCGCCGACGGCAAGGCTTCCCACCAGGCGGTGATCACCGCCATGGATGCCGCGGGCAAGGCCGGATTTGTCCACCTCAATATCACCACCCAGCAGCCCACGGCGGGGCAGGAATAGGCATCCGTATGTCCGCCGACCGCCAGCGTCCGGAGCGCTCCAGCCTGCAGATCTATCTGCGGCTGATGGCCTATGTGCGCCCCTACATTCCCGTCTTTCTTCTTGCCGTGCTGGGTCTGTGGCTGTTCGGCATCATGGAGGTGGCCTTTATCGATGTGGTCATTAAGTAAACTTCCTGTTCCAGCAATAGAAGCAATACCAAAAGTTTCCAATAATGCGGATGCATCTAAAGTTCCGACTCCAGAAATTGATCCAGAATCAATTACAAATAAGAAACTATCGGAATTAAGAGAACCTATTCCTAAGATATTAGCCGAAGCTAGAATTAAGGCAAG
>JACPPB010000015.1 GCA_016191205.1 Gammaproteobacteria bacterium | reverse complement strand
CCAGTTCAGGACACCTTTTCCGCGGACACCCCGACCTCGCAACATCAGCCGAATCGGTGGATCCAGGCTAAGGTCCCCCGGTGGTTCGAGGCAAGCAGACCGCCGGGGCGAAGCGCGTGATGGCCTCTGTGCGGTCGCGGCACCCCCGCTTCGTCGAGGCGGTCGTCGCCGACGCCCGGGTCACGCTGGCGTATCGAGCGGAGGGCTTCGAGTTTCACAGCTCTGCACATGGCTTGGTCCAAGCCGTTCGGCTCATGTGGGTGAGTGATGCCTTCCTCGGGCAGGCTCTATACAGGGCCAAAGCACGCCTGCAGGCGCTGGGTGTCCCGATCCTTCCGAGGCTGGCTCACCACTTGGCCATGATCGTCGCCCAGGTGTGCATCGGCGATCCCGTCGTCGTCGAGCCCGGCATCTACATCGCCCACGGTCAGGTGGTCGTCGACGGCGTGACGGAGGTGCGCAAGGGTGCCGTGCTGTTCCCCTGGGTCACCGTGGGGCTGAGGGCTGGCGACTTCAACGGCCCGGTGATCGGCGAGAACGTGAAAGTCGGTACCGGTGCGAAGATCGTCGGGCCAATCAAGATCGGCCGCGGCGCGACCATCGGCGCCAATGCTGTCGTTGTCGACGACATCCCCGAGAACGCCACCGCGGTGGGGGTGCCCGCTCGCGTTCAGTCGTCTTGAGCTGTCTACGCGTCGGTCGGGCTTACCTTTGACGCCAGAACTCCCACACCCACGGGTAGTCCCACACCTGAACGTGACCACGGCGCAGCGCTTGCCGTACCTTCCAGCGCCGGTAATACGCGTTGGGGTGCCATTCGTGGAACTGGATGAGCACTTGATCGATGCGGTGAAGCCATCCGGCTTCGATGAGCCGGTCGAACAGATCGAACTCGCCACCTTCGATGTTCACCTTGAGCAAGTCGATGCGCGTCAACCCGAGTTCGTCGAGCACGTCCACGATGTCGCGGATCTCCACATCGGCCCACCCGAAAGCTGCGTCTTCTGAGTAGATCGAAGAGCCGGGTCCGGCCAGCGCGAGGCGAGCGCTCCGATTCGCGTTTCCCAGGCCATAGGCGAAGATTCGGACGTTCGGCCGGTTCGCGAACAGCGTGCGCATGGTCTCGACGCCCTTGGCAGCCGGTTCGAACGCGTAGATCCGCGCACCCGATCGGTCGTCGATCTTCTTTGCCCACTGACCGACGTAGGCGCCGACATCGAGTACGACGCTGTCGCTGGTGACTTCGACGTCGACCAGGACGTCGGGGTTGGCCATCGTCGCGCCGAGAAAGTCGTACATCTGCTTGCGGTAGTAGTGGAGCTCGAACATCGTGCGGGCCATCCCGTCCATATCGCGTTCCTTGCGACGCATGTACATCGTTCGAGGGGCCAGAACCCCCTTCTTCAAGGCGTAGAGCGATGGCAACCGGGTGCTTCGCTGTCGTCGGTTCGAGGTCATGGTGCGTGGGTGGGTGGGCAGGCCGCCGATGCTCAGCCGAAGCTACTCGAACACTCTCGCGTGCATCGAATGCCAGCCAAATAGCCGGCATTCGGTGGCAAGCAATGGCGAGCGGTATGGTCGCGACCGCCGCTCAACGAGAAAGGACCTGTTGCTTTGGCCGCCCAGGAGTACAGAGCCCCAGCCGCCGATGCAGACCTCGCAGGCAACGGGCCCGAGGCTTGGGTCGCCCATGCCTGGGACATCGCCGCCGAGGGGCGGGAGATCGCAGCCGTCGAGTGGCTGACGAGCAGGAATCGCGAGCGTCGGTCCGAACAGGCAGAACGGGCTCTCGTCCAGCTTCGCCACCGGGCGTTCGCTCGTTGCGAGTCCGGCGGGGGCCGCCTGTCGTGGCCGCCTCAGTTCGACGATGCCTTCCCTGATGCCAGCGGCGTGCCCGAAGTGATGGCCCGCTCGCTTACGCCGTCGACGCTCGGTGCCGGGATCGTCCACCACGGTGCGCTCCTCGTCCGTGGGCTCGTCGATTCCAAGCAGGCTGCCCGGTTCTGCGACGGAATCGACCGGACGTTTGATGCCTGTGCCGCGGCGATGGAGGAGGGTCAGTCGGCAAGGGGACCGTGGTATGCCCGGTTCAAGCCGGTACCGCCCTACTCGGTCGGCGCGGCGCGGAACTGGGTCTGGCAGGGCGGGGGTGTGTGGACGGCGGACTCGCCTCGGATGGTGTTCGAGCTGCTCGAAGCATTCGAAGGCGCGGGGCTGCGCCAAGTCCTCAGTGGTTACCTCGGCGAGCGGCCGGCCATGTCGTTGAAGAAGTGCACGTTGCGTCGGGTTCCGGTTGAGACGGGCACCGATTGGCATCAAGATGGTGCCTTTCTGGGGGAGGGGATCCGGACGGTGAACGTGTGGTTGGCGCTGACCCAT
>JACPPB010000014.1 GCA_016191205.1 Gammaproteobacteria bacterium | reverse complement strand
CTTGCGCGAGCGCAAGGCGCGTTACCTGGTGGGCACGCCGAAGAGCTGGCTGCGCGCGCATGAGCGGACCTTGTTGGAAAAATCCGATTGGCAAACCGTGCAGGACGGCCTGGAAGTGCGGCTGGTCGAGCAGCCCGAAGGCGAGCCCGGCGAGCGTTATGTGCTCTGCCGCAGCGGAGCCCGGGCGGAGAAGGAACGCGCGATGCTGGCGCGGCAGAGCGAGCGCTTGACGGAGGAGTTGGCCAAAATCGATGCGTGGTTGCGCCGTGCTCCCCAGGCCGATCAGGAGACGGTGGGCCGGCGGATCGGCCGGCACCTCGGCAAGTATCCGGCCGCGGCCGCGATTGTCGGGGCGGAGGTGCTGCACGATGAAGGCGGGCGCGCGGTGGGACTGCGCGTGAGCAGCCGGCTCGACGCCGGACAAAAGGCGCACCGGCAGAAAGGCGCGTATCTTTTGCGCACCAACTGCGAGGAGACCGATCCGGCGTTGCTGTGGAAGTGGTATATCCAGCTCACGCAGGCGGAGGCGGCGTTCCGCACCGCCAAAAGCGATCTGGGGCTGCGGCCGGTGTTTCATCAAAAAGAGGATCGGGTGCAGGCGCACATTTTGGTGTGCTTCCTCGCCCTGGCCTTGTGGCGCAGCCTCGAGCAATGGATGCAAGCGAAGGGCCTGGGCACCTGCGCGCGCCAACTCGTCAAGGAAGTGGCGACGATCAAAAGCGTCGATGTGATCCTGCCGGTGCGGCGCGGCGAAGTGCGCACCGAACTGCGCTTGCGCGTCGTCGCCACGCCCGAGCCGGCCACCGCCCAACTGCTCGCCCATCTCGGGCTGCGTCTGCCCAAAGGCCCGCGTATCGTCGCCGATGTAGTGCCGAAAATCGCCTTCTAAATCGCCCAACCGCTTGCAGCCCAACAAAAGCGTTCCGCGAACTGACGAACTCGGGTTAATCCCGCTCGTGGACGCGAAACGGGCTTTGCGCGGCGGCGTCTTTTCGCCAACGTGCCGCTTCTCGTGTCCACGCCGTCCTCATCGCCCAAGCCGCTCTCGCTCGGTATCGTGCTCAGGGTATTGCAGAACCTGCTCGAGGAGAACATTCCGATCCGCGATATGCGCAGCATTGCCGAAACCTTGGCGGAACATGCCAGCAAGACGCAGGATCCGGTGGAGTTGACTACCGCGGCGCGGGTCGCCCTCGGCCGCTCTATCGTGCAGAACATCAATGGTATGGGTTCCGAACTGCCGTTTATCTCGCTCGATCCTTCGTTGGAACAAATATTGCAAAAGAGCATAAAGGTGGGAGAGGGCGTG
>JACPPB010000013.1 GCA_016191205.1 Gammaproteobacteria bacterium | reverse complement strand
GATGCTCAGACCGAGGCCGGAACCGGGCAGTTGGCGCGTGGTTTCGCTGCGATAGAAACGTTCCAGTACCGCCGCGCGCTCGGCGGCCGGAATGCCGGGTCCGCTGTCATGCACGCTGATGCGCGCGCCGCCGCCGTAGACGCCGGCCCGCAGCTGGACGTTGCCGCCCGGGGGCGTGAACTTGATCGCGTTGCTGACCAGATTGCTGATCGCCTCGAACAGCAGTTCGCGGTCGGCGCGTACTTTCGGCAGCGGTTCCAGCGTCAGGTGCAGCTGCACCCGTTTGTCCTCGGCGAGCGGAATATACAGCTCATGCACCTCGCGCAGTGTCGCGGCCAGATCGACGCGCGCGAAGCCTTCGCGGCGCCGCAGATCCTCCAGTTCGGCGATTCGCAGCAGTGCCGAGAACCGCCGCAGCAGCGCATCGACTTCGCCGATGCAACCTTCCGCCAGCGCCGCCGTCGCGCTGTCCGCCCCCACCTGCTGCCGCAGGCGGTGCAGTTGCGTCCACAGCCGCGTCAGGGGAGTGCGCAGGTCGTGGGCGATGTTGTCGCAGACACCCTTGACCTCGCCCATCAGACGCTCGAGTTCGGTGAGCATGGTGTTGACGATACTGGCGAGCAGATCGAGCTCGTCGCCGCGTGCGCTGAGCGGCAGGCGTCGGCCGAGATCGCCGCGCATGATGGGCTGGACGGCCGCCTCGATGGCGCGCACGCGCCGGAGTGGTCCCCGGCTCAGCACATAACCGCCGATGAGGCCGGGAATCAGCGTCAACGACAGCGCCCACAGCAGGCCCTGGCGCAGGATGACACCGACCTGATCGATGATGCTGGTCGCGCGCGCCAGCACCAGCAACTCGCCGTTGTCGAGCGGCAGTGCAATCGCGCGGGCGCTGAAGTCACCCGCGCGATCCTGGCGCAGGATACCCTGGCGCAGCAGGCGTACCTGGCCATCGGGCGGCAGTGCCGCCGGCGGTTGCGCGATGTTGCCGCTGAGCCGGTGGCCGTCCGCGGCAAACAGTCCATAGGCCATCAGTCCCTGCAGATCGGCGGCGCTCGCGGTCGCCAGTGCATCGGGCAGATGGTCGCGCTCCACCGTGGTGAAATAGTGCGCACGCTGCTCGAGGATCTGGTTTACCACCTGCGACAGGTAGCGCTGCGTCTCCCAGTGGATGATGGCAATCAGCACGGCGCTCCAGATCACGAACAGCGCCCCATAGATCGCGATGAGGCGCGTCGCGGACGAGCGCCAGGCGCTCTCGGCGCGCAGCGGTGGTTCAGGGTTCATCGGCAAGCATGTAGCCAGAACCACGCACCGTGCGGATCAGCGGGCGCAGGCCCGCGCGATCCACCTTCCGGCGCAGGCGTCCGATGTGGACATCGATCAGGTTGGTGCCGGGATCGAAGTGGTAGCCCCAGACCGTCTCGAAAATCATCATGCGGGTGAGCACCTGGCCGGATTGCCGCATCAGGAATTCGAGCAGGCGGAACTCGGTTGGCAGTAGTTCGAGAGTAAGACCGCCGCGGCGTGCGATCCGTTGCATCAGATCGAGTTCCAGATCGGCGACGCGCAATTCAGTGAGCGGTGAGCGGGTGGCGCGGCGGCGAATCAGCACCTCGATGCGGGCCGCCATCTCGTCGGGGGCGAAGGGTTTGGTGAGGTAGTCGTCGCCGCCGGCGCGCAGGCCGCGCACGCGCTCATCGACATCCGACAGGGCGCTGATCATCAACACCGGCGTATCGACGCCCAACTGGCGCATGGTGGTCACGATCACCAGACCATCGAGCCCCGGCAGCATACGGTCGAGGGTGATCGCGTCGTAGGGTGTCGCCACCGCCTTGACCAGACCGTCGCGGCCGTTGTCGACCCAATCGACCTCGAAGCCGTGGCTGCCCAGCTCGGTGGCGATTTCGCGCGCCGTGACGGCGTCGTCTTCGATGGTCAGAATTCGCGGCATGGGACCTGGACTTGCGCGGACGCAGGCGGACGAGGCGCCGCTTGGTCGCCCCGGGGGCGGTGGGCATCATCCGTGGCGGCGACGGTCCATTGGGCGCCTTGATGATCAGCGATTCACCCGGCAAGCGCAACTTCACCGGAGATCCTGGATACGGAGCTGCTGGTTGTTCCGACACTATCGCTGCTGGATGCCACGCTGGCGCTGTCTGCCGCCCGGCTGGGTGTTGTATGCCTGTTGCCGTGGGCAGCCGTGGTCTGTTCAACGTCGCTTAAAGTGCGCAAGTCGATCGCGTTCGATGCGCAGGCGCGCGTTGTAGTCGTTGGTCGCTGCGCGTATTTCGGCCGCGAGCAACCGTCGCTTCGCGGCGCTGGCCCGGGTGTTGCCGACTTCGGCTTGCCGGGCGCGCAGCGCCGCGAGGCGATCGTCGCGGTCGCGCAGCAAGGCCCGGATCCGTCGCTCCTGTCGCGCGATCCCGCGCTCGCGCTCCCGCGCGCGGTTGGCCGCCACGGTTGCCGAAAAATCTCCCCCGACCCCCATATCCACGCCGGCGGTCGGTGCGTTTTCCACCTCGATCGTTTCGGCACCCGTGGTGCAGGGCTGTGCGCTGAATTCCGCGTGACCCTGATTATCGCGGCAGCGGTAGACCGGTTCGGCGCGTGTCGATGGTGTGCCGAGCGCGGTAACGAGAGCGATGCCGATCGATGCCGCGCGCGCGGCGGTGCGGATGCCGGTGGGGATCTGGGTGCGGGAACGGTTGTGGGTGACGGCGGCGGTGCGGCGTTCGGGGTAAGCAACCATGCCGAACCAGCGATGGCCGGGAAATCCTTTCATGGCCTGCTCCTCATCCTGAAGATGGCGCTATTGAAGCAGAGTGGATCGGGATGACGCCAGCGCAGCGGGGCGATAAGCTCCCCGCCCGATGCCGGGAGTGCGGTGGCGCGGCCCGGAGAGCGTGGAGTCGCTGGGGGGTTCCGCGTATTATTGCCCGGCCATTTCACCGGCGACTGCCGGCCCCGCGCGCGGCGGCTCCAGAACCAGTAACAACGCGATATCCAGGGGAGAGTTCATGGTCATCCAGCCCAAGGTCCGGGGATTCATCTGCACCAATGCGCATCCGGTGGGCTGTGCGGCGAACGTTCAGCAACAGATCGATTATGTAAAACGCGGCGGGCCCATTGCCGGCGGTCCGCGCCGGGTGCTGGTGATCGGCTCCTCCACGGGCTATGGGCTTGCCTCGCGGATTACCTCCGCCTTTGGCTGCGGCGCGGGCACGCTCGGCGTGTTCTTCGAGAAGGAGCCCATCGAGCGGCGCCCCGGCACGGCCGGTTATTACAATACCGCCGCCATGCAGCGCGCCGCGCGCGCCGAAGGGCTCTACGCCCAGGGCATCAACGGCGACGCGTTCTCCGACGCAGTCAAGGCCCAGGTGGTGGACACGCTCAAGCGCGAGCTGGGCCCGGTGGACCTGGTGGTCTATTCCATCGCCGCGCCCCGGCGCACCGATCCGCGCACCGGCATCACCTATACCTCGGCGCTCAAGCCCATCGGCGCGCCTTTCACGATGCGCGGCATCAACACCGATTCGCTGGTGGTCGAAGAAACCACGGTCGAGCCCGCCACCGACGAGGAAATCGCCCACACCATCAAGGTCATGGGTGGCGAGGACTGGGAGTGGTGGATGCAACTGCTCCAGAGCGAAGGCCTGCTCGCCGAAGGCTGCAAAACCACGGCCTACACCTACATCGGCAAGGAGATGACCTGGCCGCTCTACGGTCACGCGGCCATCGGCATGGCCAAGCGCGATCTCGACCGCGCCGCCGTCGCCATCGGCAAACAGTTACAGGCCATCGGCGGCGAGTGTCGCGTGTCGGTACTCAAGGCGCTGGTGACCCAGGCGAGTTCCGCGATTCCCATCATGCCGCTGTACATCTCGATCCTCTACAAGATCATGAAGGAACAGGGCACCCATGAGGGTTGCATCGAGCAGATTCAGGGCTTGTTCGCGCGTCAGCTCTACGGCAGCGCGCGCGAGCTGGACGAGGCCGGGCGTCTGCGCATGGATGCCAAGGAACTGCGCGACGACGTGCAGGCCCGGGTGAAGGCGCTGTGGGAGACAGTGACCACCGAGAACGTGGACCGGCTCACCGATCTCAAAGGCTACAAGGAGGAATTCCTGAAGCTGTTCGGTTTTGGTATCCCGGGCGTCGATTACAGCGCCGATGTCGATCCCGTGGTTCAGCTCTGACGCTCGGCGCCCAGAGACAACAAGAAAAATCAGTAGTCCGGCCGAGGCCGGGCTTCGGGAGATCCGCAATGACCACCACTGACACCGCTACAGCCACCGCCACCGTCGATCGGTTTTCGCCCCTGGTACGGCGCATCGCGGCGCCCAACGGCAGCGTGATGACCGGGGCCGGCACCAATACCTTCCTGATCGGCCACGCGGAAGTCGCGGTACTGGACCCGGGTCCAGACTACGAAAGCCACTACCAGGCCATCCTCGCGGCTGGCGCCGGGCGCATCAAGTGGGTGGTGGTGACGCACACCCACAAGGATCACTCGCCGCTCGCGGCGCGGCTGGCCGCCGAAACCGGCGCCAAACTCATGGGTTGCGTGCTGCGTCCGGGCGACGAATTCCAGGACACCTCGTTCCACGTTGACACGGATATCCGTCACGGCGACCGGCTGGAAACCGCGGAATTTACCCTCGAGGCCGTGTTCAGTCCCGGGCACGTCGGCAATCATTTCTGCTATTTCCTTCACGAGGACGCGCTGCTGTTTGCCGGCGATCACATCATGGATGGCTCCACCGTGGTCATCCTGCCGCCGAGCGGCGACATGAAAGACTATCTCGACTCGCTCAGCGTGCTCGAAAAATATCCGGCGACCGGCATCGCACCGGGTCACGGCAATCTGATGCCCGATCCCGGCAAGGTCATCGACACCCTGCGCCGTCATCGCCTGATGCGCGAACAAAAGGTGATTGCCGGCATGCGAAAAGCCGGTCCCGGCACCATCATGGATTTCCTGCCGACGGTGTACGACGATGTGGACCCGAAAGTATTTTTCTACGCGCGGTTTTCCCTCTGGGCGCACCTGTTGAAACTGGAACGCGACGGTCTTGCGCGCCGTATCCGGCACGATGTCGAGTTCGATCAGGAACGCTGGGAACTGCTTGCCAACTGACTGCGGGAGTATGTGATGGACACGACAGGACATGATCTGAAAGCGCTGTTTGCGCAACTGGGTTTGCCGCACGACGCGGAAGACGTCGCCACGTTCATCGACCAGCACCGGCCCCTGGATCCCGCGCTCACGCTGGCCGAAGCGCCATTCTGGCAGCCGGCGCAGCGGGAGTTTCTGCTCGAAGCGCTTGCCGACGATTCCGACTGGGTCGAGGCGGTTGATAATCTGGACGCGATGCTCCGGCATAGAGATCGCCATGGCTGAAGCGGTGCGCGAATTCCGCGCGGTGGTGCCGCGCCGGAATTGTAAAAAAGGGTTTGCGGCGAGCATTCCGTGCCTGATTCCTCCCATCACCGATTCAATCTGTAGCCGCGAGGTCAACGGAACATGCCGTTTGAGACGATTCACAATTACTACGAGCGTGTGGTGTTCAGGGCGGTGCAGGACGCGACACGCGAACTTGCTGCCGCTTCCGGCACGGCTGTTGATGCCGATGTAATCGCGGATATGGCCTGCGTCGCATTGAATCGCCTGCCGGCACGCTATATCCGTCACGACATCGATCTGGCGTACTATCTGACCGACGCCGAACGGGAAACCATGGATCAGATGATCAAGGCTGCGGTGACGTTCGCCGTCGATTTTGTTCAGCAGCGCGCCCGCGTGTTCTGAGCAAAGCGTGCAACGGTTGCCGAGCGCGCGGTGATGGCCCCGTGTTGGGTGCTAAACGTCCCGAGCAGTCGCAACGGCTTTAAAAAAAGCGGAATTGGAGCGGGTGATGGGAATCGAACCCACGCTGAGAGCTTGGGAAGCTCCCGTTCTACCATTGAACTACACCCGCGGGGGGCGCCAGTCTGCCAGTGTCGGGCGCCGGCGGCAACTCGGGCGCGGCAGCCGGTGCCGGCGCGGCGTCACAAACCCAGCTCGCTCAGTCCGGGGTGAGCGTCCGGGCGGCGGCCCTGGGGCCAGTGGAGCTTGCGGTCCTCGGCACGAATCGCCAGGTCGTTGATGCTGGCAAAGCGCAGTCGCATCAATCCCTGTGCGTCGAACTCCCAGTTCTCGTTGCCGTAAGAGCGAAACCAGTTGGTGTGGGCGTCGTGCCATTCGTACGCGAAGCGCACCGCGATGCGGTTCGCGTCGTGGGCCCACAATTCCTTGATCAGGCGATACTGGTTTTCGCTCCGCCATTTGCGGGTCAGGAATGCCTCGATTTCGGCGCGTCCCCGGAGAAACTCGCTGCGATTGCGCCAGCGGCTGTCCGGCGTGTAGGCCAGCGCCACCCGCTGCGGATCGCGGCTGTTCCAGGCGTCCTCGGCCATGCGGACTTTTTGCGCGGCGGTTTCCCGGGTGAAGGGGGGCAGCGGGGGGCGGCTTGCGTCAGTGTTCATCCAGTTCCTCGCGATGTTTTTGGGCGACCCGAGTGAGCAGCCGGCTACGGGGCGGCGGTATTCACCGCAGCGAGACGGCGACAAGCGAGCGCCACCAGAAGCGCGCAGGCGATGCTTGCCAGCCAGACGCCAACCACCAGCGGGCTCGGGGTGGCTTCGTAGCCAATCAGGGCATAGAGCAACTGGCCGAGTGGCGAGGACTCCGGCAGCCAGCCGGAACTGTTCCACAGCGGCGCCTGTGCCGGCAGCCAATCCGCCTGGATGAGCAGCAACGTCGCCTGCGCACACATGCCGCTGCCAACCAGTACCAGCAGGATGGCCGCGGTCCGCAGGGTCCGGGTCGGACCCTGGGTCAATTGCAGATAGTAAAACAGAGTGCCCGCGCTGAAACCGACCCCGGCGCCGATGACGGCGCCGGTCATGGCGTCGGAGATCGCTCCCGTCTGGCCCTTCAAACTGCTGAAATACAGCAGAATCTCCGCGCCTTCCCGGGTGATGGCGAGCGCGACGGTGGCTGTCATGAGCCAGCGCAAGGGGGTAAGGGTCCGGTGCCGCGCGCGTCGGCCGCGCATCAGCAGGCCGACGATGGCGAGGATCGCAAGATAGGTCAGGATCTGCGCGCCGACGTTGGCCAGTTCGTAACCGACGCCGTCGAACCAGTCGAATACCGCACGCAGCGTAACGTTGAACAGGATTGCGCCGCCCAGTCCGAGCAGTATCGCGGCGCGAAATCTGGGTGCGGTCATGCCGAGAAAATGCGTCATGGCCAGCAGCAGGCTGAGCAGGAATGCCGCTTCGAGGATTTCCCGCAACACGATGATGACGCTGTCGATCAGCATGGCGTCACTGCACCACAAGCCGGCCCAGCGCCGTCTTGGAATTGAATTCGCCGAAGAATCGGTAAGTCCCGGGCGCCAGTGGACCGACGAACACCGTGGCGCTGTGGTTGCCGAAGATGATTTTTTTGCGGTTCAAATCCCAGCTCTCGAATTCTTCCAGGGTTGAGTCCAGATTGTGGATCAGCAAGCGCACCTTGGTGTGCGCGGGGATGTGGATTTCGGAAGGTTCGAACAGGTGATTCTGCAGTCGCAACTCCGCCGTCGGCGTCGCGGAGGGGTCCGCATGCGTCGCGGCGGCCGCGCTCAGCAGCAGCAAAACTGCCCCGCGCCGGCATGTGCATGCCATTGATCGGTTCGCGCCGCCCGGGAACGGAGTAGTCGTCGCCATGGCTCAGGCGCTCCCGTTGGGCGCCGCCACGGGCGGTTCTTCCGACAGCGGGAACTCCACGCATACCGACAGCCCGCTGCCAAAAGGCGACGCGCCCAGGCGGATGGTCGCGTGGTGCTGTTCCGCGATCAGTTTCACGATCGAAAGGCCCAGACCGCTGCCGGACGCGGGATTGCGGTCACCGCCGATGCGGTAGAAACGGTCGAACACCCGCTCCCGTTCCGACTCCGCCATACCCGGACCGGAATCGCTGATCTCGAGAATCACCCGCTCGGCGGTGGCGCTGGTGGCGACCGCAATCCGTCCGCCGTTGGGGGTGTAGCGACTCGCATTGGCGACGAGGTTTTCCACCAGCGTGGCGATGGCAAAGCGATCCCCGAGGATAGGCTGGCTGTGGCCTTCGAAATGAACGTCCTGCTCTTTCGATTCGAACTCCGCGTAGCGGTTGGCGACCGTTTGCCGGGCAATTTCGGTGAGGTCGAGGACTTCCATGGTGGCCCGGTAGTGCTCGGGCTCCATGCGGTAGAGCAGCAGGATCCGGGCGGCAGCTTCCCGGCAAGATTGTGCAGGTGTATTTTCAGGGCAGCGATGGGGGTGCGCAGTTCGTGGGCGGCATCGGCGGTGAGGCGTCGTTCCCGCGCGAAGGAGCGTGCCAGGCGATTCAGCAGGGCGTTCACGGCGGCCACAATCACCGCGAGCTCCTCGGGAGGATTGTCGAGATCGAGGGGTGACAGGTCAGCGGCTTTCTTGTGGCGCAGCTGCGACGCCAGTCGCGCCAGCAGACGCAGCCCGTGACCGACGATGACCCAGATAAACAGCGCCGCGACCGGCAGACTGACGACCACCGCGAGGACGGATTCCATCACGATGCTGTCGGCCAGCAGATAGCGGGTGTCGGCGCGCTGGGCGACCAGAATCCAGTGGTCGCTGGCCTGGGCATAGCGCACCAGCACGCGCCAGCGCTGGTCATTGAAGTTGCGATCGTGAAAACCTGGCACGAACGGCGCGATGGCGGTGGTGGGGGCGTCGGCGGAATACAGGACGAGTCGCTGGTCCGCGGTCCAGATCTGAAAGGCCGCCTGCCCGGCACTCGGGGTGAGGCCGCGGTCTGCCTCGGGCGTCGCTTCGGGAGGCTGTGCCGCCAGCAGCGCGGCGATCAGGCTGGCGGTATCGGAGAGCTGCGCATCGAACAGGGTCTGCGCGGCGGCAACGCTGGCGCGGTAGCCGTAGAGTGCCGCCACGAAGCTGGTCAGGGTGATCGCGGACAGCACCGCGATCACCAGGTAGGAGCGGATGGACTTCATGGCAGGCGCAGGCTGTAGCCGATGCCGCGCACCGTCTTGATGACATCCGCGCCCAGCTTGCGGCGCAAATGGTGGATGTGAACTTCAAGGGCGTTGCTGGCGACCTCTTCGCCCCAGGCGTAGAGCTTGCCCTCCAGGGATTCGCGGGTAAGTACCTTGCCGCGATTCTCCAGGAGTGCGCGGAGCAGCGCGTATTCGCGGCGTGAGAGATCCACCGGTTGGTCGCCTTTGGTCAGCTCGCGCGTGGCCAGGTTCAGACTGAGGTCGCCGGCGGTCAGGATACTGCCGGTGGCGCTGCCCAGGCGCCGGCTCATGGCACGCAGGCGCGCGTCCAGTTCGTCGATGTCGAAGGGCTTGGCCAGATAATCATCGGCGCCGAGATCCAGGCCCGCGACTTTTTCGCTGGTGGTGTCCCGCGCGGTGAGGATCAGCACCGGGATCGTGCGATTGGTGTTGCGCAACTGGCGCAGCACGTCCAGGCCGTCCATGTCCGGCAGCCCGAGATCGAGGATGATCAGGTCGGGCGGGTCGGTCTGTACGGCGAGCAGCGCGTGGTCGCCGCGCGCCACGTGATTGACGGCAAAACCCTTGTTGCGGAGGGCGAGGGACAGGCCCGCCGCCAGCGATGTGTCGTCTTCCACCAGCAACAGTCGCAACGCGAAACTCCCTGGGCAAGAGCAGTCTATTGTGCGTGAATTTTGGCGAGGAGTTTGGCGATGTCGCGTCGTCGGCCGGTGTCGGCGAGTGCCTGTCCCGGGCGCGGCGGCGCCTTCTGGGCACGCAACAAATACACCCGCGCCTCCCGGCGCTGGCCCTCCTCCAGCAGGAAATCACCATAAAAATAGTTGCTGTCGATGCCATCGGGATCGGCCTTGACACCCTTGAACAGCAGCTCCCGGGCCTTTTTGCGGTCGCCGAAACCTACCGGCCAGCCCGGCGTCTTGTAGTAGAGCGCGCCGAGCTGGGTGTAGGCGGCGCCGTCCATGGCCTTGGGATCGATGGCCAGTGCCCGCTCCAGATCGATGCGCGCTGCCGTGGCGGCATTCAGCGAATTGATGCCGGTTGCGGCGCGCGCCAGGGTCGCCTGGATCATCCCCGACCAGATCCAGACTTCGACACGTTTGGGGTTCAGTGCCGCCAGGCGCACCGCGTTTTGCGCCAGGGTTTCCAGCGCGGCAATGCGAGGCTGGCCGCGCATTTCATAGTTGGCAACCGCCCAACGCTGCTGCAAATCGGAGAGGCGGGCCTTGAGGTCGGGCTCCGCAGCCACCGCCAGCGCGGCGAGCAACATCAAGGAGGCGAGCAGAGGGAGCGAACGCTTAACGGGCAGATACTTCATCGCAATTTTGTTCATCCCCCGGGAATTGCTCGCGCCATTGCGTTACGGCACCGGAACCCGCATTGAACCGGGTTAGCACCGTCGGGGTCCAGCGAATTCTGCCGGGGTTCTGCCGGGATTGTACGGCCGTCGCGGACCCCCGTAATATTCGCGTCCCTCAGCGTAAAACCCGTGCTATCCATGACCGACTCCACCCAGCCTCCCGATATCGCCAATCGCTACGACGAAGACACCGCGCGCCATTATTCCGCGGTTCACCGCAGCAGTTGGAGTCGGCGCGTCAGTTCATGGCGCGAAATCGGCCTCGCCCGGCGCGCTCTGGCGCTGGCTGGTAACCCGGAATCGGTGCTCGACATGCCCTGTGGCACCGGTCGGTTCTGGCCTATGCTCGCGCGCACATCGGCGCGGCGCCTGTTAGCCGGCGACAACAGTCCGGCCATGCTGGCCGCGGCGGTTGCCGGTGCCGCACCCGAGACGCGTGCGCGCTTCGAAGTGAGCCCCATGGATGCCTTTGCGCTGCCGCTGGCGGACGCAGCCGTCGACCATGTGCTTTGCATGCGACTGCTCCATCATTTTGCGACCCCAGCCGATCGCCTGCGCATTCTGCGCGAAATCCACCGCGTCACGCGCAGCGGTGCCACCATCAGCCTGTGGGTGGATGGCAATCTTCAGGCGCGCCGCCGGCGGCGCGAGGAAGCCCGCCGCGATCCCGCATTTCCGCCCAACCGGATCATCGTTGCCCGCGCGGTCATCGAGGCCGAGCTGGCGGAAGCCGGATTCCGCATTCGCAAGCGGCTGGACATGCTGCGCTGGATCGGCAAACGCCGGCTTTATGTGCTCGACAAGGCGTGATGTCGCGACGGACCCCGCTTGCTGTGTGCCGTCACCAAGTCGTTGGCTTCGACCCGGTCCCGTTTATCCCGGCAAACAGATCAAGGGGAGGGTGGGGTGTGCGATGGCGGTTGCGTCGTTCTCGCCCAGCCCGGATAATCGCGGCCCGCAATGGTGGCCCCTGCCGGTTCCCCGCGGCGAACAACTGTGAACCCCGCCAGGCCCGGAAGGGAGCAACGGTAGCAGCGACTTCGCGTGCCGGGGGTTCGCTGGCAGGGGTTGCCACCCTTTGTGGTCCAGACAGCGCTTCTCGATTCGGTTGCGCGCCGGGTCGTCCTCACGGGGCTGTCACCAACCGGACGCCGTCGGCCTATAATGACCGCCGGCCGCGACGACGCCATTTCCACAGGCGCAAATTCCCATGAACTATCAGGTGCTTGCCCGCAAGTGGCGGCCCCGCTTTTTCTCCGAAATGGTCGGGCAGGAGCATGTGCTCAAGGCCCTGATCAACGCGCTCGACCAGGGCCGGCTGCACCACGCCTACCTATTCACCGGCACGCGCGGCGTGGGCAAGACCACCATCGCGCGCATCCTCGCCAAATGTCTCAATTGCGAAACCGGGGTGAGTTCGAAGCCTTGCGGTACCTGTGGCGCCTGTGTCGAGCTGGCGGAGGGCCGCTTTGTCGATCTGATCGAAGTCGATGCGGCATCGCGCACCAAGGTCGAGGATACCCGCGACCTGCTGGACAATGTGCAGTACGCGCCGACGCTCGGGCGTTACAAGGTGTACCTGATCGATGAGGTGCACATGCTGTCAGGCCACAGTTTCAACGCCCTGTTGAAGACGCTCGAAGAGCCGCCGCCCCACGTCAAGTTTCTGCTCGCCACCACCGATCCCCAGCGCCTGCCGGTCACCATCCTGTCGCGCTGCCTGCAGTTCAACCTCAAGAATCTCGCGCCGGAGCGCATTGTCGAGCACCTGACCATGGTGTTGCGCGAAGAACGGGTTCCCAGCGACGAAGCCAGTCTCTGGGCGCTGGCGCGCGCGGCCGACGGGAGCATGCGCGATGCGCTGAGCCTGACCGATCAGGCGATTGCCCATGGCGGCGGCCAGATCGAGGAGCAGGCGGTGAGCGCCATGCTGGGCACCATCGATCGCTCCACGGTGCTGAAAATCTGCCAGGCGCTGGCGGCGGGCGACGGTGCCGCTGTGCTCGGGCTGGTGGATCGGCTGGCCGAGCTGGCACCCGATTACGCGGCGGCGCTTGCCGACATGATCGCGATCTGGCACCAGGTGGCGGTGGCGCAGACGGTACCGGAGGCGCTCGACCCGCGCGGCGGCAACGCCGCGGAGATCGGCCAACTGGCCGCGCAACTGACGCGGGAGACCGTGCAGCTCTTTTATCAGATCTGTCTGCTGGGACGGCGCGATCTGCCCCACAGCGGGGATTTGCGCGTCGGGTTCGAAATGATCCTCCTGCGGCAACTGGCGTTTGAGCCGGTACCATCCGCCACGGACTCCCGGGGTGAACCGGCGGCAACGGCGGCACGGGAGGTGCCGCCCGCGGCAAAAAAGTCCGTTCCGGCGGCTGAAGTCGCGCTCGCGCCGCCGCGCGAGGTGAGTGCGCCGGCTGTCGCGCCCGAGCCGATGCCGACAGCGGAGGTGCCCGCGCCGCCGCCTGCGGCGGCTCCGGCGCCGGGATCCGCCATTGCGCTGGAACAGTTCGGTCCCGCGCAGTGGCCGATGGTGTGCGGAGCGCTCGCGCTCGGCGGCGTGGTGGCCAATACCGCCGCCAATCTGGAGCTGGTCGAACGCGTGGGCAGTCGTTTGGTATTCCGGCTCGACGCCCGCAGCGATGCGCTCTATGACGTGAGTCATCGGGAGCGCATCGAAGCCGCGCTCGGCGGGTATTTCGCGACGCCGGTGCAAGTGGAGATTGCATCCGGTGTGCTCGGAGCGGAATCGCCCCGCGAGGTCGAATTGCGCCACCGCCGGGAGCGGCAGCTCGCGGCGGTGGCGACGTTGCGCGCCGATCCCCTGGTGAGCGCGCTGATGGCACGTTTCAACGGCGTCCTGCTCGAAGATACCGTGGTCCCTCTGGACGAATGAGGTAGTCATGAAAGGTCTGAACGATTTGATGGAACAGGCGCGGCAGATGCAGGAGAAAATGCAGAAGCTGCAAGAGGAGGCCGCTGCCACCGAGGTGACGGGAGAGTCCGGCGCGGGGCTGGTGAGGGTGCGGATGACGGGGCGCCACGATGTGCGCAAGGTCAGTATCGATCCGAGCCTGCTGGTCGAAGACGTCGAAATTCTCGAGGATCTGCTGGCCGCCGCCGTGAATGACGCCGCGCGCAAAGTGGAGGCGCGCCAGAAGGAACTGATGGGTGGGCTCACGGCCGGCATGCCGCTGCCGCCCGGCTTCAAGCTGCCGTTCTGATCCCATGTTCGACGGACTGATCGGCGAGCTTATCGACGCCCTGCGCTGTTTGCCGGGCGTGGGGTCCAAAAGCGCCCAGCGCATGGCGCTGCATCTGCTGGAGCGCGACCGCGAGCGGGCGCTGCGGCTGGCCGGCGCAATCATGGCGGCGACGGAGCGGGTAGGGCGCTGTCGCCGCTGCCGCGTACTGACCGAGGCCGAGGAATGTCGTATCTGTGCCAGTGCGCGCCGCGATCCGGGCTTGCTGTGCGTGGTGGAGACGCCCGCCGACCTGTTCGCCATCGAGCAGTCCGGCAGCTACCCGGGCCGCTATTTCGTCCTCCTGGGTCGCCTGTCGCCCATCGACGGCATGGGGCCCGAGGAGATCGGCATCGATCAATTGCTGCGGCGGCTTGCCGAGGAACCCATCGAGGAACTGATCCTGGCTACCAATCTCACCGTCGAAGGCGAGGCCACCGCGCATTTCATCAGCGAGCACGCCACCGCCATGGGTGTGTCGGTGAGCCGGATCGCCCACGGCGTACCGCTCGGCGGGGAACTGGAATACGTCGACGGCGGCACTCTGTCGCACGCCTTTGCCAGCCGCCGGCGCATGTCCTCGTGACCGGCCACCCGCCCACGCATCTGATCACCGCGGATACGGAGCTGGTCGCGGCGGCGGCACACTGGCGCCGGTGCGCGGCGGTGACTCTCGACACCGAATTCATGCGCACGGATACTTTTTATCCGCGTCTGGCGCTGGTCCAGGTGAGCGATGGCGACACGGCCTGGCTCATCGACCCGGTGGTGCTCGGCGATCTGAGTCCGCTGGGAGAGCTGCTGTCCGATCCGAACGTGATCAAGGTGCTGCACTCCTGTTCGGAAGATCTGGAGGTGCTGCAACTCGCCCTGGGCTGCCGGCCCGCGCCCCTGTACGACACCCAAGTGGCGGCGGCCATGGTCGGCCACGGGTTCTCGCTCGGTTACAGCGCTTTGGTGAAGCGGCTGCTGGATGTCGAAATCGGCAAGCAGGAGACCCGCTCCGACTGGTTGCAGCGCCCGCTGTCGGCGGCCCAGCTCGCCTACGCCGCGGCCGATGTGCACTACCTCTTTCCGGTGTACCGCCAGTTGGTCGAGGCCGGCGCGCGCCTGGGCCGCGCGGACTGGATCGCGGCCGAGATGGCGGCGATCCTCGTACAGGCCGCGCAGGAGACGCCGCCGGAACAGCAATACCGTCGCGTCAAGGGCGCCGGACGTCTGGCGCCGCGGGATCTCGCGGCGCTACGGGAGTTGGCCGCCTGGCGCGAAGGCGAGGCGCGGCGTCGCGATCGCCCCCGGGGTCATGTCGTCAACGACGTCGAATTGCTCGCGCTGGTGCAGGCGCGACCGGTGGAGCGCGCCGCGCTGGCCCGCATCGGCGACCTGCGGCCCCGCACTGCACGCGACTACGGACCGGAGCTGCTGGCTGCGCTGGCCCGGGCCGCGGCGGTACCGGCGGCGGATTTCCCCGAACCGCTGGAAGGGGAGCCTCTCAGCCGCACGGCGCGCGATCTGGTGCGGGCCTGTCGCGACTGGCTGGCCGAGCGCGCCGGCGAATTCGGCATCGCTCCGGAAATGCTGGTACGGCGCACGGACCTGGAGCAACTCGCGCGCTCCTGGAGTGGCGGAACGCCACAGTTGCCGGCGGTGCTGGCAGTCGGCTGGCGTCGCGCTATGGTGGGGGCGCAACTCCTCGATTTCGTGCGCGCCTGGAGCGCGCCAACCCCATGACTTCGGCAGACAAAGTATTGTGCAAGGTGTACCGCAGCCCGCGGCGCGGCGAACTGTATCTGTACGTCACCCGGGAGCAGGATCTCGCGCCGGTGCCGGATGATCTGCTGCAGCGGTTTGGCACGCCCGAGCTGGCGTTGACCCTGGCGCTGACGCCGGACCGGACGCTGGCGCGCGCCAACACCGACGAAGTGCTGGCGGCGCTGCGCGAACGCGGCTGGTTTCTCCAGTTGCCGCCGTTGCCGGATGCCGGCATCGCGGCGATCGCTGGCCGCAACGAGAAGTTGCCCCGGGGCGGCTGATGGAGCGTTTCTGGGAGGACAAGACGCTGGCCGAACTCGATGCCGGGGAATGGGAGGCGCTCTGCGATGGCTGCGGTCGCTGCTGTCTGCTGAAACTGGAGGATGCGGACAGCGGCGAAATCGCCTATACCGGCATCGCCTGCCGGTTGCTGGATATCCGGCGCTGCCGGTGCCGCGACTACCAGCATCGCGAGCGGCGGGTTCCCGATTGTCAGGTGCTGAACCCCGTCAATGTGCCCGCCACGGACTGGCTGCCGGACACCTGCGCCTATCGTCTGGTGGCCGAGGGCAAGCCGCTGCATGCCTGGCATCCCCTGATTTCGGGAGATCCGGACAGCGTCCACACGGCGGGTATTTCGGTGCGGGATCGGGTAGTCTCGGAGGAATTCGTGCATCCGGATGCACGGGCCGATCATATCGTCCGCTGGGTGGGGTAGGTCGCGTGTACAGCGAAGAGAATTATTTCTGGGGCCTGGTCGGCTGGTACCTGGGTGTGTTGCTGGTGCTGGCGCCGCTGTGGCGGATCACCCGGCCCCTGCCCGGATTTCCACTCCGCGCTTTCGCGCGGGTCGCTGTCATCACGTTGCTCGCGACACCGATGTTCCCGTACCGCGACCTGCATTATCTCGCCCCGGCCTGGGGAGTGATGCTGTTCGACGCCCTCGGTCCCGAGCATGGTGATGCCCTGCTCCGTGGCGTGCTGCCGCTGCTGGCGGTGTTCGGTCTGCTCTATGTGCTGACGCTCGGGCTGTGGCTGATCTTCCGACCCCGCCGGGAAGCGGCGTCGAAAGCCGCCAGGACCGCGCCAGCTCCCGCACCCCGGCGCAACCGGCAGGAGCCCACTTTCGTCGTGGGGCCAGCGCCGGAAAGTACCGCTTCGCAGCAGGAAAAATGGGTCCCGAGAGGATCTGGAACCCGGGTTGGAAGCAACAAAGGCTTGCCGTAGAATGCGGCGCATTCGATTTTTTCATGGTTCCTGGAGATCAAGATGCAATTCACGGGTACAGAACGGTATGTCGCCACCGACGACCTGCAGATGGCCGTCAATGCGGCGGTGATTCTGCAACGGCCGCTGCTGATCAAGGGCGAGCCGGGCACCGGCAAAACGATGCTCGCCGAAGAGGTGGCCTTGGCGCTGGGCAAGCGTCTGATTTCCTGGCACATCAAATCGACCACCAAGGCCCAGCAGGGTCTGTACGAATACGATGCGGTATCGCGGCTCCGGGATTCGCAACTGGGTGGCGACAAGGTCCACGACATCGCCAACTACATCAAGCGCGGCAAGGTATGGGAGGCGTTCGCGGCCGATGAGCAGGTGGTACTGCTGATCGATGAAGTGGACAAGGCCGACATCGAGTTCCCCAACGACCTGTTGCTGGAACTCGATCGCATGGAATTTCATGTCTATGAAACCGGCGAGCGCGTGGTGGCCAAACACCGTCCGATCGTCATCATCACCAGCAACAACGAAAAGGAATTGCCCGACGCTTTCCTGCGCCGTTGTTTCTTTCACTTCATCAATTTCCCCGATCGCGAAACCATGTTGCGCATCGTGGATGTGCACCACCCCGGCATCAAGAAATCCCTGGTCGATGAAGCGCTCGACGTGTTCTTCGATGTGCGAAAAATTCCGGGCCTGAAGAAAAAGCCGTCCACGTCCGAACTGGTGGACTGGCTGAAGTTGTTGCTTTCCGACGACATCCCCGATGAAATCCTGAAACAGCGCGACCCCACCAAGGCGATTCCGCCGCTGTACGGTGCGCTGTTGAAGAACGAACAGGATGTGCATTTGCTCGAACGTTTGGCGTTCATGACGCGCCGGGAGAAGCATAGCTAAATGTTGCTGAACTTCTTTTTTGCGCTCAAGACGGGCGGGATTCCGGTTTCCATCAAGGAACTCCTGACCCTGCTGGAAGCGTTGCAGAAACACGTCGCCTTCGGCAGTGTCGACGATTTCTATCTGCTGGCGCGCACGGCGATGGTCAAGGACGAGCGCTATTACGACAAGTTCGACCGTGCCTTTGCGCTTTATTTCAAGGATCTCGAGACTCTCGATGATTTTCTCAATATCCTGATTCCCGAGGAATGGTTGCGGCAGGAGTTCGTGAAGAGCCTGACCGAAGAGGAAAAGGCCAAGATCGAGAGTCTGGGCGGCCTGGAAAAGCTGATCGAGGAATTCAAGGCGCGCCTGAAGGAACAGAAAGGCCGTCACGAAGGCGGCAACAAGTGGATCGGCACCAAGGGCACGTCGCCGTTCGGCAACAGCGGCTACAACCCCGAAGGTGTGCGGGTCGGCGGTGAGGGTGGGCAGAAGAAAGCGCTCAAGGTCTGGGAGAAGCGCGAATTCAAGAACCTCGACGACACCATCGAGCTCGGCACCCGCAACATCAAGGTCGCCCTGCGGCGACTGCGCAAGTTCGCGCGCACCGGCGCCGAGGAAGAGCTGGATCTCGACGACACCATCCGCTCCACCGCCAGGAACGCCGGCCTGCTCGACATCAAGATGGTTCCGGAGCGCCACAACGCGGTGAAGGTGCTGATTTTCTTCGACGTCGGCGGTTCCATGGACCCCTATGTGCGGACTTGCGAAGAGCTGTTTTCCGCCGTGCGGACCGAGTTCAAGCATCTTCAGTATTTTTACTTCCACAACGCGCTCTACGACTATGTGTGGAAGGACAATTTCCGCCGCTACAACGAAAAGACCGAGACTGTCGATCTGCTGCGCACCTATCCCGCCGACTACAAGGTGATTTTCGTCGGCGATGCCTCGATGCCACCCTACGAACTCGAAAGTCCCGGCGGCAGCGTCGAGTACTACAACAAGGAGACCGGGGTCGAGTGGCTGGAGCGCCTCGCCCAGGTTTACCCCAAGCTGATCTGGCTGAATCCGGTGCGCCACGACTATTGGGAGCACACTCCCACCATCCAGCGGGTGCGCGGCATCCTCGAAGACCGCATGTTTCCGCTCACCCTCGGCGGGCTGGAGCAGGGGATCTCGCTGCTGGCCAAGTAGCGCGGGCCGCGCCATGTCTGGACCGTCGCCGGCGCGGCAACCTGTCGGGCCCGACGGGTTGGCGCCGCTCAACGCGAAAATCGATCAGTGTCTGAGTCACCAGGTCGCGGAGCTTCGGCGCGCGCTGGCGCGCATCGCCCGTCGCCTTGAGCAGGGTCTCCCGGTCGAGCGCGACATCTCCGGTCTGGAAGCTCGCATCGCCAGTTCCTGCGCCGCGGTACAGGCGCGGCGCGACAGCGTTCCCGCCATCAACTATCCCGACGAATTGCCCGTCGTGGGGCGGCGCGAGGACATTGCGGCGGCCATCCGCGACCATCAGGTCGTCATCCTGGCCGGTGAAACCGGCTCCGGAAAAACCACCCAGTTACCCAAGATCTGTCTCGAACTGGGACTCGGCGCCCGCGGGCTGATCGGCCACACCCAGCCGCGCCGGATCGCCGCGCGCACCGTGGCGAGCCGCATCGCCGAGGAGTTGCGCGTCCCGCTCGGCGGACTGGTGGGTTATCAGGTCCGGTTCGCCGATCAAAGCAGCGAACGCACCCTGGTCAAACTCATGACCGACGGCGTGCTGCTGGCGGAAATTCCGCGCGACCGGCTGCTCCAGCGCTACGACACCCTGATCATCGACGAGGCCCATGAACGCAGTCTCAATGTCGATTTTCTGCTGGGTTATCTGAAGCAGATACTGCCCCAGCGCCCCGACCTCAGGATCATCATCACCTCGGCCACCATCGATGTGGAGCGGTTTGCGCGCCATTTCGATGGTGCCCCGGTGATTGAAGTGTCGGGTCGTGGGTATTCGGTGGAAATCCGTTATCGGCCGATGCCCGGCGAAGATGCGGATCCGGTGGCGGCGGCGGTGACGGCGATTGGCGATCTGGTAGCCGCGCCGGGGCGGGGCGATGTGCTGGCGTTCTTCAGTTCCGAGCGCGAGATTCGCGAAGCCTCGGTGGCGCTGCGCAAGCTCGCGCTCAACGGGGTCGAGGTGCTGCCGCTGTACGCGCGCCTCAGTCTGGCCGAGCAAAGCCGGGTGTTTCAGCCGCATCGGGGCGTGCGGGTGGTGCTGGCGACCAATGTGGCGGAAACCTCCCTCACGGTTCCTGGCATTCGCTATGTGGTGGACACCGGGCGCGCGCGGATCAGCCGTTACAGCTATCGCACCAAGGTGCAGCGCCTGCCCATCGAGGCGATTTCCCGGGCCAGCGCCAACCAGCGCGCCGGGCGCTGCGGTCGCATCGGCCCCGGTGTCTGCGTGCGGCTCTACGGCGAAGACGATTTTGCCGCGCGGCCTGAATACACCGATCCGGAAATCCGGCGCACCAATCTGGCCGCCGTGATTCTCCGCATGCTGGAGTTGCGCCTCGGGGATGTGCGGGATTTCCCGTTTCTCGATCCTCCCGACGGTCGCCTGGTCAATGACGGCTTTCAACTGCTGGCGGAACTGGGCGCCATCGATTCCGGGAATGTACTCACGGCCATTGGCCGGACCCTGGCGCGGCTGCCGGTCGATCCCCGCCTGGGACGCATGCTGGTGGCGGCGGTGGCGGGAGGCTGCCTGAGTGAAGCGCTGGTGATCGTCGCGGGACTGAGTGTCCAGGATCCCCGGGAGCGTCCCGCCGACAAGCGCCAGGCCGCCGACGAGCGCCACCGCCAGTGGGCCGATCCGCACTCGGACTTTGTTGCGCTGCTCAACCTGTGGCGACACGCGGAACTCCAGCGTCAGGAACTCAGCCGCAGTGCCTTCGAAAGCCATTGCCGACGCGAATTTGTGTCGCCGCTGCGCTTGCGGGAATGGCGCGATCTGCACCATCAGTTGCATCTGGTCTGCCGCGAGCTGGGCTGGCGCGACAACGATGTGCCGGCAACGACACCGCAGATCCACCGGGCGCTGCTGGCGGGACTGTTGACGCTGGTGGGGCTGGGTGGCGACAACCGCGAATATCAGGGCGTGCGCAATCAGAAATTTTTCATTTTCCCGGGTTCGGCGGTGGTCAAAGCCGCGCCGCGCTGGATCATGGCCGCCGAGCTGATCGAAACCAGCCGCCTCTACGCCAGCAACTGCGGCGCGATCGAGCCCGAGTGGCTGGTGGAACTCGCCGCCCATCTCGTCAAGAAGGGTTACAGCGAACCCCATTACAGCGCCCGCACCGGCCAGGTCATGGCGTGGGAGAAGCAGAGCCTCTACGGTCTCGTGATCCAGGAACGCAAGGCGGTGGCCTACGGTGCCATCGATCCGGTGCTGGCGCGGGAGGTGTTCATCCAGGGCGCGCTGGTGGATGGCGGTTATGCGCGCGGCGGCAAGGGCGCGTTTTTTGCGCGCAATGCCGCGCTGGTGGCGGAGCTGCACGATCTCGAGGAGCGTTTCCGGCGCCGCGACATGGTTGCCGACGAGCGCGAGCTCTACGCGTTTTACGACGAGCGGGTGCCCGCCGACGTGGTCAGTCTGCGGGCGTTCGAACGCTGGCGGCGAGCGGCCGAGCAGGACCATCCGGAACTGCTGTGCGTGCCCCGCGAGCGACTGCTGCGCAACGCTCCGGCAGCGAGCGAAGTCGCGCAGTTTCCCGGCGTGATCGCCTGGAATGGACGCGATTACGCCGTGCGCTACCGCTTCGAGCCCGGCCATCCCGAGGACGGCATCAGCATCCTGGTGCCCGTGGCGATTCTCCACGAAGTGCCAGCGCACCGCTTCGAGTGGCTGGTGCCGGGCCTGTTGCGGGACAAATGCATCGAGCTGGTGAAAACGCTGCCGCGTCAGTGGCGGCGGCCGCTGGTACCGGTGCCGGATACCGTGGACCGCCTGTTGGCTGACGTCGAAGTCGGGGATCGCCCGCTGGTTGCCGTGCTCACCGAGCGCATTCGCCGCGTGCTGGGGCTGGCGGTGCCGCCGGACGCCTGGCAGCCGGAGCGTCTGGATGCTTTCTACAGCGTCAATTTTCGACTCGAAGATGAGCAGGGCGCGCTCGTCGATCAGGGCCGCGATCTGGCGGCGCTCAAACGTCAGTACCGCGACACCGTGCGGGCGTCCCTGCGCGCGTCGGACGGAGGCGGTGGTGACGGGGCTGGTCTGGAAGTGGCCGGCCTCAAGCACTGGACGCTGGAGACTCTGCCGGAAGCCGTGACCCTGACGCGCGGCGGACTGCGCGTCACCGCCTATCCCGGGCTGGTGGATGAAGGCGACAGCGCCGCCGTGCGGCTGTTTGATACGCCCGCCGCGGCCGCGGAGCACACCCGATTGGGCTTGCTCCGGCTGGCGGCGGCCGAGCTTGCCACTACCCTCAAGTATTTACGGAAGGAGCTGTTCAAGGGCGCGGCGCTGACGCTGGTCGCCGCCCAACTGCCAGCCCGGGAAACCCTGGTCGAAGATCTTGTGGAAGCTGCCTTGCTGCGCGCGCTTTTCGCGGGGCGTTCCACGCCCCGGAACGCCGCCGCCTTCGCGGACTGTCTCGCGAACCGCTCGGAAGTGATCGCCGTGGCGCAGCGGCTGGCGGCTCAGGTGCTCGCCTGGGGCGACGCGCTGAAACGGTTGCGGGCGTGGCACGGGGAGCGCGCAGCGCGCTATCCCGCGGCGGTCGCCGACGGGCGCGCGCAACTCGACTTTTTGCTGCGCCCCCATTTTCTGCGCGACACCGCCCCGCGCTGGCTGGACCAGTATCCGCGCTACTTTCAGGCCGCTTGCGCGCGCTTCGAACGCCTGCCCGGACAGGTCGAGCGCGATGCCGCCGCTACCCGGGTGATCGCAGGATTTGTCGCCTGGTGGCAGGCGCGGCGGGTGGGTTGGCGCGAAGGACGGCTGTTCGACCGGTGCCCTGAGGCCGGTGGCCCCGGCGCGGTAGAAGAAGCCCTGGAGCATTTTCGGTTTTTGCTGGAGGAATACCGGATCTCGCTCTATGCACAACAACTCAAGACGCTGGCGCCGGTGTCGGAAAAGCGGCTGACCGCTCTGTGCGAAGCCTTTGATCGTCAGTTTGCCATTTCCCCACGCGGCCAATAGAATGGCGCCCCCGTCGGCACTTGCCGGCGGCTCCTTGCCACACCGGTGCGCCGGGTGGCTTCAAACCGTGGGGAGCAGCAATGCGTCATTACGAAATAGTGTTCCTGGTCCATCCGGACCAGAGCGAGCAGGTCGGTGCCATGACCGATCGCTACGCAGGTGTCATCGAAGCCGGCGGCGGCACGATTCACCGCCGCGAGGACTGGGGGCGGCGTCCGCTGGCCTATCCGATCCAGAAAATTCACAAAGCCCATTATGTGCTGCTCAACGTCGAGTGCGGGGCGGATACGATCAGCGAGATCGATACCGCGTTTCGCTACAACGATGCCGTACTGCGCAGCCTGATCATCAAACGCGACAACGCGGTAACCGAAGAAACCCAGTTTCTGAAGGAAGAGCGGGCCGATCGCGCCGAGAAGGAAAGCCGGGAGCGCCGTGAGGCCGAACGCGCCGCACGCATGGCCGCCGAAGCGGAAGCTGCCGGCGCGACAGGCGAAACCGCCGAAGGTGAGGAAGCCGAAGGTGAAGCGTCCGTCGCAGGGGAGGTGGCAGAATGAACATGTCGTCGTCGTCCAAATTCAACCGCCGCCGCAAGTTCTGCCGGTTCACGGCTGACGGCATTACCGAGATCGATTACAAGGATCTCGAACTGCTGCGGCCCTATGTCTCAGAGACCGGAAAAATCGTCCCGAGCCGCATTACCGGCACCAATGCGCGCTATCAGCGGCAGTTGGCGACGGCGATCAAGCGGGCGCGCTTCCTGGCCCTGTTGCCGTACAGCGATAGCCACCAGTAACAACGGAGCCGCGCGCTATGGGTGCGCTGGCGAAGTTCATCATGGCGAGCCGCGCTCGCGCGGCACTGGTCGCCGTGGTGGGCAGCATGTTGCCGTTGCTGAGCACGGCGGTGGTCGCGCTCGTGGTGTTGCGCAAGGGGTTTGGTGAAGGTCTGTTGATTGCCCTTTGGGCGATCCTGCCCTTGGCCGCCACCTTTTATTTCAGCGACACGGCGCCGATGCTGGTCTGGGCGTCCCTGGGGACGGTTGTCGTGGTCATGGTCGGCGCCCTGGTGCTGAAGCGGACCGCTTCCTGGCAGGCGACCTTGACGGCGCTGATCGCGGTCAGTGGCGCCGCGGCGCTGGCGATGGGCCTGGGACTCGATGCGGAACTGGCCGGATTGCAGCAGACATTGCTCGAGATGCTGGCCAGGATGGCGCCCAAAGGCCAGGAAGTGAAGCTTGCGCCGGAACCGCTGCTGCTGCTCGGGATGCTGGCCTGGATGATGGCGATCAGTGCATTGGGAAGTCTGTTGCTCGGGCGCTGGTGGCAGGCGCTGCTCTACAACCCGGGCGGCCTGGGGCGGGAGTTCCGGAGCCTGCGTCTCGGAGCTCCCCTTGGACTCGGCCTGATGGCCGGTTTGGTGGTTTGTCAGTTTGCGCCGGTGGATTATTCCGCCTGGGGTAACTTGTTGGGGTTGCCGCTGTTTTTGGCGGGGATCGGCTTGGTACACCATGTGGTGGCGGTGTCCCATGTGGGTGCGCACTGGCTGGCGGTGTTTTATGTGTGCCTGGTGGTCCTGCTGGGGCCGCTCGGGCTGTTGCTGGCGGGTGTGGGGTTGCTGGACAGTCTCATCGATGTGCGTGCGCGCCTTGCGCGACGCGGCGACGGGACCAGCACTTAGCATGGGATTCAGAAATTCAGTCAAAACTGTCAATTCAGTTTAAAGCGGTCAGAAGAGGTGCTTGGCGATGGAAGTGATACTGCTGGAAAAAACCGGACGGCTGGGCAACATCGGCGACCGGATCAACGTTAAGGCGGGGTATGGACGCAATTACCTGATTCCCCAGGGCAAGGCCGTGTTTGCGACGCCGGGCAACATCGCCCGCTTCGAGCAGCAGCGCGCCGAGCTCGAGCGCATCTCCGCCCAGCGGCTCCAGGATGCTCAGGCGTTGGCTGCCCAGATCGAGCGGGTGAGCGCGGTAACCATTACGGCGGTTGCGGGCGAAGGCGGCAAGCTCTTCGGTTCGGTGGGCGCGCGCGATATCGCGGACGCGCTGGTGACCGCCGGGGTCAATATTGCCAAGAGCGCGGTCAAGCTGCCCGCTGGCGCGATCCGCGACCTCGGGCAATTTGCGGTCGATATTCAGGTGCATGCCGATGTGACGCAATCCGTCACGGTGAATGTGACGGCGGCATAACATTTTCGGCCCGGCCTGGGGACTTGGCCGGGCCGCGACACGCGATAGCCCGGGTGGGGTTCGTTTATGGCGCAATGGCTGCCAGGCGATCTTGATAACCCCCAGTTGCCTCATTCACTGGAGGCAGAGCAGGCGGTGATCGGCGGGCTGATGCTCGCCAACGATGCCTACCACGATGTTGCGGCGGTGGTTTCGGAAGCGGACTTTTTCATCCGCGATCACCGCATCATCTTCGGCACCATGGGTCGTCTGGCGGCAGCGGAGCAGCCGCTCGATGCGCTGACCATCGCCGAGACCCTCAAAAACAGCGACCAACTGGCCCAGGCCGGCGGCGATGCCTACCTCGTCGAACTGGTCACCAACGCGCCCAGTACGACCAACATCCGTTCCTACGCGCAGATCGTGCTGGAACGCGCGGTTGTGCGCCGCCTGATCGATGCCGCTACCGATATTCTGCGCAAGGGTTACAACCCGCTCGGCTGGGACAGCAGCAAACTGCTCGCGGAAGCGGAACGCCGTCTCCTCGAGGTCATCGAGAATCGTCCCAAGGAAGGCGGCTTTCGCCACGCCACCGACGTGCTGCGCGATGTCATCGCGCGTATCGACATGCTCTACCAGAGCGAGTCGCCCATCACCGGCCTCGCCAGCGGTTTTGCGGATCTCGATGCCATGACCTCGGGCTGGCAGGATTCCGATCTGGTGATCGTCGCCGGCCGCCCCTCGATGGGCAAGACGGCATTCGCCCTCAACATGGCCGAGCACGCGATGCTCCACCAGGAGCGCCCGGTGCTGATCTTCAGCCTGGAGATGCCCGCCACGCAACTGGTCATGCGCCTGCTGTCGTCCATGGGGCGCATCGACCAGACCCGGATGCGCAGCGGCAGCCTGGAACCGGAGGACTTCAACAAGTTGTCCGGCGCGGCGGCGCGCCTCAAGGACCGCGCGCTCTACATCGACGATACACCGGGCCTGAATCCCATGGAGTTGCGCAACCGGGTGCGCCGCCTGGTGCGGGAACGGCGCGATGAACTCAAGCGGCGGCAGCCTGATATGGCCCCGGAACTGCTCGACCTGGCGGCACGCCCGGCCCTGATCCTGCTCGACTACCTGCAACTCATGTCATCGGGCACGCCAACCGAAGGTCGGGTGCAGGAAATTTCCCAGATTTCCCGCGACCTGAAAACCATCGCGCGCGAATTCGGCTGCCCGCTGGTGGCGCTGTCACAGTTGAGCCGCAATGTCGAACAGCGGCCGAACAAGCGGCCGATCAATTCGGATCTGCGGGAATCCGGCGCCATCGAGCAGGACGCCGACGTCATCGTGTTCATCTATCGCGACGAGGTGTATCACGAGGATACCCAGGACAAGGGTATCGCGGAGATCATCATCGGCAAGCAGCGCAATGGTCCCATCGGCACGGCGCGACTCACATTTATCGGTAAACACACGCGTTTTGAAAATCTGGCGCGGGACTATTTTTCGGAGGAACGCTGATGGCAGTGGATCGGGGTGGAATCATGCAGATTTACCACCGGGTGAGTCCGTTGCGCCAGGCGCTCGCGGAGGCGCGCGCGCGGGGCCACACCGTCGCTTTTGTCCCCACCATGGGCAATCTTCATGAAGGGCACATGCAGCTGGTGCGCCTGGCGCGCACGCGCTGCGATCGGGTGATCGTCAGTATCTTTGTCAATCCGCTGCAATTCGGTTTGAACGAGGACTGGGAAAAGTATCCCCGCACCATGGCGGCGGAC
The DNA here is from genome assembly GCA_016191205.1 of Gammaproteobacteria bacterium. GTDB lineage: Bacteria > Pseudomonadota > Gammaproteobacteria > Pseudomonadales > Porticoccaceae > JAGPUQ01. The sequence continues at coordinate 46,926 of JACPPB010000013.1, read as the reverse complement.
ATCGCAAGGCTCGAAGCGGAGCAATGCGATTTTCTGTTTCACCCTTCAGAAACCGAAATCTACCCCAATGGTATGGCTGACCAGACGCGGGTTGTTGTGCCAACCATGACTGATATACTCTGCGGCGCCAGCCGGCCGGGGCATTTCGAGGGGGTCACCACCGTAGTGTCCAAGCTGTTCAATATCGTGCAGCCCGATCAGGCTGTGTTCGGCGTCAAGGACTATCAGCAGTTGGCGGTAATCCGGCGCATGGTTGAGGATCTCTGTATCCCGGTGGAGATTGTCGGCGCGCCCATCGCGCGCGATACGGATGGATTGGCACTGAGTTCACGCAACAGCTACATCACTCCCGCCGAACGCCCCCGGGTAACCTTGTTGTACAAGGTGCTGTGCTGGTGTCGGGATGAGATGGCCCAGAACGGCCGGCGCGATTTCGCCGCCATCGAGGAAGAGGCGGTGCGCCAGCTCCAGGAAGCAGGATTTCGTGCCGACTATGTGAGCATCCGCAACGCGCGGACGCTGGAAACGGCGGCGCACGATGATGACGAGATTGCCGTGTTGGGTGCCATGTATACCGAAGGCGCCCGTCTGATCGACAACGTAACCCTGACTTTGGGGTAGGGGGTTGAGTATGCTGAGTACCATGCTGAAGGCCAAGCTGCATCTGGCGACCGTCACCCAGGCCGAACTCTGGTACGACGGTTCCTGTGCCATCGACAGTGACCTGCTCGACCTGGCAGGGTTGCGCGAGTTCGAGCAGATCGATATCTACAACGTCAACAATGGCGAGCGTTTCACGACCTATATCATTCGTGCCGAAGCCGGGTCGCGGACCATTTCCATGAACGGTTCCGCAGCCCGCCGCGTGCAGATCGGCGATCGCGTGATCATCGCGACCTACGCCCAGTACACCGAGGAAGAGATGATCCGCCACAAGCCGAAACTGGTGTACCTCAATCCCGATAACAGCGTGGCGCGCACCGCCAACACTATCCCGGTGCAGATCGCTTCCTGAAAGATTCGGGGCGAAGCGCCGCGCGGGCGACCGAACCCATGCCAATAACCAGTCTCCGGGGGAATGATGGCCGAATTTCCAGTCTATCCGGTGCCCGAGTCCTGGCGTAACAGCGCCTACATCGACCGCGCCCGCTATGAGGCGATGTATCGCCGCTCCATCGTTGAACCGGAGTCCTTCTGGGCCGAACAGGCGCAGGAGTTCCTGAACTGGGAGCGGCCCTGGGCGAGCGTATGCGGCGGCGATTTCGGTGCCGGCACCGCCACCTGGTTTGCCGGCGGCAAGCTCAATGTGACCACCAACTGCATCGATCGCCACCTCGCCACGCGCGGGGAGCAGGTCGCGATCCTGTGGGAGGGCGACGATCCCGCCGAAAGCAGCGCCATCACCTACCGTGAACTCCACGCCCAGGTGTGCCGGCTCGCCAATGTGCTCAAGTCCCGCGGTGTCGACAAGGGGGACCGGGTCTGCATTTACATGCCGATGGTGCCGGAAGCGGCTTACGCAATGCTTGCCTGTGCCCGCATCGGCGCGATCCACTCTGTAGTCTTCGGCGGCTTTTCGCCGGAAGCCCTCAAGGACCGCATTCTCGATTCCGACTGCAAGGTGCTGATCACCGCCGACGAAGGGTTGCGCGGTGGACGCCGGATTCCGCTCAAGAGCAACGCCGACAAGGCGCTCGCGGAATGTCCCGGCGTGCACAGTTGTGTGATCCTGCGGCGCACCGGCGGCGCGGTGGCGTGGCACGAGGGGCGCGATCTCTGGTATCACCAGGTCATGGCGGCCGCGGCGCCGGACTGCGCGCCCGCGCTGATGGACGCGGAAGATCCGCTGTTCATCCTCTACACCTCCGGTTCCACCGGCAAACCCAAGGGCGTGCTGCACACCACCGGCGGCTATCTGCTGCAAGTGGCGATGACCCACAAGTATGTGTTCGATTATCGCGATGGCGATATTTTCTGGTGTACCGCCGATGTGGGCTGGGTGACCGGTCACAGCTATATCGTGTACGGCCCACTGTGCAACGGCGCCACCACGCTGGTGTTTGAAGGCGTGCCCACCTGGCCCGACGCGTCGCGCTTCTGGCAGGTGATCGACAGGCACCGGGTCAACCAGTTCTATACCGCCCCCACGGCGTTGCGTGCCCTGATGGGAGCGGGCGACGATTTCGTCACCCGCACCTCGCGCGCCAGCCTGCGACTGCTGGGTACGGTGGGCGAGCCGATCAATCCGGAAGCCTGGGCCTGGTACCATCGGGTGGTGGGCGAGTCCCGTTGTCCGATCGTCGATACCTGGTGGCAGACCGAGACCGGCGGCCACATGCTGACTCCGCTGCCGGGCGCGATCGATCTCAAGCCGGGTTCCGCGACCGTGCCGTTCTTCGGTGTGCAGCCGGTGTTGCTGGATGGCGAGGGTCGCGAGGTCGCGGGCGCCGGCGAGGGCAATCTGGCGATCAAGGCCTCCTGGCCGGGTCAGATCCGTTCGGTGTATGGCGACCACCGGCGCATGATCGACACCTATTTCAGCCTCTACCCCGGCTACTACTTCACCGGTGACGGCGCCCGTCGCGATGCCGACGGCTATTACTGGATCACCGGGCGCGTGGACGATGTCCTCAATGTCTCGGGACACCGGATGGGGACGGCGGAGATCGAAAGTGCACTGGTGCTGCATCCGCTGGTCGCCGAGGCAGCGGTGGTGGGCTTTCCCCACGATATCAAGGGGCAGGGCATCTATGCCTATGTCACCCTGATGGTCGGCGCCGAGCCCTCGGATGCCCTGAAGCGCGAACTGCTGGACCTTTGCACGCGCGAGATCGGCGCTATCGCCAAGCCGGACGTGATCCAGTGGGCGCCCGGATTGCCCAAGACCCGTTCCGGCAAGATCATGCGCCGCATCCTGCGCAAGGTGGCGGCCAGCGAGCTCGACAGTCTCGGCGACACGTCCACGCTCGCGGATCCGGCCGTGGTCGATGATCTGGTGCGCAATCGTCAGCTTCGCTAGCGCGGGCCATCCCGATTCACACACCGGAACGGCCTGATGGCGAAAATATCCCTGACCCGGGCCCATCAACTCGGCGGCGCAGAAGTTCACCGCCGGGTCGATGCCTTGGCGCAAAAGCTGGTGACCAGGTTTGGCGGCCACTATCAATGGCATGACGCGGCGGTGCGTTATCAGCGCGCGGGCGGTGTCGATGCGGTCATCGAGTGCGGCGCGGAGAACATCCGCATCGACGTCACCCTCGCGCCTCTGGCAGGCTTTCTCCGCGATACCATCGAGCGCGAACTCAACGCGGCGCTCGACAGTCATCTCGGCGGTTGAACGGCGGCTGGTGCGCTGTTGCCGTGCCGGTTACCTGCGATCCCAGCGGTACAGCCGTACCGGCGGTATGTTCAGGAACTCCACCTGCCGGCGCGGGGCGCCCAGCACGGGCAGCGCCAGTTTGGCTACCTGGCCACTGACCTGATAGGCGACGAAACGTCCGCCCGGCGCCAGCACCTCGGCGATGGAGGTGAGGATGCGGGTGCCGAGACCCCGATCCATGGTCGAAAACGGAATCCCGGAGATGATGGCATCCGGTGCCGGCAGTCCGTGTTGCGCGAGGATCTCCCGCAAGTGCTCGGCGCTGCCCGCATGGGGAATCAGGCGGCTGTCGCCAAAGCCGGTCAGCAACGCCTGAAAGCATGGGTTGATCTCGATGCCGAGCAGGCGGGCATCGCGCGGCATGGCTTCGAGAATTGCCCGGGTGATGCCGCCGGTGCCGGTGCCCAGTTCGACGATGGTGCGGGCCGCGGGCACTTCGGCCAACGCCACGACGCGGCGCTCCAGATAGCGCGAGCTGGGAATGACCGACCCGACCTGACGCGGGTTTTTGAGAAACTGCTGCAGAAACACTACCCGATCATCGGTTTTTTTTTGTAAGCGCGGAGCCATTGCGCGACCTCTTTGTCGAAGATTCTGGTTGTTGATGTAACCGAGTGCGGAGCGCGAACAGGATGCCGGTGCTCCCGCCTTGCGCCGGAATCATTGTTGCCCATGGTGCGGCGCAAGCAAAGCCCTGATAGTCATCGATGGGCCGGTCCCGCCCCGTCCCTTATCGAGGCTGCTGCTATGATCGCCGCTACCTGTGTCGTCGTGTCGCGGAGTTGTTGTGGCTCCCGTTGTTACTGAAGGAACCTGTATGCCGAGACAACACCGCGAGTTTAACCCGGTCCGCGGCCGGTGGCGCTGGTGGGCACTGCTGGGGCTGGTCTGGTGCATGAACGGCCTGAGTGCGACGGGTCAACAGACACTGCCCTCCGAATCCGACATCCTCGCGCGGATCGAAGTCGTACAGGGCGATAAAGCCCTGGTCGAGGCCCAGCGCGAGGCGGCCATCGCCCAGTATCGTGTCGCGCTGGAGCATCTGCGGGAAATTGGGCCGCTACGTGATCGCGCGCGCGAACTGGAGCGGGAAGCGGCTTCCGCCCCGCAGCGGGTACGGGAAATCGAGCAACGCCTCGATCGTCAGGTTCTGGCGTCGTCGCCCAATGGCCGCGCTTCCTACGAAGATCTCACCCAGCAGTTTGCGCAAGCGCAGGCCGAGCTGAACACGGCACGCGCCAGCGCCGAAGAGGTTGGCCGCGAAGCGGAGGACATTGGACGCGCGCCGCTGACACTGCGTGATGCCGCCACTCAGGCGCGGGCGGCACGCCAGACTGCCACCGAGCAACTCGCGAATCTGGCCAAGGCCCAGCAACCCGTGGTGATCCGGCAGGCCCAGGAGATTGCGCTGCGGACGGAGATCGCGGCGCGCGACGCCGAAAACGACGCGCTGGATACGGCGCTGCAAACCCTGGAGGCGCGCGCGAGTCTCGTGACCGCGCGTCGCAAGCTTGCCGACGCCGAGGTGGAGCGGGTTTCCGATCAGGTGGCCCAGTTGCAGGGGCTGCTGAGCGGGCAGCGCCACGCCATCGCGGAACGGGTTCGGGAAATGGCGAAACAGTTTACCGCCGAGGCTGCCGCGCAGCCGCCGGTGATTGCGGACGAAGCAAATGCCAACGCCGAACTTGCGACCCGTCTCGCTTCCGTGATCGACCAGCTCGATGGCGCTGTCGAGGAACAGCAGCAGCTGCGCCAGCGTATCGATGAGGTCACCGAGTTGCGACGTACCGCCGCGGACCAACTGGAGATCGCCCGTCTCGGCGGCAGCCTGGGCCAGGTTCTGCATCGCCAGCGCCGGCAGCTGCCCAATCTCCTGCAACACCGACAGGATTTGCGCCAGCGCAGCGAAGCCATAGCGCTCGCCCGGTTTGCGCAACTGGAGCTGCGCACGCAGCTCAAAGAGCGTGAAAACCTGGAACCACGCATGGTGGCGTTGATCGGCGCGCTGCCGGCGGCGGAACAGGATGCGGCGCGCCCCGGACTGCGCGAACAGCTTGGTCGCGGTAACGCGCTGCTAGAGCGCTTCGACAGAACCTATACGACGTACATCGCTGAACTGGGTGCGGTCGATCAGCTCCAGCGTGAGCTGTCGAATCTGGTAACGGATTACGCGACGCTGCTGGAACGCAATCTGGTGTGGATTGCGGATACGCAACCGCCCACCTGGAGCTGGCCGTTCGTTGTGGGGGGGGCCGCCCTGAGCCTGGTCAGCCCCGCGCACTGGATCGAATTGGGCGCGGCCTTTGTCCGTGGGTGTGCGGAAGTTCCCGCGGTCACGGTGTTGGGGTTGTTCGCCCTGGGCCTGATCATCTACTACCGCAAGCGCATGCGCGAGCTCCTGGTCGGGCGCGCCGAGGGGATCGGCGACATCGGCCGGGACCGTTTTTCGGCCACGCTGGAAGCGCTGCTGATCACCCTGGTGCTGGCGCTGCCGTTGCCGCTGTTGCTCGCAATTACCGGCGCGATCCTGAGTGCCGGCGGGAGCGATGGCTCCTTCGCGGGAGCACTGGGCAGCGGTCTGCACGCGGCCGCGTGGATTGCGCTGGCGCTGGAGGTGGCGCGGGTGATGTGTCGCAACGGCGGTGTGCTGGATCAACATCTGCGCTGGCGCGCGGACGCGCGCCGGTCCCTGACCAGACCGCTGCGCTGGTTGCTGCCCGTGTCGGTGGCAACCACGCTGTTCGTGGAAACGACCAACGCGCTGGGGCTGTATCTGGATACGCTGGGGCGCGCGGCCTTTGTGGTGAATGCCGTTGCCCTGGCGCTTTTCGTCTGGCGCGGACTGCATCCGGAGCGCGGAGCACTCGCGCCTTATTTTATCGGCGCCCGCCGCCATGGCTGGCAATGGAATTTGCGCAAGCTGTGGTTCAGTGGGGCGGCGCTGTTTCCAGCGGCGCTGGGGGTGCTCGCGCTCGCGGGCTACTACTACACCGCGCAGCAATTGCTGAACCGACTCTGCGCGACCGTCATCCTGATCGCACTCACGGTGCTGGGCTTGCAGCTGTTGTTGCGCTGGCTCGGGATTGCCGAATCGCGCCTGGCACGGCAGCAGGCGCTGGCCCGACGCGATGCCGAAATGGAGGCCGTGGCGCGCAAGCTAGGTGAGCAGCAGGAGGTTCAGGGCGAGGTGACGATCGAAATCCCCGCCGCGCACAATGTCGATCTGGGTACCGTCAACGCCCAGGTGCGCGCCCTGCTGCGTATCGCACTGGTGCTGACGCTGGGCGCGGGTTTCTGGTGGATCTGGTCGGACATGCTGCCGGCGCTCGGCGCGCTGCAGGACGTGGTGCTGTGGCAGTACAGGTCCGGTGTGGGCGACTCCCAGGTGATTGCCTCGGTGACCGCGGCGGGAGTCGGGCTGGCGCTGCTGGTGAGCGTTGTCACCTATCTTGCCGCGCGCAATCTGCCGGGGCTGCTGGAAGTCGTGGTCCTGCAACGCCTTGAGGTGGACCACGGTGCGCGCTACGCGGCCAATGCAGTCAGTCGTTACCTGATTGTCGTGGTCGGCGCGCTGCTGGTTGTCAACATTCTGGGTCTGGAGTGGAACCGCCTGCAATGGCTGATCGCGGCGCTGGGCGTAGGGCTGGGCTTTGGTTTGCAGGAAGTGGTGGCGAATTTTGTGTCCGGGCTGATCATTTTGTTCGAGCGCCCGTTTCGGATCGGGGACACCGTCACGGTCGGTGCCGTGAGCGGCACGGTGACCCGGATTCAGATCCGCGCGACGACCATCACGGACTGGGATCGCAAGGAATTGATCGTGCCGAACAAGACGTTCATTACCGACCAACTGGTGAACTGGACGCTGAATGATCCGGTACTGCGGGTGGTGGTGCCGGTCGGCATTGCCTACGGCTCGGACACCGAACTGGCGCGCCGGCTGCTGCTGGAGATTGCCGAAGCCAATCCCCGCGCGCTCAAGGACCCGCCGCCCCAGGTGTGGTTTCTGGGGTTTGGGGACAGCAGTCTCAGTTTCGAGATGCGGGTGTTCGTGTGCGGGTTGACGGAGCTGCTGCCGGTCACGCATGAGCTGCACGTCGCCATCGACACCGCATTTCGCGCGCATGGGGTGGAGATCGCGTTTCCCCAGCGGGATCTGCACCTGCGGAGCCTGGATCCCCAGGTTCTGGAACTGCTGCGCAGCCGCCCCCCGGTCCCAGCCCCCGGCGCTTCCGGCTGAGGGGTGCGGACCCCGGCGCCTATTTGCGTTTTTTTATCGGGATGATGCTGCGGCGCTGTTCGCCGGTATAGAGCTGGCGTGGCCGGCCGATCTTGTAGCTGTTGCTGATCATTTCGCTCCAGTGGGCAATCCAGCCCACCGTGCGGCCGGTGGCGAAAATCACCGTGAACATCTCGGTCGGAATGCCGATCGCTTTCATGATGATGCCGGAATAGAAGTCGACATTGGGATACAGCTTCTTGCTGACGAAATAATCGTCTTCCAGCGCAATCTGTTCGAGCTTCTTGGCGATTTTCAGCAGTGGATCGTTGTCGATCCCGAGCTCCGCCAGCACGCTGTCGCAGGCTTGCTTCATGACCTTGGCGCGCGGGTCGAAGTTTTTGTAGACGCGGTGGCCAAAGCCCATCAGGCGGAACGGATCGTTCTTGTCCTTGGCGCGTTTGACGAAGTGGTCGATGTTTTTCACGTCGCCGATTTCATTCAGCATCTCCAGCACCGCCTGGTTGGCGCCGCCGTGTGACGGTCCCCAGAGCGCCGCGATACCCGCCGCGATGCACGAAAACGGGTTGGCGCCGGACGAGCCGGCGAGGCGTACCGTGGAAGTCGAGGCGTTCTGCTCGTGATCGGCGTGCAGCAGGAACAGCAGGTCCATCGCCTTGGCGAGCACCGGGTTGACATCCCGGGTTTCGCAGGGCGTGCCGAACATCATGTTGAGGAAGTTTTCGGCGTAGCCGAGATTGTTGCGCGGGTACATGTAGGGCTGGCCGGCGTAATGCTTGTAGCACATCGCCGCCAGTGTCGGCATCTTGGCAATCAGGCGATGTGCGGTGATCATGCGGTGATGGGGGTCGGTGATGTCGAGGGAGTCGTGATAAAACGACGACATCGCTCCGACCGCGCCACACATCATCGCCATGGGGTGCGCGTCGTAGCGGAACCCGGACATGAACTGCTCGATGGAGCGGTTCACCATGGTGTGCGTGGTGATGATGTTTTCGAACTCCTTTTTCTGCATCGCGTTGGGCAGATCGCCGTTGAGCAACAGATAACAGGTTTCGAGGTAGTCGGATTTTTCGGCGAGCTCTTCGATCGGGTAGCCCCGGTGCAGAAGGATGCCCTGGTCACCGTCGATATAGGTGATTTTGGATTCGCAGGACGCCGTCGACGTGAAGCCGGGATCGAAGGTGAAGTAATCGAAACTCCCCAGTCCACCGACGTCGATGACATCCTGGCCAAGGGTGCCTGATCGGATCGGCAATTCGATGGGCTCCCGCCCTGGAATAGTGAGCAGGGCTTTTTTCTGGGTCATTTACTTCGTCTCCATTGAACAGCCGGATTGAACAGCCGGATTGAACCGCCCCGGATCGAGCAGCCCCGGATCGAACTGCTGTGGTGGCAGGGTATGGCCGGAGGGGTCCAGGTGGCGGGGTGGAGACTACCGCCGGAGTCGCGCCGTTGTCAATTTGGCTACCGCGTGCGCGACGCCCCGAGTGGACGCGCTGCGTTTGGTTGCGACTTGGGCGATCATGGTTGCCGCCAAACGTACCGGATTTGTCTTCAGGTTTGGGGAGCGGTTTCAGTCGGAGCGGATCTGTGATGTGTCGCCTGCTGTTTGCGCTGTGGTTATCGTGCTGTTCGGTGCTGGTGACAGCGGCGGAATGGACGTCTGTCAGCGAGCGCGATGGCATTGGCGTGTGGACGCGGCGGCTCCCCGGGGCACCGCTGAAGGATTTTCGTGGCCGTATGGATGTCGACAAACCGCTGGACACGGTGGTGGCGGTCCTCACGGATTTTCACGCTTACGCGCAATGGTTCCTGCACATGCGGGAGGCGCGCGTGCTCGAGGGCCATTCACTGGTCGACGTCTCCATTTACTTCGTGATTGACGGTGTCTGGCCGGTAAGCGACAGGGACGCGGTCGCGCGCGCGGAGGTCAGCCAGGATCCGCAGACACTCGCGATTCGCATGATGCTGCTGGCGACGCCACGGCGGATCCCGCCGGTGGCAGGCCGGGTGCGGATGCCGTTCCTGCAATCCGGCTGGGAACTGACGCCGCTATCGCCCACGACCACCCGCATCGAAGTGATCGGCAGTGCCGATCCCGGCGGATTGGTCCCCCTGTGGCTGGCCAACGCCGCCGTGGTGATGATGCCGCGCGAGACGCTGAAGGGCTTGCGCCGGCAGCTCGCGCAACCTAAATACGCCAATCCGGATTTCTTGTTTGCTCGGGATCCGCTGTTGCGTGATCTGCGCGCGTATCTGCGGATGCCGGGCGATATCCCCTGACGGAAGTGTCCTGCGGAAGTATTTCGCGGAACGCCTCTGGCCCCCTCCGTGGCGCCCGAGTTTCTGGATTGCGAGCGCCCGGGCCGCGTTGTATTGGCCGGTGGTTGTTCCTATAATCCAGCGCCGCCGACGGCCTTGCGGTCGTCGCTGTTGTGCCACTGCCGGCTGTGCCCTGTGGCACTGCCTGTTCAGTGACCTGCAGAGCCCGGCGTCCCGGCGGCGTATTCAATGCTTCGCGTCCAGCGACATCTGTGTGCCCCGCGTGTGCGCTTGGTAAAGTTTTACCCGGTTACGTTTTGCCCAGTAACGTAGTGCCCGGTAACGTAGTGCGCCCGCTTTCGGGTTGCTGCCCTTTCATTTCTCGAAGGCCATGCCGCCGTGAACGATAAAAGACCCGTAAATCTCGATATTCGCACCATCCAGCTCCCGATCACTGCCTACGTTTCCATATTGCACCGGGTTTCCGGCGTGGCTCTGTTTGGCGTCGCGGGCGTCATGCTCTGGATGCTCGATCAAAGCCTGCGCTCCGAAGCGAGCTTCGACGGCCTCAAGGCCATCCTGGCCAGCGGCTGGTGCAAGCTCGTGCTGTGGGCCATGTTGTCCGCGGTGGCGTATCACCTGGTGGCCGGCATCCGGCATCTCATCATGGACCTGGGTGTTGGCGAAACACTCAAGGGCGGCGTGCTGGGCGCGCGTCTGGTCCTTATTGTCACTGCGGTTCTGATCGCACTCGCGGGAGTCTGGATATGGCAGTAAAACCCGTCACCAACCTGGGGCGCAGCGGCCTTTCCGACTGGCTGATTCAGCGCGTCAGCGCGGTTGTCATCGCGCTCTACACGCTGTGGCTGACCGCCTATCTGCTGTTCCATCCGGGCCTGACCTATGTCCAGTGGGCTGGACTGCACCAGCATTTTCCGATGCGTCTGTTCAGTCTGCTGGCGGTGCTGGCGATCGCCGCGCACGCCTGGATCGGACTCTGGGCCGTGCTCACCGACTATGTGACGGTGCGTCTCATGGGCGGCCGCGCGACCGTGCTCCGGGTGCTGCTCCAGGTGGGCATGGTCGGCGCGCTGCTGGCCTATGTCATCTGGGCTGTCGATATTCTCTGGAGAGGCTGAGGCGATGGCCAAGATAAACACGATTTCGTTTGATGGGGTCATCGTTGGCGGGGGCGGTGCCGGGATGCGCGCGGCGCTGCAGCTGGCCCAGTCCGGCTACAGGACCGCGGTGATTACCAAAGTATTCCCGACCCGCTCCCACACGGTATCCGCCCAGGGCGGTATCACCTGCGCCATCGCCAGTGCCGATCCCGAGGATCAGTGGCAGTGGCACATGTACGACACCGTCAAGGGTTCCGATTACATCGGCGACCAGGACGCGATCGAATACATGTGTTCGGTGGGGCCGCAAGCCGTGTTCGAGCTGGATCACATGGGCCTGCCGTTTTCGCGCACCGAGGAAGGCCGCATTTACCAGCGGCCGTTCGGCGGACAGTCGAAGAATTTCGGCGAAGGCGGTCAGGCGGCGCGCACCTGCGCGGCGGCGGACCGCACCGGCCACGCGCTGTTGCATGCGCTCTATCAGACCAATCTCAAGAATCGCACGGTGTTTCTCAACGAGTGGTTCGCCGTGGACCTGGTGAAAAATCAGGACAACGCGGTGGTCGGCGTCATCGCGATCAACATCGAGACCGGTGAAGTCGTCCATGTGAAATCGCGCGCCACCGTATTGGCGACCGGCGGCGCCGGCCGTATCTATGCGTCCACCACCAATGCCCACATCAACACGGGTGACGGTGTCGCGATGGCCCTGCGCGCGGGCTATCCGGTGCAGGACATTGAAATGTGGCAGTTCCACCCGACCGGCATCGCCGGCGCCGGGGTGCTGGTTACCGAAGGCTGTCGCGGCGAGGGCGGCTACCTCATCAACAAGGATGGCGAGCGCTTCATGGAGCGCTATGCCCCCAACGCCAAGGATCTCGCCGGCCGCGATGTGGTCGCGCGTTCGATGATTCTGGAGATCATCGCCGGTCGCGGCTGTGGCCCCGACGGCGATCACGTGCTGCTGAAGCTGGATCATCTGGGCGAGGAGGTGCTGCACAGCCGCCTGCCCGGCATCTGCGAATTGTCCAAGACCTTTGCGCACGCGGACCCGGTGCGCGAGCCGATTCCGGTGGTGCCGACCTGCCACTACATGATGGGCGGCATTCCCACCACCATTCATGGCCAGGCGCTCACCCGCGGTCCCGACGGTCAGGATCAGGTAGTACCCGGACTCTATGCCTGTGGCGAAGTGGCCTGCGTGTCGGTGCATGGCGCCAATCGCCTGGGCGGCAACTCGCTGCTCGACCTGGTGGTGTTCGGGCGCGCCTCGGGTATCTTCATCGAGCGCGCGTTGCGGGAAGGAATCGACCTGCGCGACGCGTCTTCGGACGATGTCGATCAGGCGCTCGCGCGGCTGCGCCAGCTCGATACCAACGCCGGCGAATCGACAGCCGAACTGCGCCGTGAATTGCAGACCGTGATGCAGAATCACTTCGGCGTATTCCGCCGCGGCGATTACATGCGCGACGGTGTCGGCAAGCTCGCGGCACTGCGCGAGCGGATCGCCAACGTGCGTCTGGATGACAAGAGTCAGGCGTTCAATACCGCGCGCATCGAGGCGCTGGAGTTGCAGAACCTGCTCGAAGTCGCGGAGGCGACCGCGGTCGCCGCCGAAGCCCGTGAAGAAAGCCGCGGCGCCCACGCGCGCGAGGACTTCACCGAGCGCGATGACGACAACTGGCTGTGCCATTCCCTGTATCTGCCGGCGACAAAGACAGTGGCCAAGCGCGCGGTCAACTTTACGCCCAAGACGCGGCCCGCTTTCGAACCCAAAGCGCGCACTTACTGAGGTCTTCGCATCATGCTGAACGTAAGTATCTATCGCTACAACCCGGACACCGACAGCGTGCCCCGGATGCAGGACTACCAGCTCGACACCGGCGGTCGCGATCTGATGGTGCTCGATGTGCTGGAACTGCTCAAGGGCGAGGACCCCAGCCTGGTGTTTCGCCGTTCCTGCCGCGAGGGCGTGTGCGGTTCCGATGGCGTCAACATCAATGGCAAAAATGGCCTGGCGTGCATAACGCCGCTTTCCGAAACCGTGAAGAACAATCGGCTGGTGCTGCGCCCGCTGCCGGGACTGCCGGTGATCCGTGATCTCGTCATCGACATGAGCCAGTTTTACGCCCAGTACGAAAAGATCCGGCCCTGGCTGATCAACGACACGCCGGCGCCGGCCATCGAGCGTTTACAGTCGCCCGAGGAGCGCGCCAGGCTGGACGGTCTCTACGAGTGCATCCTGTGCGCCTGCTGTTCCACTTCCTGCCCCTCGTTCTGGTGGAATCCCGACAAGTTCATCGGACCCGCGGGTCTGTTGCAGGCGTACCGATTCCTTGCCGACAGCCGCGACACGGCGACCGAGGAACGCCTCGCGGATCTGGACGATCCTTTCAGCGTGTTCCGCTGCCACGGAATCCAGAACTGCGTTGCCGTCTGTCCCAAGGAGCTGAATCCGACCCGGGCGATCGGCCATATTCGCAATATGCTGTTGCGCAGCGGCACCTGATTTCCGGGTGCCGGTGCATACTTCGACGTGGTGAGAAAGACGCGTCCATGCCCTGCAAGCCTTGTTGCGTGAGGTGACAGTCGATGCCCGATCATCCGATGCCCGACGATTCCACACGCGACCATCCCGCGCGCGGCCATTTTATAAGCGGCAATGGGATGGAGCATTTTCGGCGCAACTCGTATCTCTCCGAAGGCAATGCGGCTTACGTCGAAGGACTGTACGAAACCTGGCTCCACGAACCCAACAGTATTCCGGAGCAGTGGCGCGCCTATTTCGCGTCCCTGCCGCGCGTTACCGGCGTGGTGACTCCCGATATTTCCCACGATACCGTGCGGGCCCATTTCGAACTGCTCGGCCGGCGTCAGGCACGACCGGTGCCGGCACCGGGGTCGGGCGGCGTCAATGTCGAGCACGAGCGCAAGCAGGTCCGCGTACTACAGTTGATCAGCTCCTACCGCGAACGCGGTCACCAGAAAGCCGAGCTCGATCCCCTCGGCTTGATGGAGCGGGAACAGGTTCCCGACCTTGAACTGACCTTCCACGGTCTCACCCCCGCCGACCTCGACACGACTTTCCAGACCGGTCCGCTCTACATCGGCAAGGACGAGGCCACGCTGCGGGAAATCATCGCGGCGCTCGAAGCAACCTATTGCGGCCATCTGGGGCCGGAGTTCATGCACATCACGTCGCTGGAGGAGAAGCAGTGGCTCCAGCAGCGGTTCGAGCCCCAGCGTTCCCATCCGCGTTACGATCCCGATCTGCGGGTGCGCATCCTGCGCCGCCTGACCGCCGCCGAAGGCCTGGAGAAGCACCTCGACTCCAAGTATCCGGGCACCAAACGTTTCGGGCTCGAAGGCAGCGAGTCGCTGATCCCGGCGCTCGACGGCCTCATTTATCGCGCGGGCGAATACGGCGCCAAGGAAATCGTGCTGGGCATGGCGCACCGCGGCCGGCTCAATGTGCTGGTCAACGTGCTGGGTAAAAATCCCGCCGATTTGTTTGAAGAGTTCGAGGGCAAGAAAGTCCTGCATACCTCGGGCGACGTGAAATACCACCAGGGGTTCTCGTCCAACGTGATGACGCCCGGTGGTGCTGTCCACCTCGCGCTCAACTTCAACCCGTCGCATCTGGAAATCGTTTCGCCGGTGGTGGAAGGTTCGACGCGCGCGCGCCAGGATCGCCGCGGCGATGTCGAGGGGCGAACCGTGGTCCCGATCCTCGTCCATGGCGATGCGGCCTTCGCCGGCCAGGGCGTGGTGATGGAAACCTTCCAGATGTCCCAGACCCGGGCCTACCGCACCGGCGGGACCGTGCACATCGTGATCAACAACCAGGTCGGTTTCACCACCAGCCGCCGCGAGGACTGCCGTTCCACCGAGTATTGCACCGACATCGCCAAGATGGTTCAGGCGCCGATCTTTCACGTCAACGCCGACGATCCGGATGCTGTCCTGTTTGCATCGCTGGTGGCGCTGGATTACCGCTATCAGTTCCACAAGGACGTGGTGATCGATCTGGTCTGCTATCGGCGGCGGGGGCACAACGAGACCGACGAGCCCTCCGGCACTCAGCCGCTCATGTATCAGCGGATCAGCGATCACAAGACCACACGCGCCCTGTTTGCGGAGCGTCTCATCGCCGATGGCGACACCACCGCGGCGGCCGCCCAGCAACTGCTTGACGAGTATCGCGAGAATCTGGATCGGGGCGAGTACGTCGCCTACAACCTGGTTTCGCAACCGGACACCGCGTTGTTCGTCGACTGGATGCCCTTTCTGGGGCACGATTGGACGGCGCCGGCGGATACCGGTTACGACCTGCAGAAACTTCAGGAAGTCGCGCACAAGCTCTGCCGGATTCCCGAGGGGATCGTGCTGCAGCGCCAGGTGGGGAAAATCTACGAAGACCGTCGCAAGATGGCCGGTGGCGCCCTGCCGCTCAACTGGGGTATGGCTGAGTTGCTGGCGTACGCAACCCTGCTCGAAGACGGCTACCAGGTGCGGATGTCCGGGCAGGACAGCGGGCGCGGTACCTTCTCTCACCGCCACGCGGTGGTCTACAACCAGAAAGATGGCGAGCCCTATGTGCCGCTCAAGCATCTGGCCGAAAACCAGCCGCGCTGCGACCTGTTCGATTCCTTCCTGTCGGAAGAAGCCGTGTTGGCGTTCGAATACGGCTACTCCACCGCGACGCCCAGGGCACTGGTGGTCTGGGAAGCGCAGTTCGGCGACTTTGCCAATGGCGCCCAGGTCGTGATCGATCAGTTCATCGCCGCCGGCGAACACAAATGGGGCCGGCTGTGCGGTTTGACCCTGCTGTTGCCCCATGGCTATGAAGGTCAGGGTCCGGAGCACTCGTCCGCGCGCCTGGAACGCTTTCTGCAGCTCTGCGCCGAGGGGAACATGCAGGTGTGCATTCCCACCACGCCCGCGCAGTTGTTCCACATGCTGCGGCGCCAGGCCATCCGGCCCATGCGACGGCCGCTGGTGGTCATGAGCCCGAAGTGGATCCTCCGTCATCGGCTCGCCACATCAACGCTGGAAGAACTGGCGCAGGGATCCTTTGCCACGGTCATCGCGGATTCCGAGCCGCGACCGGAGCGGGTACGCCGCGTCGTCCTGTGCTCGGGCAAGGTGTATTACCACCTCTATGAAGAACGCGAAAAGCGCGGGATCGAAGACATCGCGCTGGTGCGTATCGAGCAGCTCTATCCCTTCGATGAGGCGGCGCTCCATGACGTGCTCAGGCAGCATCGGAACTGCCGCGATGTGCTCTGGTGCCAGGAAGAGCCCATGAATCAGGGTGTGTGGTACAACCTGCAGCACCATATGCGCGCGGTGCTGACGCGCGTTGACGAAAAACTTTACCTGCGCTACGTCGGGCGCGACGCGTCGGCGTCGCCCGCAGCCGGCCATCTCTCCACGCACCTGGAAGAGCAGCAGCAGTTTATCGACCGGGCGCTGGATCTCTCGTTTTGATGTATCGACGTTGTTGACTGCATGGAAGTCCCATTGATGAACATTGATATCGTTACCCCGACCTTTCCCGAGTCGATCCAGGAAGGCACCATTGCCAAATGGCACAAGCGCCCGGGCGAGGCGGTGGCGCGCGACCAGGTGCTGGTGGACGTTGAAACCGACAAGGTGGTGCTGGAGGTCGTGGCGCCGGCGGATGGCAGCCTGACGGAAATCCTGCTGCCCGAGCAGACCATCGTCCATACCGGCGACCTGCTGGCCCGGTTTGTGGCCGCCGCAGGCGGCGCTGTTGCGACGGTACCGGCGGCGAGCGGGGCGGTTACTTCGGGTGCCGCTTCCGCCGCGCCGGTCACTGCGAGTCCCGCCGCGCGAAAAATTGCCGCGGAACAGGGCGTGGATCTGAACCGGGTCGCGGGGACGGGCCGCGACGGTCGTATCACCAAAGAGGATGTCGTTGGTCACCGCCCCGGTGTTTCCGAGGTGCCGGCCAGCGCTCCCCAGCCAGTACCCGAACGGATCGCCGAACCCGCGGTTCGTGCACCGGAAACCGCTCCCGCACGGGGCGAGCGCATCGAGCGCCGGGTGCCCATGACCCGCATGCGGGCGCGCATTGCCGAACGCCTGCTGGAAGTAACCCATACCACCGCGATGCTGACCACGTTCAACGAAGTGGACATGCATCGGGTCACCGACGTGCGGGCGCAGTACAAGGACGAATTCGCCAAGGTTCATAACGGCGTGCGGCTCGGCTTCATGGGCTTTTTCGTCAAGGCGTCGGTGGAGGCGTTGAAGCGCTTTCCGCAGGTCAACGCGTCCATCGACGGCAATGATGTGGTGTATCACTGCTATCAGGATATCGGCGTCGCCGTCGCCACGGATCGTGGTCTGGTGGTGCCGGTACTGCGCAGCGCCGAGAACCTGAGCATCGCGGAAATCGAGAGCAAGATCGCCGACTTCGGCATGCGGGCGCGTGACAACAAATTGACCATGGAAGAGATGACCGGTGGTACCTTCACCATCACCAATGGCGGAGTCTTCGGCTCGATGTTGTCGACCCCCATCCTGAATCCGCCCCAGGCGGCGATTCTGGGCATGCACGCCATCAAGGAGCGCGCCGTGGTGGAGAACGGGCAGGTCGTGGTTCGCCCCATGATGTATCTCGCGCTGTCCTATGATCATCGTCTGATCGACGGCCGCGACGCCGTGCGCTTCCTGGTGGCGATCAAGGAAATGATCGAATATCCGGCCAAGATACTGCTGCAAATATGAATTTTATTTAATTGATTTCATTGGTATTTTTATGAACACAAAATACGATGTCGTGGTGATTGGCGGGGGTCCCGCCGGCTATGTCTGCGCGATTCGCGCGGCACAGCTGGGACTCTCGGTGGCCTGCATCGAGCGCTATCGCAATCCCGAAGGCAAGGCCGCGCTGGGCGGTACCTGTCTGAACGTGGGCTGCATACCCTCCAAGACCCTGCTCGACAGCTCGCAAAAATACGCCGAGGTCGCCACGGGACTGGGTCACCACGGCATTTCCGTCAGCGGCGTGAAGCTGGATGTGCCGGCCATGCTGGCGCGCAAGGACGCCATCGTCAAGCAGTTGACCGGGGGCATCGCCGCGCTGTTCAAGGCCAATGGCGTCACCTTGTTGGCCGGCACCGGCAAGCTGCTGGCCGGCCGCAAGGTCGAATTCACGGATGCGGACGGCGCGGTCCAGGTACTGGAAGCCGACCATGTGGTACTCGCCACCGGCTCCCAGCCGATCGATATTCCGGTGGCTCCCGTGGACGACAAACTGATCGTCAACTCCACCGGCGCCCTGACCATCGACAAGGTTCCCAAGCGCCTGGGCATTATCGGCGCCGGCGTGATCGGCCTGGAACTGGGCAGCGTCTGGAAACGGCTCGGCGCCGAGGTGGTGTTGCTGGAAGCGCTGGATGTTTTCCTGTCCATCATGGATCAGCAGATCGCCCGCGAGGCGCGCAAGGTGCTGGTCGCCCAGGGACTTGATATCCGCATGGGTTGTCGCGTAACCGGCACGACGCCAGGTCGCAGCAAGGTCGAGGTCACCTATCTTGAGTCTGACGGCACCGAACGCAAGGAAACCTTCGACAAGCTGATCGTCTGCGTGGGACGGCGTCCCAACACCCGCGATCTGCTGGCGCCGGACAGCGGCGTCAATCTGGACGAGCGCGGTCTGGTGTTTGTGGACGATACCTGCGCCACCAACGCTCCCGGAGTCTGGGCGGTGGGCGACATCGTGCGCGGCCCCATGCTGGCCCACAAGGGTTCGGAGGAGGGCGTGATGGTGGCCGAACGCATCGCCGGACAAAAAACCCAGATGAATTACGCCGTGATTCCCAACGTGATCTACACCCACCCCGAAATCGCGGCGGTGGGCCTGACGGAAGAGCAGCTCAAGCAATCGGGAGAGCCCTACAAACTTGGCATGTTCCCCTTCGCGGCCAACGCGCGCGCGCTGGCCGCGGATGCCGGCGGTGGTCTGGTGAAACTGCTGGTCCACGCCGATACCGACCGCGTGCTCGGCTGTCATGTCATCGGCCCGTCCGCCGCCGAACTGGTACAGCAGGCGGCCATTGCGATGGAGTTCGGCACCAGCGCCGAAGATCTCGGCATGATGGTGTTCTCGCACCCGACCTTCTCGGAGGCCCTCCACGAGGCGGCCCTGGCGGTCAACGGGCACGCCATTCATGTCGCCAATCGGCGGCCGCGCAAGAAATAACAGTAAAAACGGTATCGGGCTATAAACGTCATTTTTTTCGGCAACTGTTTTCCGCAAATTTTCACGATTTTTTTTCACAACAAGGTCCAGCAACGGGAAGTCTGTTATGAATCTGCATGAATATCAGGGCAAACAGTTGTTTGCCGAGTACGGCTTGCCGGTATCGAAAGGTGTCGCCGCGGAATCGGTCGCCGAAGCCGTGGCTGCGGCCGCGACCATCGGTGGTAACCGCTGGGTGGTGAAGGCGCAGGTCCACGCGGGCGGTCGCGGCAAGGCCGGCGGCGTCAAGCTGGTGGAATCTCCCGAGGAAATCCGCGCCTTCGCCGAGAAATGGCTGGGCCAGCGTCTGGTGACTTACCAGACCGATGCCGGCGGCCAGCCGGTCAGCCGCATCCTGGTGGAAACCTGTACCGATATCGCGCGCGAACTCTATCTCGGCGCGGTCGTGGATCGCGCGAGCCGCCGCATCGTGTTCATGGCGTCCACCGAAGGCGGCGTCGAAATCGAAAAAGTGGCTCACGACACCCCCGAGAAAATCCTGAAGGCGACCATCGATCCGCTCACCGGCGCGCAGCCCTATCAGGCGCGCGAACTGGCCTTCAAGCTGGGGCTCAGCGGCGCGCAGATCGGCCAGTTCAGCAACATTTTTCTCGGCCTGGCGAAGCTGTTCAAGGACAAGGATCTGGCGCTGATCGAAGTCAATCCGCTGGTCATCACGGCGGCCGGCGACCTCCACTGCCTGGATGCCAAAATCACGGTGGATGGCAATGCGCTCTACCGGCAGCCCGCCATCAAGGCCATGCACGACCCCAGTCAGGACGACGCCCGCGAAGCCCAGGCGGCGCAGTGGGACCTCAACTACGTGGCGCTCGACGGGTTGCTGGCCGACAGCGGACTCAACATCATTGCCGCGACCAGTCTGACGGACGCGGCACAGCGCGTGGTAGCAGCGGCGGAGAAGGGCGCATGAGCATTCTGATCGACAAGAACACCCGGGTTATCTGCCAGGGTTTTACCGGCGCCCAGGGCACCCTGCACTCCGAACAGGCGCTCGCCTACGGCACCCGGCTGGTAGGCGGCATCACACCCGGCAAGGGCGGACAAAAACATCTGGGGTTGCCCGTGTTCAATACGGTGGCCGACGCGGTGGCGGCAACTGGCGCGGATGCGTCCGTGATCTATGTACCGGCGGCGTTCTGCAAGGATTCGATTCTGGAAGCGGCCAATTCCGGCGTAAAGCTCGTGGTGTGCATCACCGAAGGAATTCCCACCCTCGACATGCTTGAGTGCAAGGTGAAGTGCGACGAACTGGGTGTGCGCCTGATTGGCCCCAACTGCCCCGGCGTGATCACGCCCGGCGCCTGCAAGATCGGCATCATGCCCGGCCATATCCACCTGCCCGGCAAGGTCGGCGTGGTATCACGCTCCGGCACCCTGACCTATGAAGCGGTCAAACAGACCACCGACTATGGCTTCGGACAATCCACCTGCGTCGGCATCGGTGGCGACCCCATCGCCGGCTCCAGCTTCATCGATATCCTGGCCCTGTTCCAGGACGATCCGCAGACCGAGGCCATCGTGATGATCGGCGAGATCGGCGGTTCAGCGGAAGAAGAAGCGGCGGCTTACATCAAGGCCAATGTCACCAAGCCGGTGGTCTCCTACATTGCGGGCGTCACCGCGCCGGCTGGCAAGCGCATGGGCCATGCCGGCGCCATCATCGCCGGTGGCAAGGGAACCGCCGCGGAGAAATTCGCCGCGCTCGAGGATGCCGGGGTGAAGACCGTGCGCAGCCTGGCGGATATCGGCGAAGCCCTCAAGGAAATCACTGGTTGGTGACAGACGGTTGACCATCATCGGCTGACGATGATGGGTTCACGGCTGCCTGGCCGGAAGCGCTGCGACGCTTCCGGCCAGCGCTGCTACTCAAGCGCCGCGCGCTCCGGCAGCGTCGCCGCTCCCGTCAGGTGCAGCCGTCCGGACTCAGGTTTGCACGCATCCGATGCAGCGCTGCCATCGCAAGGTTGGCTTCATCGGTATCCAGACCCAGCATGGCATCGCCGAGAATGGATTCCACCACCGCCTCGATGGCATCGAGTACCGGCTGCGAGGTGGGCGCGAGATAAAGCAGCTTGGCACGCCGGTCACGGGTGTCGGTGACCCGCTTCAGCAAGCGGCGGGCTTCAAGCTGATCGATGATGTGAACCAGCGTAATGGGCTGGATTTCCAGCAGTTCCGCCAATTGGTTCTGACGCACACCCTCATGGCGCGAGACATAGACCAGCGCGCGCGCCTGCAGAAAAGTCAGGCCACCCGCGCCGAGCCGGCGCTGAAAAGCGGTACGCAGCAGCCGCGAGATGTCGGCGACCAGAAAACCCAGACTGTCTTTGTCGATGCTCATGAAACACTATCTATATGCCACGCTTATGGTTGAGTATCCCTCCCAATACGGCCCGCTGCAACCGCGACGGTAGTTGCGGCGGTCTTTCAATGGCCGCCTGTCGATCAAGGCATCCCCCGGGCGCGGCGCAGGGCACCCAGCAGTGGCGCGCGCTCGTCCAGACAGATCGTTAGCGGTATCCGCTGCAACAGTTCCCGGAAGCGGCCCTTGGCGAGGAAGTTTTCGAGCAGCACGCCGTCGGCGAGGATGGGCAGGATTTTTGGGGCGATGCCGCCGGCGATGACCACCCCGCCCACGGCCATCGCCTTCAGCGCCAGGTTGCCCGCCTCGGCGCCCAACAGCGCCGCGTACAGCACCAGCGCCTGCACGCAGCGGGGATCTTCCCGCGCCAGGGCGCGTGCGCTGATCGCCGCGCCGGCATCGGCGTCCGGGGGTGGCATCCAGGCTGGGTGACCGCCGGCGCGGGTGCACAGGAATTCGTGAATGAGGGCGATGCCAGGACCCGAGATCAGGCGTTCGACACTGACATGGGCGGGAAAGCGGCGCGCGGCGTGGTGCAGGAGTGCCGCTTCCAGTTCGTCGCGCGGCGCGAAATCACTGTGTCCGCCTTCGGTGGCGAAAGCGTGGTGACCTGTGCCATCCCAGTACAGGATCGCTTCGCCGAGTCCGGTTCCCGGCGCGATCAGCGCCTGATTGCCGCGCGCCTCCGGGTCGCCGCGCTGCAGCACCGCGAAGCGCTCGGCCGGTACGGCCGGCAGGCCGAGCGCGGCGGCCTCCACATCGTTGAGCAGGGCAACGACGCCCGGGGCGAGGTCGAGCGTACGGGCGATTTCCCGAGCGTCCAGGTGCCAGGGCAGATTGGTGGCGTGGCAGCGGTTGTCGAGCACCGGTCCGGCCACGGCCAGGGCGCAGTGGGTCAGGGAAAGGCCCGGGTGACGGGCGCGGAAAGCGTCCAGGAGCGCGGCGAAGTCCGGGTAGTCGGCGCTCGCAAAATGCGCGCTCATCAATGCCGCGGTGCCCGGTTCCGGCGGAAAGATGGCGAGCCGGGTGTGGGTGCCACCGAGATCACCGGCGAGAATCATGGGCTACCCCGCTCTGGGCTGGCGCTGTCAGCATGGTCGGTTTGGCGCGGTTTGTCACCGCGGCGCGGTGCCGAACTTACTTGGCACACTGCTATGATAGTGGCGTTCGGGAGCGCATTTCCGCATTCCCGGTGCGAACTCGCCTCGCACTTTTCCGCCGCCACCTGAAGCGCCTGACACATGCCCGGTACCCGTTTCCCGCTCGAAGTTCAGCCCCGCATTCCACCGGAACTCCAGGGCCTGGAACAGCTCGCGAACAACCTGATCTACAGTTGGGAGCGCGGTGTGCGCGCGCTGTTTTTCCGGCTCGATTGTGAGCTGTGGGAACAGTGCGGCCACAATCCCAAGGTATTTCTGCGTCGCGTCGGCCAGGATCGGCTGGAGAAGGCCGCGTCCGATCCGGTGTTTCTGCAGGATTTTCGCGGCGTGATGTCGGCCTACGACAGTTATCTTGAATTTCGCAATCGCCCCGATCGCGACCGCAGCCTGCTCAAGGAAGGCCGCGATCTGGTGTCCTACGCCTGTGCCGAGTATGGCCTTCATGAAAGCTTCCCGATCTATTCGGGGGGCTTGGGCATTCTGGCCGGCGACTACTGCAAGGCGATGAGCGACATGGACGTGCCTTTCGTCGCGGTCGGGATTCTCTATCGGTTGGGGTATTTCAACCAGACTATCGATGCCGAGGGCAACCAGGTCGCGAGTTACATGCCGTCCCGTTTCGAGGATCTGCCGATCGCTTGCGCCACCTGCAAGGAAGGCAACCCCCTGATTGTGTCGGTGCGCATGGCCGAGCGCGACGTGTGGTTGCGGGTCTGGGTGGCGCAGGTCGGTCATATCAAGCTGTATCTGCTCGATTCCGACATCGAGCAGAACTCGAAGGAGGATCGCGCCATCACCTACCAGCTTTATGGCGGCGGCGAGGTCAACCGGATTCAACAGGAAATCGTGCTGGGAATCGGCGGTGTGCGGGCCCAGCGGGCGCTGGGGCTGGCGCCGACGGTGTGGCACATCAACGAGGGTCACCCCGCGTTCCAGATCATCGAGCGCTGTCGCGAACTGGTGGCGCGGGGACTGGATTTTGCCAGTGCCCTCGAAGCGGTGGCGGCCAATACGGTGTTCACCACGCATACGCCGGTGGCGGCGGGACATGATCTTTTCGAGCACAGCATGGTGCGTCACTATCTGGCGAGCTATGTCGCCGAACTGAAGATTCCCATGGAGGAATTTCTGGCGCTGGGGGCGAGTCCGGGCGGCGAGCACCGCTTCAACATGACGGCGCTCGCCCTGCGCGGTTCCCGCTTCCACAATGGGGTCAGCGCGATTCATGGCGGCGTCGCCTCCCACATGGAGGGCTACATCTGGCCGCAGATCGAGCCGGCCGAAAATCCCATTCGTCATGTCACCAACGGTATCCATGTGCCCACCTTCCTGGCACGGGAATGGTTGATCTATTTCAACCAGGAGTTTGGGGGCAGCTGGCGCAACGAGTTGTCCAACGTCGATTATTGGCAGCAGATCGACGCGATACCGGATCACGTGTTCTGGAGCCAGCGCGAGTACCTCAAGTCCAAGCTCGCCGAGGCTTTGGTCGAACGCATCACCCGACAGCAGGCTCGCAACGGCTTCAGCAAGGCACAGATCGCCCGCATGACCCGCCATCTCGAGCGGGGCGAGCGCGGCGTCATGATGATCGGTTTCGCGCGCCGCTTTGCCACCTACAAACGCGCAACCCTGGTGTTTTCCGACGAGGCGCGGCTGGCGCGCCTGGTCAGCAATCCCGAGCGGCCAGTGGTGTTCGTATTCGCCGGGAAGGCGCATCCCAACGATCAGCCCGGTCAGGCGCTGATTCGCGCAATTCACCATTATTCGCGCAAGCCCGAGTTCGAAGGCAAGATTCTCCTGGTGGAGAACTACGATGTCGCCCTGGCGCGCAAGCTGGTCGCCGGGGTCGATGTCTGGCTCAATACGCCACAGTACCCTCAGGAGGCGAGTGGCACCTCGGGCCAGAAGGCGGCGATCAACGGCGTGCTCAACCTGAGCGTGCTGGATGGCTGGTGGGCGGAGGGCCATAGGGACGATAACGGCTGGGGCATCACGCCCCATGGGCCGCAATACTCGCAGGAGTTCCGCGACCGCGAGGAAGCCGGCGAATTGCTCGATCTGCTCGAACGCCAGGTGGTGCCGCTCTATTTTGAGCGCAACAGTCACGGCTATTCCCGCGGTTGGGTGGAGCGCGCCAAGGCGGCCATGAAAACCACCATTCCCCGCTTCAATGCCGAACGCATGGCGGCCGACTATGTGCGCGAGCACTATCTGCCGGCGAGCCGTCAGGGTGAGCGGGTGGCGGCGGACGGCTGGACGGGCGCGCAAACCCTCGCCGCCTGGAAGAAAAAAATCAGGGCGGTCTGGCCGGCGGTCCGGATCGAGCGCCTGGACGTGCCGCGCACCGATATTCTTTCGGACGAAGTCCTTCCCATCCAGGTGGCCGTGGAATTAGGGTCGCTGACGCCGGGCGACGTCGTGGTGGACTGCGTGCTGGGGGTGGAGTCGCCGGACGCTGAATTCAGCGCCCGATCGCACCATGCCTTGCCGCACTGCGGCAGCACGGCGGACGGCCGCGCCCTGTTTTGCATCGAGCTCAAACCGGCAGCGCCCGGATTACAGTCCTACATGCTGCGGGTCTATCCCCACCACGAACTCCTTGCCCATCCCTTCGAGATGGGTCGCATGCTCTGGGTGTGAGCGCGGCGATCGCTCGCGACACCTGATTCAGGGCCGCGGCGCTGTCTGGGTGCGCTCGTGGCGATGGTTGAGTTCCCGCAGGTGCGCGGCCAGATGGTCCGGAATTTCTTCCCAGGCAAAGCGAAAACGCCAGTTGTTGCCGCCGCAGGTGCCGGGGGTGTTCATCCGCCGCGCGCTGCCCAGTCCCAGCAAATCCTGCATCGGGATGATCGTCAGCCGCGCCGCCGACGCGAAGGCGGCGCGGATCAGCGGCCAGGGCATGGAGTCGGCGGGCAGGCCAAGATATTCGAGCACGCGCTGGCGATGCGGGGTATCGAGCCCGCGAAACCAGCCCAGCGTGGTGTCGTTGTCATGGGTACCGGTGTAGACCACCGAGTTGGCTTGGTGGTTGTGGGGCAGGTAGGGATTGCGGGCGTCGCTGTCGAAGGCAAACTGGAGGATCTTCATGCCCGGCAGACCGTAGCGGTCGCGCAATGCTTCCACCGCCGGGGTGATAACACCCAGGTCCTCGGCGATCAGGGGCAATGGTGAGCGGTCCCGCGCGAGGGCGTCCAGCAGTTGGGAACCGGGGCCTGGAACCCAGTGGCCGGCGGCGGCCGAGGCGGCGCCCGCCGGAATTTCCCAATAGGCTTCCAGGCCGCGGAAGTGGTCGAAACGCACCAGGTCGAACTGACGGCGCAGGTGGTCGAGACGCTGGCGCCACCAGTGGAAGCCGTCGCACGCCATCGTCTCCCAGCGGTAGTGTGGGTTGCCCCACCATTGCCCGGTGGCGGAGAAATAATCCGGCGGCACTCCCGCCACAGCCAGGGGTTGGCCGGCTTCGTCCAGCAGGAACTGCTCGGGATGACTCCAGACATCGGCGCTGGCATGGGCGACGAACAGCGGCAGGTCGCCGATCAGGCGTATCCCCCGGACCGCGGCATGGCGCCGCAAGGCTCGCCACTGGCGATCGAACCGGAATTGCTCGATCTGCACCGCCCGATAGGCCTCGGCACCATCCCGCCGCACCGCGGCCAGGGCGTCGGGGTGGCGGCGGCGCAGCGGCTCCGGCCACTGCGGCCAGTCGAGTTCGGGGTGATGGTTCTTGATCACCCGGTAGAGCGCGTAATCGTCCAGCCAATGCCGGGTGGCGTCGAGGAAATCCACGAATTCCGGCTCCGGCTCCGACCCGGGATCGGGCGGCAGCAGTGCCGGGTCGCCCGCGAAGGCGGACGCCGCCTGGTAGGGCGAACCGTAGCGGTCGGGAGGGCCGAGCGGGAGCATCTGCCAGTAACCGAACCCGGCCGCGGCGAGAAAATCGACAAACCGATAAGCCGCCTCGCCCAGGGTGCCGGTGGAGCATGGACCCGGCAGTGAGCTGGGATGCAGCAATACGCCGCTGGCGCGGGCTGTCAGCGGACTCTGCGAACCGGCGGCAGGTGTCACCGCCGGCCGCTCTCAGCCATCCTGGCCGCGGCGCATCACGCCGCCGAGCTCGGGCGTACCGCTACCCATGAACTGGATGCTGGCAAGTTCCGCCGGCAGCGGCCGGCCGAGCAGTCGATAGAGCTGCCCCAGATGATCGCGAAACAGGGCGTCGAATTCGGCCACGGTGGCGGCCGGATTGTAGTCGCCGAACCACCAGAACCAGTCGGACGCTTCGCACAGCGCCAGTTGCCGTTGTGCCAGTTCCCGGTGCCCGGCGTCCAGTTCGCCCGCCGCCAGCACCTCGTCATAGACTGTCTTGGCCGCGCAGAGCATTTCCCAGGCGCGATTCTTGTCGGGGTCGCCGATCCAGGTGGTGAGGGTGCCGTAGACCCAACTGCCGGTCACCAGTCGCGTCAGTGGCAGGGGTGTGCTGGCGTTCGCGCTGGCGCCGGAAAACGTCGTCAATCGGAAGCGTGGATGGCGGCCCAGGGCTTGGTAGAGCGCGTGCAGGAAGAACTCTCCGTTGTGCGGGTAATGTTCCCAGCAGTTTTCGCCGTCGAGAATGATGGACACCACCCGGTGCTGGCGGTCGTGGCAGGCGCCGTCGATGTTCTCCAGGTGATGCACCAGATCGGCCACCGCGTCTTCGGCGTGCCAGGTTGCGTAGGTGAAGCCGATCTTGTCGGAGAGACCGTCGTCGCGAAAAAAACAGGCTGGCGTCAGTTCCTTGAGCCGATAGACGTGGTGAATGCAGGGCGCTTCCCGGTCGGCCGGACCGCGGCTGTTGCGCAACACGGCCTGACCGCTCGCGGTCCAGCGGAAACCCGCGGCCCCGATCAGCTTCACCGCGGCTTCGCTGAGGGCTCCCTCGGAGGGCCAACAGCCGGCTGGCGCGGCACCGAAAAATCGCGTGAACACCGCCCGGGCACGCATCAGCTGGTCCCGCGCGCGCGCTTCGCCGCCCGGATAATGGCAGTGGGGCAGAGGCAAGTCGGGCGCCGCTTCGCGGGCGCTGTCGAGATCGAGCAGCAGCGGCAGGATGGGGTGACTGTAGGGCGTGACGGAGAGCTCGACGCGGCCCTGTTCGGCGAGGGCCCGGTAGCGCGGGATGATGCCCGCGAGGGCATCGGCGATCACCGCGAGCAGCAGGCGGCGCTGGTCGCGGTCGAAGCCCGTTCCCTGCGCCATCAGCAGCCGTACCCGGTCGTCTCCGGTGCGCAGCGACTCCCCGCACCACGCCAGGTGATGCCACACCAGCAGGTCGAAAAAGAACTGTTCGGACAGATAGGGCAGGATCCCGGCGTCGTCTTTGGCCTGGCGGGCGAGGGCGGCGAGGCGCGCATAGGGCGCGAAGCGCGCGATCAGCCGCAGTTCGTTGGCGCGCAGTCCCTGGGCGGCGATCCGCGCCCGCGTCTCGGGGTCGGCCGGCAGTTGCTCGGCAGCCAGCCACGCCAGCACCGGGTCGGGCAATTCCTCCCCGCGGTCGAGGTACGCCCGCAAGCGGCGGGCGTAGTCGTCAATCTGCTCCAGCAGGGTGGGGCTGAAATTGACCACCGCGCGGGCTTCCGGTATCGCCTCGATGGCGGCCGCCATGTCGGTGTAGTCCTTGATGCCGTGCAGGTAGGTCCAGGGTTGCTGGTACCGGTCGCTGGCCGACTCCCGGTATTCCGGCTGGTGCATGTGCCAGCACAGCACCACATCGGTGCGCGTCGGCGTGGCGGGCTCAGGCGACATGGCTTTCCGGCACGCGCCGCGCCAACATCTCCGCCGAAACCAGCGTGATGCCCTGGGGCGATACATGAAAACGCCGCGCATCCGCCACCGGGTCCATTCCGATCACGGTGCCGGGAAGGATGGTGCAGTTGGCGTCCACCACCACGTTGCGCAGGTGGCAGCCGCGACCGATATCGACATTGGGCAGGATCACCGAGTCTTCCACCGTGCTGTAACTGTTGATGCGCACATTGGTGCCGAGTAGCGAATGGCGTACGGTACTGCCCGATACGATGCAGCCGGCGGCCACCATGGAATCCATTGCCTGGCCGCGCCGGTCGTCGTCGTCGAACACGAACTTGCAGGGCGGCAACTGTTCCTGATAGGTCCAGATCGGCCAGTCGCGGTCGTAGAGATCCAGAGGCGGAGTCACGGCGAGGAGGTCCATGTGGGCCTGGTAGTAGCTGTCCACGGTGCCGACATCGCGCCAGTAGCCGGGCACGCCGGTGGTGGGATCGCGGAAATAATGCGCCGCGATGCGGGCGTTTCCGATCAGGTGGGGAATGATGTCCCTGCCGAAGTCATGGCAGGAGTTCGGGTTGCGTGCGTCCCGGTCAAGTATCTGTTCGAGAAATTCCCGTGCGAACACATAGATCCCCATCGATGCGAGGGCATGCGTTGAGTCCTCGGGACAGGGCGTGGGATAGCGCGGTTTTTCGCTGAAGTCCCGCACCCAGCCGGAGGCGTCGACGGTCATCACACCGAACTCCTGCGCCTCCCGCAGGGGCACCGGGAGACAACCAATGGTCATGTCGGCGCCACTGTCGATATGACGATCCAGCATCCGCCGATAATCCATCTTGTAGACGTGGTCGCCGGCGAGCACCAGCACATGGGCGGGGCGTTGCTCGCGAATGATGTCCAGATTCTGGTGCACGGCGTCGGCGGTGCCCAGATACCAGCAGTCGCGGGTACGCTGCTGCGCCGGCAGCAGCTCGATGAACTCGTCCAGCTCCGGGTGCAGCAGGTGCCAGCCCTTGTGGATATGGCCGTTGAGAGAGTGCGATTTGTACTGGGTGAGAATGAAGATTTTACGAATATCGGAATTGACGCAGTTCGACAGCGGAAAATCGATGGTTTTGTAGCTGCCGCCGAACGGCACCGCGGGCTTGGCCTGCCAGCGCGTCAGGTCGTGCAGCCGGGTGCCGGAGCCGCCGGCCAGGATCAGCGCCAGTGTTTCCCGCGACGCGTGCGAACGATCACCGTGGATAGCGGGGGAGCTCATATCGGTTACTCCTGGTTGGATAGGCGCAGCGATCGAGGGGCGGTGCGCCGCTTCCGGCGTCCCGGTTCGCGGAGCGGAGTGCAACAGGAATTGTCATCGTTTCCTGTGACAGTTCAATGATTACGTCCTGTGCCATTTTCTTCTCGAGTTCCGTGCGCTTCGGTTCGTTGGTCGGCAGATGGCTCAAGCACTGTTGTGGGCATGATCTGCTCCGTTGCGCGGTGCTCGCGCCCTTGCGACGTTTCTCGGCAGTCGGTCAGCCTCGCTCAGCAAGTTTCAAGCAGCAAGTTTCAAGCCGGCAGCACGTCACACGATGGTAAAGTCGCGGCGAGGCTCCGGTCCGGTATGGAATCGTCATGGCGCTGTCGCATGCGCCTTGCGATACTGACCCGAACGGCCCGGATTTTTCCGCGCTGCAAGCGCGACAATGCTGTAAAACAATGCTGTAAAACAATGCTGTAAGTAGATACGACAGGGCACGAAATGTTCCCGGTATCGGAACTTTTAGTGTCCTCCCTCGCAGCATTCTTCCGTCTTATACTTCAATTGAGTACAGAAATGTGAGACTGCAACCCGTTACCCGTTCCGATTCGATTGACATGGATCAAGCAAGGGCGCGCATTCTCGCCGGCGGTCTCCACAATCCGCTGGAGCTGCTCGGCCCGCAGGCGTGTGGCGAACTGATGTGGTTGCGCGCGCTGCGGCCGCGCGCCGCACGGCTCTGGGTCGAAACCATGCGCGGGTTTCAGGTCATGGATCGGGTCGGCGCCACGGTACTGTTCGAGTGGCGCGGTGACCCCGCCGACCTGCCTTCCCATCCGCGATTGCGGGAAGAAGAGGCGAACGGTACCCGCCGTGAGTTCGTCGATCCCTACAGTTTCGCCCCACGCATCGCGGCAGCGGATCTGCGCGCCTTTGCGGAGGGCCGCGCCTGCCATGCCCATCACTTTCTCGGCGCCCACTCCGAGATCGTCGACGGCACCGCCGGTACCCGCTTCGCGGTCTGGGCACCCAATGCCGAGCGGGTCAGTGTGGTCGGAGATTTCAACCATTGGGATGGCCGCGTCGCGCCGATGCAGAGTCGCGGCGACAGCGGCATCTGGGAGCTGTTTCTGCCGGGCATCGGCGCGGGGACGCTCTACAAATATGAGATTCGCAACCGCGACAGCGGCGTCCTCGTGATCAAGGGCGATCCCTATGCGCGCCGTTTCGAGACTCCGCCGCGCACCGCTTCGATGGTGGTGAGCGACTCCGCCTATGTCTGGAATGATGCGGACTGGCTGGCGGCGCGTGCGCGCTGGGACTGGCAGCACAGTCCGCTGGCGATCTACGAGGTGCACCTGGGGTCCTGGCAGCGCGCGGCGGACGGCAGCCTGCTCGACTACCGCGAAATCGCCGCGCGACTGGTGCCCTATGTGCTGGAACTCGGCTTCACCCACATCGAACTGATGCCGGTCAGCGAGCATCCCTTCGACGGCTCCTGGGGCTATCAGGTGACCGGCTACTTCGCGCCTACCAGCCGGTTCGGAAGTTTCGAGGATTTCTGTTATTTCGTCGATCAGTGCCACCGCGCCGGCATCGGCGTGCTGCTGGACTGGGTGCCCGGGCACTTTCCCCGCGATGCTCACGGCCTTGCGCGCTTCGACGGCAGCGCGCTCTACGAGCACGAGGATCCGCGCCTCGGCGAACATCGCGAGTGGGGCACGCTGATTTTCAATTACGGCCGCAACGAGGTGAAAAATTTCCTGTTGTCGAGTGCATTGTTCTGGTTGGAGTCCTGCCACATCGATGGCCTGCGGGTCGATGCGGTGGCCTCGATGCTCTATCTGGATTACGACCGCCCGGCCGGCGAGTGGCTGCCCAACCGCCACGGCGGGCGCGAAAATCTGGAGGCGATCGACTTTCTGCGCGAACTGAACTGCCTGGTGCACGAGCGCCACCCCGGCGCGCTCACCATGGCGGAGGAATCCACCGCCTGGCCGATGGTGTCGCGTCCCACCTATGTCGGCGGCCTGGGTTTCAGCATGAAGTGGAACATGGGCTGGATGAACGACACGCTGGCCTACATGGCCGAGGATCCGGTGCACCGGCGCTATCACCACGATCACCTGACGTTCGGTTTGCTCTACGCCTTCAGCGAGAATTTCATCCTGCCGCTGTCCCACGACGAAGTGGTGCACGGCAAGCGTTCGCTGCTCGACAGGATGCCGGGCGACGCCTGGCAACGGTTCGCCAACCTCCGCCTGCTCTACCTGTATCAGTACTGTCTGCCGGGTCGCAAGCTGCTGTTCATGGGCGGCGAATTCGCCCAGGGTGGCGAATGGGCCCATCACCGCGAGCTCGATTGGGGCCTGCTGGTTTATCCTTATCAGCAAGGGGTGCAGCGCCTGGTGGGCGACCTCAACCGCTTTTACCGGGAGTGCCCGGCGCTCCACCGTTACGATTTCGAAGCACAGGGTTTCGAATGGCTCGATTGCCATGACAACAGCCAGTCGGTAATCAGTTTTTTGCGCCGGTCCGGGAGCGAGTTTGTGGTTGTGGTGCTCAATTTCACGCCGGTGGTGCGTCACGGCTACCGCATCGGCGTGCCCGAACCCGGTATCTATCGGGAAGCGCTGAATTCCGATTCCACCTACTACCACGGCAGCGATGTGTCCAACGGCGTGCATATCGCCAGCGCGCCGACGCCCGCCATGGGCCGGCCCCACTCGCTGGTGCTGACCCTGCCGCCGCTGGCGGGGCTGATCCTGCAACGGCTTTCCGGGTAGGGCAGCGGTCCGATGCGGCTGCTGTTTGCCAGCTCCGAAGTGTTCCCGCTGGCCAAGACCGGCGGACTGGCCGATGTTTCGGCCAGTCTGCCGCGTGCGCTCGCGGCGCTCGGTCACGAGGTCAGGATTGCGCTGCCCGCCTATCCAGCCGCGCGCGCCGCCCTCGCCGAGTCCCGGAAGCTGGGCCCGGTGCCCGGATGGTCGGGAGCGACCTTGATTGGCGGCCGATTGCCCGGGACCGAGCTGCCGGTCGTGCTGGTGGACGCGCCGGACCTGTTCGAGCGCCCCGGCGGACCCTATGGCGACGCCTCCGGCCACGACTGGCCCGACAATGCCGAGCGCTTCCACGGTTTCGCCCGCGCCCTCTGCGCCATCGCGCTCGACCGCGCCGGCCTCGGCTGGCGTCCGGAGCTGGTGCCTTGCAACGACTGGCAGACCGGCCTGGTGCCCGCGCTGTTGTCCCGAGAGGCCGTGCGTCCGGCGACGGTGTTCACCATCCACAATCAGGCTTACCAGGGCTTGTTCGACCGCGCGCAGTTCGATGCCCTGGACCTTCCCGAGGACTGGTGGACGCCGGACGCGCTGGAGTTTTACGGCGGATTTTCCTTTCTCAAGGCAGGGCTGGTGTTTGCGGACCAGCTCACCACCGTGAGCCCCACCTATGCCCGTCAGTTGCTGGAGCCGGAACACGGCTGTGGCTTCGACGGCCTGCTCCGCAACCGCCGCGCGGACTTTACCGGGATCCTCAACGGGATCGACGCGGAGGTCTGGAACCCCGCTGCGGACCCGCACCTCACCTGTCCCTACGACCGCGCCACGGTCGACGCGGGCAAGCGTACCAACAAGATGGCACTGCAGCGGGAACTGGGGTTGCCGGTGGCGAACGAGGTCCCCCTGCTGGGCCTGGTGGGCCGGTTGGTGGAGCAGAAAGGCATCGATCTGGTCGTGGAAGTGATCGAAGCCTGGCGCGACCGACCGCTGCAATGGGTGCTGCTCGGCAGCGGCGACGCAGCTTGGGAACAGCGTCTGGGGGCGCTTGCGGTTGCCTGTCCCGAGCGGGTTGCGGTGCGCATCGGTTATGACGAAGGGCTTGCGCACCGCATCGAAGCCGGCGCCGATTTTTTCCTGATGCCTTCGCGCTTCGAACCCTGCGGACTCAACCAGATGTACAGCCAGCGCTATGGCGCCATTCCCGTGGTGCACCGCACCGGCGGTTTGGCCGATACCGTGGTGGATGTCTTTGCCCGCCACGACCCGGACGCTACGGCGACTGGCCTGGTATTTGACGAACCGACCGCGGCGGCGCTGGCCCAGGCTCTGGCGCGGGGGCTCAGCCTGTACCGCAGCCCGGCTGCGTGGCAGGCGCTGCGGCGCAACGCCATGGCCGGCGATTTCAGTTGGCGGCGCAGCGCCGAGCAGTATCTCGCGGTCTACCGCCGCGCTATTGCCGATTGTGTATCCAGGAAGCCGGTCGCGAACTGACGGTGCCGTGTAGGGCGGGCGGCGTGACAGTCCCCTCTCCCCCGGCCCCTCCCCCGCCAGGGGGAGGCAAGCGGCGCGGCCTGCTCTCACCTGCAAGCTCGTCTCCCCTTGCGGGAGGCGGCCAGCGGCGCTCCGGCCTGCAAGCCTCTCTCCCCCCGCGGGAGAGGGGTTGGGGAGAGGGGGTGACCTGGGCGATGAGCTGCCGTCAGGCCCGCGCCGTCGTCGCGGAATGCAGATCCTGCTCAACAATGGATACCAACCATGGCGCTCAAGGCAACGATTTACAAAGCCGATCTCCAGATCGCCGACCTGGATCGAAATTACTACGCCGATCATGCGCTCACGTTGGCGCGGCATCCCTCCGAAACCGACGAACGCCTGATGGTGCGAGTCCTGATGTACGCGCTGCATGCCCAGGAGGGCATCGCCTTCACCCGGGGCCTGTCCGAGGCTGACGAACCCGAAATCTGGGTCAAGGACCTGACCGGCCAGATCAGATTGTGGATCGATATCGGCCAGCCGGATGAAGCCCGTCTGCGCAAAGCCAGCGGACGCGCCGAGCAGGTGATTGCGGTCTGTTACAGCAGCAGTTGCGCGCTGTGGTGGAAGTCGCTCGAAACCAGACTGGCGCGGTTGAAAAATCTCCAGGTGCTGCAACTGCCGGTCGCCACCAGCCAGGCGCTGGCGGCGCTCGCGACGCGCAGCATGCGGTTGCAATGCCTGGTGCAGGACGGCGAGGTGTGGATGAGTACCGACACGACGCGGGTGCGCGTGGAACTGAAACGACTTGATGCGTCGGATTGCTGAGCGGGAGTCATGGCCACGCGCCTCGCGGTTGGCCGTCCTCGCGACGGTTTACCGCGGCCGCCTCAATCGGCATGCATGGCGAGATGCGTCGGGGCATTCGTGCTGGACAGGGGGTTTTCTTCCAGAAAATTGCGAAACGCTTCGCTGTAGGAGTCGCGTTGCGGCACCCACCAGGCGCGCACGCCGGGCAGTGCGAAAGTGGCGCGCATCCGGTATGACCAGCCTTCCCATACATGGTGGTCGATGGCCCGTTGCTCGTGCTGGTAGTAGATGTTTTCGTAATTGCGAAACAGCGCCACATGCAGCAGCGAGAATTGCAGTCGCTGCACGGGTTCAAGCAGTTCAAAATTTGCGGAGCCCTTGCCCAGCAACGCGGAGATCTCGGTATTCAGTGCCACGTCGCGGGACCAGTCCGAAATGGCCTGCACGATGGACTGGTGCCGCGCCGTCTGGGTGGACATGGTGTTGTGACGAATCTGAATGCCGACGAAAAGCAGTGAAACCACCAGCGCCAGCGCGGAGATGATCTGGCTGAGAAAATAGATATCCTCAAGACTCATAAAGTTTCCTGCGCAAGAGCAGCATTGAGCGCCGTTCGAAGGGACGCGGGGAGGGGGTGGTTCTCCCCGCGTCCCTGTTTCAGGGCGAACCGTTTCAGGGCGAACCGTTTCAGGGCGAACCGCCGGCGGGCACCTCCACGCGCACCGTCTCGATCCGCGAGGCCTCCTTGTTCTGGCCCATCTCCTTGATCGTACCCTGGTAGGTCAGGCAGAACAGTGTGCGGCCGTCGGCGCCGCCCAGCGTGCAGGCCACGGGATAACGATCCACCACCTTGACCTTGTGAGTGATCCTGCCACCCTCCAGCACGCGCACGAAAGTATCGCTGTTGAAGCCGGCGACCCAGATCGCGCCTTCGGCATCGAGACAGATGCCATCCGGGGCGATATCGAGTTCGGCGAACACCTTGCGATTGCCGAGGCTGCCGTCCGCGGCGATGTCGAAGACGCTGAGCTTTTTGGCCCAGGATTCGGCGACGACCAACCGTTTGCCGTCGGCGGTGATCACCGGGCCGTTGGGCACGGCGAGATCGCGCGCCACCTCGCGGGCCTTGCCGTCCGGCGTCACCAGCACGAAGTTGGTGGGCTTGAACTTCTCTCCGGCGAGCAGATTGAAGCCGATGTTGCCGACGTAGGCGTTGCCGCGCTTGTCCACCACCATGTCGTTGATCTCGTAGGGGCAGATGTCGGACAGATCGGCGTGGAGCTGCAGCTTGCCCGCCACCAGCTTCATGAGCTTGCGGTCGTGCATGGAAACGATCAGCGGGGTGCCGTCGGGCAGAAAGCCGATGCCCGAGGGTTTGCCGGGTACTTCGGCCACCGCCTCGCGCGCGCCGTCGGCGGTGAGTCGGTAGACGGTATGGCCGTGCATGTCGGACACCCAGAGCCGGTCGTTGCGCCAGCGCGGCCCTTCCAGGAAGACGAAGCCGGCCGCGAATACCTCGGTTGACAGTTCTTTCATGAATACCCCCGCAGGTTATTTTCGATCTGCGCAGCCTACCCCCAAAGCGCGCCTCAATGCACGCGAAGCGCTGGGGCGCGGGCGGGTCAGCCGAGCGGGGTGGGAGCGGCGCGCGAGGTTATCCGGCTGGTGAGCGACAGTGCCCGCAATTGCGGGTTTTTCTTGTGCTGGTGCCCCTCCATCCGGTGCAGGACGTCGGCGAGGAGGGCGACCGCACGCGCCACATGAGGCCCTTTGTTCAGCATCACGCAGTCGGCGCGCGCGGAGGCCGCGGCATCGGTGATCTCCGGACGCGACAACGTGCCCTTCTTGGCCAGCGTCTCCAGCACCTGGGTGGCCCAGATCACCGGCACATGGGCGGCTTCGCACAGCCACAGGATTTCCTCCTGCAATTCCGCCATGCGCTCGCCGCCGATCTCGACCATCAGATCGCCGCGCGCGATCATCACGCCGAGCGGATGATGGTCGAGGGTGCCGAGCAGCATCTCGGGCAGATTTTCCACGCCGCGCGCGGTTTCGATCTTGGCGATCATGGGCAGGGTGTCGGCGCCGCGCGCCGCGAGCGCGTCGGATAGTGTCCCGAGGTCGGCCAGCGACTGCGCGAAGGACAGTCCCACCAGGTCGGCGTGTTGCGCGACGAAGTCGAGATCCCGGTAATCCTTGGCGGTCAGTGCGGGCAGCTCGATGCGGGAGGTGGGGAAGTTGAGCCCTTTGTCCGCGCGCAGCTTGCGGCCTTTCGGCCCGGCGTGAGTGATGGCAATCAGCGCGCCTTCGGCATCGATGCGGTCGATCACGCCGCCCAGCTTGCCGTCATCGATCCAGATCTCCTCGCCGGGGTGCAGATAATCCAGTGCTGCGGGCTCGCCGCAGGAAATCGCTGCCGGCTGCGGCGGGCCGCCAGCGGGGTCCGCCTGGGCCGGCCGGCCCGGCGTCTGATCCCGGGTGAGCATCAGCCGATCGCCCTCGTACAGCCGGAACGCGGCGGAATCGTCAGCCAGGATGGCGCGCAGCGGTGGCGTTCCGGGGTCCGGAAACTGGAATTCCGTGGTGCCGTCGATGATCGCGCGCTTGGCGCAATGGGCGATCAGGGTTCCGGTGTCGTCATCCTCGGCGATGTCCAGAACGCGCTTCAGACCGCGTCGGTCGGTGAAGTGGATGCGGTCGCCGCACCGCAACGCCGTGATCATGGTGACGGGAAAACCGAGCGCGATCGGCGCGTCGTCACGGGCTCTGGGTGGATGGCCCGCGACCAGGCGCAGGGTTTCGCTCAGGGTGACGGCGCCGGTGGCGACGGCGCCGGTACGCAGCTTGGGACCCGCAAGGTCCATCAGGATACGGCAGGGCTTGCCGTGCGCGGCCGCCGCGGCGCGTACATTGGCGATCATGGCCTGCCACTCGGCGGGGGTATCGTGGGCGCAGTTGATGCGTCCGCAATCCATGCCGGAGCGCAGCAAATCTTCCACCAGGACGCGATCGGTGGCGGCTTCCGCCGGCAGCGTGACCATGATGTGGGGTGTGCGGGCGCTCGGAAGCGGGCCGAACAGCAGCGCGCGATTGGCGCCCAGCAGGCGCTCTCCCGCATCGAAGTCGACGGGTGCCGTCGCGACCATGGCGCCGGGCAGATCCAGGGCGAGATCCAGTATGGCGACAAGCTGCTCCAGCGTCGCCATGACATGGGCTTCGCAGCGCCCGAGCGACGA
The DNA here is from genome assembly GCA_016191205.1 of Gammaproteobacteria bacterium. GTDB lineage: Bacteria > Pseudomonadota > Gammaproteobacteria > Pseudomonadales > Porticoccaceae > JAGPUQ01. Next base: position 8,786 of record JACPPB010000013.1, on the reverse strand, counting down.
CAGCGCCGCCCGCGCCAGGCGTTCCTGCAGGGACCGAAGGTCGCGGCTGCGCAGGGCCAGGTAATGAGCGAAGTTCCACAGGCTGGAACTTGCGTCGTCGTCCCCGCGGTAGTGGGCGACGATCTGTTCCGCCTCGGTTGTTACGGCGCGTTGCAGCTCGGTCAGTTCGGCGCGGAGTTTGGCCAGTGCCACGATATGGACGGGATTTACCGCCATGAGCTGCGCAAGTTGTGATGGTGAGACACAGTCTATCTCGCCAGTGTGAAATTTCTGTGTCAGCGCGGCGAGCGACAGCCGACCCTGACCGCTCCGGGAGGCGGCGCTCGTCCGCTCCCGGCCGCCGAGGAATTGGTCAGCCCGTCCCGGCGCCGCGGTGTCATTGAAAACCGCAACAATGCCGAGTTATTTCTCCGTCATCAGGATCAGGCCGGGATCTTCGGGCGCTGTTGACGATGCGTCCAGATAACGCAGACAGCGCGCGCGATAGAAGCGTGTCGGGCCGTCTTCGGGGTGGCCATCGAGTATCCCGTCGAACAGCGTATGGGCCATGGCCCAGTCCGCGGCTTGAAAATGTGCCAGTGCTTGCGCGAAGCGTTCGCAGCGCTGCAGATCCCCCGCGGTTGCGCGTTCCTTGAGCGCCACGATCTCCACCACGGCCACGGGTTCCGATTTGCCGGCGAGCTGGAAGCGGCCCAGGGGTCGTACCAGTATTTCATCCAGCGCTTCCACCGTGCTCTGGGAGGCCAGGATCTGGGAGCCGAGGTGTTTGTTCAGACTTTCGACCCGGGACGCGGTATTGGCGCAGTCTCCCACGATGCTGTAGACGAAATGGCCGCCGCCGCCGGCGTGGCCGACGTACACCCAACCGACTTCGAGGCCGATCCGCAGGGGTGAAACCAGCACCGGGTTCCGTTGTTTGAACTCGGTGATGGCGGCCGCCGCGCCGAGCGCCGCCAGCACCGCGCTGCGGCGCGCCGCGAGAAGAGGGGCCGGCGAAGTCCATGCGCACATGATGCCGTCGGCTCTGAACTCGGTCACATCGACCTTGTGCTCACGCAGTGGGCGCGACAGGCTGTCGAAGTATTCGTTGAGAAAGGACGCGAGTTCGCCGGGCGGCAACTTTTCGGCGATGCTGGAAAAACCGGCCATATCGGTTGCCAGACAGGTACTGAAAACCACTTTGTTGACCGAGGCGGGGTCCAGGGTATTTTTGGCCAGATCCCTGGCGATATTCTCGGGAAGGTAGTAGCTGATGGCCTCGGACACCCGCTTGCCCCGGCGCCGCTCCAGCAGATATTGACCGAGCAGGCCGGCAAACAGGGCAACCGGCGTCTGCGCCAGCAGCGGCGTCGCGAAGGGCAGCCAGAGTTCGCGCGTCGTGAACCCGTGCTGGGCGGCGAGGGCGTAACTTGCGGCCAGTGCCAGGGCGAGCGGGACCCCCCAAAGCGCCGGCAGCAGATAGACCAGCGCGCCCATGATGAGGCCAAACGCGGTCAACATGGCCGCGGTGGGCAGGGCGTTCAGCGGCTTCAATGCCCGGTTGGTCAGCAGGTTGGCAAAGGAGGTGGCGGCAATTTCGACCCCGCTGAGATCCACGCCATCGTCGCTGGTAAACACGGTGTAAAAGCGGTCCGGTTGTCCGGCATCGTAGAGGTCGGAATAGCCGACAAACACGACTTTGCCGCTGAGGTCCGGGACATCGCCGCTGGCGTTGATGACCGCCTGGTAGGGAATGGTGGTGATGGTGCCGGGGGGGCCATAGAAATTCAGGTAGCGGACATTGGGGCCCCGATACAGCTCGACCAGGGCGCGCAGAACAGGCGGTAGCCCGGGTTCGAGAAGATCGTCCTGTTGCGGACCGCGCGCGCCGGTTGCGCCATCCGCGGCCAGTGTCGAGCGCAGCGAACGCATCAGCTCGCGCAGCGCGCCGGCGTCGCCGTCCGCTCCGGCGGCTGGGGGCGGATCCCGGACGGTGATGGTGCCCGTTCGCACCAGCGATTCCAGCCAGTGTGGATGCGTGGCGGCAGCATGGAGTTGCAGGGCCACGGCGGGCAGGGTGGGTGCGTCCCCGGCACTCGCCTTGAACGTCCAGAACTCGTAAACCGACGCCCCCAGCTTGGGCAACGGAAAGGACCCGATGCCCTTGCTGCCGGCGGCAAGGGATGCCAGGGGCGGCTCGGTGCTTTCCGTCCAGATGGCGCTCTGCTTGCCACCCCCGCCGGTGATGAGCTGGCGCCGGCCGATGAGTTTCTCCAGCAGCACCACGCGTCCGGACTCGGTGATCGCGGTCGCGAAAGCACGGTCCTGCTCCGCCGATTTGGGTTCCGAAAAATGCATGTCGAACGCGATCACGGACGCGTTGCGCCGGACCAGTTCCTCGATCAGGCGGGCGTGAATGGTGCGCGGCCACTGGATGGGCAGGCTGGGCAGTCCGATATCCGCGCCGGTTCGCGCGTTGATTCCCACCACCACCATCTCCGCCGGCGGCGTGATGGGACCTCTGGCCCGAAACAGCCAGGCGAGTCCGACATTGCGTTCGAACCCGGCGCCGAGCGGCGAAAGCGCCAGAAGCGCGCCGCTGAGCCCGGTGCAGACGCCGACGGCTAATCCTTTCATTAGTCGCCGCATGTGAAGGGTTCCTGGTGATTGCCGCGAGACGTGCTAATCCTGTGCCAGCAAGCGGGACGATTTTCACATAATTCCCGGCGGGAGGCGGTCGTTCGCACCGCGACGCCCGCCGCCGTGGCCGCACGGGACACGGCCTGCTGCCCGCGCGGGCGCGGCCGGCTCGATGGCGACCGGCGTGCAACCGAGCAACGCACCGATTCAAGGCCCAAAGGCACCTTGCCGCCCCAATGAGGAGCAGCGATCGGGCCGCTGACCGGCATTGCCCGGGCAAAGGTTCAACCGGGACAGAAGGTTGGCCCATGTATGCAAGTTGGTATGTTTGTTGCTCTGCTCTGTTCAGTCCATCCGCAACGGATGATTCGGGTACGGGATCAGGGAGGCAGCTTTGGAAACGATCAGGCACAGGTGGCAATGGCATGTCGGACTTGTCCTGCTGTTGTTCGGAATCCCCGTTTGGGCGCTGCCGACCTGCGAGCAGGCGGTCGGACAGTTTGTCTCCATTCAGGGCGCCGTGGAGGTGCAGGGCAGTCAGGCGGCGGCGTGGACAACGCCGGCAACCGAGGCGGTGCTGTGTGAAGGGGACACGGTCCGGGTGGGCGAGCGCAGTCGCGCCGAGGTCGCCCTGATCAATGATGCGGTGTTGCGCATCGACCAGAACACCACCATCCGTCTGTTGGATATCGCCGAAAAAACGACGGAGACGTCGCTGCTCTCCCTTGTGCAGGGCGCGTTTGCCTCCCTGAGCCGCAAGCCCCGGCGCATGACGGTCAGCACGCCGTACGTCAACGGGACCATCGAGGGCACGGAGTTCCTGATGAGCATCGCGGGAGCCGAGGCCGAGATTCGGGTGCTCGAGGGACGCGTTGTCGCGGCCAACGATCAAGGTTCCATGGCGCTCGGGCCGGGCGAGGCGGCGGTGGCCGCCGCCGGAAGTCCGCCGGTGCGTCAGCTCGTGGTGCGGCCCCGGGACGCGGTGCATTGGGCGCTCTACTATCAGCCCGTGGTGGATTTGAGTGCCGACGCCTGGCCGGCGGGGCCGGGCTGGGAGGGGGCGGTTCGCGCGTCGGTAGACGCCTATCTGAAAGGCGATCTGCAAAACGCTTTTGCCCAGCTCGGGAAGGTTCCCGACAGCGTCGGCGATCCGCGTTTGCTCGCCTACCGCGCTTCCCTGTTGCTCGCGGTCGGACGTGTGGATCAGGCCAATGTCGATATCGAGCGCATCCTGGGCACGCATCCGGACGACGGCAACGCGCGCGCCCTGAAAACCATTGTCGCCGTGGCGCAGGGCGACAAGGCCGGCGCCATGGACATCGGGACCAAGGCGGTCAATGGCGCTCCCGATTCTCCGGCGGCATGGCTTGCGCTCTCCTATGCGCAGCAGGCGCAGTTCGACCTGCAAGGCGCGCGCGCCAGTGTCGAGCGCGCGGTCCTGCTGGATCAAAACAATGCCCTGGCCTGGGCACGACTGGCCGAGATCCAGCTGTCGTTCGCGGACGTCGATGCCGCTCTGCGTGCCGCCGAGAAAGCGGCATCCTTGCAGCCGGATCTGTCCCGTACCCAGACGGTGCTGGGCTTTGCCCATTTGACCAGAATCGAAACGCAGCCGGCTCGTGCCGCGTTTGCGCGGGCGATCGCACTGGATCAGGGCGACCCCATGCCCAGGCTCGGGATGGGTCTCGCCAGTATCCGCGACGGCGAACTGGCGCAGGGACGCCACCAGCTGGAGATTGCGGCAAGTCTGGATCCCAACAATTCCATCATTCGCAGCTATCTCGGCAAAGCCTATTTCGAGGAGAAGCGCGACGCCCTGGTCGATCGCGAATACATCACCGCCCGGGAGGTGGATCCCAACGACCCCACACCCTGGTTCTACAGCGCGATCCAGAAGCAGACGACCAACCGACCGGTCGCGGCGCTGGAAGACATGCAGAAGGCGGTCGAGTTGAACGACAACCGGGCGGTCTATCGTTCGCGCCTGCTGCTGGATTCGGATCTGGCGGCGCGCAGCGCGAGCCAGGCGCGGGTCTACTCGGATCTCGGCTTTGAGCAGCTCGCTCTGGTCGAGGGCTGGAAGTCGGTGAACGTGGATCCGACCAACTTCTCGGCGCATCGCCTGCTCGCCGACTCCTATGCGGGCGTGCCGCGTCACGAGATCGCCAGGGTCAGCGAATTGCTGCAATCCCAGCTCTTGCAGCCCCTGAGCGTCACGCCGGTGCAACCCCAGTTGTCGGAGAGCAATCTCTTTCTGATCGGCGCCGGCGGACCGGGGTCACTGGGATTCAATGAGTTCAATCAACTTTTCAACAGCGACGGCCTGAGACTGCAAACGAACGGTCTGCTGGGTGAAGACGGTACCCATGGCGAGGATGCCGTGGTGTCCGGCATTTACCAGCATATTTCCTTCAGTGTGGGCGGGTTTCACTACCACACCGACGGTTTCCGCGATAACTCCGACCAAAGCGACGACATGGCCAACGCCTTCGTGCAGGCCGAACTGTCGCCGGAAACCAGTGTCCAGGCCGAGTATCGCTATCGGGACACCGAGCAGGGCGACGTTCAACAGCGGTTTTTCAAGGAAGATATTTTGAACAACCTGAGAAACATGGAGAACAAGGAAGTGTTCCGGGTTGGCGGGCGCCATAACCTGGCGGACAATTCGGTCCTGCTGGTATCCCTGACCTACCAGGACGCGAAAACCGATCAGACCATCAAGGATTTCCCGTTTCCCAGCGCATTTTTTGCCGCACAGGTACCTGAAACCGCTTTCGGCGCCGAAGCCCAGCATCTGTATCGCACCGATCATCTGAATCTCCAGAGCGGGGTCGGGTTGATGGATGTGAACGGCAAGCTGGATCTCGCTTTCAGCTTTCCGGAAGACCCGACGATCGCATCGTCAACCGGCACCGATTTGCGGCATACGAATGCCTACAGTTATGCCGACATCGAGGTGCTGAAGAACCTGAAGGCCATCCTGGGCCTGAGCTATGACGCAATAATCGGCGACGAAGCGGACAAGGACCAGCTCAATCCCAAACTGGGTCTGATCTGGACCCCGGTCCCGGACACCACCCTGCGCGCCGCGGCGTTCAGGGCGCTCAAACGCACCCTGATAACCAATCAGACGCTGGAACCTACCCAGGTAGCGGGATTCAACCAGTTTTATGACGACGCCAATCTGACGGAAGCCTGGACCTACGGGGTGGCGCTCGATCAAAGGTTTGCACCGAAACTGTTCGGAGGCATGGAACTCTCGACGCGAGACTTGCAGGTGCCCTTTACCGACGTGTCGGAACTGGGGGTGCCGGTCAACCGGGCCATCGACTGGACCGAGTATCTGGGCCGCGCCTATCTGTTCTGGACGCCGGCGACATCGGTCGCGCTGCGCGCGGAGTACATCCTGGAGCGCTACGAGCGCGACAAGGTCATCGGGCCGAAGGAGCTGAACACGCAGCGGATTCCCCTCGGAGTGCGGTTTTTCGATCCGTCCGGGTGGGGCGGCTTTGTCACCGCGACCTACTGGAAGCAGGACGGCACATTTGCCGGCTTCCTGGCGCCCGGGTTGCGGTCCGGCAACGACCAGTTCTGGCTGCTGGATGCGGGCGTTTCCTATCGCCTACCGGCGCGCCGGGGTTTGCTGTCTCTTTCCGCGGTGAATCTTACCAATGAAGATTTCCGGTTCTTTGAAGTGGATGTCAACAATACGACCATCCAGCCCGAACGTGCACTGGTGGCCCGCTTCACCTTGTCGTTTCAGTAGGCTGGCGAACCGATCTGAGAGTCGATCAACCGATGATGTAACCGCATGGCGGTGACCTGACCGCCGTGCATCACGCGCGAAGCAAGGGTGTTGTTCAACTGGGTTCAAACAAAGGAGTTTCGGCATGTTGAAGGCTGCGGTAAAACTGGCTGTGTTTATGGTAATTCTGGTGCAGGCTGGCAATGCCAGTGCGATCTACACCTACGTCAACGGACGCTGGATTGTGGGCAGCGTGGTGTGTGATGCCCTGCTCAAAAGCGTCCCGAATCCGGATGTGAAGCCCGGACAGATTGAATGTGTTGCCAGTACGGCGTTGATAGATGTGCTCTGTGAAAATCCCACCAGCAAGCAGATTTCGCCCGGACAGTCCGCCATACAACAGGTGCTGGTCGGACAACAACAGATCGATCAGGGCGATATCACCGACAAGGTAAAGGGAAAGGCCGAGGTAAAGGTCGAATTGTCCGACGATCCACTGCTGAAGCCGGAGTTTTGCGTCAATGCCAACTGGATTCCCATAGATGTGCTGGTTCGGGTTTTCACCGGCACCATGAATGCGTATTCATGCACGGGCCCGAGTTCGGATCCCTGCTCGGAAAAAGTGCTGGAAAATACACTTAAAATGAACTGTGCCTTGCCGGCGTCCTATGGTTTTGACAACTATCCGGCCAACGTGCCCCCCGCCGGAACCCCCTATGACTGTTCGCTACAGTGATGGCGCGTTTTTACCGAGGGATGAAAAAGTGATCCCGGACCGTCGGTCCCGTTCGACGGTCCGGGGAAACTTTGCCGGCTCTGTCCGAGTCCCGGAACCCGGGTTTCGGGTTGCAGACGAGGCCGTGGTTTTTACGGCTGGATACGTTCGATATAGCGGACCATGTTCTGCCGTGCCGAGTTCTCGTAGCGTTTCTGGAAGTGCGGTGTGGAATATATATTCTGCCTGGCAAGCAGCGAGTTCAGGAACGCGCATTTCTTCCGATAATACTGTTCGTGTGAAAACGTGGTTTGTTCGTTTCGGAGCGCATGACAGTCGGCCATGAATTCTGGCCAGGGACGGCCGAAGCTTGCCAGATCAATATCCACGGTGTATTTCGCGTTGGATGTCACGGGAAGCTGGATATGCTTCGTGTCCAGAATCAATGAACTGACTTCGCTTGCGAAGGGCTCTTCCAGGGCATGCCTCGCGAAGCCTTCGAAAAGATCCGCGCTTTTTTCCTCGTTGTCATTGGCCCCCGCCGCATAAACAACATCGTGAAACCACAGGGCCATTTCCACGGCATCCGGGTTTTCCATGGCGGAGGATGCCTGGTCGAATTCTTGCAGACAATGCTCCATGTGCGCTTTGCCGTGATAGTGGCGATGCGGTTCGGCGAAACGATCCAGCAGGTTCGCCCAGATGCCCGCCGGGTCAGACTCATTGACGGGAATTTCGTGCCGACTCCAAAGCGAGCAGAATCGCTTTTTCGTCAGTAGGTCAACTGCGGCTTTCGCGCGACGGATCAACAGTTTCTCCAGTGGCTGCTCAGCGGGTGGCGGAGTGGGCAAATGGGTCTGCGCACATTGAGGCACGGAATTGTACAAAAAAGCCGTGCAAGTTTCGTTCCCCTGTAATTCAGCCCCGGGATTAACGGTTTGTGGCGGGCTTTTTGCTCCCGCTTTTTGCTGATGAAACTGACGCTGGAACCGGCGATCCGGAGATTCAATGCAACATTCGCAACTTGATCGTTCACCCATTCACCGCTATCTCGAGCAGCTGCTGGCAGACCTGGCAACCGTGAGCGGTGGGGAGTTGGCCAACTACATCCCCGAACTGACGGCCGCCAATCCGGCCTGGCTCGGCATCGCCATCGTCACGGTCGACGGTCACGTCTACCAGGTCGGCGACGCGCGGCAGGCCTTTACCATCCAGTCCATCTCAAAGGCGCTTACCTTCGGACTCGCATTGGAGGACCGCGGCATCGACGCGGTACTGAGCAAGGTGGGCGTCGAGCCATCGGGGGAAGCCTTCAACTCGATCAGCCTGGAGCCAATATCCGGGCGTCCGTTGAATCCGATGATCAATGCCGGTGCAATCGCGACCACCGGCATGGTGGCGGCCAAGGACGGCCGGACCAGCATGGAGCGCATTCTCGGCGCGTTTTCAAAATATACCGGAGCGCCGGTTGGCATCGATGAAAAAGTCTATCGGTCGGAGAGTGAAACCGGACACCGCAATCGCGCGATTGCCCATCTGCTGTACGGACACGGCATTCTCGACCAGCCGCCGGACGACGTGCTGGATCTCTATTTCCGGCAGTGCTCGATTCTGGTAACGGCGCGGGACCTGGCGCTTATGGGTGCCTGCCTCGCCAACAACGGCGTGAATCCGGTGACCGGCGTGGTGGCGCTGAAAGACCGGTTC
>JACPPB010000016.1 GCA_016191205.1 Gammaproteobacteria bacterium | reverse complement strand
GGATCACAAGGTCAGCCTGATTGCCGAGAAGACCGCCAAGCATCCGGTCGATGCGATGCTCGATATCGCGGTGGGCACCAACCTGAAAGCGGAATTCTTCGTCACCGCGGGCAATACCGCCAATCTCAAGCATCTGCAGGAGGTCATCGACGATCCCGCCATTACCTTTGGAATTTCCGACGGTGGCGCCCACACCCGTTTCCTGACCGCCGGCCGCTATCCCACCGAGACCATCACAACCTATGTGCGCGAGCACAAGATGCTGTCGCTTGAGGAAGCGCACTGGCGGTTGAGCGCGCTGCCGGCTTCGATCGCCGGATTCGTCGACCGCGGGCAGATCAAGGTCGGCGCGCCGGCGGATATCCTGGTCTACGACTACGAAAATCTGGAGGTGTTGCCTGGCGAGATCGCCCACGACCTGCCGGGTGGCGAATGGCGCCGGGTACAGCGGGCGAAGGGTTACAACTATGTGCTGGTCAACGGTCAGGTGACTATCGAAAACGATCGCGAGACCAACACCTATTCCGGCCGCCTGTTGCGCCACGGGGTCTGAATCCCGCCGCGAAATTTTCGCGGCAATCCAAAAAAGGGCCGGCTCGTTTGAGCCGGCGTTTTTTTTGCAAGAACGGTTGCGGGCTATCTTGTAGCAAAAAAACGAGGTACGGACTCTGGCGCGGAATATCCGGCACTCGATCCGGCTACTCCCGGTTTCCTGCCGGGTCTGCGTGACCGGTGCGCCCGGGCACCGCCAGGGATGCGAGTCCGCCCTCCTCCACCGACGCGATGATGTCGCTGGAGCGGGTATCGATCAGCGGAATGTCACGGTCCGCGATGGGCGCCATCCATTTTTTCCGCAGCATGGCCTGCTCGATGTAAGGCGCCAGCTCCGCGGCCTTGCGGGCTTCGCGTTCCGCTTCCCGCTCGACAAATTCGGGCATTATTTCGGCGGCAAAGCGCTCCAGCGACTGGCAGATGTCCTCGTGGCGATTCATGCCGCACTGCTGCACAAAGCCGATCTGATCCAATCCCGAAGCCTGATATTTGCGCATCGTCTGGCGCACGTCGTCCGGCGTGCCGATGCCGGGAGAAACCGGCAGCGCCCACTTGCCGCGACTGGCCTGAAAATCCGCCCACAGATTGGCTTGCGCGGGCCGATGCGGTCCCTTGATGTAATAGTGCGCGCCGGCGCGGCTGAAGAATTCGTAGCCCTCCTGGCCTTTCTTCGCGGCTTTTTCGCGATCATCATCGATGGCAAAGCCGACAATCATGGTGATATTGGCATTGACGGCGTGGCCGATGGGCACGCACGCGTCACTCTTGATGATGCTGTAATACTCATCGACCCAATGGCGGGCGTCATCGGGGTCGATAAATCCGAACACCAGCGCCCCGATGCCGTTGCGGGCCGCCAACTGGATGGTCGAACGCCGCGAACAGGCCACCCAGATGGGCGGATGGGGACGTTGGCAGGGCTTGGGCACCACGTTGCGGCAGGGCATGGAGAAAAAATTGCCGGAAAACCCCGGATAGGGTGTCATCGCCATCATGTTGGCGGTCTGCTCCACCACTTCACGCCAGGCATCGCGTTTGGTGGCGGGATCGATTTCAAAGCCGCCCAATTCGACATTCGACGACGACTCTCCGGTGCCCCACTCGACGCGGCCATCGGAGAGAATATCCAGCGTGGCGATGCGCTCGGCAACCCGCGCCGGATGATTGTATTTGGGGTGCGTCAGCACCACGCCGTGACCGAGACGAATATTTTTTGTGTTGCGGCTCGCGGCGGCGAGAAAAACCTCCGGCGCCGAGGAGTGGGAGTACTCCTCCAGAAAGTGATGCTCCACTTCCCACGCATAGTGAAAGCCCAGTCGGTCGGCCAGCTCAACCTGTTCCAGCGCTTGTTTGAGAATACGAATCTCCGCGCCTTCCTCCCATGGCTTTGGCGACTGCATTTCGTAGAATGTCGAAAATTTCATTACGCGCTCCGGCGGTTCGTTATTCTCTGTCCCGCATTTGTCGAACCTTGTAATTGATTGAACTACGCGCCGATTCGTTTTGGACGGCCGGCTTGCCAACTTGGCGTGCTGAACTCCTGCTTATTCCAGTCATGTCGCGTAATGGGCACAGGCCCGTACCACCTTGCGTTCCTGATCAAAGAAAAACCCTTCGGCGCGCCGTGCCCCGCGCGCCCTTATAATAGAGCGTAATCCCATCTGCGCCCAGCAGGGTGGTTACCAACTCGAAATGCAGTTCCGGAATCAGCGCCAGCGCCTTGGCCCAGTAGGTGCCCAAGGAAGCGCTGAATAACCACCCCATCGTCGTTCCCGCGCAGTGCCTGCCTCCGCGGGCATGACGGTTGTTCAGAATAGCCCTAACAGGTTGCTGAAAAACGTCGCGAGGGGGCCCGATGCTTCGCCAGCGATCCGTGCGATCACCGGCGAGGACATTTTGAAGTCGTCACTGTAGTGCGCGAGCGCATCGGGGTGAGCTCTCGGGTCGTAGCATTGTCAAATGAAAAAAGTCCCCATCTAACTCGGGCAGCCACCTCCCCCCTTGAACGCAGCCCCTTGGCCGCCTAGTCTGTGAGGCGAACAGGGGAGACAACCACATGAACAAATACGAAAAATTCGAAGGCCTGATTCCCGGCGACGGCAACCCGTTCTGGAACCAGAGCTACTACTGGAACTGCTACGACCCGGAGACGCGCTCCGGCGTGCTGGTGCGGCTCGGGTTCATGGAGAACCGGCAGCAGGCCAACAGCTGGCTGATCGCATTCAAGGGCGGTCAGCCGCTGTTTACCCGCACCAACCAGAATCTGCCCTACACCACCGACCGGCCGGACCCGGGCGTCACCATCGCCGGCATGACCATCACGGCGGAGGTGCCGCTCAAGAAGACCCGCATCCGCTTCGATGCGCCGGATTTTTCCCTGGACCTGGTATGGGACGAGCGCAACCCCATGGCCGATGTCATGGCGATATCCAGCGGGGATACCGGCACCTTTGCCGAATCGCTCGCGCACGTGCATCTGGAAGGGACCTGCAATGTGACGGGGCAGTTCGTGCATCGCGGCCTGACGACCCGGATAGCGGGCAACGGCTTCCGGGATGTCGCCGCGGGTCACCGCGACTGGGACGCACTGAACCATTACCGCCTGATGTGGCCCGTGTTCAACGACGGCACGGCGTTCGTGGGCATTCACGGCATGTCCACCAGCGGTCAGTCCGCCTACATGCGCATGTATCACGACGGCGAAAAATGGTGTCGCGTAACCGACATCGAAGACCATATGGTTTACGAGGATGGCCTTTTTTCGGTATCCAGCGGGGACTGGCGCTTTACCGACGAAAAGGGCCGCAAATTCCGCTTCGAGGCGAAGCCCCTGTTCGGCTGGTTGTTCCCGCTCGACACCTTCGTGCTGCGCGAGCAGATCATGGAATTCCGCGTGGATGGCAAGGTGGCCGGCTACGGCATGTGCGAACAGGGTTATCGGCTGCCCTGGAAGGGCGTGGTCAGCGGTTGAAACAGTGCCGCAGCCATCGCGACGGACGGCTCCCAGCCATCATTTTCTGAACACAGGCTTGTGAAGGAGGAAGTCTTGCGCTTTGTGGTCGCGGTACTGACGCTATTCGTGCTGTCCGGCTGCGCCTCCGAGGCGCAACGCAAGGCGAGGTTTTACCAGACCATGGACCCGTTCGTCGGCGGCACGGCCGACGAGCTGGTGCTGGCGAAGGGTCCGCCGTCGAATTCCTTTACATTGACGACGGGCGGGCGCGTGTTTGAATACACACAACATCAGACCGTAACCAGCGGGGGCGGCGCCTACCCCATCGGGGGCCCGGTTTTTGTCGGTGACCGCCACGGTGGCGGCTGGATGTTACCGCCCGTTTATCACAGCGTTCCGGTCACCACCGCGGAGTATTACTGCAAGATCCTGGTGCGAATTTCGCCCGCCAATAACGTCGAAAGCTGGTCGGCGGAAGGCAACGGTTGCTACTGACGGCCAACAGCAACGACCAGCGACCGACCCTGCCCCGTCATTCCCAACCGCAAGTAGACCCGCCAGTCGATGGCGGCGATACTGCGTTTACCCATAACCTTGAAGCAGTGAGAGCAGCACTATGTCAGTCATGCCAGTCCGCACAGACCCAGTTACCGGCTTGAAAATCTTCAATACCCGCGCCGCCAAGGCCAACGACAAGATCACCGGAAAAGGCTACGCCATCGTCAATGACGAGGCCCTGAAGGCGCTTCCCGAAGCCCCCGCCGGCGCTGTGTTCAATGCACAGGAGCAAGCCAGATACCGCGAATTCAAGGAGTCGCGCGCCGGCGCCGCCGAGTACGTCGCCCTGGAAGGAACGTTCAGCAAATACCTTGAGGATGTGCATTCGGTCGCTCCGGTGCCCCGGGAAGCCCTGACCGACGAGTGCGAAATTCTCGTGGTGGGCGCCGGCTTTGCCGGCCTGATGCTGTGGTACAAACTGAGTCAGGCGGGCTTCAAGGACGTGCGCTTCTGCGAGAAAGGCGGCGACGTGGGCGGCACCTGGTACTGGAACCGGTATCCGGGCATTGCCTGCGATGTCGAGGCCTACAGCTATCTGCCCCTGCTCGAAGAGACGGGCTACATCCCGACCATGAAGTTTGCCAGTGGCTTCGAGATCATGGAGCACTGCCAGAACATCGCGGAAAAATTCCATTTCTACGACCACTGCCTGTTTCATACCACCGTTGAAGAAACGCGCTGGGACGCTGCGACAGGGCGTTGGATCGTCGGCACGGATCGCGGCGACAGGATGAAGGCGAAGTTCCTGATCATTGCCAACGGCATTTTGACGACGCCGAAGCTGGCCAAAGTCGAGGGTATGGAAACCTTCAAGGGCAAGGCCTTCCACACCTCGCGCTGGGATTACAACGTCGATCTGAAAGACAAACGGGTGGGCATCATCGGCACCGGCGCCACCGCCGTGCAGGTCATTCCGGAACTCGCCAAGATCGTGAAGGAACTGTACGTCTTTCAACGTACGCCCTCTTCCATCGATGTGCGCGACCAGCGCGCGACGACGCCGGAGGAAATCGAAACCTGGCGGAACGAACCGGGCTGGGCGCGCGCCCGGCGCGCACGCTTCGCGAAAATCTCCTCGGGCCGCAGCGCCCTGTCGGCGAACGACGACTATCTGTCCGGCAAGGTCACCGAATCCAAGGAGAAAAAAGTCCACGCGACGCCTTTGTCACCGGAAGAGCGGCAGCAAAAACAACTGGACACCAATTTCCGCATCATGGAGCAGATTCGCGCCCGGGTTGACGCCATCGTCAAGGACCCGAAAACCGCGGCGGCGCTGAAGCCCTATTACGCCTACGGCTGCAAGCGGCCCACGTTTCACGACGAATATCTGCCCACCTTCAACAAGCCGAATGTCCATCTCGTGGACACTGCCCCGCGCGGCGTCTGCAAGATCAATGAAAAAGGCGTGGTCCATGACGGCGTGGAATACCCGCTCGACGTGCTGGTCTACGCGACCGGATTCCAGTGGATGGCGACCGCGACCTTCGGCATGATCATCGGCCGCGACGGGTTGTCCCTGAAGCAGAAGTGGGAGCAAGGCGGCACCCGGACGTTTCTGGGCCTGCAGAGCCGGGGCTTCCCGAATCTGTTCATCATTTCCGGGCCCCAGGGCGGCGGCGGCAGCTTCAATTTCACCGATACGATCGAGGATCATGGCGATTACATTCTGTGGATGATGAAGACCATGCGCGAGCAGGGCGCCGACATCGTCGACATCAAGGAAGACAAGGAAAACGAGTACGCGGCGCACTGTCGCGAAGTCGATCTGGCGACCCTGCCGTTGCGGGATTGCATTTCCTACTACAACCACGAGGGCAACGCGGAGCCCGGCAGCCTTGCCTACTACGGCGGCGGCAGATGGCACAAATACCGCGTCCAGGCGCAGGAGACGCTGGAGCCCTATGTGTTTGCGACCGCCTCCGGCAAATGACGGCGCATCGCTGAACGAGCGAGTCGAGATTGGGGCCGGTGGCCCCAATCTCTTGTTGGCCACACCTGATTCCGGATCCGAATGCATGGCGTCTGCCGGCACAATGGCGGCGGCACAGCGATCCGTCCGTAACGAGGATTGAGCAATGAACGATCCATCCGCGACCACGTCGGCAACACTCCAGCCGCGCGCCTATGGCGATGGCGACGCCTCGTTTCAGGCGGCGGGCGGTGTCGAAGGCATCCGTGGCCTGGTCGCCGAGTTTTACCGGCAGATGGACACCCTCCCCGAAGCCGCCGCCATCCGCGCGATGCATCCGTCCGACCTGTCCGGTGCCGCCGACAAGCTGCATCGCTTCCTGTGCGGCTGGCTGGGTGGCCCGAAACTCTATATGGAAAAATATGGGTCGATCCATATCCCCTCGGCCCATGCTCACCTCGCCATCGGTGAGCAGGAGCGCGACGCCTGGCTGCTGTGCATGGAGCGGGCCCTCGCGATGCAGAACTACCCGCAGGACTTTCGGGATTATCTTCTGCGCGAGCTGTTTCGCCCGGCGGAGGGCTGTCGGCTGGCTGCCACAAAGTTTCGCGAGACGCCGCGCTCACGCGACGATTGAGCCTGGTTCCGCGTTGAAGATACGCTGAACCAGTCTTCAACCATTCGCCAAAATCATGGCTCGGGACGAACAGCGACCTGCCGATTCCGTTCGTGGTGAGTCCCGAGCCAGCCGAAGGGTCGAACCCTGAACGGAATCAGATAATTCAGACCATTCAACACCTGATCCGCAGCTTGCGCCCACACCGCAGGCGCGGCGGATTGACCGTTCGCCCATCCGTCACCCCTCTGTAACCCGGACGTCAACACCCTGGCATATCCGGCGGCCATTCTTGGCGCTGCAATTCATCCCCCACGCGCCAAGGAGATACGCCATGTCACTGCTGCGGAAATTGATTCCCGGCGCCTTGCTGGTCACCGGCTGTCTGGCAACCGGTCTCGCCAGCGCGGAGTTCCACGATCAGGGGCACGATCAGGGTTCGGAAGACGCCATCGAGTTGCGGATCGAGGCTGCGCGCAAGATCCAGTGGACCGATCCGCGCGCCGCCGACCCCCGGGCCTGGGTACGCTTCAAGCTGCTCGGCATCAACGACTTTCACGGCCAGCTGGAATCCAGAACCGTCGCCGGTCGCCCGGCAGGTGGCGCGGCGGTGCTCACTTCCTATCTGCATGCGGCCGAAGCGACGGCTCGGGATGGCGCCATTGTGGTTCACGCCGGCGACCAGGTAGGCGCCAGCCCGCCGGTCTCGGCACTGCTCCAGGACGAGCCGTCGATCAGCTTCCTTAACCTGCTGGCGAACCAGTACTGCGACTACCGGGATCGGCTGGACGCGCGGTGCAATCTGGTCGGCACCCTCGGCAACCACGAATTCGACGAGGGCACCGGGGAGCTGCTGCGCCTGCTGGACGGCGGCAATCATCCGGACGGCCCTTTTCTCGAAGAAACCTGGCGCGGAGCGCGCTACCCCACGGTGAGCGCCAACGTGGTCTGGGCCGACAGCGGTGAGCCCCTGCTGCCGCGATCGGTGATCAAACGCATTCGCGGCATTCCGGTCGCCGTTATTGGTGCGGTACTCAAGGAAACCCCGACGATCGTGACGCCGAGCGGCGTGGCAGGACTCCAGTTCATGGATGAAGCGGATGCCATCAATGCGGAGGTTGCACGCCTGAAGCAGCGCGGTGTGCACGCCATGGTGGTCGCCATCCACCAGGGCACGCGCCAGGCGTCGTTCACCGGTGCCACGCCCGCGGCGCCGACGATCCTCGACGGCGCCATCGGCGCGATCGTAGCCCGACTCGATGACGAGGTGGACATCGTGGTCTCCGGTCACGCTCACGGTTTCACCAATGCCCTGATGACCAACAGCAACGGCAAGCCGATCCTGGTAACGCAGGCGTTCTCGGCCAGCACCGCCTATGACGACATCGATGTGGCCATCGATCCGGCTACCCGGGATGTGGTGCAAAAATCCGCGGCCATCGTCACCACCTGGGGCGACGCGGGGCCTGGCCTGACGCCGGATCCGGAAGTGGCCGAGCTGGTCGCCGCGGCCGCCGAGACCGTGGCACCGCTGGTGAGCCGTGTCATTGGCATCGCCGCCGCCGACATCACCCGTGCCGAGAGCCCTGCCGGCGAATCGGCGCTGGGGAATCTGATTGCGGATGCGCAGCGCGATGCCATGAATACCGAGATCGCACTCATGAATCCGGGCGGCATCCGCGCCGATGTCAGTGCCGGTGAAGTGACCTGGGGCGAACTCTTTGCGGTGCAGCCATTCAACAATGATCTGGTCAGCATGACGCTGACCGGCGCCCAGATCGTCGAACTGCTCGATCAGCAATGGATTGGCCAGCCCTTTGCACGGATCATGAAGTCCTCCGGACTGACCTACACCTGGCGCGAGAATGGTGCCGGTATCACCGACAACCGCGTTGATCCCGCGAGCATACGGGTCAACGGCAGTCCGCTGAATCCGGCCACCAGCTACAGCATCACGGTGAACAGCTTCATGGCCAGCGGCGGCGACAATTTCACGGTGCTGACCCAGGGGACCGACCGGGTGATCGGCCCGGTCGATCTGGACGCGCTGGTCGAGCATATCGCCAGCCTGGCGGAACCCTTCAGCGCGACCATTGAGGGACGCATCACCAAGGCCCCCTGACCATCGAGCGATCTTGCCTCCCGATGCGGTTTGCGTCGGGCGGCAAGCCGCGATGCCTGGCCGCGGCATCGATTTCCTGCTTGGCTGAAGAACGTCTCTACCTGCCTTCCGAATTTCCCGTTTCGTCGTTCCCGCACGTGCGGTAACCCGGTAAAACCAAAACCTGTTCGCCGCCGACCTCGCCCGAAAACCGAGCCAGCGCAACCGGCGTTCCGCGTTACAATGGTCACCCGCGTGGAGGCCGTCGCCAACCGCGCTGCCCGAAATCAGTAACCGCGCAATACCCGCGCAAACTTCCTCGTCCGCGGACCCCAGAATCATTTTCCGAGCCAGGATTCCTCTGATGCCATCTGCCAACAAATCAATTTCCGCTGCGGTAATTATCGTGCTTTCAGTGATGCTGGTTGGCGTGTCGGCCACTGCGTACAAACTCCTCTCTTTTCCTGACCGGGCGCAACTGGTGGATAACTCCGCCAGCGAAAAGCTGTCGTTTTTCGCGCTGGGTGACCAAGGCACCGGCAAGCTTTCACAATGGAAAATCGCGCGCAGCATGGAGAATGTCGCCGAGCAAAATCACGGGATCAATTTCGTGGTATTCCTGGGTGACAATTTTTACAGCAAAGGTGTTCAATCGACTCACGACAAGCAATGGAATTACAAATTCGAGAACGTTTATTCAGGACGTAATCTGAAAAACATTCCTTTCTACGCGGTGCTCGGCAATCACGATGCTCGCCATAATCCGGAGATGGAAATCCGGTACTCTCAGGAAAAAGCCGGGTCCGGCCGCTGGCAGATGCCAAGCCACCACTACAATGTGGATTTCGGCACTGATCATGGCCATCCGCTATTGCGCATCGTGTTTATCGACACCAACCTGTTGAAGGATGATCTCAAGCAGGAGGTCGATTTCGACAAGCAATCCTTTTCGCAAACCGGCAGCCAACCTACGTGGCGCCTGGTCGTGGGCCATCATCCGATTCGCAACTTCGGCAAGCACGGCGAGACAGCCCAGCTCGTTTCGGAGCTTCTGCCGGTGCTCAAGCAATACCAGGTCGATTTCTACCTGGCTGGCCATGATCACGACGAGCAGGTTATTGCGCAAGACGGCGAGCCTTACTACCTGATTTGCGGCGGCGGCGGACAGGATCTTTACCATGTTCCCGCTCCCCACGATGGGCTGCTCTATTCGGACTCCGACTACAGTTTTATCAAAATGGATGTCGAGTCGACCGACATGACCATCACCTATTACGACGCGGATGCCAAGGTCAAAGTGCGATATACCTCCAGGCGCGCTTGCAAGGGCTCCGCGTCAGCCTGTCTCCAGAAAGTTGAAACGCCTTGATGCGAGCGGCTGTTCTCTCAACATCGGGCATACGCCTCCCCTCGCACGGCGGATGAGGTGCAGCTTCCCGCGGCGCCCGCTGCGCTTGGTGTGCTAGCATGAAACTCCGGCCAGACAGAACGCGGAGGTGCGGACATGCTGCAAATGATCGCAGTCGTCTTGTTGATTCTGTGGGCGCTGGGGCTGGTGTCAGCCTACACCATGGGCGGATTTATCCACCTGCTGTTGGTGGTGGCGGTTATCGTGATCCTGATCCGGATCATTCAAGGCAGGAGGATCTGACTCGTCCGCTGCGAGCGCCATCAGAAGAGCCTCCCGAGTCGGGGGCCAAGTGATGCTGATAGGGGAAAACAAGATGAATGCACAAAAGATTGCAGGGATTCTGCTGATCGTTGCTGGTGCCCTGGCGCTCGCGTACGGCGGCTTCAGCTACCCCAAGGAGACCCACACGGCCGATGTGGGTCCGTTACACCTGTCGATCGACGAAAAGGAACGGGTCAATGTCCCAGTCTGGGCTGGCCTTGGCGCAATTCTCGTGGGCGGGCTCCTGCTGGTCGTGACCAGGAAAAGCTAGCACGCAGCACCCGGTTCGCGAACTGTCAGGTCGCGGGGCCGATCCGCGGGCACTCCAAGCCGGGCGGGCGGCTTTCGCGATCACTCACACCGCTTGCAGCCTGCCGCCGGAGCCCGTTCCGGCCTGACTTTCGTCTCCGATTCGGACCCTGGACGTGCCGGAACCTTGGCCAGTTCCCGCCGTATCAATAGCCCTTGAATACCGGTGCGCGCTTCTCCAGCGCCGCGTCGATGGCTTCCAGATGGTCTTCGGTATTTTGCAAGGTCGCCTGCATGCCGGCCGCCATTTCGAGCGCGGCGGTCAGCGGCATGTGCTGCGACTCCACCAGCAGTTTCTTCGCATAGCGCACACCCATGGGCGGATGCGCGACGATACGTTTGGCCATGGTCAGTGCCGCGTCCAGCAGTTGTTCGTGGGGCACGACTTCGGACACCATGCCCCAGTGCTCGGCCTTTTTTGCGTCGATCATGTCGCAGGTGTAGCTCATCTCGCAGGCGCGCGACAGGCCGATCACGCGCGGCAGGAACCAGGCGCCGCCGTCGCCGGGAATCAGGCCGACGCCCATGAAACTCTCGGCGAATACGGCTTTTTCCGACGCGATGCGAATGTCGCACATCATGGTGAGATCGCAGCCGGCGCCGATGGCGTGGCCGTTGACCGCGCAGATCACCGGCACCGTCAGCTTGGCCATGGTGTGGGGAATCTGCTGGATGCAGTCGATGTACCAGTTGCGAATCTCGTGCACGCTGAGATTTTTCTCCTGCGTCATGGCGCGGATTTCCTTCAGGTTGCCGCCGGAGGAAAAGCTCGGGCCGGCGCCGGTCAGGATCACGCAGCTGATGCCGGTGTCGTCGTTGGCGCGCTTGAGCTGGGCGATCAATGCCGGCACGACCTCGTCGGACAGCGCGTTGCGGGTATCGGCGCGGTTCAGGGTGATGATGGCGATGCGGCCTTCCTGCCGGTACAGCACGGGTTCGGTCATGGGAATTCCTCGGTTGTGGTCTGAATGCGGTGAGTGAAAACGAGTGCCGGAATACGCCGATACAAATCCGGCGTCAAGCGCGGGCGGCGTGCGCGCGCAGCACTTCCCGCGCCCGTGCCACCACGGGGGCGTCGATCATCTTGCCCTTGTAGGCAGCGGCACCGCGCCCTTCGGCAAGGGCTTGTTCATAGGCTGCGAGCAGGCCGCGCGCGTGATCAACCTCCTCGGCGCTCGGCACGAACTCCTCGTTCATGATACCGACCTGGCTCGGGTGGATGCCGAGCGCACCGACAAAGCCGAGCGCGCGCGCCTGGCGGATGCGGGCGCGGAAGGCGTCGAGATCCGAGTAGTCGGCAATCGAGCCGACAAAACCGAACGGCAGAATGCCGGCGCGGCGCGCGGCGAACACGATCTGCTGGTTGGGTCCGAACAGGCCTTCCGCCGTGGGCTGCATCCCCACTTCGGCGCTGAAATCCTCGGCGCCCAGAAACAGTCCGATCAGGCGCGACGATGCGCGCGCGATGGCATCCACCTGCGCAAGGCCGCCGACGCCTTCGATAAAGGCAAGCAGTTTGGTGTGGCCCGGAGTGAGGCCTTTGTCGATTTCGATTTCGTCGATGATCTCGGCGATGAAGGCCAGATGGTCGGCGCTGGCCACTTTGGGCACCGCGATGGTGTGGACTTGCGCGCAGATGCTTTCTTCCAGATCGCGCACCGCGAGCCGCCAGGGCCGGTTGATGCGCACCAGCACGTCGAGGCCGTGGCCGGCGATCTGCGCGGCAGCACCGGGCACCGCGCCGCGCGCGCTCGCCTTCTCGGGCAGCGGCACGCTGTCTTCGAGATCGAGAATGATGGCGTCGGCGCCGCGGGTGTGGGCCTTGGCGATGAATTTCTCGACATGCGCCGGTACGAACAGCGCCGAACGCCAGGCGGGCAATGGATGGCTGGCGGTCATCCCGCGTTCCTCAATGTGGCGGTGGCTTGCATGGTGACGGCACCGGTGTGATCCAGCGCCCACAGACTCAGTCCAGCGTCGGTTCGGCAGCCCTCGACGCGGAACGGATTGCCGTCGATCAGGGGGCGCACCGCGCGGTAGTCGTACTGCGCGATCTCGACCCCGGGCAGCCCGGTGCGCACCAGATCCAGCAACAGGGTTGCCGACAGCGGCCCGTGCACCACCAGGCCGGCATAGCCTTCCTCGCCCTTGGCGTAGTCGCGATCGTAGTGAATGCGGTGGCCGTTGAAGGTCAGCGCCGAATAGCGAAACAGCAGCACCGGATCGGGTGTCCAGGCGCGGCCGAACTCCGCCGTTGCGGGCGGCGCCACCGGCCTGGGTGCGGGTGCATCGGGATCCGGGTCTTCGCGATACACCAGGTTCTGGGTCTCGCGGATCGCGAGCACATCGCGCGCGCGGATTTCATGGGCAACGGTGACGAACACCAGATCGCCGGTGCCGCCGCGCTTGTGGGTCACGCTCTGCACGGTGCTGGTGCGGGTGGCTGCATCGCCCACCCGCAGCGGCGCGAGAAACTCGACATTGCCCGAGGCCCACATGCGGCGCGGCAGCGGCACCGGCGGCAGAAAGCCGCCGCGCTCGGGATGGCCGTCGCGGCCGATTTTCGATTGCCGCGCGGCCGGCAGAAAATACAGCCAGTGCCAGGGCCGGGGCAGTTCAGCGCCGACGGCGGGGGCAGACTCCCAGTCGAGGGTGGCCGCCATGGCTTCCACCTTGGCGGGCGCGATCAGGTCGGTGGCGCGTTCCTGGCGGCCCTGCCATTGCTGCAAATGCGCGAGATCGATAGCGGTCATCTCGTCCCCTCAGAACGACTTGGGCATGCCCAGCTCGTGGATGGCCACGTGGGACAGGATCAGGTTGGTGGAGATCGGCGCGGTCTGGTACAGCCGCGTCTCGCGGAACTTGCGCTCGATGTCGTACTCCTGGGTATAGCCGAAACCGCCGTGGGTCTGCAGGCAGGTGTCGGCGGCGTGCCAGGCGGCCTCGGAGCCGGCCAGCTTGCACATGTTGGCCTCGGAGCCGCAGGGCTTGCCGGCATCGAACAGGCGCGCCGCGTTCAACACCATCAGGGCCGCCGCTTCGGTCTCCACATAGTTGCGCGCGATCGGGAACTGGATGCCCTGGTTCTGGCCGATGGGACGCCCGAACACCGAGCGTTCGCAGGCGTACCTGCTCGCGCGCTCGATGAAAAACCGCGCGTCGCCGATGCACTCGGAGGCTTGATGGTGAGTCCGTTGCCCACCGCCTCGCGCATATCCACCAGAAACACCGACATGCCGTCGGAGGATTTTTTGACCTCCTCATAGGGCGTGGTGCGCACCAGCAGCACCATCAGGTCCGAGTGTTCGGTGCGCGAAATGAACACCTTCTGGCCGTTGATCACATAGTCGTCGCCGTCGCGCACCGCGCGGGTGCGGATGCGGGTGGTGTCGGTGCCGCTGGTGGGCTCGGTGACACCGAACGCCTGCAAGCGCAGCTCGCCTGCGGCGATGCCGGGCAGGTAGCGGCGCTTCTGATCCTCGTTGCCGTGCCTGAGCAGGGTGCCCATGGTGTACATCTGGGCGTGACAGGCACTGCCGTTGCAGCCGGAGCGCTGGATTTCTTCGAGCACCGCGCAGCCCGCCTCGATGGGCAGGCCGGCACCGCCGTATTCCTCGGGACTCAGCACCGACAAAAAGCCCGCCTCGGTGAGCGCACGCACGAACGCGGTGGGATAGGTATGGGTATCGTCCAGCGCGCGCCAGTATTCGCCGGGGAACTGGCTGCACAGTTTGGTCACGGCGGCACGGATTTCGGGATAATTTTCGTTGGTGCTGCTCATCGGTACACTCGTTGCACGGATCACGGAAAGGGGACCGGCGGGCCGCCGGGAACGGGGATTCTATAGGCTGGGGCGTGGATCGGCAAAACCTGCGGCACTTCGGTAGTTGATTGCAGGACGGCCGGGGTCAGCGCGCGGGAATCGCCCACCGCCTGCAACGTGTGGGCGGGTCTGCTGATCAGATGGACACTATCTTTGCGACCACGAAAAGTGATAAAGAGAAACGCAATCCTGCGTGGGACCGTTGCAACACCAGCGACAGGAGCAAGAGCTTATATAAAAACCTCACAACATAAGCCATCGGAGAAACACCATGTCCAATGCACCCGCAGTATCCAGCACGTCGACGCACCGTGCCGCCAGTGGCGCGGCTACCCAGTTTGACGCCGTGGTCATCGGCGCCGGAGTTTCCGGTCTGTACCAGATCTACCGCCTGCGCGAGGCCGGCTTTTCGGTGCTCGGGATAGAAGCCGGCAGCGGCGTCGGCGGCACCTGGTACTGGAACCGCTATCCCGGCGCCCGCTTCGATTCCGAAAGCTACACCTACGCGTATTCATTCTCGGACGAACTGCTGCAGGAATGGAACTGGAACGAACATTTCGCGCCCCAGCCAGAAACCCTGGCATACCTGAATCACGTCGCCGACAAATTCAACCTGCGACCGCTTATCCGCTTCAATACCCGCGTCACGGCGGCAACTTTCGATGCCAATGCGCAGTGCTGGGATATCGTCACCGAGGCCGGCGCCACCATTCGCACCCGCTTCATGATCATGGCGACCGGACTGCTCTCGGCCACGCAGTTTCCCGATATCCCCGGCATCGACAGTTTCCAGGGCAAATCCCTTCACACCTCCCGTTGGCCCCATGATCCCAACGGACTGGGTGGCGACAAATCGGTCTATCTGGGCAAGCGGGTCGGCATCATCGGCACCGGCGCGACGGCGGTGCAGTTGATTCCCCACCTTGCCGCCGGCGCCGCCAGTCTGCACGTGTTCCAGCGCACCGCGAACTGGTGCGCGCCGCTGCACAACGGGCCCATCAAACCGGAAGAGCAGGCGGCGCTGAAAGCCAGCTACCCGGCAATCTTCCAGCTCTGCGACAAAACCGGCGGCGCCTTCATGCATGACTTCGATCCGCGCTCCGTCTTCGATGTCAGCGCCGAAGAGCGTGAGGCGCTGTTCGAGAAACTCTACACGCACGGTCGCGGCTTCGCGCTGTGGCTCGCCAATTTCCACGATGTCATGACCGACATGCGGGCCAACAAATTGCTGTCGGACTTCGTCGCCCGCAAGATTCGCGCGCGCGTCAAGGATCCGGCGGTCGCCACCAAACTGGTACCGACCACCCACGGCTTCGGCCAGCGTCGCGTGCCCATGGAAACCAACTATTACGAAGTCTACAACCAGGACAATGTAACCCTGATCGATATTCGCGAAAATCCCATCGCGCGCATCACGCCAACAGGGATCAAGACCACGGCCGCGGAATACGACCTCGATGTGATCATTTTCGCGACCGGCTTTGATGCCGGCACCGGCGCCATTTCGCGCATCGACATCCGCGGGCCGGACGGCAGCTCGATCAAGGACAAATGGTCGCGAGAACTGAAAACCTTCATGGGCCTTCAGGTCAGCGGCTTTCCCAACATGTTCATGCACATCGGCCCCCACGCCGCGTTCTGCAATCTGCCCCGCTGCGCGCAGATCACGGTGGATTGGGTGACCGAGCTGATGGGCTACATGCGCGAGCGCAACCTCAGGGAGGTGGTGCCCACGCCCGAGGCCGAAACGGCGTGGACCCGCCACGCGGAAGCAGAAGCCGACAAGACGCTGCTGAGTAAAACCGATAGCTGGATCATGGGCAGCAATATTCCCGGCAAACCCCGCGCGCTCCTGCTGTACGCGGCGCCGGCGCCCGTATTCCGGCAAGAGTGCAAGGCGCTGGCGGAGAATCACTACCAGGGCATGCAACTCCGTTGAAGAGCCAGGAGCCTCGCAGCCGCCGGTAACACCGGCGGCGCTCAGCGCCCCGCAAGACCGGGCAAACCGGCGCTCAGTCCATCCAGCACGAACTGCACCGCGAGCGCGGCGAGCAGCAGGCCCAATAACCGCGTGATCACGTTGATCCCGGTCTCGCCCAGGGCCCGCTCCACGCGTGCGGCGAAGAGGAACATGGCCAGCGTAATGGCCAGCACCACCAGACTCAGACCGAGTATCAGCAGGTTCGTCGCGATGCCCTGATCGTGGGTCAGCAGCATCACGGTGGTCAGCGTCCCGGGTCCGGCGATCATGGGGATCGCGAGCGGAAACACCGCAATATCGTCGCGCCGCGCCGCCTCGCTCCGTTCGCGCTCGGTTGCCGAGCTCAGTCCGGAGTGGCGCACCAGCAGCAGGTCCATCGCGATCAGGAACAGCAGCACCCCGCCGGCGATGCGAAATGCCGGCATGCCCACGCCGAGATAATCGAGCAGCCAGCCACCGCCAAAAATGAAAAAGGTGATTACTCCGCCCGCAATGATTATCGCCCGGGTGGCGATGCGGCGCCGTTCCAGTGTTGTTTTGCCCGCGGTCAGCGCGGAAAACATCGGCGTCAGCCCAAAAGGGTCGATCACCACCAGCAGCAGCACAAAGGCCACCGGCGCCATGCCAAGCACAGTATTCATCTGCGCGAGCATTCAGGCCCCGGCACTCTGCCGCGCGCGGCGGGCGCGCACCCGCTGGTTGAGAATTTCCACGCCAAAGCTGAACGCCATCGCAAAGTAGATGTAGCCTTTGGGAATGTGGAAGTCGAGACCATCGGCGATCAGCGCCGTGCCCACCAGCACCAGAAACGACAGCGCCAGCATTTTCAGGGTCGGATGTTTGGTGATGAAATCACCCACCGCGCCCGCGAACAGCATCATGAAAATAATCGCGATCACGACGGCGATGACCATCACTGGCAGGTGATCCGCCATGCCGACCGCAGTGATGACCGAATCCAGGGAGAACACCAGGTCCAGCAGACCAATCTGGATCAACATCAGAGGGTAACTGGCTCGCCCGGGTGGGCCCGGCACCTCCAGTTCGTGCGCTGGATCCAGTTCATCCATCTCGTACCCAATCTCCATGGTCGCCTTGACCAGCAGGAACAGCCCTCCCAGGATCAGCACCAGATCGCGCCCGGAGATACCCTGACCGAGCACCGTGAACAGGTCGGTGGTGAGCTTCACCAGCCAGGCGAGCGAGGTCAGCAGGATCAAGCGCAGCACGAGCGCCAGGGTGAGGCCGATAAGGCGCGCGGATTTCTGCCGCGCGCGAGGCAGGCGCTGCACCAGAATCGCAAGAAAAATGATGTTATCGATACCGAGCACGACTTCCAGCGCGGTCAGGGTAGCCAGTGCCATCCAGGCTTCGGGCTGGGCGATCCATTCGAACATAATCGATAAACTCCAAAATGTAGCTGGGAAAATCGCGGGCAATTGCGGGGCAAGCTGTCGCACGCGAACACCGGCTCCGCCGCTGTCGGAGCCGTCCGCGCGTTTTAAGGTCCGGCACCGTCACCGGACACGTCAAAGCGAAATCGTTTTACTGACCGCCGTCAAGTCGCCGCTATGGCGATGCCATCGTCGCGCAACCAGACGTAAACCGCCGGAATCACGATCAGCGTCAGCACGGTGGACGAAATCAGTCCGAAGATCAGTGCGACACCCATGCCATGCAACATGGCGTCGGGCAGAATGAACAGTCCCCCGGAAATCCCGGCCAATGCCGTCAGAATGATGGGTTTGGCGCGAACGGCTCCCGCTTCAAGGGCGGCCCGCCGCATCGGCACGCCATTGCGGACGTTCACCTGGATAAACTCGATCAACAGAATCGAATTGCGCACGACGATTCCCGACAAGGCGATGAGGCCGATGGTCGAGGGCATGGAATAGGTGGAACCCATGATCCAGTGTCCGACGATGATCCCGGAAAAACTGAGCGGAACCGGCAGCAATACCACCAGCGGCGTTTTGAAGCTGCGGAACTGGCCGACGACCAGGATATAAATTCCCAACAGGGCATAGCCGAACGCGGCGCCCAGTTGCGCAAAGGTTTCCCGGGTCACGTCCCATTCACCCATCCACAGCAGCGAGGGTTTGCTTTCGTCGTCCGGCTGTCCGAAATACCGCACCGGCAGCGTTTCACCGCCCGGCCATTGGGTTTTTTTGATCAGTTGTTCGACTGTGTGCAACGCGTACATGGGCGCGTCGTAGGGTAGGCCGCGGATGCCGGCGGTCACCATGTCGGCGAAGCGACCATCGCGACGAAATACCGGATAGGACGCAGGCTCGCGCTCGATGTGCAGGACATCGCCCAGCTCGCGCAGCTCCCCGGTCATGGTCGAAATCGGCGTGGAGAGCAGCCGTTCACCCAGAAACAGGGATTCCCTGGGCTCCTGCAGGACGATGGGCAGTGGATTTTGTCCGTCATCGCGCTGTGAAATGCCCAGGGCTTCACCGTTCAGCAGCGATTTGAGGGTACTGTAAACGGCGCCCTCATCGATCTGATGGAATTCCAGACTCTCCTGGTCGATGGACACCCGCAGCCGCTGCGTAGGATTGCCGAAGGAATCGTCACTTTGCGCGAGTTCGGGAACCTGATCGATCAGCTTGCGAATCTGGCGTGCCGTCGCCCGCCGCGTGTCGGCATCCGGACCGTAAATTTCCGCGATGACGATGTAGGGCGCTGGCGGTCCCGGCGGTGCCTCGACAATTTTCACGACGCCGTTTTCCGGCAGCTTCAGATGTTTCAGACGTTCGCGGATCACGAGGGAGATATCGTGACTTTCCCGATCCCGGTTCCAGGTAGACAGCAGGCGCAGACGCAGTTCACCCTGCTCGGGCAGGCTGCGCATGTAGTCCTGGCGCACCAGCCCATAAAAATCGAAGGGGCCGGAGCCACCCGCATAAATCTGCATGTTCTGGATTTCCGGAATATCGCTCACCAGCCCGGCCATCTGCTGCAAAACCCGCTCGGTGGCCTCCAGCGTCGAGCCCTCGGGCAAATCGATCTGGATCTGGATGTCCTGTTTGTCGTCAAACGGCATGATCTTGAACAGTACCAGCTTGAAATACGGCATGAGAAACGTGAGCAATGTCAGCAGCACCACGCCGAAAAACGTCAGGCGCGCCCGGCGCGGGGTGAGCAACAGGCCGCCGGCGCAGCGCCGGAACAGTCTGCCGAAAAAGCCGCCGGAGGCTTCTTCGTCATGGACTGGACCGACCGGCGAAAGTGCCGCTTCGCCCACGCCGATCAGCCCCGAGTCGTCGCTGCGGTGGGTGAGTCGCAGCATCGCCCAGGGCGCCACCGTGACCGCCAGCAGCAGCGAAAACAGCATGGCCGCAATGGCCGCGACCGGAATCGGTTGTAGAAAGGGGCCGACAAATCCCTTCACGAACAGCAGCGGCAACATCGCCATGACGACGGTGAGCGTCGCGATGATGGTGGGGTTGCCCACTTCCGCCACCGCGTCCACCGCCGCTTCGGTCCAGGTGCGGCCATTCAACATCCGCCAGTGCCGCGATATGTTCTCGGTGATCACGATGGCATCATCGGCAAGGATGGCCACCGAAAAAATAATGCCGTACATGGTCAGCCGGTTGAGGGTGATGCCGAACAGCCAGCACACGAAAAAGGTCAGCAAAATCGTGGAAGGGATGACGATCAGCACCACCACGCCTTCGCGCCAGCCCAGAAAGCCGACCATGATCAGGATGATGGCCACGGTCGCCAGGACCAGGTGCAGCATCATTTCGTGGGACTTGTGGCGCGCGGTCTCGCCGTAATCGCGGCTGACCAGGACATCGACGCCCTCGGGAATCAGCCGGCCGCGCACAAGCTCGAGTCGCTTCAGTACGTCCTCGCTGATCTGCACGCCGTTCGAGCCCTTGCGCTTGGCGATCGCCAGCGTTACGGCCGGCAGACTCTGAAACGTCCGCACGCCATCCGCGCCCGTGCTCGGGGTCAGACTCCAGGCGCGCTGCGTGGCGATGCCCTCGCCGATCATCACCCGCGCCACGTCGCGCACATAAACCGGTCTGCCGTCCTGAGTGGTGACGACAAGGAGGCCAATATCCGCATTGTTCTGCAGGCTGTGCCCGACAATGACCGGCTCCAGCTTGTTTTCGCCGCTGAGACTGCCGGCCACGAAGGTCTGATTCGCGCTGCGGATCTTGGCGACCAGTTGATTCAGCGTCACGCCGTAGACCGACAACAGTTCGGGGTCGGGCTCGATGCGCACTTCCTGGGGCTTGCCACCCACGATATAAGTCAGCCCGACGTTGCTGCCCTTCACCAGCTCGTGTTGCAGCTCTTCGGCGAGATCGTAGAGCGCGCCCCATTGCCAGCGCCCTTCATTACCGGGCTTGGGCGCCAGCGTGAGCACGATCACGGCCACATCGTCGATGCTGCGGCCGATCACCAGGGGCTCCTGGATGTTCGGCGGCATGCGATAGCGATTGGCATCGATGGCATCGTTCACGCGCGCCACCGCGATATCGTCATCGAAACGCGCGTCGAAGCGGATGGTGAAGACCACGCCATCGTCCCGGGTGGTCGAATAGGTGTGCTCGACGTTGTCGATACCTTTCAGGATGTCCTCGAACGGCTTGGTCACCAGTTCGACGACATCGTCGGCTTTCAGCCCCGAGGTGCTGATGAAGACATCCACGAAGGGCACGGTGATTTGCGGGTCTTCCTCCTGGGGCATGCTGGTGAGCGCCATCGCACCCAGCACCAGGGACACCACGATAATCAATGGCGTCAGCGTGGAATGCGCGAACGCCTGGGTGATCCGCCCGGCAAAACCTGACCCCGCCACGCTCAGCGCTCCGGGCCGGCGACATCAACCGGGGGCGGGGGCGCCAACAGCACATCGCCTTCCCGTAACCCCGCCAGCACCTCGACGCCCGTTGCCACCGTCATGCCGGGCTGCACGACGACTTCCGCGCCACCGGCCAGCCGCACATAACTCAGGCCATAACGCTGGTAGATGTACACGGGCGGCACCACCAGTGCGTCCCTGGCATCGGACGCCACCCATACGCGCACACGTTCGCCGACAAAGAAATCACCCAGCCCGGTGACCTCCACATCGGCGGCGACACGGCCGTTGGCCAACTCGGGATAAATCTGGACTATCCGGCCTTCGCGGCGTTCGCCCTGCTTCAGTGCGAACGCGGGATCCAGCATGCCCCGGTCGCCCACCAGCACCTTGTCGCCCAACTTGATGAAGCGCGCGTGGCGTTCGGGCAGCATCAGGCGCAGCACATAACTCTCGGCCGCGATGCTGGCCACCGCCTCTCCGGGCAGTATCACCCCGCCCAGTGTGACATTCACCTTGAGCACGCGACCATGCACCGGCGCCAGCACCTGACCCTCGGTCTGTGCTTCACGAATCACCGCCTGATCGGACTTGGCGGCGGCGATATCGGCGGTGATGACATCGACCTGCGTACGCGCCTCATCGTAGGCCGCCTTGCTGATCTTGCCGCCCTGATACAGGGTGGACACCCGCGTGAATGTCGCGTTAGCCAGCTCCAGCTGGGCGTAAAGGGAGTTCAGCTTGGATTGGGACGCCTCGACCTGCATGCCCTGTTTGGGATCCCTTACCCGCGCCAGCACCTGTCCGGCTTCGACCACCTGTCCCTCGTCGGTAACCAGTTCGACGATGGTGCCGCCGATCCGCGCGCGCGCCGGTGTCACCCGCACCGTTTGCACGATGGCAAACAGTGACTTCATGTCCGCAACCGGCTGCGCCTTGACGGTGTACTGCTCGGCGGCGCCGAAGGCCGGCAGCCCGGCAACCGCGCCAGACAGCACCAGCAGCGCGGCTGCCATCACCCTACCCGTGGCTCCCCTCGAGCCGCGGACATCAACCCAAAAATCCATCATAAAACCCCGTTGATTATGGTTTTCCCCAGGCGCACCAGACAACGTCAGCCGGCATTTGCCGTCCGGATGCGGGAGTCGCACGCACCGCAACGCCTGGGCGCCGGGGCGGCCGCTATTGTGGAGCAAAATGCCGGGCGTTGGGACGCCGTGCAGGCCATTATCCGAGGCGCCGAATACGTTGCCGGAGGTCGGCAAGATCCGGCTCTCCGCCGCCATACAGGCCTTCCTCCAGCAAGGCACTGATGGCGGCGGCATCCGTCCCCAGCGCGGGACGTTCCCGCGCCACGCGCTCCGCCAGTGCGCGCGGCGCCTCCCCTGGTGCGCGCGTGACGCCGCGGCGCGCGAGCTGGCGGCAATAGCGCTCGAACAGTCGTTCCAGCGGCGGGCGCGGCGGGCGCCGTGCCAGGCGCAGTTGCCCGAACAGAACCGGCAGTAACGCCAGGGCACCGGCGCCCAGGATGAAAAAACCCAGCCGCCAGGGATCCCAGGCGCCCAGCCATCCGGTCAACAGACGTTCCTGCCGGTACTCGTAACCCAGCACCCATTGCGCCCACAGATAGTCGTAGTAATCGAGCTGCAGGCGCAGCCGGTCGAGCCAGCGAATCCCGCGAAAACGCACCAGGGAGAGCGGCGAATCGGCGAGGAAGGCCCGTTCGCCACCCAGCAGGTCGGCGACGCTGAATTCGATCCGCTCCGGCGCCACCGCGGCAGTGGGATCCACGCGCACCCAGCCGCGCCCGGCGAGCCAGACTTCGGCCCAGGCGTGGGCGTCGTACTGATGCACGGTCAGATAGCTGGCGTCGGGATGGTATTCACCGCCCTGGTAGCCGACCACGACCCGCGCCGGTACGCCGGCGGCACGCATGATGAAGACGAAGCTGCCGGCAAAATGCTCGCAGAAGCCACGCCTGGTCCGCCAGAGAAATTCATCGACCGAATCGCGACCGAGCAGCGGTGCTTCCAGGCTGTAGACATAGTCGCGGTTGTAGAGCGCCAGCACGCGCTCGACCAGCGCCGCATCGGAATCCACTTCGCCCCGCCAGCGGGCGGCAAGCTCGCGGGTGCGCGGATTGGCCACGCCGGGGAGCATGGTTTCCAGCGCCCGGCGGCCGTCCCCGAGACCCCCGGCCGCGGCGCGGTAATCCATCCACGAAGTGAGACTGTGACTCCAGCGGGACGCTACCGGCGTCGCGCGGGTCAGCGTCAGGTCGTCATTGAGGGTCACGTCCGGGCTTTCCGGGACCGGTGTTTCCAGGGCAAACAGCCAGTTTTCGCCCGAGGGTTCGAGAATCATCCGGTAATGCCGCGGTGCGCCCAGCCGCTGCACGGCGCTCTCCCAGGGCTGCGGCCCCGCGCCGCCCCGCCGGGACGCACCGGCGTCCGCATCGAGTCCGGGTTCGATGCGCGACCAGTTGCGACCATCGAAGCGCGACAGCACCAGACCGCGCCAGTAAAGCTGATTGTGGGGCGGCGGCGTGCCATCGAATTTCACCCGGAACGCTACCTCTCCCGAAGCCCCCAACCGGCTCAGGTCGCCGGGCGCGAGCACATCGCTGACGCCGATCGCGCCCTGGCGCGGCTGGGGCACGGTCCACAGCGAACCCAGGCGCGGCATCACCAGAAACAGGATCAGCATCAGTGGCACCGCCTCGGCCAGCAGCGCTGCGGCGGTGCGCACCGGTCGCCAGTAACCCGCCTCCGCGCGGCGATGCAGGGCGGCAAGCACCACGGTGACCAGCAACACGCCGCCGAGCGTCCCGAGCGCGGTACCCGGCGTTTGCGAGAACAGGCATTGGGTGACGGCGACGAAGTAGCCGAGGCAGACCAGGATCAGGGCGTCGCGGCGGCGCTGCATTTCCAGCAACTTGAGGATGAAACCGCTCCACAGCAGCGCCACCATGGGTTCCAGGCCGTACAGGCGTCCGTAGGACGCGAGAATGGCGCCACCGCACATCAGCACCAGGACAGCCTTGGCCCAGGGACCCGGGTAATGCCATACACCGCGATAAATCTGGACACGCCAGCCCAGCACCAGAGCGCCCGCCCCGAGCAGCCAGAGTGTCAGGTGATCGGCATGCAGGCCGGCCAGCGCCACTTCGGTAAACAGCAGCCAGAACAGCGCCGGCCGGGGAATCTGCCAGACTGGCTCCATCAGCCCGGTCCATCCAGACCGAACAGCGCGAGTGCGCGCAATACCTGGTCCCGGTGCGGGCGCCCGCTGCCGGGTGCAATCACCTGACCCGGCAGCCGCAGCCCGTAGGCTTCCGACCCGGCATCGGCGGCCAGCGCCGCGCCGCACAGGCGCGACAGGCGCGCTT
Organism: Gammaproteobacteria bacterium; assembly: GCA_016191205.1. Lineage (GTDB taxonomy): Bacteria > Pseudomonadota > Gammaproteobacteria > Pseudomonadales > Porticoccaceae > JAGPUQ01. The sequence continues at coordinate 12,089 of JACPPB010000016.1, read as the reverse complement.
CGGTATCCAGACCCGGAAAATCGTCCCAGTCGAGCCAGCGACGCTGATCGACGGGATCGGTGAAATGTTTGGTATGGAGTCCGAGCCCGCGGGCATGCTGCTTCCAGGCGATGCGGCTTTTCGGCTCACCGGGACGATAACTTTCCAGCGTGGCAAATTCCTCGCGGCCGGGAATACTCGCGCTGCCCGCCTCGCTCGCCGCCGGCCGCGCGTGCGGCGTGGGCCCGGTGGCGACCGGGCGCGGATACACCAGCGCCCGGCTCTCCAGGCGAACATGACTCCAGACCCGCAGCAGACCGACCGGATAGACGCTCGCGATCGTCAGCCGTCCCGGATCGAGCCAACCGCGCTGGCCAGCGGGCGCCGGCAGCCGCACCCGGTGGCGCTCGCCGGCGCCGAGATGAATCTCGCGCGTCTCGCCGCCGGCGTAGGACAGGCGGATGCTTTCGCGCGGGCGGCGACCGTCATTGCGAATTTCCAGGACAAAATCCACGTCCTGCCCCGCAAAGCCGGTGCCGGCGCGCAGCGGGACGATCTCCAGTCCATGCATATTGCCGTAGGTGTGAAAAATGGCGATCACAAACAGGCCGGCGAGTAAAAACGTCAGTCCGAACACCAGATTGTTTTCAAAGTTGGTGGCGGTCAGCCAGAGCACCACCAGAAGCGCGCCGTATAGGGCGCCGGCGCCGGACGGAAAAATGAACAGCCGGCGGTTTTCGAGACGGCAGGACGGCACCGGCGGCAGGCGCCGGTCGAGCCACTGCTGATAGCGTCTAGCGAAGGCGGCGCGCAGCCCGGGCATGGGCACAGCTCCGGTGGATCGCAGCCCTGGCGTGCGCGCGGGCGGCGCGTTGACACCGCGACGGACTACAGGATATCCACTGCATTCAACACCCGCTGCGCCGCCGCGATCGCGGGTTCACCACCCGCCGCGCTGTGCAGACGATGGGCGATCACCGGGCCGAACACCGCCTGCACATCCTCGGGAATCACGTGGGAGCGGCCCGCCATGAAGGCCCAGGCGCGCGCGCCCTGCAACAGCGCCAGCCCGCCGCGCGGCGAAACGCCGTGTTCGCAGTCCGGCAACTGGCGCGTGTGATGCACCAGCCGCTGCACATAGCCGATCAGCGCGGGCGTCGCCTGTATCTTGTCGACCCGCGCTTGCAGCGCGGCAAGCCGCGCGTCATCCAGTACCCGGGGCAGACCCGGCAGGCGCAGGCGCGGATTGGTCCCGGCCAGCAATTCGCGTTCGGATTCGGCGTCCGGATAACCCAGATGCAGTCGCATCAGAAAACGGTCCAGTTGCGATTCCGGTAGCGGAAAGGTGCCGTACTGGGTACCGGGATTCTGGGTCGCGATCACGAAGAACGGCTGTGGCAGCGCGCGGGTCTCGCCTTCCACACTCACCTGTCCTTCGGCCATGGCTTCCAGCAAGGCGCTCTGGGTCTTGGGAGTGCTGCGATTGATCTCGTCTGCCAGGATCAGCTGGTTGAACACCGGCCCGGGATGGAATTCGAAACTCCCCTGTTCGCGCTGATAGACCGAGATACCGATGATGTCGGCGGGTAACAGATCACTGGTGAACTGGATGCGGCCATAACTCAGACCCAGCACGCGCGCCAGGGCCTGCGCCAGCGTGGTCTTGCCGGTGCCCGGCACGTCTTCGATCAGAAGGTGACCCCGCGCCAGCAGACAGGCCAGGGCGAGCCGGATCTGGCGCTCCTTGCCCAGTACGACGCTGGTTACCGCGGCAATGGCCGCTTCCACCGGCTGTTGCGGCGCACTCAAGGCGCGTCGAGCCCCCGCGCCAGATCGGCCTTGATATCGCCGATGTCCTCGAGTCCAACCGCCACACGGATCAGGTTTTCGGTGATACCCGCGCGGGCTTTTTCCTCCGCGCTCAGCCGGCCGTGGGTCGTGGTCGCCGGATGCACGATGGTGGATTTGGCGTCGCCCAGGTTCGCGGTCAGCGACAGGATGCGGGTGGCGTCGATGACGCGCCAAGCGGCCTCGCGCCCTCCGCGCACGCGAAACGCCAGCACGCCGCCGAACGCGCGCTGCTGACGTTGGGCAAGCGCATGCCCCGGGTGATCCGGCAGGCCGGCGTAAAACACCCGTTCCACCGCGGGCTGTTCGCGCAACCACTGAGCCAGCGCGAGCGCACTGGCGGAATGGGCTTCCATGCGCAGGCGCAGGGTTTCGAGACCCTTGGTGAAGACCCAGGCATTGAAGGGACTCAGCGTGGGTCCCGCCGAGCGCAGGAAGCCGAGCACTTCGGCCATCAGTTCCGCGCGCCCCAGCACCACGCCGCCCAGACAGCGGCCCTGGCCGTCCAGGTATTTGGTGGCGGAGTGAATGACGATGTCCGCGCCCCACTCCAGCGGGCGCTGCAGCGCCGGGGTGCAGAAGCAGTTATCCACCGCCAGCAGCACACCCCGTGCGCGCGCGAGTTCGGCGAGCGCGCCCAGATCCGCCACGTCGGACAGCGGATTGGAGGGCGTCTCCAGAAACAGCATCCGGGTCTCGGGCCGGATCGCGGCGCGCCAGGCGGCGAGATCCGTCAGGTCGACATAGGTCGTCTCGACACCGAACTTGGCCATGAATTTATTGAGCAGCACCGTGGTGGTGCCGAACACGCTGCGCGAGCACACCAGATGGTCGCCGGCCTTGAGCAGCGCCATGCAGGTGCTGAGGATCGCGGCCATGCCGGATGCGGTGGCGACGGCCTGCTCGGCACCTTCGAGCGCCGCGATGCGTTCCTCGAAGGTGCGTACCGTCGGATTGGTATAGCGTGAATACACGTTGCCGGGCAGCTCGCCGGTGAAGCGGGCCGCGGCTTCGGCAGCGCTCGCAAACACATAACTCGAAGTCAGGAACAGCGCTTCGCTGTGCTCTCCCTCGGCACTGCGCACCTGGCCGGCGCGCACCGCGAGGGTGTCGAGCGCGGCGCCGGCAAGGGGATCGTCGTGCGCCGCCATTCAGCCCACCCCGCGCGTCGTGTTGTGCAGTCCCAGCACCTCGTCGCCGATGTCGGTCAGACGCAATTTCGCGCCATTGCCGCGCGCCGACTCCAGGCGTTCCAGATAGCCGAGATCAACATCGTTGGTGATGTAATCGCCGGTGAACACCGAGCACTCGAAGCGGCGAATTTCGGGATTGCCTTCGCGCGCGGCTTCGATCAGATCGTCCAGATCCTGATAGACGAGCCAGTCCGCGCCGATCTCGGTGGCGACTTCCGCATCCGTGCGGCCAAAGGCCACCAGCTCGCTGGCCGCCGGCATGTCGATCCCGTACACATTGGGGTGGCGCACCGGCGGCGCCGCCGAAGCCATGTAGACCCGCGCCGCGCCGGCATCGCGCGCCATCTGGACGATCTCCCGCGAGGTGGTGCCGCGCACGATGGAGTCGTCCACCAGGAGCACGTTCTTGCCCTGGAATTCGAGCTTCACGGGATTGAGTTTCTGACGCACGGATTTGGCGCGCTGACCCTGTTCCGCCATGATGAAGGTGCGGCCGATGTAACGGTTCTTCATCAAGCCTTCGCGGAATTTGAGCCCCATGGTTTCCGCCATCGCCTGCGCCGCCACCCGGCTGGTATCGGGCACCGGCACCACGACATCGATGTCGTGATCCGGCCACACGCGCAGAATTTTTTCCGCGAGTCGCTCGCCCATGCGCAGGCGCGCCTTGTACACCGAGATATTGTCGAGCATGGAGTCGGGGCGCGCGAAATAAACCTGTTCGAAGATGCAGGGGACCAGTTCCGGCGCGTCCGCGCATTGACTGGTGTGGAGATTGCCCTCGAGGTCGATGAAGATCGCCTCGCCCGGGGCCACATCCCGTTCGATCTGATAGCCCTGCACATCCAGGGCCACACTTTCGGACGCCACCATGTACTCGCGCCCGCGCGGCGTATCGCGGCGACCGAAAACCAGCGGACGAATGCCGAAGGGATCGCGAAATGCGAACAATCCGTAGTTGGCGATCAGGCCCACCGCGGCATAAGCACCCCGGCACCGACGATGCACGCGCCGTACCGCCGAGAAAATATCCTCGGGACGCGGTTGCAACTTGCCCTGCAACTGCAGCTCGTGGGCGAACACATTGAGCAGGATTTCGGAGTCGGAATCCGTATTGACGTGGCGGAGATCGGATTTGAACACATGGCGCAGCAACTCGGCGGAATTGGTCAGATTGCCGTTGTGCGCCAGACAGATGCCGTAGGGCGAATTGACGTAGAACGGCTGCGCCAGCGACGGTCCCGAGCTGCCGGCGGTCGGGTAGCGCACATGGCCGACGCCGAGATGACCGGTGAGCTGCGCCATGTGGTGCTCACGGAATACGTCCCGCACCAGGCCCACATCCTTGCGCTGACTCAGCTGCCCGTCGCGGCAGGTCATGATGCCGGCGGCATCCTGACCGCGGTGCTGCAACATGGTCAGCGCGTCGTAGATCTGGTACTGAACATCGGTCTTGCCGACGATCCCAACGACGCCACACATAGCCCTACCCCGCTCAGCGAACCAGTTGCTGGAACCAATCGACAAGCGTCCCTGCCAACTCCCGTGCCCTGCCCTCGAACGCCAGAAAATGCGGAATCAGGCTGGATTCCCGCCACCAGGCGTCCTGCTTCACCGGCACGACACTGGGCGCCAGAATCAACACCGTCAGCACCACGACCAGGCCACGGGCGACACCGAACAGCGAACCGAAAAAACGGTCGGTACCCGACAGGCCAGAAGCCCGGATCAATCGCGAAATAACGAAATTGATCAAACCGAGTCCGAGCAAAACCGCCAGGAAAACGCCAAGCCACGCGCTGATGAAGCGCAGCGAAGGCGTTGCCATCACGCCTTCCAGCCAGTGCGCGACCGGCGCGTTAAACATCGTGGCCGCCGCGAACGCCGCGCCCCAGGCGAGCAGGGAAAGCGCCTCACGGACAAACCCGCGCACCAGACTGATGATCGCGGAGACGCCGACCACGGCAACGATCATCCAGTCCGCGATATTCATGTCAGTCCGTTCGTAAACCGCGCCGGATTGTAGCAGACCAGGCGGTGCCCATCAGGGCACAAAGGGAACGATCATCGTCTTGACGCCGAATTTGCGTTGCAGCTCCGTCTGCTCGGCAACCAGTTGTTCCCGCGTCATCCTGGGCCCGACGAAAACCCGGTGGGTAGCCTTGCCGCCGGCGGTCGAAGTCTGCACAAAGGCGCGATGTCCGCCCTTGAGCAAGCGGTCGCGCAGTTCCTGGGCATTGACCTTGTCCTGAAAAGCTCCGGCTTGCAGCACCCAGGACGCCGGCAGGCCCTTGGCATCAAGCCCGGGCTCCTCGGGTATGGACTTGGCGGCAATTCCGGTTGCGGAGGCGCCGGTCGAGGACGTGCCCGCCGTGGAAGTGCCGGTTGCGGCATCGGGCGGCGCGAGTTGAAAGAGCTGGGGCTGTGCATCGACAGCTGGACTGGACGCCGGCGGAGTCGTCGATCCGGGTGCTTGAGGCTCGACTACCGTGGGTTCCGGGAGCGGAGTCGGCTGAATGTCCGGCGCCGGCGGGAGACGGCTGTGGGTGTCGATCCGGGCCTCGCCCCCAAAATCCAGGACCAGCGGCAACACCACGCTTGCGAGCGCCACCAGCACCAGCAGGCCCAGAATGCGCTGTCGCAAGGCTGGATTCATGGGTTGTAACCTCCTGCGGGCGCAGCGTCATTCCCCAGCAAAGCGAGCACCGGCGCCACCGTGTAAAAAGAGCCGAACACGAGAATCACCTCGCCCGGCCGGCTCGCATCCAGTGCCGTAGCAAAGGCCGCAGCGGGATTCAGATGGCAATCCGACACCGCCGGTACCCCCTGATTCACCGCCACATTGTACAACAGGCCCGCGATCTGGTTTGCGCTCGCGCCCCGCACCGCATCCGGCAACCCACAGCAGTGCCAGCGGTTTACTTCGGGTACCAGGGGAGCCAGCACGCCTGCAATATCCTTGTCGCCCAGCACGCCCACGACCGCATGGACCGCGGTTTCGGCGCCTCCCTGCAAGCATCGCAAGCGTTCGGCGAGCAATGCGGCAGCGGCCGGATTGTGGGCCACATCGACTATTACGCGGCGCCCGTTCCAGATGATCTCCTGAAAACGTCCCGCCAGGCGGGTGTCGGCAAACGCACGCGCCACCTGGACCGCGTCCGGCGTCAATCCGAGACTCACCAGCGCCTGCACCGCGCAGGCGGCGCTGCCCGACGGCAAGCGAGGAGTCGGCAGTCCGCGGTAGCGCAGCGGTTGCCCGTCAGGAGTGATGCAGACCAGCTCGATTGCATCACCGCGTGGATGCAAGGAGAAATCCGCACTGCCGAGCTGAATAATGCGCGCGCCGATGTCGTTCAGGGCTGCCAGCATGGCGGCGGGTGGTTGCGGATCGCCACAGATGAGCGGCACCTGGCTGCGGGCAATGCCGGCCTTTTCAACGCCGATGGCGTCGCGGTCGGAGCCCAACCAGGCCTGGTGATCCAGCGCGATGGACGTGATCACGGCAACGTCAGGCGCGACGATATTGACCGCATCGAGGCGGCCGCCCATCCCCACTTCCAGCAGTGCGACATCAACTCCGGCGTCGGCCAGGATGAGGAACGCCGCCAGGGTGCCGGTCTCGAAATAGGTCAGGCGCGTAGCACCGCGCGCCGTCTCGACCCGGGCGAAGGCAGCGCAGAGCACCGCGTCCGCGACCGGCACGCCGTCGATGCGTACACGTTCGTTGTAGGCGAGCAGATGGGGCGAGGTGTAGCTTCCCGAACGCCGCCCCGCCGCGGCGAGCAGCGCTTCCATGAAGGCGACGCAGGAGCCCTTGCCATTGGTTCCGGCAACCGTCACCACGCGCGGTGCCGGTCGCGGCAATTGCAGCCGCGCCGCTACCGCCGCGACGCGATCCAGTCCCAGCTCGATGGCGACCGGATGGCGCGCTTCCAGCAGCGCCAGCCAGTCAGGCAGGGTTTGCGGCGACGGGCTGGAGGTTTCCGGGGCTGTTGTCATCCGCTTCCGGGCGCTCCGGTGAAGGCTTGCCGCCGAGCGTGGCGAGCAACCGGGCGATGGTGGCACGCAGCGCGGGACGCGCCACGATCATGTCGATGGCGCCGTGTTCCAGCAGGAACTCGCTGCGCTGGAAGCCGGGCGGCAGCTTCTGGCGGATGGTCTGTTCGATGATGTTCGGTCCGGCAAATCCGGAGCGCGCGTCCGGTTCGGCGATATTGATGTCGCCCAGCATGGCGAGGCTGGCGGACACGCCGCCGTACACGGGGTCGGTCATCACGGAAATATAAGGAACACCCGCGGCCTTGAGGCGTTCGAGGATGGCGCTGGTCTTGGCCATCTGCATCAGCGAGATCAGGGCTTCCTGCATCCGTGCGCCGCCGGTGGCGGAGAAACACACCAGGGGAATCCGTTCGTCGAGCGCCTGGCGCGCGGCGCGCGTGAAGCGCTCCCCCACCGCATAGCCCATGGAGCCGCCCTGAAAATCGAATTCAAATGCCGCCGCGATCACCGGCAGCGCCAGCACCGTGCCCTTGATGGCGATCAGGGCGTCCTTCTCGCCGGTCTCCTTCTGGGCGGCGGCAAGCCGGTCGCGGTATTTCTTGATATCGCGGAACTTGAGCCGATCCACCGGCACGACATCCGTTGCCAGTTCTTCGCGACCTTCCGGATCAAGGAAGATGTCGAGCCGGCGCCGCGCGCCGATGCGGATGTGGTGGCTGCACTTGGGACAGACTTCGAGGTTGCGTTCGAGTTCGGGCCGGTACAGTGGCGCCGCGCACTTCGGGCAGGGCATCCACACCCCTTCCGGAACGCTGCGGGTCTGGTCGCGGCCCTGCGTCTTCAGGCCCGAGGGACGTATCTTGCTCAGCCAGCTCATGGTCTCATCACCGTCTAATCACCTCGCCTTAGCCGTGCTGCGGCATCCTACAGGCGCGCGCGCCAGTGTCAACGCGATGCCGCCTTTGCGGCCGCAATGAAATCCCGAAGCAACTGCGGATCCTTGATTCCGGGCGCGACCTCGACGCCGCTGCTGACATCCACGGCATAGGGACGCACCTGGCGCACGGCCTCCGCTACATTCGCCGGGTCCAGACCACCGGCCAGAATCAACGGCCGGTCGCGCGGCGCCGGCAGCCGCGACCAGTCGAAGCGGGCCCCGGTGCCGCCGGCAACCAGCGGATCCCAGGCATCGAACAACAGGCCGGCCGCAGCGGGATAGTTCGCCGTGGCGGCGGCCGGATCCAGCCCGGGCGCCATGCGCAGCGCCTTGATGTACGGAACCCCAAACTGGGCGCAATAGTCGGGTGTCTCGCTGCCATGCAACTGCAACAGATGGACGCCGGTGCGCGCCAGCACCTCCCGCACCCGAGCGGGCGCGGCGTCGACAAAGAGCCCGACCGTGGTGACGAAAGGGCCGAGCATCCGCACGATGGACGCTGCCATCTCGATGGAGACGCAGCGTGGGCTCGCCGGATGGAACACCAGCCCGACGGCATCGGCGCCGGCATCCGCTGCCACCTGCGCATCGGACTCCCGCGTAATCCCGCAGATTTTGACCCGGATCATCAACGCGCCTCCGGACGCTGTGTCAACGAATTCACCTGCGATAACGGTCTTGTGTCCGCCACGAAACACGGCCCGCCGACCAGGGCCGGAACGGCGAATTGCGGCGGATAGTGCACACCGACCAGGTAAAGACCGGTCGGTGCCGCCGTCGCCTCGCCCGCGGAGCGGTCGCGGGAGGCGAGCAGCTCGGCAATCCACTGCGGTGGACGCTCCCCGCGCCCCACCGCGCACAGGGCGCCGACGATGTTGCGCACCATGTGCAGCAAAAATGCGTTGGCCGTGACTTCGATGATGACGAATTGCGCCTGCGACCACAAACGCAGCGCCATCAGGTTACGCCAGGGTGATTGCGACTGACAGCCGGCGCCGCGAAAGGAACTGAAATCGCGCTCGCCGAGCAGTAACTGTCCGGCGGCCCTCATGGCGTGTACGTCCAGCGGGCGGCGCTCCCGACCAACCTGGTCGCCCAGTAACGCCGGATCGCCAGCGGTGTTGTGAATGATATAGCGGTAGGTGCGGGCCAGCGCGCTGAAGCGTGCGTGAAAACCCGCATCGATGTCCTGTACCCACTGCAGGCGCACGGAGCGGGGAAGATGGGTATTGGCGCCAAGCAGCCAGTTGTGTGGCGCGCGGCGCGCGGCCGTGTCGAAGTGAACTACCTGGGCAGTGGCGTGAACTCCGCTATCGGTACGCCCGGCACAGGCCAGGGTGACCGGTTCGTCGGCAATCCGGGACAGTGCGGTTTCGACCGCCTGCTGCACACTGGCGCAGTGTGCCTGGCGCTGCCAGCCGCAAAAGCGGCTGCCGTCATATTCGACCACCGCGGCCACGCGGTGCAGTCCCGGAGGCAATTCGCACCCCTCGGGAATCCGGCAGTTACCGCGGTACTCCCAGGTCGTCGGCGCACTCACCCGCTACCCGAGTCTGGCGAGCAACTGCCGCGCGGATTCCTTCTGCGCCTCGTCACCGCCCTGAAGCACGTAATCGAGGATTTCCCGCGCCCCTTCCGCATCCCCCATATCGACATAGGCTTCCGCCAGTTCGATCTGGGTCGCCATTTCCTGCCCGGTCTCGAACAGATCGAGATCGCTGTCGAGCGCGGCTGACTGCCAGGACTCCGCCGTGCTTGCCGCAGGCCCGTCGGCAAGATTATCCGCCGAATTCGCCCGGTCACTTTCCCGCAAATCCAGATCGAAATCCTCGAGGTTATCGGATGATTCCGGCGGCGTCTGGATGGTCGCGGCAACGCGCGGTGATTCGGCAGGCAAATCCAGATCGAGGTCAAAATTCAGATCGAAATCCAGAGGTTCCGCCACCACAGGTGGCGCGGTCTCCGCAACCGGAGCAACGGCAACCGGAGCGAGTTCTTCCGGAGCGACCGAAGTGGGCGCTGTATCTTGCTCCTCCAACTCACGCAGCAGGGCATTAGCAGTCTCCATCGCACTGCCATCGCCGAGTGTCCTGAGTTTCGAAAAAGCCACCTCAAAACCGGGCCGATCACCCTGTTGTGCCAAAAGCTCCAGCATCTTGAGGTGCAATCCGACATTCCCGGGATAAAGATCCAAAGCCCCGACCAGCAGTTCACGCGCCTGCTCTTGATTGCCAAACGACAGGCAGACATCGACTTCTTCCAGAATCTGGTCCGGCCCCTCACGGAAGCCGGGGGCGGCCGGCAACAAATCCTCATCATCAAGCGTGACAGGTGCCGTGAGGGCGCCATCAAACGCAGCGGTACGTGTGCCCTTCGCTTCAAACTCATTCGGCAGTTGCAGTCCCTGCTGCTGTGTGGCACGCCCACGCACGGCCGCGAGACCCAGCGCTACCAACAACAGCAGTCCGGTGAGACCCAATGCCGGCACCAGCCAGGAGCGCAGTTTGGCTACGATATTCACAGGACCTTCGTCCACCGGTGCCGCTGCTGGAGTTACTGGTGGCACCACGGCATCGGCGGCGCCCGGCGCTGGCGCGGCAACACTGCCTTCCGGCACGCTCGGTGCCTGAGCCGTCGTCCCGGTCTCGCCGGCAACCATGTCGGCCTCGGCGTTTTTCGCCGCGTCGGCCGGCAGCCCGGACACCGGCGCCTCCCCGGTTGGCGCCACCGCGCCCGTTGCAACACTACCCGCGGGTTTCCCGGTGTCGGCCGCGGCGGTGTCTGGCACCTTTTGTTCACCATTTTGCAATGCGGCCAAAGCCGGGGCATTAATTTCAGCGAGACGGGACGCGGTCTTCACCTGCTCCTCAAGATTTGCGACGCGGGCTCTCAACTCCGCGTTTTCACGCTCGATCCGGTCATTTTCTTCCATTACAGTGCCGATATCCGCGTGCGCCGCAGCCGACGCGCTCCCGGATTGCCGCCCACCGACGCTTGCGACACCGGAAGTCACATTGGCGCTGCTCGCGCCACCGGAAAGATGCAGTTCACCGTTCTCGTTGCCGGATACCGGCTTTTCCGCAGCTCCGGCACGCGACTCGATGACCGGATCGGAAGCCGGCTGCGCGGTTCGCAACCGACTGGAGGCCAGGCGGTGATCTACCGCGGCCATGGTGGCGGCATCGGGCAGCTTCAGTACCGCGTCGCGCCGGATCAGATTGGGATTCGCCCGAATGAATGCGTCGGGATTGGCTGCCCGTATCGCCTGCATCGCCTGCTGCATGGTGACGCCCGGCGGCTGATTGCGCATTGCGATATTCCACAAGGTATCACCGGCCTGCACCCGGTAACTGCCATCCACCGCCGATGTCGGCGCGGAACTTCGCACAGCACTGCGCGTTTGCGGGCGCCGGAGCGGCTCTGACGCAGACGATTCGGAGCGAGGCCTAACTGCCGCGGTGGACGGTACCGCGGCAACAGTCTTTCCCGCGGGCGGCGCTCCCGCAAAGACTGGCAGATCCATGAGCAGCGTGTATTCGCGCAGCAGCCGACCGGAGGTCCAGCGCAATTCCAGCAGAAAATTGAGATAGGGTTCCTTCATCGGGTGCTGCGACGACACCCGGATCACCGGATGGGCACTGTTCGACAAATCCACCTTGAAACGAATATCAACGAGTTGGAACTCGCGCTCGATCCCGGCTTGGTGAAAATCTTCCGGCGACGCCAGCTTTGCCGCTATTTGCGATTCGTTCAGGTCGCCTACGCTGAGCAGAGCAATTTCAGCGCGCAGCGGCTCGTTCATTGCCGACTGAAGCTGAATTTCACCCAAACCGACCGCCGAGGCCCACTGCGCCGCCAACAGGGCCAACAGCCCCAGGGAGTATCTCGATATCCTTGAAACCATGTTCATACCTTCCTGCAGTTGTCCCGTCGTCCGAAAACCAATCCGCCTGGTCCGCCTGACTGCTCAATAGTTACACCAAAATCACTCGCTAACCAGATATTAGTTATCATAATTCCCGTTTCGGCAGTTTACGCCCACAAAACGCCGCCGAAAACAGATCAGAGTCGCAAATTCAGTATGCGAGCACTCGCGCACCGTCCCGGCCCGCTACAACACCAGCCGCAACATG
>JACPPB010000010.1 GCA_016191205.1 Gammaproteobacteria bacterium | reverse complement strand
GGTCGATCACCAGCAAGCCGCCATCATGGATGCCGGCGCCGATCATGGAGTCCCCCTGCACCCGCAGCATGAATGTTGCCTCTTCGTTGCGGACCAGGTGCTCGTTGAGATCGATGCGGGCCTCGATGTAATCATCGGCCTGGGACGGAAACCCCGCCGCTATCTTGTGGCTGAACAGGGGCAGGCGGACGACGGTCGGCTGTTCAGCGGGCCGCAGCAGGCCATGGGGCCGTTCCAGGAAGTCGCGCACCGCATTGATCCGGCTTGCCGGGATGCGCATCACCCGCGTGGGTTCTCCCCAGCGGTAACCGTCGCCAGGGCGTCGGCCGGCGCCGGGGCGGGCGCCGCCACGGGCGCCTGGGCGCCGGGGGACAGGGGGATCGGAGTCGGCCATGGAGGGCGGTCCTGTTGAATCGTGTAACGCCATTCAACAGGGATTGATCGGGGAAAGCAATGGGGGCTGAGGGCAATTGGTCGGCGACGGGGCGAACGGCTGGTTGGGGTTCAGCCGAGATACGTGTAAAAACGCCCCATAGAATCCGATTTCTTTTGTGGAATCATGTGGTTGCCGGATAAAAAACGCTTCGTGGTCTCTACTCACGACCACGGCCCTTCCCGGCGGATGCCGTGTCGGCAACTGCCTGTTCGGGTTTCAGCTGCGCCAATAACTGCTCCAGTGTTTCCAGACGCACACCTGCGCGCAAGGCGTCGGCTTCGGCTTGCTCGCGACGTTCCCGTTCCTTGGTCGCTTCGGCACGAGCGCTGGTCAGTTCGACCCGCGCAGCCTCTAAGGCCTGTACGTCTTTGGCCCACCGTTCCTGCAGCGCCTGATGCTCTGCAGCCGTCAGCCGCAAGGCATCCAGTTCCTTCTGCTGGGCCTCGATGCCGCGGCGGGCATCGGCCAGTTCTCGCTCCAGGCGCCCGTGGCGCTCCAACCACTGGCTGTTATCGCGATTGAGTTGCAGCAACTCGTGGTTCTTGGCGGTCAGCGCCTCGTTGGCCTGGCGCAGCGTGACTTGTAATTCCTGCACCTGGTGCTCGTGGCGACGCTGTTCCTGTTCGCGCTGCTCCTTCATCGAGGTCCGGAAATGCTCCAGCGCCTCACGGGCGTGGGCATGCTTCTCTTCCAGCGATTTCGCATGGGCTTCGTGCTCGGCCACACGGGCGCTCAGGCCGGCGATGCGTTCGCTGAGCTGGGCGATTTCCGTCACCCGCTCCGCTAAGGACTGCTGGGCCGAAGCGTGGGCGGTCCGCTCCTCGTGCAGCGCCGCTTCGGTTCGCTGCAACTGATTGCTCAAGGCGCTCGCTTCCTGCCGAGCCTGTTCCAGCGCATCGCTGCGCTGCTGCAACTGCGCGGCAAAGCGCTGCTGAGCCTCGGTGACGACGGCCTCCGCCTCTTCGTGCAGGCGGGCCGCAAGTCGGCCGACCAGATCCTGCAACGCGTCGCTGACGGCGACCTTGGCGCCGAGACCTTGCCCTTCCTCTTCCTCCAGTTCCTTGAGGTAGCGGTGGATCGTCGTCTTGGAACCGGTGTTGCCCAGCGCCACACGAACCGCATCCACCGACGGATGCTTGCCCTGCGCCCGCAACGCATCGCGGGCCTTCTGCACGTCGCTCTTGTATAAGCCGCCTCGGGCCATAACCGCCTCTCCGGACTATTCTGTAATGTATTACATACCACGTTATTACATACCGTGTAAATTACACAATCGGCGCTAATGAGCATGTAATTATACGCGGGATAATTAAGGTTTATCCCGCCTAACCTGCCCGAACCGGTGGATGGGCTGCGGAGGATGGTACGAAACGGTCGTCTAGGGCCACCCACGCTGGCATGACCACTGCAGTCCAAAGCGGCCACCGGCAACACGCAAATACCACTGAGCGCGGTCCAGAATGTGTGCCCAAAGACGGCTAGGGCAGCACCGTGGAACGGCTGGAGCCAGCAACTCAGAACTGGAGATCAACCATGAACGATCACAAGAGAGAGGTCGCTAAGTTCTTCTGTGGGTTTGAGAGCTTTCATACGCTCCTCCACGCCTATTTGTGGGTCTCGGGTACCACGTTTTCAGTCTTCGGAATCACGGCGACTCCAACCTGGAGCGCAGGCGGCACGATCCTGAACGGTGCTATTGCCATCATTCTCGGTCTCTACGGATGGAGGCGGCGGAAGTTGGCATGACGCTACGGCGAGCCAAGCGAAGGAAGCACTATGCAAACAGCTCCCGCGTAATCAGAAAGATGGCCCATGTGTAGCCCAAGAATGTTGGAAGCACCGTCAGTACGAAGCCGAAGCCTCGGCCTGGTGCGCCCCTTTCATAGCCGAGGAAAAACGTCACTCGTCCTATGCCAAAAAGCACCGTGGCACTGACAAGTAGCGAAAGCGCTGGCGCTGCAAGCACCGTGACCAGTGCTAGATACGCGCCGCTGGCCAACACGGCTTGCTCCAGACTGTTCTGCAAGAACGCGATCCGGATCGCCAGGCGCGGACTGGGCGGACCGTATGCCGAGCCCCGAATGTCCTGGGCCGACCGACGCCGTCCCCGGGAAACCGCCCCGACGCCCACCGCCACCCAAATCAGTAGGAATATTTGCAGGCGAGCCCAGAACACGAACCGGTCGGTCAGCGCTTCGGGAAAATTGAAGTAGCGCGGCAGCAGTAAATAGCCCGCGAACAGTCCGACGAAACAGACAAGCACGCCCAACCCTGCCACCTTGAACAAGCCTCGGCGCTGGCCGGCCAGATCAACGGGCGCGCCGGGTTTCGATTTGTCGGAAGTCTTTGTGTTCATGAGATGCCTCCGTTTCGCCAGTGGCGTGGCGGAAGCGAATGGCTAGACGTGCAGCGCCCAATTGTCCACGGCCATCGCTGCCTCCTTGAGCGCCTCGGGCAAGGTGGGATGGGCATGGCAGCTGCGGGCGATGTCCTCAGCCGAACCACGGAACTCCATGGCGACGACCGCTTCATGGATCAGCGAGCCGGCCTCGGGACCAATGATGTGCACGCCCAACACCCGATCGGTCGTGGCATCGGCGAGCACCTTCACGAAGCCGTCAGTCTGCGCCTTGGCGCGAGCACGGCTATTGGCGCTGAACGGAAAGCGTCCGACCTTGTAGCTCACACCGTCCACCTTGAGTGCGTCTTCGGTCTGCCCCACGGAGGCGACTTCAGGCGCCGTGTAGACGACCGCCGGAATGGCGTCGTAGTTGACGTGTCCCGGCAGTCCGGCCAGTTGTTCGGCCAAGGCGACACCTTCCTCGGTGGCTTTGTGCGCCAGCATCGGACCGCCGATCACATCGCCAATGGCGTAAATGCCGTCCACATTCGTGCGCCAGTGCTCGTCAACCTGGATATAACCCTTCCGATCCCGTGTGATACCGATGGCGTCCAGTCCCAACCCGTCGGTAAAGGGCCGGCGTCCGATCGACACCAGCACATAGTCGGCGCGAATCTCCTCGCTCGGGCCGCCTTGGGCCGGTTCGGCCATCAAGACGATTTCATTGTCCTCGCTTCGCGCGCCCGTCACCTTCTGCGAAAGCCGGAATACGAAGCCCTGTTCCTCCAGCACCTTGTGCAAAGCTTGAGAAAGCTCGGTGTCCATTCCTGAAGTGATGCGATCGAGATATTCGATCACGGTGACGTTTGCTCCCAAGCGCCTCCAGACCGATCCCAGCTCCAGGCCGACGTAACCTGCGCCGATCACCACGAGATGCTTGGGCACTTCCGGCAAGGTCAATGCGCCGGTGGAAGAGACGATGCGTGCTTCATCGATCGGCACGCCGGGCAAGGTCGCGCTGTCGGAGCCGGTGGCGATGACGATGGAAGTGGCAGTCAGCGCCTGCGTAGCGCCGCTACTGTCGGTCAGGGTGACCTGTCCAGGCGCGGGTATCGATCCGGTGCCGACCAGGCGCGTGATCTTGTGCTTGCGCATGAGAAAGTCGATGCCATTGCCGAGCCCCGACACGACGTTGTCCTTATGCGCCATTAGCTTCGGCAGATTCAGCCGCAGACCCTCGAACTCGACGCCGTGTTCGGCGAACTCCGTGCGGGCGGCGATGAAGCGTTCGGAGGATTCGAGCAACGCCTTCGACGGAATGCAGCCGACGTTGAGGCAGGTACCGCCCAGCCGTTGGCGGCTCTCGATGCACGCGACGCGCAGCCCCAACTGGGCGGCACGAATGGCGGCGGGATAGCCGCCCGGGCCGCCGCCGATAATGACGATATCGTAGTGCTCGCTCATGCTCAGCTCCGAGTGGTGTTGTCTGAAGTACGACCCGACCCCAACACGCCGTGCAGCGCGATCGCGATGGCACCGAGCACGATGGCCGAATCGCTGAGGTTGAACGCCGGCCAGTAGTAATCGCGCCAGTGCCATTGGATGAAGTCCACCACATGGCCGCGCAGCGATCGGTCGATGACATTGCTCAGCGCGCCGCCGATTACCAAAGCGTAGGGCAACGCAACCTTGTAGGCGGAGCGCGGTGTCTGGTACAGCCAGTAGGCCAGCAACCCGCTGATACCCAGCGCCAGGATCCCAAACACCACTTGCTGCCAGCCGCCGGCATCGCTGAGGAAGCTGAAAGCCGCGCCGGTGTTGTAGCTGCGGTACCAGTTCCACACGCCCTCGATCACCGGAACCGCGGTGTGCTCGGGCAGCGTGGCCAGTACCCAGTACTTACTGGCCTGGTCCAGCGCAATCACCAGCGCGGAGACCGTCAACCAAATGAGGGCGTTGGGGATGGGAGCCGTGCGCTTGCGATCAGTGCTCATGCGGGCCCTCGTCGGCGGCTGGACGCTCGTTCCATGCGGCATGCGGCACGCACCAGCGCCGGCAACTGCCAGAAGTTGCGCGCCAGCAGAAGCACCGCGAGGCCGAGGTAGATCCACGCCATCGCGGTCAGCACGACGATCTCTCGTGCCGGGGTGGCCTGGTAGAAGAACGCGAGCCCCAACTGGGTCAGGAACAGGACCGCCAGCGCGACGGCGCCCCAGACACTCAAGCGCAACTGCAGCAACAGCGCAAGGCCGAACAACGACTGCGCCGCGGTGAGGAAGAATTCTTCATGCTGGCGGGCATCCAGCGGCAGGCTCATCAGTTTTCCAGCGCCGATGCTCATCGCAATGGGCAACATGCCGACCAGCAAGGTCCACTGGTTGATCTTGTCACTGATCATCGTGGTCAGGCCGGCACGGGCGCGACCGCCGAGCACGAACAGGATCGCAATGGTCACCGCCGGCGCTTCGCTTGCCAGCGGCGCCAGCCATTGGATCAGCAGGAACTCGTCGATGCCCAGGCGGCGACCGGAGGCCACCAGCGACTCGGCGAACGGCTCGGCGGACAGCAGGATCACGGTGGCCGCAACAATGCTCATCCCCCCCATCACCGCCCAGCGGCGGGCGGGCGAGAAGGTGGCGATCACCGCGCCCGGGCCCGGCTCCTCGTCCTCTTCTTCCTCTTCGTTCTCGGCCCGCGATACACGCCACAGATAGGCACCGAACAACGCGCCCAGCACGATGAAGTCGAAGATTCCGATGCTGTTCTTGAGCACGATCACGAACGCGTACGCGCTGGCGGCCGCGAGGAAGACGATCTCGACCGAGTTATCCGCCTGCAACGTGATACCGCGCTGGCGCGAACGCCACCAGTGCAATCCGACCAGCAACGGCCAGGCCAGGCCGATCAGCAAGCGGTTGGCGCCGGTCATATTGGCGGCGGCATAAGCGACGTAGCCGGATGCCGGATCCTGTCCCGCGCGGTAGGCGTAGTAGAAATCCACCGCGTACTCGGGCAGCACGGTGATCAACGCGACCAACGCGAGCACGAAGCCAGTGGCGATGTACTTCTCGGCCGCTTCCGCCCCCCACGACAACAGGAATCCCGCCGCCAGGATCGCCAGGCCGAACAGTAAGGCGTCGCCGATGGTTCCAGCACTGTTGCCGCTGAGGCGCAGGAACAGCGCTGGCAGCACGGCCACTACAGCCACAGCCACGGGGACGATGAGTTCGCGGATGGCGTTGTGCGGTCGGGTCATTGCTTGCGGCTCCTATGGACGATGTCAATGAAGCGTGTCGTTATCTCTCACGTCTCGCCGTCGATGACGAACGCCTGTTCGACCGGACTGACGTAAACCGCCCCGGCCTCGGCGCGCCCTGTGCGGCCGACGCGGCGGAAGATCTCGACCGCACGCGCCACCTCGTCGTCCTCGCAGAACAGCTCCATCTGCATTTCGCTGATCACCTGATCGCCGAACTCGACCGAGTACTGCTGCTCGCGCGCACTCAGGGCGCGCAGCAGGCCTTTGACGTCGAACAGGGAGAGCCGCCGGAACCCGGCGGCCTCCAGTTCATGGATCAGGTCGGCGACCCGGTTGCGATGCACGAAGGCCTTGATTTGTTTCATCACGCGTTCTCCCTAGAGTTGCGCTCGGCGGCTTGGCGGTCGGAGCGATTCTCGAGCCATTCGTACAGCACGGGCAGCAGCACCAGCGTCAACAGGGTCGAGCTGATCAGTCCGCCGACCACCACGGTGGCCAACGGCCGTTGGGTCTCGGCACCCACACCGCTGGAGAGCAACATTGGCACCAAGCCGAGGATCGCGACGCTCGCGGTCATCAACACCGGCCGCAATCGCAGGGCCGTGCCCTGCACGACCGCGTCGCGCACCGACAGGCCCTTCCCGCGCAATTCGTTGAGGAAGCTCACCAGCACGATGCCGTTGAGCATGGCCACGCCGAAGACCGCGATAAACCCGATGGCCGACGGTACCGACAGGTATTGACCGGTAATGAACAGCGCAAGCAGTCCGCCGATGGTGGCGAACGGCACGTTGGCGATGATCAAGGTCGCGTACTTGACGGAATTGAACGCGGTATAGAGCAGCACGAAGATGAAGAAGATCGTGACCGGCACGATCAACGCTAGCTTGGCCAAAGCGCGTTGCTGGTTCTCGAACGCGCCGCCCCACTCGATCCAGTAGCCGGCGGGCAGCTGCACCTGTTGCTTGATCGCCGCCTGCGCGTCCTTTACAAAGCCGTCGACATCGCGGCCGCGCACGTCCATCTGGATCACCGCGTAGCGCTGCAACTGCTCGCGCCGGACGAACGAGTAGCCTTCGGCCACGCTGACCTCCGCCACCCGTGCCAACGGCACGATTGCGCCGGAGGCAGTGCGCAGCGGAATCTGTCGTACCGCCTCCACCGACGTACGTGCGGACTCGTCCAGTCGCACGGCGATGTCGAAGCGCTTGACGCCGTCCAGCAGCACACTGACCGGTTCGCCACCCAGACCATTGCGCACGATGGTCAGCACTTCCTCGGCGTTCATCCCGTACAGCGCCAGCTCGTCGCGGTTGACTGCGATCCGGATTTGCGGCTTGCCGATGTTGGCTTCCAGCGACAGATCGGCCACTCCCGGCACCCCCTGCAGTACCTGCTTGATGCGGCCGCTCAGCTGGTCGAGCTGTGTTAGGTCCTCGCCGTAAAGCTTCAGGGCCAGCGTGGCACGCACGCCGGAGATCAACTCTTCCACGCGCATCTGGATCGGCTGGGTGTAGCTCGGCACGACATTGGGCACCGCCTCCTCCAGCGTCTCCTGCATCGCGGCTTCGAGTTGCTTGATGTCGCGTCCCGACGTCCACTCGTCCTCCGGTTTAAGGGCGGTGTAGATCTCCATGTAGTTGACGTCGGCGGTTTCGCCCTTCTCGGCACGGCCAATCATCGCCAAGGTCGTCTCGACCTCCGGAAACTTCTTGAACGCCGCGGCGATGGTGTTGCTGGTCCGGATCGACTCGTCGAGCGAGGTCGACGGGATGCCGGTCACGCGCCACATGATCGAGCCTTCCTGCAACTGCGGCATGAACTCCTTGCCGAGGAACGGGAACAACGCCAGGCTCGCCACCAGCGCGACCACCGCGCTGATCACCACTACCTTTTTCTTCGCTAGTGCCTTGTCCAGCAGCGGCCGGTAGACGCGCTTGATACGTGCGACGAGCCAGGTGTCACGCTCCGGTTTGGGCTTGAGGATCATCGATGCCAGTACCGGGATCAGGGTCAGGCTGAGGATCAACGAGCCGGCCATCGCGAAGGCGATGTTGAACGCCATCGGCTTGAACATCTTGCCTTCCAGACCTTCCAGCGCGAACAGCGGCAGGAACACGACGATAATGATGATGATGGCGAAGGCGATCGGGTTGGCCACCTCCCGCGCCGCCGCCAGTACCGCGGCGGTCTTGTCGACCTTTTCGCCGTGCTCTAATCGCTCGGCCATGATCCGGAACGCGTTCTCGACCATCACTACCGCGCCGTCGACCATCATGCCGATGCCGATCGCCAAACCGGCCAGCGACATCAGGTTGGCCGACAACCCGGCCTGGCCCATGCCGATAAAGGCAATCAGCATTGCCAGCGGCAGGGTGATGACGACAACTACCGCCGAGCGCAGATCGCCCAGGAACAAGAACAAGATGATCGCCACCAGGATCGAGCCTTCGATCAGCGCCCGCACGGCAGTTCCAACGGCCTTGTTGACCAGATCCGTGCGTTCATACATCGGCTTGAGCACCATGCCCTTGGGCAAGGCAGCGCGGGCGGTGTCGATTTTCGCCTTCACCGCCTCGACCACGTTCTTCGCGTTCTCGCCGATGCGGGCCAGCGCCTGGCCCATCACCACTTCCTGACCGTCGCGGGTGACTGCGCCGAACCGTGGCGCCGGGGCTTCCTCCACCGTGGCCACGTCACGCAGGTACACAGGCACGCCGTCCTCGGACTTGAGCACGATCGCACCGATATCGGCCGTCGACTTGAGCAAGCCCAAGCCGCGCACCAGGAATTGCTCGCGGCCCACGTCCATGACGTTGCCGCCGACCTGACCGTTGTTCGCGGGCAGCGCGTTGATCACGTCGGCGAAGCCGAGACCGCGGGCATACAGCCGCTGTGGGTCGATCTGCACTTGATATTGGCGTTCGCCGCCACCCCAGGAGGTGACGTCATCGACGCCGGGCGCCGTGCGCAGGATCAGGCGGACCGTCCACTCCTGCCAGGTGCGCAGGTCCATGTCGCTGATCTGGTCCTTGCTGACACCGGGGGCGCGCTCGACGGTGTACCAGTACACCTGACCTAGCCCCGAGGTGTTCGGGCCCATGCCCGGCTTGCCATAGCCTTCCGGCAGACGGTCGCCGATTTCCTGCAACCGCTCATTGACCAACTGGCGGGCGAAGTAAATGTCCATGTCGTCCTTGAAGTACACGGACACGTAGGACAAGCCGAACAGGCTGACCGAGCGGATTTCCTGCACCTTGGGCAGGCCGGCGAGCGCGGATTCGACCGGTGTCGTCAGCAGTTGTTCGACGTCTTCCGCCGCCAGTCCGGCCGATTCGGTATAGACGTTGACCTGCACCGGAGTGACATCGGGGAAGGCATCGATCGGCACGTTGCGCACCGCGCTGAGGCCAAGGAAGGCCACCACCGCAAATACGATCAGCACCAGGAACTTGTAACGCAGGGAGAGTTCGACCAGGCGATTCAGCATGGCAGGTCACCCCACATCGCAGAAGGAGCCAGGCTCATTCTTCTTCTCCCAACTGCGACTTGAGCATCTGCGACTTGATCGCGAACGCGCCTTGCACGGCTACCACATCGCCCGGTTTGAGGCCTTCGCGGATCACGGTACGGTCGCCGATCACTTCGCCGATGCGCACCGGCACCGGCTCGAGTGCGCCCTCGGCATTGCGGCGAAAGACCACGGTGTCGCCCTGGAACTGCACCAGGGCGTCATTGGGCACCGATAGTGTGGTGGTACTGACACGACCGGAAGCCGACTCGAAAAACACGTCGACGAAATCCCCGCCGTGCAGGCGATCGCCTTGGTTCGGCACCTCGATGCGTACCACCGCGTTGCGGGTGGTGTCGGAGGTCCGGTGTGCGGAACGTTGCACGGTGCCGTTCAGGCGCTCCCCCGCGAATACGATGGTCGCCTGCGATCCCGGCACCACACGCGACACCGTGCCGGAGGGCAGTTTGGCGTCGACCCAGACCCGCGACTCGTCGACCAGGCGGAACAGCGGCTTACCCGGTTCGATGCGTTCGCCGACGACGAATTCGTCTTCGGTGATGCGGCCGGCGTGCGGCGCGGTCAACGTGAACTGGCCGTTGACGCCACCCGAAGCGCTCCCGGGCAGGCCATAGGCCTGTGCCTTGGCCCGGGCCCGATCGACTGCGATCTTGGCCTCGTTGATGCGACGACCTGCCACGGCTTCGCGACCAAGCGCCGAAACCCGGCGCCATTCCTGTTCGGCGATCCGCAACTCGGCTTGGGCGTCGGACACCTCGACGCTCGCCAGCGTTACCAGCGGTACGCCGGCGCGGACCTCGTCGCCAAGCTTGGCATGGCGGCGCACGACCAGGGCCTCGATACGGGGCGTGATCAGCGAGGTGCCATAGGCATCGTCGACCACTTCACCGGGCGCCCGCAGTTCTTCGCTGAGTGCGGTCGTCTGGATGGCTTGCAACTCGATGCCCGCGGCCTTGAGGGCCGCGGCGTCCATCTTCAGCGGAGCCCCGACTTCGGCTTCCTCACCAGCGCTGTCGGCGTCGGCGTGTTCGGTCTCGGCCGATTCGGCGGCGGGCGTCTGGGCGGGCTTGCCTTCAGGCGATTTGCTGCAGCCGGTCAACACCAGCAACAGTGACACGGTGAGCAGGGACATCAGTCGGAACGGAACCATCGAATTCTCTCTCATGGGGTGCCCTCCAGGCCGGCCCAGCGTTCGAGCTGGCCGGTGGCGGCAAGGTAATCGGCGTAGGAGCGCCACAGACGCGCTTCGAGTTCGGCGCCGGCGAGTTGCGTATCCACGGTCTGCTTGAGCTGTTGCAGGTAGTCGGCGGTGGACAGCTCGCCTTCGCGCCACAGCCGTTCCAGCAACGTGGTGCGGCGCTCGACGTCGGTGCCGCGGCTGGCCTGCCAGCGGGTCCAGCTCGATTGCGCCGCGGCATAACTGTCGATCGCGCGGCGTCGGTCGGCTTCCAGCTCGAGGCGGACGCGTTCGGCATCGGCGGTCGCCGCGTCCGCCTCAGCCTGCGCGGCAACGACTTCAGCGCGGTAGGAGTTGCGCACGAACAACGGGACGGTCAGGGTGACTCCGTACACGTTTTCGCTGGGGCCGCCGGAATCGTATTGCTTGCGGCCGCCGTAGGCGCCCAGCGTGGGATCGGCGATGCGATCGCGTCGGGCCACGGTGACGTCGCGTTCGGCCGCCAACGCGGTGGCTTGGGCGACCTGCCAGTCCGCTAGTTGGTCGATGCCGAGGTCCGCCCTGATCGGCGGCGACAAGGTTGCGGAGGGAAGCACGAGGTTCGCAAGCAGTTCGGGTGAACCACCCGCGGCACGAAATCGTGCTTCGGCCTCGGCCTGTTCGGCAATCAGTTGTGCTTGTTCGGCCTGCGCCTCGTCCTGAGCCAGCAGCGCCAGGTCCCGTTCCAGGCCGGAGATGTCGTCCGCGGCGAACTGTTTTTGCGCCAACTCGGCGAAGCGGCTCATCAACACCAGCCGCTTTTCGCCGGTGCGCACGCGTGCGGTGGCGGTCTGCAGCGCGGCCCAACTGCCGAACCACTGCTTGGCGAAATCGCGGCGATGCAGCCGAGCTTCGGCCGTGGCTAGATCGACGCGGGCGGCGGCGGCATCGCGGCGCACGCGGCGCTTGCCGCTGAGATCCAGGGTGAGATTCAGCCCGGCAGTAGAGGTCCGCTCCGAGCCTTCGTCCTCGGACGCCAATTCCAGTTCCGGGTTGTGGAGCGGTTGCCGGGCCGCGTCGAGGCGAGCCCGGGCGGCGGCTAGCTGTGCTTCGGTCGCCCGATAGGCGGGGTGGTGCTGCCAGGCCGACTGCAACGCCTCGCGAATGGCGGGCGGTGCCGCTGGCGCGGAGGAATCGGCCGCAGCGGCCGGCATCGATAGTGCCAGGGCCAACGAGGCTGTAGAAAAACCCCATTCTGAACACCTGTTTCAGCTTTGGGTGGATTTTTTTCAAACCAAACCGTTGTCTTCATTCTTGGCTTCCTGTTTTTCTAACACAATTTCATTGCAAATCCAACTGATCTGGCAAGTTTATTCGTGCGATACAGAGGCGAGAATGCCTTTTTACAACCCCATTATCTCGCATAACCATGATTCGCCAGCTTCTCGATATTATGCATCATGCAGTACAACTTCCACTGTCCATCCACCTTGGTTTTCCCGCGCAGCGTAAAGCGGTGCAGACGCTTGTTACCACGCAGGTTGCCAAACACCGGTTCCACCGTCGCAAAGCGGCGCGTGATCATCTCCCGGCCCGCGTCGGAATCGATCTTCACCTTCATCAGGTCGACATGACTTTCCCGGGTATCACGTTTGCCCTGCAAGAAAGAAACCTGCCGGATCTGGGTCTTTTCGGGTGAGCGCAAACATTCCTTGCGTCGCTCGCACGGCACACAATCTTGTTTGGCACCACTGAATTTTAACGCGACATAACCCTTGATCGTGCAATTCGAGCCGTTGCTATAGAGCCGCTTTCCGGCGGGGCAAATACAGTGTGAGCGGTCGTCTGCCAACTGGAAATCGGCAGACTTGAAGCATTTTGATTTTGTTGATGGTTTGGCCTTGTTCCACAGCGGATCGGGCTTGGCGGCATGCAGGTACTGGTCTGAGTAACGTTCATCCCGCTTGCGATAGCCGTTGTCGGGCACATAGGCATCGACCTGTTGCCCGGCCAGGGCATTGAGATTGGCTTCTGAATGATAGCCAGCGTCGGCGGTGATCACCGTGTTGGCGTGGCGTAGTGCCGCAGTCGCTTTGATCGCCGGCAGCAGCAGTTCTTGCTCCGAGCCGGTGCCATGCGCCTGCGCATCGACGATGATCTGTGTTTTCTCATCAACCGTCGCCACGCCGGTATAGCCTTGAACCACGCCTTTGCTGGTGGCCATTTTGGCCGATTCATTATCGGTGCGATTGGATAAGCGGATGCTGCCTTTGCTGCCTTTGCGGTCTTCCGGGTTCTTCTTGAGAAAGTCGCGCAGTTGCTGCGCTTCTGTTTGCAGGCGTTCCAGTTTCCGGGCTTCGCATTTGATTATTGCGTCGTCTGTCGGTGCGGTGTCGGCGTTCTTGTGTTTCTCCAGCATCTGCGTGGTGGCCAGTTCCATCCTGTCGAGCTGGCGCTGGTAATCGGCGCGGGTGCCCGATTTCGCTTTGCTGGCATTGGCGGGAAGTTTGACGCCATCGATGGCAAACATCTCGCGCCCGATCAATCCCTGGCGATCGCATATGAGCAGGACCTGAGCAAACAGTTTGGCAACCAAATCGCCCATGTTTGAAACAAAGGCTGCAAGCGTAGTGAAGTGCGGTTGGCTATCTCCCGAGACGGCGATAAACAACACGTTCTCGCGGCAGGCTGCTTCTATTTTGCGGCTGTGGATGATGCCGCGACTGTAGGCCAGAAGGATAATTTTGATGAGCACTGCCGGGTCGAAGGCCGATGCGCCTTCGACGTCATTCCTGTAGCGTGCATGAAAGGCGGAAAGATCAAGCTCGCGATCGACAAGGTGGCATAACGCGTATTCGAAACTGCCCGGAATGACTTGCCGGTCAAAGTCGACCGGCAGCAGTTTCAAGCCTTTGTGTATCGGTTTGAACCGTGCCATGTCGCATCCACCTTTGTTTTATCTCGCAGTGAAATTATGGCAGATCGCGCGGTGATTTTTTTGGTAGATTTGGGTTTTTCTACAGCCTCAACGCCATGGCGCAGGCCAACCGCACGGCAAAACGCCGTCGCGGTAAACGAACAAAGTGCATGGAGAATCCTCTGAGTCGACGACATGCCAACGGCCGGATTACCGAAGGCGAAACGCGGTCACTCAGGCGATCGGTGGCCTCAATTCCAGACGCAGATAGGTGCTGGGTGGTAGGCCGGACCGATAGCCGGCAGCGCGATCCGGCGGGATCGGGACGACTACGAGAACCGGGTTCGTCGGCAGCGCCGTCGCATGGTGGCAGCCACAATGGCTGCACGTGCCGGCAGGGGGGAACGAAGTCTTGGAAAGATCGCCCGCGTTTGTGTCCGTCGCTTGCACAATGACCCCATGCGTGCCACTGATACCGAAGTTTGACTCGGCGAAGTCGTTCTTCGCGCAGGCGGCGAACCCCAAGGGCTGCACCGACTTTCAGGGCAAAGATCAGCAGCACCAGCACCGCCAAGCGCGTGGAAGCGCGCAGGCGGGCAAGCATCGTGGTGCGGTCAGGTCGGGACGACATAGCGATCAACTATACCGGGCGTCAGTGACGTTATGAAATTTCATGCGGCCCAGCGGCGCAGTTCGGGTGGAATGGGGGCGCTTCGAAAGGCGCCCATCGTGGTGCCGCCGGTGTTGCCGCGCGGCATCCACAGCCAGGTGAACAACCCCGCTGCAACGATACGCAGCAGTTGCCCGACGATCTCCCCACCATCCCGATACAGGACTGCCCAGCGCAGGAAGGCGATGTGGCTGCGGAGGTGGGCCCAAGTGTGCGGCTGGCCGAGCACGTGCGCTTGCTCGAACAGGGCGTACGCCTTCGCCTTGTCGCCCGATAGCAGCGCCGCATACCCGCGCGCCAGATAAACGTCGAACGCGTGCGCACGTTTCGCTTGACCAGGCTGCACGAACGGCCAGGCGAGTTGACGACTGTAATCGACTGGCATGGTCTCCTCCCGCAAGCCGACGTCGTCGGCGCGCACCGGTTCCGGACGGTCGAGGAAGGTGCCGAACAGGCGGTCCCAGACCATGAAGAATTCACCAAAGTTGACCTGCGCGTCCTCGTACTCGCGCTTGTGGTGCCAGCGATGCACCTCGGCCACGCCGAGCCAGCGCCGCAGTGGACCGACGCGGTAATCCAGGTTGGCGTGCTGGAACGCCAACTGGACGCTCAACAGCGTAAGCCACGCGCTCAGGATGTGCGGCGGCGCGCCCAAGGCGACCGTCACCAGCAAGCCGGGACCGGCCATCAGTAACGCGCTGAGTGGATGGCGGCGTTCACCATTGAGCCAATATAGCCGCTCGGCGCTGTGATGGATGGCATGCAGGCGCCACGCCCACGGCGCGTGGTGACTGAAGCGGTGCATGGCGTACAGGGCCACGTCGATGATCGCGCCGGCCAGCAGCAACTGCGTCCAAAGCGGCCAGGTCGTCGGCCACAGGGTCAGCACCGGCAGTGCACCTCGCAGCGCGTGCAAGGCATAGGCCGTCCCGGCCAGAAGCCCGAGATTGAAGAGGCCATGAAAGAAGTCGGCCCGCAGATCGCCGTGATCGCGCAGCCAGTCGCGCTCGTAGGGTTGGATGCGTTCCAGCAACGCCACGGCGGCAATGCCGAGCGCAGCGATCACCGCCAGCATCGGCCAAGCGGGCAACGTCCCGTACAGCACGAGCCCGACGGCACCGAACGTGCTCGTCATGACGACGGGGTAGACGCCGTAGCGAATCAGCGTGGTAAGGCGCATCTGGACTTCCTCCTTGCTTCCAACCCAACAAAAGGCGTCTCGGTCATTGGCGCAGCAACCGCAACCCGTTGAACACCACCAGCAAGCTGGCGCCCATGTCGGCAAACACCGCCATCCACATGGTGGCCTGCCCGGTAAAAGTAAGCACCAGGAAGATTGCCTTGATGCCCAACGCCAGCACGATGTTCTGCATCAACACGCTTGCCGTGGCGCGCGAGAGGCGCACGAAGGTGGGGACCTTGCGCAGGTCATCGTCCATCAGGGCCACGTCGGCCGTCTCGATAGCGGTATCGGTGCCGGCAGCGCCCATCGCGAACCCGATGTCCGCCTGTGCGAGCGCCGGCGCATCGTTGATGCCGTCGCCCACCATGCCCACCGTCCCGGCCCGGGCCAATTGCTCGACCTCGCGTTGCTTGTCTTCCGGCAGCAGATTGCCTTGGGCACGATCGATACCGACTTGCGCGGCAATGGCTTGGGCGGTGTGCGGATTGTCGCCAGTCAGCATCAGGGTCTTGACGCCCAGGGCATGCAGTTCGGCGATCGCTTGGCGACTGCTGTCCTTGACGGTGTCGGCCACGGCGAACAGCGCATGCACGCGACTGTCTCCGATCAGCATCACCACGGTCTTGCCCTCGGCTTCCAGCATCGAGAGGCGGCGCTCCAACTCCGGCGAGCTGACGCCCAGTTCTTCCATCAATCGGCGATTGCCCAAGTGGTAGGCCACGCCATCGATCTGACCTCGCACGCCGCGACCCGGCAGCGCGGCGAAGTCGCTGACCGCTTGCAGCACTACGCCGTCGGCCTGCGCGGCCAGCGCGACCGCCTTCGATACCGGATGGTCGGAGCGCGCAGCCAGACTGGCAGCCCATTCCCGCGCGGCGGTCGGCACCGCTTCGTTCCAGGTCAGGAAATCCGTCTGCACCGGCTTGCCGT
This sequence comes from Gammaproteobacteria bacterium, assembly GCA_016191205.1. Lineage (GTDB taxonomy): Bacteria > Pseudomonadota > Gammaproteobacteria > Pseudomonadales > Porticoccaceae > JAGPUQ01. The sequence continues at coordinate 27,339 of JACPPB010000010.1, read as the reverse complement.
GGGTGAGCGTGCCGGTCTTGTCGAGGGCGAGCCATTGCAGCTTGCGCCCGCCTTCGAGGTAGACCCCGCCCTTGATGAGGATGCCGTGGCGAGCGGCGGCGGCGAGACCGCTGACGATGCTCACCGGGGTCGAGATGACCAGTGCACAGGGACAGGCGATCACCAGGAGCACCAGGGCCTTGTAGACCCAATCGAGCCACGGCCCGCCGACCACCAGCGGCGGCACGATGGCCACGGCAAGCGCAACCGCGAATACGGCCGGGGTGTACCAGCGGGCGAACTGATCGACAAAGCGTTGCGTCGGTGCGCGACTGCCTTGTGCGGCCTCCACCGCATGAATAATGCGGGCCAGCGTGGAGTTGCTCGCGGTGGCGGTAACGCGAAATTCGAACGAACCGGATTCGTTGATGGTGCCGGCAAATACCGGGTCGCCCGGGGCTTTTTCCACTGGCAGGCTCTCACCGGTGATCGGCGCTTGGTTGACGGTGGAACGTCCCTCCAGCACTTCGCCATCGAGCGCAAGCCGTTCGCCCGGCTTGACGCGCACCCGGCTGCCGATCATGACGTGCTTGGCATCTATCTCCTGCCACGTGCCATCGGCTTGCTGCACCGTGGCCCGTTCCGGCGCGAGGTCCAACAGCCCACGGATGGCGTTGCGGGCACGGTCCAGGGACTTGGCCTCGATCACTTCGGCCAGCGCAAACAACACCATCACCATCGCCGCTTCGGGCCAGTGCCCGATGAGCATGGCGCCGGTGACCGCAATCGACATCAACGCATTCATGTTGAGGTTGCGGTTGCGCAGCGCGATCCAGCCCTTCTTGTAGGTCGGCAGGCCGCCCGTCAGGATCGCCACCAGGGCCAAGGCCATGACGGACCAGTGATTGCCGTTGTTGAGCCAATAGATCGCTTCGGCGGCGATGGCTGCAACCGCGGAAATCGCCAACGGCCACCATTTCGTTGGGGTCGGCGCCGCCGGCGCCACGGCACCGGCGCCCTCCACGACGTGTGCTTCAAAATCGAGCGTCCTCAGCGCCGCCAGCACCTGGGGCAAGGCATCAGGCGTATGGCGGACCTGCAAGGTGCGTTGCACCAGATTGAAATCGAGATTCGATACCCCCGACACCGTCCCGAGCTTGGCCCGGATCAAGGCTTCCTCGGTCGGGCAATCCATCTTGGCGATGGCCAGCGTCGTGGACTGGTCCGTCGGTGCCCCTTGAACGGGCACCGCACGCATGCCGATCGCGGCCAGCGCCTCTTCCACGGGCGTCAGCGACGGCAAGGCGTGGTGCACCGTCAGCAATCGCTGCACCAGATTGAAGTCCAGGCGTTCGACGCCCGGTACGCCTGACAGCTTGCTGCGGATCAAGGCCTCCTCGGTCGGACAGTCCATGTTCTCGATGCGGTAAACCGTCGAGGCGGGCGTGTGAAGGTGTGCCTCGGGGGCAGCCGCTGCGGCCGCCGAACAACCACAGGTTCTGGAGTCTGCTTGGCTCATGTGGGATTAGGCCTTGGTCGTCCGCACCGGGGCGGGCGAGCGCATGTTGAAGAGGAAGCCGATCACGGCGACGACGGCCACGGTCAACTGGGCCAGCAGCGATTGCCAAGAGGGATAGACGCCCAGCCATTCGATACGCGGGGCCGCCACCAGGGCCTGCGCGATCCAGCCCGCCTCCTGCAGGGCCGCGACGCCCTTGCCGACCAGGACCACGGCCAACACCGCGATTAGGATCGAACTCGCCGAGAAGAACTGGCCGATCGGCAGGCGCTTGCTCATGCGCAGCATCCAATAGGCCACCCCGGCCAGGACCAGGGCACCGGCCAGCAGGCCGCCCAAGATCGCGCCGGAGGCCTGTTCGCTCCACATGGCGATGAAGAACAGGATCGTCTCGAACACTTCGCGGTAGACGGCGATGAAGGCGAGCGAAAACAGGAAGAGGGCCGACCGCCGGGTCAGCGCGGCCGACATCTTGGCGTGCAGGTACTGCTGCCAGCGCCCGGCCAGGCTCTTCTGGTGCATCCAGATACCCACACTCAACAGGACCACCGCGGCAAACAGCGCGGACACGCCTTCGGTGACTTCGCGATTGGCGCCGCTGATGTCCACCAGATGCGTGGCGACGGCCCAGGTCAGCACGCCCGCCAGCAATGCACCGACCCAACCGGCATGGACGTAGGGCAGCACTTCGCGCCGCTCGGCTTTGCGCAGGAACGCAATCATGCCCACGACGATCAGCAGCGCTTCCAGTCCCTCACGCAGCAGGATGGTGAAGCTACCCAGGAAGGCTGTGGTCGTATCGGTGTGGGACGTTTGCAGTACCGCTTCGGCGCGATCAAACAAGCCGGTGATCTCCGCCGCCGTGGCGGTCACCTCGGCGGCCGGCGCACGGCGCCCCAGCGCATCGCGGAATCGGGCCATGCCCGCTTCGATCTGGCGCATCAAAGCACGATCGCGGCCGGCCAAGGTCGGCTCCACCGGCTCCACGCCGTCCAGGTAAGACGACAAAGCCAGTGTCTTGGCTTGCACGGCATCGCCGGCCGCATAGGCTTGCAGGCTGTCCGCCAGGCGTTGCCGCGCGAGTGCGAACGGGCCAGCCCCGACAGCGGCATGCGGCACCGCTTCAGCCGGGTGAGCACGCAAATACGCGGTGATCGCCTGCGCCTGTGCCACCGCCAACGTCTGGCCCAACTCGGCCTCGCTCGAACCGGACAGGGCGGCCAATGTCGGGAGCGTCTGATGCAGCTTCGGATCCTCTCGCCACAGGATTTCGCCGCGGCTGCGCGCCGCGTCGTCGTAGGCAAATCCCCCGACGTAGAAGGCCAGTGCCCAGCGGTCGGCTTCGGACAGATGGGCAAAGCTGGTCATGGCCGTGCCGTTCAAACCCTGCGAGATCACCTGATACAGCGCCAGGGGACTGCGCTGTGCCGCACGCTCCGCGTCGGTGAATGCGATCGGCCGCGGCGTGAGGCTAGCGGCTATGGGGCCATCTCCGCGGCCCTGGGCCCCGTGACATCCGGCGCACTGCTGGGCGTAAAGCGGGGCCACGCTGGCCACGTCCGGCGGGGTCGTCGGCGCCGCCTCGATGCGGTAAACCGCCAGCAATTCGGCGGCCAGTGCCTGCGCCGTTTTCGCGATGACTTCCGGTTCGGCGCGGGCGGCGACCGCCGCCTGCAGACGCTCGGTCGAGCTCACCAGCGCAGCTTGCTGCGGCGTCGCCGGGAGGGCGGCCACTTTCGTGCGCACCGTGGCCGCGAACTCCTGCATCTCGCTGTATTCACCCGGTTCGATCACTTGGCCGCCGCGCACGGCCCCGGCGTAATCCACGGCGATGTAATCGAGCAGCTGCCAGGCCTGTCGGGCTTCGGCCTGCGGGTCCGCCGCCCCGGCCGCGCCAGCACTGAGCGCCGTGATCAGGAGCGCGAGCGCGCAGTGACGCAGGACTTTCATCGAAAAAAAGGGCATTGCATGCGACCGGATGGAAGCCCATGGCGGCCAAGCGGCCAAGGCGTGGAATTTCGGAGGCCTCCAGTTTAGAGTCTGTACCTACTACAGAGTCAAGTAATGCGAATGAAAATCAGTGACGCTGCCGCCGCCAGCGGCTGCCACCTCGAAACGATCCGCTATTACGAACGCGTCGGCCTGCTGCCCCGGCCCGGACGGACGCGCAGCGGCTACCGCCAGTACACGCCGGCCGACGTGGAGCGCCTGCGCTTCGTCACGCGTGGCCGCGACCTGGGTTTCAGCCTGGAGGAGATCCGCAGCCTGCTGCAGTTGGCCGAGGATCCGGCGCTGTCCTGCGCCGAGGTCGACCGGTTGGCGCGCGAACACCTGGACGACATCCAGACCCGTATTCGGGATTTGCAGCGGATGGCCGGCGAACTCGAGCGCACCATCGGCAGTTGCCGCGTCGGCCAGCGCGGGCAATGCACGATCCTGGAAACGCTGCGGCGATCCCCCGACCATTCCGTCCGCTGACGCCGATGACCACGCCACTTCGACTCGCGCTGGCGCAGTTCGATTTTCCCGTCGGCGATCTGATCGGGAATGCCGAGCGCATCACGGCATATATCGCCGAGGCCGGCGATTTCCATGGCGCCGATCTGGTGGTGTTTCCGGAGCTCACGCTGAGTGGTTATCCGCCCGAGGACTTGCTACTGCGTCCCAGCTTCCTCGCCGGGTGCGAGGCGGCCGTCAGGCACATCGCGGCGGCGGCTCGCGGCATCGTGGCGGTCGTCGGCTGGCCGGAAGCGGCCGGGGCCGTGGTCTATGACGCGGTCAGCGTCTTGCGCGATGGCGCTATCGCGACCACCTACCGCAAGCGCGACCTGCCCAATTACGCGGTGTTCGACGAACGGCGTTACTTCGCCGTCGATCCCGACGGTGGCGCCTGCGTGTTCGAGGTAAAGGACGTTCCCATCTGGCTGCTGATTTGCCAGGACCTGTGGGGCCTGGAACCTCTCATTGAAACCGCGGCCGCCGGTGCGCAGCTGGTGCTGGTGCCCAATGCATCGCCCTTCGAGCGCGACAAGCACGCGGAACGCGATACCTTGCTGGCCGAGCGCACGCGAGACACGGGCGTGGCGATCGCATACATGAATGTGGTTGGGGGACAGGACGGCATCGTCTTCGATGGTGCCTCGCTGCTGGCCAACGCAGACGGACACGTACATCCAGCGGCCATCGCGTTCGAGCCGCATTGGCTGATCGCGGACTATGACGTCGAAAATCGCACTCTGCTACCGGTGTCGTGGCCGATCGAAGGTGACGAAAACCGCGATGGCCTCGCGTGGCGGGCCATGGTCCTGGGCACACGCGATTACTGCCGCAAGAATGGCTTTGACCGCGTTTGGGTCGGCCTATCGGGTGGCCTGGACTCGGCGGTCGTGCTCGCGATGGCGGTGGATGCACTCGGCGCAGATCGCGTCACAGCCGTGCGTCTGCCGTCGCGCTACACCGCCGCGGTGTCGAATGACCTGGCCGAAGAGCAGTGCCGCGCCATGGGCCTACGCCTGGTGACGCTGCCGATCGAGGAGCCTTTCCAAGGGTACCTGGATGCCTTGGCGCCGCTGTTTGCGCAGGCGCCAGCGGATGCGACCGAGGAGAATCTGCAATCGCGCATCCGTGGCGCGCTATTGATGGCCTTGGCCAACAAGTTCGGCGGCCTGCTGCTGACCACCGGCAACAAGAGCGAATACGCGGTCGGTTACACCACGATCTATGGGGATATGTGCGGTGGCTATGCGCCGATCAAGGACCTGTACAAGACAGAAGTCTCCGCGCTCGCCCGCTGGCGCAACGCCGTGGCGGGCGCTCCCCTGGTCCCGTGGGGTGTGATCGATCGTACACCTTCGGCGGAGCTGCGCGCGGACCAGACCGACCAGGACACGTTGCCGCCGTACGACATGCTCGACGCCATCTTGTTCCGTTCCATCGATCAGGAGCAGTCGCGAGAGGAGATTGTCGCGGCACGATTCACCCCCGAAACGGTCGACCACGTGCTTCGTCTGGTGCGCATCGGCGAATGGAAGCGGCATCAGGCGGCGCCAGGACCGAAGGTCTCGCGCCGTGCCTTTGGTCGGGAGCGGCGATATCCCATTACCGACGCGTGGACCGACACGGCGGAATAGCCCGAAGAAGGCATGCCATGAGCGATATCGACCGTTACCTGCAGGCCGCCACTCGCGAGAATACGCGGCGCAGCTATGCCTCGGCGTTGCGGCACTTCGAGGTCGCCTGGGGTGGGCACCTGCCGGCCACGGCCGACAGCGTGGCCCGCTACCTGGCCGAACACGCCGGACGGCTGGCCGTGAATACACTGAAACTGCGCCTGGCTGCCCTGGCGCACTGGCATGCCGAACACGGGTTTGCGGATCCGACCCGGGCGCCGCTCGTGCGCCAAGTGCTCAAGGGCATCCAAACCCTTCACCCGCAGGAGGAGAAGCAGGCCACACCGTTGCAGCTGACCCAGCTGGCGCAGGTCGTGGACTGGCTGGACGGGGCGATCATCGCCGCTCAGGCGCGGAACGCGCACGCCGCGGATCTGCGTCATCGACGCGATCGGGCGCTGATCCTGCTCGGCTTCTGGCGGGGATTTCGCGGTGACGAACTGATCCGGCTGCGGATTGAACACCTACACCTGGTTCCCGGGGAAGGCATGGTCTGCTTCCTGCCGCACAGCAAAGGCGACCGTCAAGCCCAAGGCAAGACTTACAAAGTACCGGCCCTGTCACGCCTGTGCCCGGTAGCTGCGACCCGGGACTGGCTCGATGCCGCACAGCTGACTTCCGGCCCGCTGTTTCGGAGCGTCGGTCGTTGGGGCCAGATCGCCGACGCCCCCTTTCATCCCAACAGCTTGATCCGGTTGCTCCGGCAGGTGTTCCTGCACGCCGGATTGGCCAACGTCGAGGGCTACAGCAGCCATTCCCTGCGCCGCGGCTTCGCCGGCTGGGCCAATGCGAACGGCTGGGACGTAAAGGCGCTGATGGAGTACGTCGGCTGGCGCGACGTGCACTCGGCGATGCGCTATCTCGACGGCGGCGATCCGTTCGCGCGCCAGCGCATCGAGGCGAGCCTGCCCCCACCAGCGTTACTCACTCCCTGACCGAAATGAGGCTTCAATGGCGTCGATCGAACGGACCGCATACCCGCAGTTCAAGCGCAACCCCGTCGTCCGGGAACTGGTCGCCGCCTACACGCCGACCGACGCCGAATTGGCCTTCATCACCGACAACGCTCGCCAACCAGGCCATCGATTGACCTTGGCACTGCTGCTAAAATCCTTCCAGCGATTGGGCTACTTCCCCGCAATCGATGAAGTGCCCGCTGCGGTCGTCCGGCACCTCCGCAACGCGCTGCGGTACCGGGTCCAGATCAAGCCAGCCGACATCGCGCCGAACAAGCGCTACCGCTATTTCCAGCGCATCCGGGATTATCTTCAGGTTCGAGCCTATGCCGACGGCGGCCTCGACGTGGCGGCCCGCGCCATCCACGAAGCCGCCGCCGTCATGGACAATCCGGCCGACCTGATCAACGTGGCGATCGAACAACTTGTCCGCGACCGCATCGAGCTGCCTGCGTTTTCCGCGCTGGATCGCCTGGGGCGCCGGATTCGCACCCTGGTCAATAGTCGTTACTTCGCCCTCATCGACGCGCGGCTGACGGCGGACGAGAAGCAGCGTCTGGACGTTCTTCTGATCGTCACCGACGCTCGCATCAAGAGCCCACTGCAGGCCATCAAGCGGCTGCCCAAGCGCTCCTCGCTGCGACACTTCCAGGAACTGATCGACCATATCGCTGCGTTGGACGAACTGGTCGGCAGCGAACTGCATCTGGCGGACATACCGGAACTCAAGCGCAAGCATTTTGCCGCCGAAGCCCGGGTGCTGGACGCCACCGAGTTGCGCGACTTCGGCCAGGCCAAGCGACACGCACTCCTGCTGTGCCTGATCCATCGCGCTCGGGTACAAACCCGTGACGACCTGGCCGAGATGTTCATCAAACGCATGGGAAATCTCCACAACCGCGGCAAGGAGGAACTGGAGCGGCTGCGTGCGCGCTATCGCGAGAAGACCGAGGCCATCGTGGCCACGATGTCGGATGTGATCCAGGTGCTTGATCGTCACCCTGGCGACACCGACGCAGGACGGGAGATCCGCCGCCTGGTCAGTACGCGCGGAGGCGTCCAGACCCTGCAGGCCGACTGCGATGCGATCGCCGCACACAGCGGCGACAACCATCTGCCGTTGCTCTGGCCGTTCTACAAAAGCCACCGCGCCACCATCCTGCGCATGGTGCGCATGCTGGACCTGGAATCCACCACCGAAGACCGTTCATTGATCAACGCGATCGAACTGATCCTGTCGCAGGAGCGCGCCCGCGGCGACTGGCTCGACGAACCGGTCGATCTGGCGTTCACGACCCAGCTTTGGCGGAAGACGATCACCCATCGCACCGAGCAGGGCGAGGAGCGCATTCGCCGTCGTCTGTTCGAGGTGTGCGTGTTCTCCTCGCTGGCCAACGAACTGAAATCCGGTGACGTGGCCGTGCGTGGTTCGGAAACCTACGCCGATTACCGCGAGCAGTTGCTGCCCTGGGAGCAATGCGAACCGCTGCTGGACGACTACTGTCGCCAGGTGGGCTTGCCGGCCTCTGCGGTAGGATTCGTCAATGCCTTGCAGTCAAAACTGATGCAAGTCGCTGACCTGACCGATCAGGGTTACCTGGAGAACGGCCAAGTGATCATCGGCGACGACGGGTTGCCGGTGCTCAAGCGCCACAAGGCCAAGGACATGAGCAGTGGTGCCCGTGCTTTGGAAACGGCGATTCTTGCTCGTCTGCGCGAGCGCAGCGTCATCGAGATCCTGTGCGACGTGGCCCACTGGACCCGCTGGCCACGGCATTTCGGACCGCTGTCCGGATCCGACACCAAGATCGACCAGCCCACCGAACGCTACGTGCTGACGGCGTTCACCTACGGCTGCAACCTCGGCCCGGCCCAAGCCGCGCGGCACCTGAGTGGCGCCGCTTCCGCGCACATGCTGTCGTTCGTCAATCGCCGTCACGTGGATGCGAACAAGCTGGCAGCGGCCTGCCGCGACATCATCAACAGCTATGCCGGTCTACAGCTCCCGAAATTCTGGGGCGACGGCAAGCGCGCCGCGGCCGATGGCACCAAATACGATCTGTACGACCAGAACCTGCTGGCCTCGTACCATATTCGCTACGGAGGCTACGGCGGCATTGCCTATCACCATGTTTCCGACACCTATGTGGCGCTTTTCAGTCACTTCATTCCGTGTGGCGTCTGGGAAGCGGTGTACATCATCGACGGACTGCTGAAGAACACCTCCGACATCCAACCCGACACCGTTCACGCCGATACCCAAGGTCAGTCGTTGCCGGTCTTCGGACTATCGCACCTGCTGGGCATCCAACTGATGCCGCGCATCCGCAACTGGCGCGATTACCGGTTCTTCCGCCCGGAGGAGGACAGCCGCTACGAGCACATCGATGCGCTGTTCCGGGAGGACATGGACTGGGACCTGATCGAGACCCACTGGAAGGATCTGATGCAGGTGGTGTTGTCGATCAAGTCCGGCAAGATCGCCGCCTCGACGCTGCTGCGCAAACTAGGCAACTACAGCCGCAAAAATCGCCTGTACCAGGCCTTCCGGGCACTGGGTTCCGCAGTGCGCACGTTGTTCCTGTTGCAATACATTTCTGACCGGGAGTTGCGCGAGCAGATCACGGCCTCCACCAACAAGGTCGAAGCCTATAACGGGTTCTCCAAGTATTTCTTCTTCGGCGGAGAGGGCGTAATCGCCGACAACGATCCGCTCGAACAGGAGAAGTCGGTCAAGTACAACGACCTCGTCGCCAACGCCGTCATCTTTCATAACGTGGTCGAACAGACCCGCATCATCAAGACGCTGATGCGAGCAGGTTGGAAGATCACCCCGGAGGACGTGGCTGCACTCAGCCCCTACGTGACCAGCCACGTGAAGCGCTTCGGCGATTACCTGATCGACGTGGATGCTCTTCCGGAACCGTACGAAATCGAATTGGCCTTGGCCGCGTAGCGTGGGTCAACTTGTACTGCCGCAGCAGGGGCTGTGTTGCTGGATGGGCGGGCACGGCACCGTGCCGTAGGAACAGAACACACAGCAATCGCCTTCCTTGGGGCGCAGCAGGGTATGGCAGGCCGTGCACTCGTAGAAGAACTGACACGCCATGGTGGGCATGATCTCGGTCGTTCGGTGTCCGCATGCCGGGCATGCCAGCGTGCTTTGCAACTTCACCTCAGCCACCGTTTGCGTCCGCCTTGGCGGTGGCCGGAAAACCAGCATCGGTGATGGCCTTGGCGATGGTGGCCGCGTTGGTGCGCTCGGCATCGAATGCCACCATCACGGTAGCGGCTTGGGTGTCAATACGCTTCGCCGTCACACCCGGCACGGTGTCCAACGCCTTTTCGATCGTGATGCTGCACGCCGGGCAGGTCATGTTTTTCACTTGTAGTACGACTTGCTTAGGGGTAGCCGCCCAAGCTAGGCCCATCCAGGCCGTGACTACTAAACTGAGAAGGATTTTGCGCATGAGGAACTCCTACAGAAACCAACCGACGTAGTAGGGAAAGAGCAGCAGCAGCGCGATCAGGCCGGTGGCGATCCACAACCAGCACCGCCGGCGTCGCAATTGCGCGGGGTCGACGCAGATGCCGTCGATGCGGCAGCGCGAAGCCGGGCCATAGAGCATCCAAAACGCCCAGCCCAGGCACGCCAGCGTGGCCGCGCTAAACCACGGGCGCCACGCATCCAGGGCAGTGAGATTGGCGATCCAGGCACCGCTGATACCCATCAGGACCAGCACCAAGGGCACGACACAACACACGGACGCGCCAATAGCCGCGACCGCAGCGCCCAAGAGGGAAGGCAAGGAGGACTGTGCGGGACGTTGGGCCATACCCGCATGTTAATCTCCGTACCTTAGTACGGAGTCAAGCCGATGGCCACGCACGTAATGACGATCAGTCGGCTGGCCGCGGCCGCTGGTGTGCATGTCGAAACGGTCCGTTATTACCAGCGGCGAGGCCTGCTGCCGGAGCCTGAGCGCCCATTGGGTAGGGTGCGCCGGTACGGCCCCAACGAAGTCAGCCGGCTTCAGTTCATCCGTCGAGCACAGACGATGGGATTCAGTCTCAACGAGATAGCGGGGCTGCTGGAGGTCAAAGGCCAGCGCGCCTGCGAGCAGACCCGGCAGCTGACCGAACAGAAATTGGCCGAGGTGCGCCGGCGCCTGGACGAGCTACGACAATTGGAAGTGGACCTTGAGCATTTGGTGGAGGAGTGTCGCCACGTGGTGACAGGCGCGCCGTGCCCGACGCTCGATCTGTTGGCGCAACCAGCCGAGAAGAAAAATATCGGCTAACTCATTAACCTGAAAGAATTATTTGAGTTTTGCGGGGCATTTTTACACGTATCTCGGCTGAACCCCTGGTTTGCCACCGGAAGAGGGAGGTAGCGGATTTTCAGCGTGGGACTTTCTGGCGTTTCAGCGTGGGTAACTTCCATGCTGCGGCAGCTTCCCGGTAGGGCATCAACCCAGCCTCGATGCCGGGGACGGGATACCTACCGGCACAGGCTTTCGCAGGGAACGCCATCGTGGCCCCGATATGGCGCGAATAAGTATGGGGTTTTTAATTAATGGTAGTGACTACTTGAAATGCGTATTGCGTTCATCTAAGCTCTCTTCAGATCCACAGCACGAGGGGAAATGCATGAACAAGACGAGGCACTTCGAGAAGCGCATGTCGCAACGGGGGATCTCAAAGGATCTCGCGGACCTGGCCCTTGAGCTTGGCTACCAGCACGGCGACAGGTATGTCCTGGGCCGGAGGGAATTGGATAGGGAGCTTGATCGCCTCGATGAGCGCCGTCGTCTACTGCTCAAGGCCCGCGACAAGGGTGGGGTCGTTGTCGTCGCACAGGATTACGCGCTCGTTACGACGTACCGCTTCGAAGGTGGGATCGAGCACTGAGGCTGCCATGAACAACAAGATCATCACTGCGCTGATGGACGTCATGCAAGGCACTGAAGACCTGCCGGCGTCGCATGAGCGTGCCCTACAGATCCTTGCGTGGACATCGCTTGGGGAGCGCCGAGAGATTGGTCAGGACTTGAGCCCGGAAGTCGCTCTTGATGCCGATGACACCCATCTGAGCGAGATGATTGAAGCTCTCGCCAATCAAAACAGTGTCTGCAGACATGCCTTTAGCTCACTGCTGACCCTCAAGAAACATCTATTCATCCCGCTGCGAGCAGGACTACGGCAGTGCCTGAAAATGCAGTCGCAGGGGCTGCTGTTGGGCTTGGGCGCAGCAGACCTGGCCGTGCCTGGACTTAGTCGCTGGGACGATTTCGGAATGCCGCCAGAGGTGGCGGATCTACTGATGGGACTGGAGCCTGATCTGGGCCAGTCAATCTATGTCGCCTGGGATGGCAGTGGGCAGCTAACAGCGCGAGCTCTCAAGAAAGGGGCTCGCGTCCATTCCGATATCCAAATGGCCCCGGCCATTGCCTGTCTGTCAGGCTTGATCGTCGGCGGACAGCTCACGGTGGAACACACGGACCCGATCCGCATGCCGGGTTCGGTCGCCCACGGCAAGCTGACGAAGTTCGATAGCGCTATCGCATTCCCACCGATTGGCCTGCGCTACGAGCCAGAGACCGCAGAGCGAGATCTTTTCGAGCGATTCCCTGAGAAAACCACGCTGTCATCAGTGCTCTCCCTGCGTCATCTGATGGCTGTGGCTAAATCTCGCGTGCTGGTGTGCGTTCCCAACGGGTTTCTCTTCGGCACCAACGCAGACTACGAGCTGCGCAAAAGCCTGGTCGAGAAGGGGCAGCTCCGCGCGGTGATTGCGCTACCGCCGGGTCTCTTGGCTTCAGCCAGCATCGGGATCTCAATGCTCGTTATCTCTCCCCAGGGAGGCCAGCGAACTGTTCGGATGGTCAACGCTGACGATGATCGCTTCCGTCGTATGACATCCAAGACGCGCTCGCAGCTAACAAGAGTCGATGCGATCATCGATGCAACGAATGGGAGGCCTGACGACACCCTCGCCAGGGATGTCCCCATCGTCGAGATCACGGCCAACGACTACCAACTACAGGTCGCTCGATACCTGATTCCGGTTGAGCAAAAGAGGGTGCTGGCCCTGCTGGACAACGCGGAACTCGTCTCGCTGGGAGATCAGACCGAGATAATCCGCCCGCCCGTGGTGAAGTCGAAGGGAAAAACGAGTGTCTTACTTCGAGAAATCGGCGTGGCCGATCTCCCCTCATACGGCTACATCGAACAACCTCAGAAGCGCATCGAGGTCGACGAGGAGGTGGCCAAGAAGCTCGGCCGCCACCACCTGCAACCCCTTGACATCGTGCTGACTATCAAGGGGTCCGTGGGAAAGGTCGGTCTGGTTCCTGATTCATTGAAAACGTCTGATCTGCCGTGGGTCGTCGGGCAATCCTCAGTCGCATTGCGAATGACTTCTCCGCATATCAACCCTAAAGCGCTCTTCATGCTGCTGCGATCAGGCCTGGGACAGGCCCTGATGAAGGGCATCGTGTCCGCTGGCACGATGTCCTTCATCCAGACGCGTGAGCTTGAAGCCATGGCAGTGCCCGTTCCATCAATGGCTGAGCAAGCTGTCGCGGCCGAGGTACTGGAGAAGGAAGCATGCCTTCAGCGAGAGATCAGGGGTCTGCAAACCCAACTCGCACAGCTCTCGCAGGCGCTGTGGTCAGTTTAATTCAGTGAGGGTAAGGCGAAGCCCATGTTCGAAAGATTTTCAAAAACATCAATAACATCCTGCACAAGGACGCCGGCTGCGCCAGCGAGCTGGACGGGAAGACAGGCGACGTAACGCGAAAATTTAAGTACTTGTGAAACAAGCCGATGCGATCCCGGTGGGGCAGTGAAACTGTCGGCATATGCATCTTTTTTGCCTATTTGGAGCCGCCTGAGCATGGACCAAGCCACCCACAACAAAATCGTCTCCTTCATCTGGGGCATCGCCGATGATGTGCTGCGCGACCTGTTCAGGCGTGGCAAATATCCGGACGTGATTCTGCCGATGTGCGTCATCCGGCGCATGGATGCGGTGCTGGAGCCCACCAAACCGGCGGTGCTCGACACCAGGAAGATGCTGGATGACGCTGGCATCACCGAGCAGCGTGCCGCGCTCTGCGATGCGTCTGGCCAGGCGTTCTACAACACCTCGCGCTTTACCCTGCGCGATCTGAAGTCCCGTGGCAGCCAGCAGCAGCTACTGGCGGACTTCGAGGACTACCTGAACGGTTTCTCGCCCAACGTCCAGGACATCCTCGAAAACTTCAAATTCCGCAATCAACTGCAAACGCTCTCCAAGGCCGACGCCATCGGCACCTTGATCAACAAATTCCTCGACCCCGACATCGACCTGTCGCCGGCCGGCATTGACAACCACGCGATGGGTACGGTGTTCGAGGAGCTGGTGCGCAAGTTCAACGAGGACAACAACGAGGAAGCCGGCGAGCACTGGACGCCGCGCGATGCGGTGCGCCTGATGGCGAACCTGGTGTTCTTGCCCATCGAGACCCAGATCAAGTCCGGCACCTACCTGCTGTACGACTGCGCCTGCGGCACCGGCGGCATGCTCACCGTGGCCGAGGAAACCCTGTTCGATATCGCTGCCAAACGGCAACAGGCGGTCACCAGCCTGCTCTACGGCCAGGAGATCAACCCCGAGACCTACGCCGTCTGCAAGGCCGACATGCTGCTCAAGGGCGAGGGCGAGAACGCCGACCACATCGTCGGTGGCGCCGAGTGGTCCACGCTGGCGCACGACGCCTTCCCGGCGCAGGAATTCGACTTCATGCTCGCCAATCCGCCCTATGGCAAGAGCTGGAAGAAAGACCTCGAAGCCATGGGCGGCAAGGACGGCATGCGCGATCCGCGCTTCAAGGTGATGCACCAGGGCGAGGAGCTGTCGCTGGTCACCCGCTCCAGCGACGGCCAGATGCTGTTCCTGGCCAACATGGCGGCGAAGATGAACGCCAAGTCGGCGCTGGGCAGCCGCATCGCCGAGGTGCACAACGGCAGCTCGCTGTTCACCGGCGACGCCGGCCAGGGCGAGAGCAACATCCGCCGCTGGCTGATCGAGAACGACTGGCTGGAGGCCATCGTCGCGCTGCCGCTCAATCTTTTCTACAACACCGGCATCGCCACCTACATCTGGGTGCTGAGCAACCGCAAGCCCGCGCACCGTAAAGGCCAGGTACAACTGATCGACGCCAGCCAGTGGTTCAAGCCGCTGCGCAAGAACCTGGGCAAGAAAAACTGCGAACTGTCGCCCGAGGACATCGAGCGCATCAGCCGCACCTTTCTCGACTTCAAGGAAACGCCGGAGTCGAAGATCTTCCCCAATGAGGCATTCGGCTACTGGAAAGTCACCGTCGAGCGTCCGCTGCGACTGCACAGCCGGCTCACGCTGAAGGCCATCGAAACGCTGCGCTTTGCCTCGGGCGACGAGGACATCCGCGCGGTGCTCTACGAGGAGTTCGGCGACGCGCTGGCCACCAAGTTCGCCACGGTGTCTGCCGCCCTCGAACAGCGGCTGGCCGAGTGGGGCAAGGACGACGAGTCGGACGACGAGGAAGGCGGCAGCGGCAAGAAGGGGCTGCCCGAGAAGAAGCGCAAGAAACTGCTCGACCCGAAGACCTGGGAGCGCGATGGCCGCCTGGTCGAAACGGCCACCAAGCTGTGTGAAGTGCTGGGCGATGCGCTGTTCGAGAACCACAACATCTTTCGTGAGCGCGTCGATGCCGCCCTCAAGCAGACGGGCATCAAGCTCACCACCCCGGACCTGAAACTGATCCTCAAGGCCGTGAGCTGGCGTGATGAAACCGCGCCGCCGGTCATCGCCAGGGTGCACAAGCCCGGACGGGCCAAGGCCGATCCGTTGCGCGGCCTGTTCGAAGCAAGCGTGGATGGCAAGCCCGCCATCGTCGAATATGAGCCCGATGCCGACCTGCGCGACACCGAGCAGGTGCCGCTGCTCGAAGACGGCGGCCCCGACAACGATGGCATAGCGGCCTTCATCCGCCGCGAAGTGCTGCCCTACACCCCCGATGCCTGGATCAAGGCAGACGCCACCAAAATCGGCTACGAAATCAGCTTCACCCGCCACTTCTACCAGCCGCAACCGCTGCGCACGCTGGAAGAAATCGCCGCCGACATCCTCGCCATCGAGCAGGAGGCGGGCGGGCTGCTGAGCGAGATCATCGGGAGCGGCGGCTAATGCGGCGTGCAGTCCATCCCTACGCAGGCTGCGATGCCTGGATCACGACGAATAGCGCGCTCGATGTGCCAGCGCGTCATCGCGCTCGACATGCGCGGCGCGAAGGGCCTACAATTCACAGCAACAAGACCCGCCAAGGCTATGCTCTTCGGAGTACCCTCAAACCGGCGGGTTACTTTTTTCTGCGGCGCGCTCCATGAAGCGCCCATTCGGCAAGAAACCCAGCACCTACGCACAACAGGTTGCGCTACTCCAGCAGCGCGGCATGGTCATCGACAACCCGGACGAAGCCCGGTTTTACCTACAGCACCTCAACTACTATCGGCTCGGCGCCTACTGGCTCCCCTTCGAGACCGACCACAGCTCGCACCAATTCCAGCCCGGCACCCGGTTTTCCGCCGTACTGAATCTCTACATTTTTGATCGCGAGTTGCGTCTGCTGGTGATGGATGCGATCGAGCGCGTCGAAGTCTCGGTGCGCGGCCAGTGGGCCTACCAGATGGCCCACTGTCACGGACCCCACGCCCATCTCGACACCACCCTTGCCTGTCGGCAAGACCGCTGGCAAAAGAGTCTGAACAGCCTCAGCGCCGAGATAAGCCGTTCCGACGAGCAGTTCATTCGCCATTTCAAGGAAAGCTACTCCGAACCCCTGCCGCCGGTGTGGGCAGTCTGTGAAGTGATGTCGCTGGGGCAACTCTCCCAGTGGTACAGCAACCTCAAACCCATGCCCACCCGGCGCGCGATCGCCCGCGTCTACCAACTGGATGAGAAGATTCTGGCCTCCTGGGCGCACCATTTGACCCATGTGCGCAACCTCTGCGCCCACCACAGCCGCCTGTGGAACCGCGAGTTCACCATCACGCCGGGGCTGCCGCGCAACAAACCCGCCGGACTGGCGGCCCAGTTCAACCCCGGCTCGCGCAAGCTCTACAACAGCCTGGTCCTGCTGCTGCATTGCATGAACATCATCGCCCCGCGCCACCACTGGCGCAGCCGACTGCAAGCGCTGCTGGTACAACACCGGATCGATGTGCGGGCGATGGGCTTCCCGCCCGACTGGCAGCAGATGCCGATCTGGCAGGGAGCCGCACCATGATCGCCGACCTCAAGCCCTATGCGGAATACAAGGATTCGGGGTTGCCGTGGCTGGGGCAGGTACCGGGGCATTGGGAGGTCCAAAGGCTGAAGAATTGGGTCACCATCAATCGCCACACGCTTGGCGAGGATACGCCGGCGGATTATGAGTTTGATTATCTCGACATTGGAGCTGTGACTACTGGGCGATTAGCGAAACATCCTGTCCGTTTGCGTTTCGCGGATGCCCCATCGAGAGCGAGAAGGGTACTTCAGTCGGGCGACACAATCGTCTCTACCGTTCGCACCTATCTGAAAGCAGTGCTAACGGTGAATGAGTGCAGTCAGCCCCTCGTGGCGTCCACAGGGTTCGCTGTGTTGTCGCCGCGAGCCGACACCACTCCTAGGTGTCTTGGGTACGTTGCGCAGTCCGATGCCTTCACTAATCAGGTGACAGCAGAGTCCGTTGGGATTGCATATCCCGCCATATCTGAGACACGACTCGGGAACATCGCTGTAACGCTCCCTCCGCCCGACGAGCAGGCGGCGATTGTGCGGTTTCTGGACTGGGCGAATGGGCGGCTGGAGCGGGCGATCCGGGCGAAGCGGAAGGTGATCGCGCTGCTGGGCGAGCAGAAGCAGGCCATCATCCACCGAGCCGTTACGGGGAAGGATGAAGTAAGAATGATGAAGGATGAAAACGGAAATTCATCTTTCATACTTCAACCTTCATCCTTGCCAAGAAAGCCCTCCGGCATCCCCTGGCTCGGCGACATTCCGCAGCATTGGGAGGTTCGGCGCATGAAAAGCCTCTCGCTCGTGAAACGTGGTGCTTCACCGCGACCCATCGCCGACATGCGTTACTTCGACGAGAGCGGGGAGTACGCCTGGGTGCGGATCAAGGATGTGACCGCGAGCAATCGCTACCTCGAAACAACCACGGAGCGGTTGTCAGAGCTAGGCAAGTCGCGAAGTGTTCCGTTAGAACCCGGCGCGATCTTCCTGAGCATCGCGGGTTCCGTGGGTAAACCGATCATTTCGAAAATCAAATGCTGCATTCATGATGGCTTCGTTTACTTCCCGCAGTTCAGAGGCAATGCTGAGTTTCTCTTATATGTGTTTTCTTCAGGTCGTGTGTATGACGGCCTAGGCAAGCTGGGTACCCAACTGAACCTGAACACAGAGACGGTGGGGAGTATTCGCGTCCCATTGCCCGAGGTGGCCGAGCAAGAGCACATCGTCGCATTCCTCAATCGGGAACTAAGCACGTTCGAAGTCGCCATCTCCCGCCTCAACCGCGAAATCGAACTGCTGCGCGAATACCGCACCCGCCTCGTCGCCGACGTCGTCACCGGCAAGCTCGATGTGCGCGCGGCCGCCGCGCGCCTTCCAGACGAAGCGCCGCTCGACTCCATCGAGGACGACACCGACCTGAGCGACGAACCCGACAACGCCGACGATGAGGCCAGCCCGTGAGCGCCGACCACAGCGCCGACTATCTGGCCGGGCTGGTTCGCGAGCTGTGCAAGCTGCCGCACGAGACTGAATGGGTGGAGTTCAAGGTCAACAACGCCGATCCGGCGGAGATTGGCGAGTATCTCTCGGCGCTGGCCAACGCGGCAGCCTACAACGGCAAGGCGTTCGCCTATCTGGTTTGGGGTGTGGAAGACGTAACCCATCGCATCGCCGGAACCCGCTTTGCGCCCGCTGCCAGCAAGAAGGGCAACGAGCCGCTGGAGGCCTGGTTGCTGCGCCTGCTGGCGCCGAAGATTCACTTCCACTTTTACGAGCTAACACTGGACGGCCAACCCCTGGTGCTGCTGGAGATTGGTCGGGCCTTCCGTCATCCAGTACGGTTTCAGAACGATGCATTCATTCGCATCGGTTCAGTCAAAAAGCAGTTGAAGGAAGTCCCTGACCGTGAGCGCGAGCTGTGGCGGATCTTCGACCAGACGCCTTTCGAGGCGGTGATTGTAGTCGAGCGCGCGAGGGCTGATGAGGTGTTGCGCCTGCTCGACTACCCCGCCTACTTCGACCTGCTGGAGCGGACGCTGCCGGCTGATCGCGAAGGCATTCTTCAAGCCCTCGCGGACGATGGCCTGATCGTGCCCTGCGAGGCCGGTGGCTGGAACATCACCAATCTTGGTGCGATCTTGTTTGCCAAACGGCTCGACGACTTCGCCAGCCTGCGACGCAAGGCGGCCCGTGTGATTCAGTACCGGGGCCGCAGCCGTATCGAAACACTCAAGGAGCAGGTGGGGACCAAAGGCTACGCCAGCGGCTTCGAGGGCCTGATTGGCTATGTGAACGGACTGCTGCCTTCCAACGAAGTCATTGGCCAGGCCCTGCGCAAGGCTGTGCCGATGTTTCCGGAACTGGCGATTCGTGAGCTGGTGGCCAATGCGCTGATCCATCAGGACTTTTTCGTAACCGGTGCGGGGCCGATGGTGGAGATCTTCGACGACCGCATCGAAATCACCAACCCCGGCGAGCCGCTGGTCGACACCCAACGCTTTGTAGACACGCCGCCAAAGTCCCGTAATGAAACCCTGGCTTCGCTGATGCGGCGGTTCCGTATCTGCGAGGAGCGCGGCAGCGGCATCGATAAGGTAGTGTTCGAGGTGGAGCTCTACCAGCTTCCGGCGCCGCTTTTCGAGGTGCCGGAGGGCTTCACCCGGTGCGTGCTGTTTGCCCACAAGCCGTTGACCGAGATGAGCAAGGTCGATCGCATCCGCGCCTGCTACCTGCATGCCTGTCTGCGTTGTGTGACCCGTCAGCCCATGACCAACAGTTCGGTGCGCGAGCGCTTCGGGATTGCCGAAAAGAACGCTTCGCTCGCCTCGCGCCTGCTGAATGAGGCCGTGGCGGCTGGCCTGATAGTGGTCGAGGACCCAGAGGTCGGCACCCGAGCGCGTACCTATCTGCCGTTCTGGGCGGCTGCAAGGGCACAGCCGGGAGAATTTGCTTGATGGCCGATCTGCCACCGAAGGCTGCCGATTCGCTGCCGCTATCTAACAGTTGGATTTTTAATGACTATCGCTCCGAAAGTTTGCTTGATGGTTGCTTGATCGGCAGGGCCTGCAAGCGCGTGAGGGAGACTGAATGACCACCGACACCAGCGAAAAGGGCCTGGAAAGCCTTATCGTGCGGCACCTGACCGGCAGCGACGGCCTGGCCGCGATGCCGGGCGTGGTCGATACCCACGGGTCCTACGGCGGGATCGGCTACATCGCCGGCAGTGCGCAGGACTACGATCGCGCCCACGCGCTCGATGTGCCGCAGTTGTTCGCCTTTCTGCGCGCCACCCAGCCGGACGCCTTCGCGAAGCTGGCGCTGGCATCGGCCAACGATCCCAAGGATATCAACCGCCTAAGGTTCCTCGCGCGCCTTTCGGCCGAGATCGGCAAGCGCGGCGTCATCGACGTACTGCGCAAGGGCGTGGCGCACGGGCCGCTGCACTTCGATCTGTTTTACGGCACGCCCTCCGCGGGCAACGCCAAGGCCGCGGCGCTGCACGCGCAGAACCGCTTCTCCATCACTCGCCAGATCGCCTACAGCATGGACGAGACGCGCCGTGCGCTGGATCTGGGGCTGTTCATCAACGGCCTGCCGATTGCTACGTTCGAGCTGAAGAACAGCCTGACCCGCCAGACGGTCGCCGATGCGGTGGCGCAGTACCAGCGCGACCGCGACCCGCGCGAGCGGCTGTTCGAGTTTGGCCGCTGTGCGGTGCACTTTGCGGTGGATGACAGCGAGGTGCGCATGTGCACCCAGCTCAAGGGCAAGGCATCGTGGTTTCTGCCGTTCAACAAGGGCTATCACGACGGCGCGGGCAATCCGCCCAACCCGCAGGGCATCAAGACCGACTACCTGTGGAAGGAGGTGCTGACCCCGGCGGGGCTGACCGACATCCTGGAAAACTACGCGCAGATCGTCGCGGAGAAGGACCCGCGCACCGGCAAGAAGAAGCGCGTGCAGATCTGGCCGCGCTACCACCAGCTCGGCGTGGTGCGCGAGGCGCTGGCCGACGTGCGCGCCAACAGCGTGGGCAAGCGCTACCTGATCCAGCACTCGGCGGGCAGCGGCAAGTCGAACTCCATCGCCTGGCTGGCGCACCAGTTGATTGGCGTGAAACAGTCGGAAAAAGAGCTGTTCGACTCGGTGATCGTGGTCACCGACCGGCGCATTCTCGACGACCAGATCCAGAAGACCATCAAGGGCTTCATGCAGGTGGGCGCCACCGTGGGCCACGCCGAACGCTCGGGCGACCTGCGCCGGTTCATTCAGGAAGGCAAGAAGATCATCGTCTCGACGGTGCAGAAGTTCCCCTTCATTCTCGATGAGATCGCGCTGGCTGCCGGCAAGCACTTTGCCATCATCATCGATGAGGCGCACTCCAGCCAGGGCGGCAAAACCTCGGCGGCCATGAGCCAGGCACTGGGCGGCACGGACACCGACGCGGACGACGCGCCCGACCCCGAGGACACCATCAACGCCGCGCTGGAGGCGCGCATGGCGGCGCGCAAGATGCTCGCCAACGCCAGTTACTTTGCGTTTACCGCCACGCCCAAGAACAAGACGCTGGAGATGTTCGGCGCGGCGCTGCCGCCGGATGCAGACGGCAAGGTGCAGCACCGGCCGTTCCACAGCTACACCATGAAACAGGCGATCGAGGAGGGCTTCATCCTCGACGTGCTCAAGGCCTACACGCCGGTGGACAGCTACTACCGGCTGGTGAAGAAGACCGAGGACGACCCCGAGTTCGACACCACACGGGCGCAAAAAAAGCTGCGCCGGTATGTGGAGAGTCACGACCACGCGATCCGGCTCAAGGCCGAGATCATGGTGGATCACTTCCACGAGCAGGTGCTCGCGGCTGGGAAGATCGGCGGGCAGGCACGGGCGATGGTGGTGACGAGTGGTATCGAACGGGCGATTCAGTACTTCCACGCTTTCAAGGCCTATCTGGCCGAGCGCAAGAGCCCGTATCAGGCCATCGTGGCGTTTTCGGGTGAGCATCAGTACGGCGGCAGCAAGGTCAGCGAGGCATCGCTGAACGGCTTTGCCAGCAAGGATATCGCCGCCAGGATCCAGAACGACCCCTACCGCTTCCTGATCTGCGCCGACAAGTTCCAGACCGGCTACGACGAGCCGCTGCTGCACACCATGTATGTGGACAAGACGCTGTCGGGCATCAAGGCGGTGCAGACGCTGTCGCGCCTCAACCGCGCCCACCCGGGCAAGCACGACTGCTTCGTGCTCGACTTTCAGAACAACAGCGAAGCGATCACCTTTGCCTTCCAGGACTACTACCGCACCACCCTGTTGGCGGATGAGACCGACCCCAACAAGCTGCATGACCTGAAACTGGCGCTGGATTCCGCCCAGGTATACGCCCCGAACCAGGTCGAGCAGTTGGTGGCACTGTTCCTCGGCGGCGCCGACCGCGACCGGCTCGACCCCATCCTCGATGCCTGCGTGGCGGTGTACGTAAGCCAGCTCGATGAAGACGGGCAGGTGGACTTCAAAAGCAAGGCCAAGACCTTTTGCCGCACCTACAACTTTCTCTCGTCGGTAATCCCCTACAGCAACCCGGCTTGGGAGAGATTATCGATCTTCCTCGACCTGCTGACCCCCAAGCTGCCGGCACCGCAGGAGGAAGACCTGGCCAAGGGCATTCTCGAAACCATCGACATGGACAGCTACCGGGTCGAGAAAAAGGCGGCGATGAGGATTGCATTGGCGGATGCCGATGCCGAAATTGATCCAGTGCCGACCGAGGCGGGCGGCCGCAAGGCCGAGCCGGAGCTGGATCGCCTCAGCAATATCCTCAATACCTTCAACGAGCAGTTTGGCACCCTGTTCACCGATACCGACCGGGTCGCGCAGCGCATCCGCGATGACATCGCGCCCAAGGTTGCCGCCGATGTCGCCTATCAGAACGCCAGGGAAAACACCCCGCACACCGCGCGCATGGCGCACGATCAGGCACTGGCCAAGGTGATGCAGCATTTGCTGAAGGATGACACCCAGGTCTACAAGCAGTTTGTCGAGAACGAATCGTTCAAGCGCTTTGTGGGGGACATGGTCTACGAGCTGACCAGCCCGTGCCGGCCAGCGGTTACGCATGAAAACCAGGGTTGTCTTTGACGGTATGGAATCTGTGGTGATTTAGTGGGTCTCTGACCTTGCCCCCGGAAAACGTATCCCTTGCTGTGTGATTTGATCCATGCAAGGAGAGCGACATGATGAAGGCAACGCGGGCGCGCTACACGCTGGAGTTCAAGCAAGAGGCGGTGCGGCTGGTTGAGGGCGGTCAGAGCCGGGCTGCGGTGGCCAAGACCCTGGGGCTGGTTGATCAGACGCTGTTCAACTGGGTCAAGGCGAGCCGGCAAGGCCGGATGCGGGCGCGAACTTCATCCAACAGCTTCGGCTTGGGCGGTTCGCGTGAGGTGGAATCGGCTGGTGTTTTAGGGCGCATTACCACGTTTGACATGACGTCCGGCCCTTGTGTAGTCTTGATCCGTTCATTATTAGGGAAGCGCTGATCAATCACCCGACTACCAGCATGGGGAGACTGGAGGGCGTCGATCGCTGGCCGTGGGGAGACTGGAGGGCGTCGATCGCTGGCCGGAGATGGGTAGGTCAGCGTTTCCGGCAGGCCGAATGGACTCTTTTTCGGGTGTGGCGGGCGACATTCGCTTGTCTCAACCCGACATTCCGGGTTTTTTGTCTCCTCAGAACGCAGTGAGGGTGTCACGCGCCCGCAGGCGCCAGCCGGCCATCACCAGGTTGGCCAGGCCGAACAGGGTCTGCAGCTGCGCCGTATTCTTGCCCAACCCCCGATAGCGCGTCTTGCGGTGCCTGAACAGGTTCTTGATGACGTGGAACGGATGCTCGACCTTGGCGCGCGCCCGCGCCTTGATGCGCTCGAAGGCATCGAGCAGCCGGCCTGCCTCGGTGCACCGGTCCAGCTGCCGGCGCCGGCCGGGACGCATGGCCACGTCCCATTGAACCGACGTGTTCCGGTTCTCTTCCCGTTGCGCGACGCCCTGATAACCGGCATCGCCGGCAGCGTAGCGTTCCTGGCCGTGCAACAGCGCATGGGCCTGGGTGACGTCATGAACGTTGGCCGGCGTCGTGACCAGCGTGTGCACCAGACCCGAGTCGGCGTCCACCCCGATGTGCGCCTTCATGCCAAAGTGCCACTGCTTGCTCTTCTTCGCCTGATGCATGTCCGGGTCGCGCGCCCGGTCGCGGTTCTTGGTCGACGGCGGGGCCGCGATCAGCGTGGCATCCACGATCGTGCCCTCGCGCAGCAGCAGCCCCTGCCGGGCCAGGTGATCGTTGATCGTCTCGAAGATCACCCCGGTCAGGCCATGATCCTCCAGCAGGCGGCGGAACTTGAGCAGCGTGGTGGCATCCGGCGCCGCCTCGCGCGTGAAGTCCATGCCGACAAACCGGCGGATGGCCTGACTGTCGTACAGCGCATCCTCGATGCCCTCGTCCGACAGCCCGAAGCACTGCTGGGCAACATACATCCGCAGCATCCGCTCCAGGCCGATCGGCGGGCGACCCGGACCCTTGCCTGCCGGGTAGAACGGCGTGATCGCCGCCACCAGCGCCGCCCACGGCGTCATCGCTTCCAGCTGCGCCAGGAACCGGTCCCGCCGCGTCAGCTTCTTCTTGCTGGTATATCCCAGATCAGAAAAACTCGCTTGCATCGCTCAGGTTCCCGCAGACACTGTAGGGATGCCCATTATCTCAAAAGCGCCTGCCGGCAAACCACGGACCGGGGAATAAATCAGCGCTTCCTTAGACATTGTGGAAAGTATGGACGCATTTGACCTCAGCGCATTTGAAGCGCCTAATCCGAAGTGCCTGGCCAACATTCTTCTTGGCGAGTCTCGTCCAAAGGGCGCCGCGATACTTGAGATCGGAAATGAGATCAAACCGGTCGATCTGTATTGCTACCTGTATGCAAAGTTCGGCCCTCCCAACGGCATGCAGAACTTCCTGCGGCGAGATGACTCCGACAATATGATTCATTGGGATTGGACTCTCGCTGGAGAGAGAGGTCTAGTGCAGTTCCTGGGGATGAACTATCGGACTGAAATATTTCTAATTGGGGATATTTCCAAGGATGGGGTTACAAAGGAATCAATCGTATCCGCCATCAAGGTGGATATTCCAACCCTCTCGAAGCGCGTCGGAGAAATCCGCAAGAGCCTTGAGAAGTGGAAGCACTTTGTTAATCCGTATCAGAGACTGAAATCGTCGATTGACTCAATGAAGAGGGAGCTGGATCTGGCCGGTCTCAATCCAGATGACGATGCCATTGAGAACATTTCGAGCATCGACGATATGGACTCATATACCGAGAAGTGGAAGGAGAAGAGTGATAAATACTCAAAGGCGCTTGGAATAGCGTTCGGCATTCGTTCAATGTTGCCGGTACTTGCCGAGGCGTTTGTAAATCTCCTAATTTTTGCGTGCGCACGCCCTGAGATTCGCAGTGATCGCCGCCTTATGGATGACCTCTACAAGCGTCCCATAGATGTCCGGATTAGAAGCCTGCATATAAATTGCGTTGGCTTCGAGAGGCCAATCGATTACTCCTCGAAAGAGTGCGCTGAGTACCACTCTCTAGTTAATGAGCGCAATGACCTTCTTCACGGCAATGTGGCTGTAGATAAGCTTTGCTTTGAGGAAATCTACTTCAACAAGAGAGTGCCCATATTCAACGAATATCGTTCAATGTGGGAAAGGTCTCTGCGCGCAGAAATCGACGCGGTCGGACTGCCCCATGTGCAGGCCGAAATTGACGTAGTAGACAGATTCATCGATTACGTCCTTTCTTGTATGGAAAAGCGTAATCGTGAAGGGATTGAACTAATGATGAGTCGCAGAGATCTTGGGTATAACCCGGCCAACTATCGTCCGGGTGTTCTACTTCCAGAGGCGCTTCCAGATTTTCGAATGGGATTTTCAACCTCGCAAGAGAAGTCGAGTGACAATGTCTAACCATTCGCTGCAGGCGCGACGGCCCTGACGGGCCGCGGCCTGAGCTCAAACGTTGGGCGGCAATAGATGCTCTCTCGTGGACTCGGAAGGCGGCGTAAGAATTAGGATGCTTTGGACATTCTCAAGAAGTGCACAGGAAGGACTAGGAGACAACATGAACTTGTCGATGCTTACTTTGGTGGTGGCCTCTCTGATATCGGTATCCGCAATTGCGTCAGAGCGCCCACAGATCAGCCAGCTAGGTGGCGGGTGGGTAGGGTTGGCGAGGCAGTCAGACCCTTTCGACACTTCGAAAGTAGAGATAATCCAGATGTTTAAAGGCGACTTCACGTTCCTTTGTGGGGAACTCAACATGAAGGCCAGAGAATCCGGATTTGACGGCTTCAGTTTTGATGCCCAACTGAAATATGTAGTAGACAATCAAGCGCCAGTAGATAAGCGCGGGAAGTACTCAACCTACCTTAGCGGCTCAAAGATGGTTACAAGAGATAGGTACTACTCATCTAAGCTGAGTTCCGAAGAGGTTGAGTCCATAAAATCTGGCAACGTGCTAAAGGTCGCCGGGCAGTTTTCAACTGCTGGCTGGGAAACGAAGAGCCTAGACCTGGCAGGCTTCGCCTCTGCCTACGAAAGAATGTGTAAGTCAAATTAATGCGCGTGTTGAAACCTAGGACCTTTACGTCGAGGGGTTAAAGGGGACGCTACCCTTTAAAAGTGTTATTCTCCAGCTATGCCAAGATTACCTAGAACAGTATTTGCCGGCCTTCCACATCACGTTACCCAGCGCGGCAATCGGCGGGAAGACATTTTCTTCACCGACGAAGATCGCGAATCGTATTTGTCGTGGCTCAGAGAGTACAGCGACAAGCATCATGTTGAAGTGCTTGCTTATTGTCTCATGACCAACCACATTCACTTGGTTGCCGTCCCAGCAACCGACGATGGGTTGCACCGGGTGTTGAAACCGCTACACATGCGCTACGCCCAGAACATTAACCGGGCTCGAGGTTGGAAAGGGCACCTTTGGCAAGGGCGGCTTTTCTCTTCCCCTTTGGATGAAGCTTACCTACGGGCGGCAGTGCGGTAGGTAGAGCGAAATCCGGTTCGGGCTGGGATGGAACGCCGTGCCGAGAATTATCGTTGGTCAAGCGCCGACGTCCCCCCGCTTTCAGTAGCGGTGCCATTTAGAGTCTGGGGTTAGGGTAGCCGATCTTGGGCCATCTGTTTGGCATAGGCGGCTGGCGTCAGCCCGCCGAGTGCTTCTTTGGGTCGTTCCTCGTTGTATTCCCGGCGCCAAGTCTCGATCAGTGTTCGGGCGTGCAGGACGTTCTGGAACCCGTGTTCGTTGAGGCACTCATCGCGCAGTCGCCCATTGAAGCTCTCGATGTAAGCGTTCTGGTTGGG
>JACPPB010000007.1 GCA_016191205.1 Gammaproteobacteria bacterium | reverse complement strand
GGACATTATTTCCAGCTACCCGGCGGAGAATGTGTTCGGGGCTGGCGGCAACTACATCTTCTACTCCGAACCGGATACCCTGCTGGACCAGTTGGTGATGCGGTTCGAAGCAACCTACACGCCGGATCGCAAATGGACCAACAATGTGGCCCGCGATCCTTTGTCGGGAAACGAGTGGATCACGGCGCTGGCGTTCGAGAAATACCACCGCTTCTCGCAAAACTACCCGGCCACATTCTTCTCGTTGCAATGGATGCACAAGACCGAGAGCGACTTCGTCGGGCGTCCGCTGAGTGGCGGCTTTGGTGGCAGGGTAGACAAGGCGGGCCACGGGAAAGCCACCGGTTGGGGCGGTCATGGTTGGGACGGTTTTTCTTTTGCGTTCCAGCAGCCGACCCCGAGCCTGAAATGGCGGTATGATTTTGCGGTGCTCTATGACGTCTTTGGCGGTTATCTGATACAGCCCGGGATTCGTTACAAGCCGAGTGGCCCCTGGACCGTCGAGGGCTACGCCACCTGGATTTACGCCAAGAACACCGAAAGTGTTTTTGCTCCGCTGGAATGGACCGACGAAGTGGGAGTGCGCGTCGGCTACCAGTTCTGATCGACGCAGCGAGCGCTACGAAACCGGCGCCTTGGGCGCCGGTTTTTTTTGTACCACCTTCAAAGCCGCGCCTGCGCCAGTATTATGATGTCGAGCGGACGGCCCGGACCTCTCGCGCTGATTGATGGCGCCTACAGCAGCGTTCGTCGATGCGCGAAGCGCGGGATGCCGCACCGATCGTATCCCCAAGTCAACGGTGCGGTGAAATTGCCGCGAACAGGATGCACGCGCTATGCAATTGCAGTGGTATCGATCCTTTTCGCTGTGGTTGGCGCTTCTGTTGCTGTCTCTGCTGCTCCATATCTGGCTGTCCTGGCGCGCCTCTCGGGAAACGGATGCCGTGGTGTTGGCGCCGCCTGTGCCTGAGCATGTGGTGGATGTCCAGTTGGTGAGTGAACCGCCGCCGAAAGAGCTGGTGTTTGAAGACCAGATCGAATTTGAACCGCCGGAAGTCCTGGTTCCAACCGCCGCCGTCACACCGCCCCCGCCGGATGTCGATCTCGCCATGAAAGCGGCGGCGGGAGGCGCAAGTCGAGGGTCTTCCCTGCCTCTGCTCACCGATATGGTGGTCACGGCGGGCCGAGGTGCCGCTGGCTTCGGAACCGGGGTAGGCAACGGTTTGAGCAACTCCACACAGGGATTCGCCGCCTATGTGCAGGGCTTGCGGGAAACCGGGCTGGATGTCGTGTTTGTGGTGGACACCACCGGATCCATGGACTGGGTGCTCAACGAAGCGCGCGCGCACATGATCGATATCGTGGATGCGGTCCGGCTCCTGGTGCCGGTATCGCGATTTGGTGTCGTGGCGTATCGCGACTACGATTCGCCGGGCTATGTCACCCGCATGCAGACCCTGACGTTCAGCCTGAACAAGTTGACGGGTTTTCTGGGTTCACTGACGGCCGAGGGGGGTGGCGACTTTCCGGAAGCCGTGGCAGCGGGCCTCGAAGTCGGCGTCACCAAGGCAGGTTGGCGCCTGGGCGCGCGCAAAGTAATCATTCTGATCGGCGACGCGCCTCCCCATGAGGGAGATTTGCGCCACGCGCTGGCGCTGGCCCGGCAGTTCGCCACCGACGGTGGCCAGTTGTCGGCGCTGGACGTGAGTCACGACGCCAATCCGGCGCTGATCGAGGCGGTGGTGGGCCGGCCTGTGGATCACAACCTGTTCCGCAACAAACCCCTGTACGACTTTCAGCAGCTCGCCGAGGCGGGAGGCGGCATCGCCACCACCATGGCGGGCGATGTGCGGATCACCAAGCAACTGATGTCGCTGATTCTGGGTGGGCGCTTTGCCTCCGAAGCGGGATTGTTGCTGGAGGGTTTCGTTCAGTGATGCGCGTGATCGCCGGCACCGTCCTGGCCTGCTGTGTCTGGGCCTCCGCCGTCGCCGCTGATCTGGCCGGACTGGAGCACGCCGCAGTGGATGCGGCGGATGGCGGGCGGATCACCGTGCTCGAAGGGGCATTGCGCGAGGCGCTCGACCAGGCGCCGGAAGCTTTGGCACCTGCGGACTATTTCAGTGCCTCGGAGGTGCTGGGCAAATTGGTGTCCCGCGCCCGGGAGCTAGGTGTCGATGCCAGGATATTCGAGCACCTGATCGCAACCGCGGAACTGCTTCAGGACCGCTGTCGCGGCAAGGTGCGCGCGCTGGAAAGCGCTACCGGCGAGAATGAAGCCGCGCTCGAGGGCCTTTACCGCTCCGACATCTGGTACGACATCAACCACGCCCAGTCCGCGTTTGGCTATTGGCGCGCCTGGGCCATGCTCGGTCTGGCCGAAGCCAGACCGGATGACCGGGAGCGGGTCAAATGGCTCAATCGCGCCGAAACCGGTTTCAAGGCCGCGTCGGTGCGCATCCTCTATCCCGGCATCGTGCAGGGCAGCTGGCTCGGTCTGGGTTACATCGCCCAGGCGCGCGGCGATCTCGCTGGCGCCGAGCAGCGCTTTCGGCGCCTGGTGGAAGCCCTTGCGGACCGCCCCGAAAACCCGGTGCGCAAGCTCGCCGAAGCTGAACTTACCCTGCTCGCCGTGCGCCGTGGCGAAATTCGCGAATTGACGGCCGTGTCCCGCGAACCCCTGAGTCCGACGCAGGCGGCAGTGACGGCGGAGGAGGCGTTTGCGCTGCTGGAGCGCCGCCGCCGTGAACACATCGGCGCCATGGCGGCCGGCCAGCGGCTCCGAAAACTGATCGCGGATGGCTTTTTGACCGACGCGCTGCTGGGGCGGATTCTGTCGTATCGCGACGAAATCGTGGGCGAGGATCTGGGTGTGCTGTCGCGCCTGATCGATGCCGAGTTCGCCTACGCCTATCAGCAGTACAAGACCACGGTGATCAAATATCGGCAGTTTCGCGAGCAGGGGGGCGAGCAATTGCCCATCGACGTAACCCCGTTCCACTATCACTACATCGTCGCGCTGGTCAGTACCGATTTGCCACGCGAAGCCAGCGCCGAAATCGAGCTTCTCAAACGTCAGCCGCACCTGCATCCCAGCGTTGCGGCCGCGCTGCCCAAACTGAGCTGGTCGGTCGCCGAAGCCGTGTATGCCCAGCATCCCACTGAAGCCAACCGCGAACATCTCGAACAGGTGGCCAACACTTTTGTCGCGACCGCGCCTCGGGATGCCGATGCGGCTACCGCGCATTTGGGGTTGGCCCGGCTGAGCAAGGATCCCGAGGTGGCCGCCCGGCATCTGCGCGCGGCCGGAACCGATCCGGAGCTGCGAGGCGATATTGCGCTGACCGAGCTGCATCGGGGCATCAGTCTCTTCAACCGGGCTGCGGCGCGCGGTGATATCGTGCAGGAAGAAACCGTAGCGAAAGAGATTCTCAAGGCACTGGATGATCTGCCGGGGAAGCAGCGCCGCGAACCCTGGTTCCGCGCCCTGTCGCTGCAGATGCGAACTGTTCTGGGTCGGGACCTGCCCAAGGTGCTGGCGGAGCTGGATGCGCTGTTGGCCGAGGCCACCAACGATACCCGGGCGCGCCCCGTGCTGCTGTGGTCGAAATTGCGGGCCCTCGCCGCCACCGATGACCGCGCCGGTTTGCAGGGGATGGCGGATGCGCTGGCGGCGCGGGGCGACGATACGGAAGGCGAACGACAGTTTTATCAGTTTCTGCTGGAGCTTGAACGCGGCAAGAACTTCGCGCTGGTGGCCGGATTGGCCGAGCATTTTTATCCGGCGCTCGCCGGGCAGGGCCAGGATCAGCGTCAGGTGAGCCTGCTGCGGATTCGCGCATTGACAGCACTCGGGCGTCTGGACGAGGGTTTTGAGTTGGCGCGCGCCATGACGCAGGAGTTTCCGGATTCGGGCGACGGCTGGCAGACTTATGCCGAGATCGCCGAACGCAGCAACCGCGCCGTCGAGGCCGATCGGGCCTGGGCCAGGATCACGGCAGCAACGCCGGCGGGCTCGCCGCGCTGGCGGGATGCCATGCTGCATCGTCTGGCGTTGAGCGCGGCGGACACGGACCTCTGCCCGCTCGTGAACAAACTGGCCACCTACCGCCATTTGTTGAATGCCGGGCAGGCCAAGGTGCTGGTGCAGAAAGAGAGCGTCTGCGGCAGCTGACGGGTGGAATGCAAAGCACACACATCGTCCTGAATAAAGGACGGTCCATGACAGCGACCCCCGGGGGGCACCATGCACATCCGAAAATATGATTTCGATTACAGTCGCCGTCACTTCCTCGACCAGATGCGGCGCGGTGTGCTGGCTACCGGGGTGCTGGCGCCGCTATGGCCGACCATCGCCAGGGGGGGCGACATCAGCGGCGTCTATCCTGACGAGCTGATGTCCATCGAGGCTTACACCAAGGGCAAGATCCACACCGGCGACATCATCGATGCCGGCAATGTGGAACATGTGAAGGATCTGCTGGACCCGATCCGCTACCACCAGATCGCGCAGATGGGGCGGCGCCTCGAAATCATCGATACCACGCGCGAGGCCATGAAGCTCAGCCCCTGGGAATATGTCGAGGCCACGCTGCGCAACCAGGGCCAGGCGGTGTTCGACGCGGATGGCAACGTGACCACCCGCGAGGGCAAGCCCTGGATTGGCGGTAATCCGTTCCCGGACCCCAAGACCGCTATCGAAATTTTCGCCGGAATTACGCTCACCTGGGGGCGCCGCGACGCGTCCTTTTACGCGATCAAGGAGTACGACATCGGGCCGCAGGGTGAGGTGGAATACCGCTATGAACTGTGCTGGGCGGAGCTGGCGCCGGTGGGGCGCACGGTGCTCGAGCCCAAGCCCTACTGGCCCGGCCATGAGGACAAACTGCGCTATCAGTCGGTGTTCTTCGTCAAGCCCAACGACGTCAAGGGAACCTCGTTCCTGAACATCTGGCCCTATGATCAGCGCCAGTTCCCCGATCTCTTTGGTTACATCCCCGCCTTCAAGCGGGTGCGCCGCTTCCCCACCAACCAGCGCTTCGAACCCCTGATTCCCGGTTCGTCGCTGTATCTCTCGGATGCCTGGACCGCGGGAGATCCCTTCCTGACCTGGGGCAACTATGCCATTGTCGGACGCGGCCCGACGCTGGCGGCCATTTCCCGCAACTGGAACGGAACGCACGAAAACTGGGAGCACACGACTCACGGTGGTCCCCAAGGCAACACCTTCTGGGACATGAAGGTCGAGCTGGTACCCGAGGCGATTGTGGTGGATGCCGAGCCGGTCGGTTTTCCGAAGGCGCCGATCTCGAAAAAGCGGGTGTGGTTCGATGCCCGCACGCTGGCGCCGCTGGTGATGGTGTCCTACGATCGTCGCGGCGAGATTTTTCGCTCCTTCGACGGCGCCGGCTCGCTGTACACGGATGGCACCAACACCGTTTACGACGGCGCCCATCCCTATGCGTCCTGGACCCGGGTGCATGCCCACAATGTCCAGACCAATCGGATGACGCGGCTGGAACAGGTCAAGCGTATTTCTGGTGGCTACGAGATGAGCGCGAATGCGCCGGATCTTTATGATCGCTTCCTGACCGAGTCGGCGATCCGGCGGCTGGGGAGCTGATCCGCCCCAGCCGCCGGGATCAGTCCAGTTTGCTGCGATCCGGGGGGCGTTTTTCGAGGATGGCAGCAATCAATTCCTGCGCCGTTGCGCTCGCCAGCCGTTCCTGAAAAACCGCGATTTCGGCGTGCAGGCGCGCGTGCAGCGATTCTGGCGGGCGCCGCAACAATTGCTTGCTTTGGCGTAACGCCGCGCGCGGAAGTGCCGCCAGACGCGCCGCGGTAGCCTGTGCGGTCGCGAGCGCGGCTCCCGCCGGGGTCGTGGCAGTGATCAAGCCGATGGTCGCGGCGGTGGTTGCATCGCACACTTGTCCGAGCAGGAGCATCTCCGCCGCGCGGCGGTAGCCCAGTTGCTGTACGAGCGTTTGCGAGGACCCAGCCTCGGGCACCACGCCCAGGGCCACGAACGGCAGGCTGAAGGTGGCGTCGGGTTCCGCGTACACGAAGTCGCAGTGGGCGAGCATTGTGGTGCCGATACCGATGGCGCGGCCCTGTACCGCCGCGACCAGGGGCGCCTGCGTATCGGCGAGGGCGAGCAGGAAATTCCAGGCGGCCGGCTTGTCGCCGGGGCGCCGCGTCTGAAAATCGCCGAGATCATTGCCGGCGCAGAAGTCGCCGCCGTTGGCGGCGATCAGTATCACCCGCCGTTGCGGATCGGAGTCGGCCGCACGGATGGCTTCGGCGAGAGTGTCGTACATCTCACGGGTCAGGGAGTTTTTCTTTTGCGGACGATTGAGCCTGAGCGTGCAGATGCCCTGTTCCGTCGTTACCAACACTGTCGCGGTCACCGGTGACTCCTGGCGGGATTCTTTTTCAGAGTATAGCCGCCGCTCCGGGGTCGTGGGCGAGCCCGCTCAGGTGCAATGTAGGCGCACGTAATCGAACAGTTTGCGCCGGGCCGCGGCCTGGGGGTCGGTGACGCCCCTGGCATTGCGGACGAGCTGCCGCAGTTGCTGGCGATCGAGACCGGGATGGTCGGCGAGCAGCGCTTCGATGGCCGGATCGCCGTCCGCGCAGAGCCGCGTGCAGAGGGCGTCGGTCTGATCCAGGTGGCGGCGGAAGTGGCGGTTGCGATGCTCGAATTCGGCCAGCGCATTCAGGATCGCGGCGCTGTCGACGTCCCGCATCAGCTTGCCCAGGTACTGCAACTGGCGGCGGCGCGCCTCGTGCTGGGTGACCGTGCGACTCTCTGCCAATGCCTTGCGCAACAGGTCGCTGAGGGGAACCGCGGCGAGCTGCTTTGCCGGCAGCGCGAGCAGGGTTTCGGCGAGCTTCTGCAACGCCAGCCCTTCGCGTTTGCGCGCCGATTTGCTGGGGGGGCGTTCCGCGTCGGTTTCGGGTGGCAATTCGCTCATCACGGTGTCACAGATAAAACAGGGTGGCGAGGCCGAGAAACGAAAAAAATCCAACCACGTCGGTGAAGGTGGTCAATACCACGCTTCCCGCCAGCGCCGGATCGATCTTGATCGCCTTCAGGGAGACTGGCAGCAAGGTGCCCACGACGGCGGCGGTCACCAGGTTGATCATCATGGCCGCGGCGATGATCAGCCCGAGGTGGTAGTCCCGGAACCAGAGCGAAGCGATGCCGCCGATGACCAATGCCCAGAGCATGGCGTTGAGTGCGCCGATGAGGAATTCCTTGTTGAACAGCCAGCGCAGGTTGTTGCGGTTGACGTGGCCGAGCGCCATGCCGCGTACCACCACGGTCAGCGTCTGACTGCCGGCAATGCCACCCATGCTGGCGACAATCGGCATCAGGATCGCCAGCGCCACCACTTGCTGAAGTGCCGCTTCAAACAACCCGACCACCGACGAAGCCACCAGGGCGGTGAACAGGTTGATGCCGAGCCAGAACGCGCGCCGCGGGGCGGAGCGGCGCACCGAGGTGAAGGTTTCCTCCTCGTCGCTCAGGCCCGCGAGCCCAAGCAGTGAGTGGTCGGCTTCGTCGATGATCACGTCCACCACGTCATCGATGGTGATGCGGCCGAGCAGCTTGTTGTCGGCGTCCACCACCGGCGCGGTGATCCAGTCGTTGCGCTCGAAGCGCTGGGCGACCTCGGTGTCGGGCATGGTAGCGGGGATCGGCTGTACATCCGTCACCATGACCTCCCGTACCGTCAGGTTTGGGTTCGAGGTGAGCAGTTTGGCGATCGGCAGAATACCGAGAAACGTGTCCTTGCGATTGACCACGAACAGGGCGTCGGTGGCGCGCGGCAGTTCCTCGTGGCGGCGCAGATAACGCAGGATGACATCCAGCGACAGGTCGGGTCGCACCGTGATGGTGTCGGTATTCATCAGGCCGCCGGCGGTGTCCTCGGCGTAGCGGAGGATGTGCTCGACGCGCTGGCGGTTCTGTTCATCCATCGCCTGCAGCACGCGCGGGATGACCCGATCGGGCAGTTGCTGCAGCAGGTCGACCACGTCGTCGGCGTCCAGCCCGTCCATGGCCGCGGCCAGTTCGGTGCTGTCCATGCCGCGCAGAAATTCATCGCGCAGGCCTTCGCTCAACTCGCCCAGTACTTCGCCATCGAGGTCGTCGTCGACCAGCTCCCACAGGATGCGTCTTACCTTGGGCGGCGCCGATTCGATGTGGTGGGCAATTTCGGCGGGCGCCAGGTTGTTCAGGATATGGCGCAGCTGATTGATCGTGGAGAAATCGATGAGGCCAGCGTACTGGGTGAGCAGGGTCAGTTTGTCGGCTTCCACCACACTGGCCTGCATCGCAGTGGATTCTCCTGGATAGGTGCGAAGGGGTAGGCGCGAAGCGAGGCTTATTCTAGCAGGATATGAACCACAGACCGCCGTGGCCGACGCCAGCCGCCGCTTTTGGGGCTAGCTGTCTTCGTTAAAGCGCGCGGCAATGAGGGCCGCCACGCTTTCGTGCGCGTCGGTTTCGTCGCTGCCGTCGAAGCTGAATTCCAGAGTGGTTCCCTGCGCGGCCGCCAGCAGCATCAACGACATCACGCTTTTTGCATCCACCAAGCGACCATCGCGCCCGACCCGGATGGAACTGGCGAAGCGGCCCGCCGTCGCCGCGAGCTTGGCGGCGGCGCGGGCGTGCAGGCCCAGTTTGTTCACGATGGTGATTTCGCGCTTGATCATGGCGCTATGAACGCCCGAGCGCGGCATCTCTGTCAAGAGTGTCGGGCGGTCGGGTGGCTGTTGTTGTGGGCCGGGCCCTGTTCACCATTTGAAGTTACGCCGAGCCCAGTTCGCGGTGCTGCGCTTGAATGTTGATGCCCAGGTAGCGGAATTGCCGGGACAGACGGTTGCACAGATAAACGGAGCGGTGCTGGCCCCCGGTGCAGCCAATCGCGATGGTCAGATAGCTGCGGTTACTGGCGAGGAAAGCCGGAATCCAGCGCGCGAGAAACCCGCTCAGGTCGGCGAGCATCGCGGCGACCTCGGTCTGGGACTCCATGAATTCGATCACCGGCGCGTCGTTGCCCGTCAGTGGGCGCAGCTCCGGCACCCAGTGGGGATTGGGCAGGCAGCGCACGTCGAACACGAAATCGGCATCCTCCGGCACCCCATGCTTGAAGGCAAACGACTGAAACAGGACTGCGGTCAGACCGGCGGAGTCCGGGGCGATCTGTTTGGTAATCAGGTCGCGCAATTGATGCAGGGTCATGCTGGAAGTGTCGATGCGGCGGTCGGCCACATCCATGATGGGCTCCAGAATCCGGCTTTCGAGCGCGATGGCCCGCTTCAGATCCACGCTGTCCGAGCTCAGGGGGTGGCGGCGCCGGGTTTCGCTGAAGCGGCGCAGCAGGGTGCGTGGGCTGGCGTCGAGAAAGATCACCTCGCACTGGACGCCACTCCGACGCAGTTGTTCGAGGATCGCCGGGAAACGATCGAGGCTGCCGGCGAGATTGCGGGCGTCGATACCGACCGCGATCCGGGAGGCGGGTGTGGAGTCCAGGTCGGGCTGCTTGAAGAGTTCCGTCAGCATGCCCGCCGGCAGGTTGTCGATGGACGTGAACCCCAGGTCTTCCAGAATGTGGAGCGCGGTACTCTTTCCGGAGCCCGAACGCCCGCTGATCACGACCAGCCGTTTCTGGTGGGCGGGGGGCATGTCAGGTGTCAGCGCCAGGCCCCTGAGGCCGCGCGCCTCTGGCCCTGCAGCTCGCCGTCATCACGACGCTTTTCGACAGCCGGCTAGTGTCCGCGCAGTCTCTCCTTGCGTTTGATCAGTTGCCGGTCGAGCTTGTCCGCGAGGGCGTCAATGGCGGCGTAAAGATCATCGTGCTCGCTTTCCGCGAACAGCTCGACACCGTTGGCATGTACCGTGGCTTCCGCCTTCTGGACCAGCTTTTCCACCGAGAGAATCACCGCCACCTGCGTGATGCGGTCATTGTGCCGCTCCAGCCGCTCCAGTTTGCTTTGCACATAAGAGTGCAGTGCGGCGGTGATTTCCAGGTGATGACCGCTGATGGTGAGTTGCATGCTGTGCTCCTGTGGTGGTTAGGCGCTGCGTTTGAAGCGCTTGCGATCGCCGGAAGAGGCGATGTTGAGACTCTCCCGGTATTTGGCAACGGTGCGGCGGGCAACCTGGATGCCCTGCTCCTGGAGCAGCAGGGCGAGTTGACTGTCGCTCAGTGGCCGGTTTGCCGGTTCGGCGGCGATCATCTTCTTGAGCATGGCGCGGATCGCCGTGGATGAGCATTCGCCACCGGACGCCGTGCTGACATGGCTGGAGAAAAAGTACTTGAGTTCGTAAATGCCGCGTGGCGTGGCGATATATTTGTGCGTGGTGACGCGGGAAATGGTGGATTCATGCAGCTGGAGTTGACTCGCCACATCAGCCAGTACCATGGGCTTCATGCGCTCCGGGCCTTCTTCGAGGAAGGCCTGTTGCATTTCGACGATGCAGTGAGCCACCCGGAGCAGCGTCTCGTTGCGGCTCTCGAGGCTGCGCAAAAACCAGCGCGCCTCCTGCAGGTTGTCGCGCAAATAGCGATTGTCGGGACTGTTGTCCGCGCGCTGGACTTGGCTGGCGTAGTACTGGTTGATGCCGAGTTTGGGCGTGAATTCCGTGTTGAGCGTAACTACCCAGCGCTTGCCCTCCTTGCGCACACTGACGTCCGGATTGACATAGCCGG
Source organism: Gammaproteobacteria bacterium (assembly GCA_016191205.1). GTDB lineage: Bacteria > Pseudomonadota > Gammaproteobacteria > Pseudomonadales > Porticoccaceae > JAGPUQ01. Next base: position 83,565 of record JACPPB010000007.1, on the reverse strand, counting down.
CGTCGGGCGCCTGGAAGCGGTCGCCCGGGTGCGGGGACAGGGTCTGAATCAGGCGCACCGCAGCGCGAATATCGTCCTCCGGTACGCCGAGTCGGCGTGCGAGGCCCGCGTAGTCGCCCTCGGCCACCAGCGCCAGGTGTCGGTCCACCAGGGTCAGGGCGATATCCCGATGCGCGGTAGCGACGCTGCTGAACTGGCCGAGCTGGATCATCAGGCAGTCGCGCAGATCCACTGCCGCGACACCGGGTGGATCAAATTGCTGGACGTGGTGCAACACCGCGACCACTTCCTCGCGGTCTACACCTGATGCGTCGTCACCCGCGTTCGGCAGGTCCTCGGCGGAGGCAAGACCCTGCCAGATTTCGTCGACCGACAACGCCAGAAACCCGTTGTCGTCCACGGCGTCGATCACTGCGGTCGCGATAACGCGATCGACGTCCGACATCTGGGTGAGGTTGAGCTGCCAGTGAAGATGATCGCGGATGGATTCCGTGACCGTGTGGAAACTCTCGAAATCGGGGGCATCGCCTTGGCTCTGGCCGCTGGCGGGGGAGGAGGATGTCTGATAAATGTCGTCCCAGCGCGCGTCGACGGGGAGCTCGTCGGGAATGGTCTCGTTCCAGGTGTCGCCGGCGTTGTGGTCAGCGTCGTCGTTATCGGATTCGGACGAATCCAGACTTTCGGTGTCGGCGGACTCGAACTCTTCCAGCAATTCCAGCAAGGGGTTGGAGCACAGAACCTGCTGGATCTCCTGCTGTAACTCCAGGGAGGACAGCTGCAACAGCTTGATGGCCTGCTGCAGCTGAGGCGTCATCGACAGCTGCTGGCCGAACTTTAAATGCAGGCCTTGCTTCATTGCGGTACGCCGGAACCTCGGGACACTGGTCTGCTTGCAGTGTAGCCCTGTGGCGCGGCGTGTTCAAACGTTCAGCAATAACCATGCCGCAGACCGAGATTGTACCGGCGTCGACAGCCCGTCAGAGTGCGAAATGTTCGCCCAGGTAGACCTTGCGCACGGTGGAGTTATTGAGGATTTCTTCCGGCGTGCCCTGGGCAATCGTGCGTCCGCCGTCGACGATGTAGGCGCGCGCGCAGATGTCGAGAGTCTCGCGGACATTGTGGTCGGTAATGAGGATACCGATGCCTTTGTCGCGCAGGTGGCGAATGATGCCCTTGATGTCGTTTACGGAGATGGGATCGACGCCCGCAAAAGGTTCGTCGAGGAGGATGAATTTTGGCTCCATGGCCAGCGCCCGCGCGATCTCGACGCGGCGACGTTCGCCCCCAGAGAGGCTCATGCCGATATTGGCGCGCAGATGCGTGATACTGAATTCTTCGAGTAGTTCTTCCATCCGCGCCCGGCGCGCCGTCCGGTTGAGATCGCTGCGGGTTTCGAGGATGGCCAGCAGGTTGTTCTCGACACTCAGTTTGCGAAACACCGAAGCTTCCTGGGGCAGGTAACCTATCCCCTGGCGCGCGCGGCCGTGCATGGGCAGTGCCGTGATGTCGCGGTCGTCGATATAGACATGTCCGCGATCCTGGGGCACCAGCCCAACCACCATGTAGAAACAGGTGGTCTTGCCGGCGCCATTGGGCCCGAGCAGGCCGACCACTTCTCCGCTGGTCACCGTCAGGGAGACATCGCTCACCACCGTGCGCTTGCGATAGCTTTTCGCGAGGTTTTCCGCCCGGAGTTGTGCCATCAGTGGGCCGGAGTCGGAGCGGGGGGAGTGGGGGTTGCGGCCGCCGGCTGCTGCGGTGGGATCACCATCCGGATGCGCCGGTTGCTCTCGCTGCCGCGCGCCTGCATCAGATCCTTGGCGATGTCGTAGGTGACCAGCTCGCCTTCAAGGGTGGAGCCGCCTTGTTCCAGATGCGCGGCGCGCGTCAGCACAATGAAGTCCTTGGCGACCTGGTACTCGATCACTTCGGCATGCGCTTTGGCAATCTCTGCGTCCGGTTTTGGCTTCTGCTGGTAGGTCGCAGGATTGCCGTTGCAGACGATGCGATCGACCTGCTTGTTGCCCGCGGTCATGTACACGGTCACCTTGTCGGCCTCGATGTGCATGGTGCCCTGGTCAACGCGTACGCTGCCGACATAGATGGTGATGCCACTGCGGTCGTCGCGACTGGCGCTGTCGGATTCAATGTGCATCGGTTGCTGACGGTCTTCCGGCAGGGCCCAGGACTTGCCGGCGGGCACCGCCGCGACGAATGCCAGCAGGAGCATGTGGCACAGAAGCTTATTTGGGCTGGAAGACACTGTGCACCCGCGACAATAGTTTATAAACCATGGGTTCGAGATCGGCGCTGAGACCGACCGCGGTGGAGTGGGCTTGGGGCGAGATCAATTCCACCGGGAGGTCGGACTGGACGTGCCGGGTGTCAACGAGGTACGTCAGTTCCGCCGTTCTGAGTTCGCTGGTGCCCTTGTCGGCGTCCTGCCAGACGCGGACATCGGTGCGCAGGACAACCCGGCGGTCGGCATTGTGAAGTACGCCGGTGGCCGCCTTCAAGTGCCAGGGTGGCTCATCCGGCTTCTTGGCGTTGGCGAGGATGCGTGGTTGGTCCAGTACCGCGATGCCGTCGGTATCAAAGGATTCAGCCCGGATGGTCGTCAGGGTGTAGGCGAGCGCGCCGGATTCGTCGAATTTCCGGGTCAATGTGGATGTCATGTAACTATCGGCCGTGGGCAGGGTCGGCGGCCGCGTCTGCATGCCGCGCAGGAACAGGGTGGGCGCGGAATCCCAGAACACCAGAAAGCCGAGCAGCGCCGCGACGGTGAGGGCTGCCACGAGGATGTTTCTCATGGCGGCGCCTCCTGCAGCAGGTCGAAGCGCTGCTGGGCGCGAAGGATAAATTCCGCGGCTTCGCGCGCGGCGCCGGCGCCGCCGGGCCGGGTGGTGCGCCAACGCGCTTTATCCAGTACCGCGGGGCAGGCGTCCGCGACGGTCATGCCCAGGCCGACGGCGCAAATGGCGGGCAGGTCGGGCAGGTCGTCGCCCATGTAGGCGACGGCCGCGAGGTCTTCTCCCCACGCGGAAAAGTGCGTCGCCAGGAGTTCGCGCAGGGCCTCGAGCTTGTCCTCGCGCCCCTGCAGGAGATAGTCGATGCCAAGCTCTTCCGCGCGGCGGGTGACGCTGGGCGAGTTGCGGCCCGTGATGATTGCCACCCGCATGCCGGCGCGCTGGAGCAGTTTGACGCCGAGGCCGTCGCGTACATGAAACGCTTTGTATTCGCCACCGTCGGCGCCATAGAACAGTTTGCCGTCGGTGAGGACGCCGTCGACGTCGAGCACCACCAGGCGGATGCCGCGCGCGGCGGCGACGGCGTCGGCGACCGTCATACCACGCCAGCCCGCAACAGGTCGTGCATATGGACCACCCCGGCGGGACGGTCTCCGTCCGCGACGACCAAGGCGGTGATTTTGTTGTCTTCCATCACCGTCAGCGCCTCGGCGGCCAGCATTTCGGACGATACGGTCTTGCAGTTGCGGGTCATGACCTCGCCCACCCGGACGACATTGATATCGATCCGGTGATCGATCGCGCGGCGCAGGTCGCCATCGGTGAATACCCCCAGCAGCTCGCCCTGTGTCGTCACCACGGCGGTCAGCCCGAAGCCTTTCTGGGTCATTTCGAGCAGTGCGTCCCGCAGCGGCGTGGCCTCGGTCACGCGGGGAAATTCGGGGCCGCCGTGCATCACGTCGCCCACTTTCAGCAGCAGGCGGCGGCCGAGTTTGCCGCCGGGGTGCGAGAACGCAAAATCCTCGGCGCTGAAGCCGCGTTTTTCCAGCAGCGCCACCGCCAGCGCATCACCCATGACCAGGGCCGCCGTGGTGCTGGTGGTGGGCGCGAGCCCCAGAGGGCAGGCCTCCTGGGCCACGCTCACATCCAGATGCACATCGGCGGTACGGGCGAGCAGCGAGTCGGGCGCGCCCGTCAACGCGATCAGGGGCACACCCAGCCGCTTGAGCAACGGGATCAGGGTGGTGATCTCGGTGGTCTCGCCGGAGTTGGACAGGGCGATCACCAGATCGTCGCGGGTGATCATGCCCAGATCGCCGTGACTGGCTTCGCCCGGATGTACGAAGAACGACGGTGTGCCCGTGCTGGCCAGCGTCGCCGCGATCTTGTTGGCGATGTGGCCGGATTTGCCCATGCCGGTGACGATGGCACGCCCCCGGCAGGCAAGGACGAGTTGGCAGGCCGCGACGAAATCGGCGTTGATCCGGGCTGCGAGTTGTTGCACTGCCGCCGCTTCCAGTTCGATGGTACGCAGGGCAGAAGCGATGGGATCGATATCCCGCATGGGCGGTGTCCGGGAGCGCGGCGGTCGGGCGCCAGTATAGCGGTACCCCTGCGCAAGCTGTTAGACGGGCGCCGGCAGACGGTGCCGCGATTCCCAGCCCGGGGCGCCGATGCTATAGTGCCGCGCTGCGCAAGCGCCGGGATTTTCTGCGATTTGGCTGCGCGCGCGACGCATCACACGCATTGTTCATGGCGTTTTGCCGTTGCGGGTGATACCGCGGTCTGCTGCGCCAGAGCCCGCTTCACAACAGCACAACGCCCGCCGCGGCGGGGAAACCGGAGGCAGACGCCACCATGGATCTCGATGTCATTGGTACCCGCTTGCGGGGTGAGCTCAGTGATTGCGACGTGCAGGTGCGAGCGGAAGGCAATCATCTGAGTGTCGTGGCCGTCGGCGCGCTGTTCGAGGGGCTGCGCCCGGTGCAGCGCCAGCAGCGGGTGTATGCGGCACTCAAGGATCTCATCGCCGCCGGCGACGTACACGCGGTGAATATCCGCACCTACACCCCGGCGGAATGGCAGTCGCGCTGACTTCACCTGGGCGGGAGTCAGGCGGCGGCCCGGACCACCCCGCTCCCGCTTCCATCTTGCTCCGAGTACTTCATGGATAAATTGGTGATTTCCGGCGGCGTTCCCCTGAACGGCCAGATCCGCATTTCCGGCGCCAAGAATTCCGCGTTGCCCATTCTGGCGGCCACCCTGCTCGCCGAAGCGCCGGTGACCATCGCCAATATCCCGCACCTGCACGATATCACCACCATGATCGAGCTGCTGTGCTGCATGGGCGTGAGCGTGGTGGTGGACGAGCGGATGAACGTCGAGGTCGACTCCAGCACCCTGCACAGCCGGTCCGCGCCCTACGATCTCGTGAAGACCATGCGCGCCTCTGTTCTGGTGCTGGGGCCGCTGTTGGCCCGCTACGGCGAGGCTCGGGTCTCCTTCCCCGGCGGTTGCGCCATCGGCAGTCGTCCGGTCGATCAGCATCTGCGTGGTCTCGAAGCGCTGGGCGTCGAGATCGAGATCGACGGCGGCTACATCAATGCCCGCGCCCGCGGTCGACTGCGGGGCGCGCACATCCTGATGGACATGGTCACCGTGGGCGGTACCGAGAATCTGATGATGGCGGCGAGTCTGGCCAGCGGCCGCACCGTTATCGAGAACGCGGCGCGCGAACCGGAGATCGTGGATCTTGCCAACTGCATCAACGTCCTGGGTGGCGATGTGCGGGGCGCGGGGACCGCTACGCTCACCATCGAGGGGGTGGAGCGCCTCCATGGCGGCAGTTACACCATCATGCCGGACCGCATCGAAACCGGAACCTATCTCGCGGCGGCGGCGGCGACCCGTGGCCGGGTCCTGTTGAAAAATACCGATCCGCGCCTGCTCGAAGCCGTGTTGCTCAAGCTCGAAGAGGCCGGTGCGCGGATCACCACCGGGGTCGACTGGATCGAGCTCGATATGGGCGGCAAACAGCCGCGCGCCGTGCACTTGCGCACCGCGCCCTATCCGGCGTTTCCCACCGACATGCAGGCACAGATCACCGCCTTGAACGCCGTTGCCGATGGCGTCGGGACCATCACCGAAACCATTTTCGAGAACCGCCTGATACAGATCCACGAGCTCAATCGGATGGGTGCGAAGATCGCTCAGCAGGGCAACACCGCCATCATCACCGGGGTGCCGTTCCTGAAAGGTGCGCCGGTGATGGCATCGGACCTGCGGGCTTCCGCCTGTCTGGTGATCGCGGGTCTGGTCGCCCAGGGCGAAACCGTGGTCGATCGTATCTATCACATCGATCGCGGCTATGAATGCATCGAGGAAAAGCTCCAGCAGCTCGGCGCAAGCATTCGCCGGGTGGCGGGCTGACGCGGAGGCCGGGACCATGGCGCAGAGTCTTACGCTGGCGATCACCAAGGGCCGCATCATCGCCGAAGTGTTGCCCATGCTGGCACGCGCCGGCATCTTCCCGGACGAGGATATCGCCACCAGCCGCAAACTGGTGTTCGGCACCAATCGCGCGGATCTGCGGCTGCTCGTGTTGCGCGGCTCCGATGTGCCGACCTATGTGCAGTTCGGCGCCGCGGACCTGGGGATTGCGGGCAAGGACACCCTGTTGGAGCACAATGGTGCCGATTTCTACGAACCCGTGGATCTGGGTATCGCGCGCTGCCGTCTGATGACGGCCGGTCTGGTCGGTCTCGCTCCCCGGCCGGGTCGCCTGCGGGTCGCCACCAAATACGTCAATGTGGCGCGGCGCTACTATGCCGAGCAGGGCCGCCAGGTGGACATCATCAAGCTCTACGGCGGCATGGAGCTGGCCCCCGTGATGGGGCTCGCCGACGAGATCGTGGACATCGTGGATACCGGCAACACGCTCATCGCGCACGGCCTCGAACCCCGGGCGCTGATCGCCGACATCAGTTCCCGGCTGATCGTTCACAAGGGCGCGCTGAAAACCAAGTACGCGCTGATCCAGCCCCTGATCGACCAGTTCCGGCAACTCGCGGCAGGCTGAATCCATGTCCGTAGCGCTCATCAAGCTACTCGATACCCGGGCCTCCGATTTCGAAGCGCGGCTGGGCGCGCTGCTCGCCGTGCAGGTCGGGATTGACCGGCGGTTGGAGCAGGCGGTCGCGGAGATTCTCGCCAAGGTGCGCGAAACCGGCGACCCGGCGTTGGTGGATTACACCAACCGCTTTGATCGCCGGCAGATCGCCGACGCCGCGGAGCTGGAGATTCCGCACGCGGAGCTCGGCGCCGCGCTCGGGGCGCTGCCCGACGCTCAGCGCGTGGCGCTCGCCGCGGCGGCCGAGCGCGTGCGCGAATTTCACCTGCGCCAGAAACAGGAATCCTGGGATTATCACGATGCCCATGGCAACCGGCTCGGGCAGCGGGTAACGGCCCTCGACCGGGTGGGCATCTATGTGCCCGGTGGCAAGGCGAGCTATCCGTCGTCGGTGCTGATGAATGCGATTCCCGCCCGCGTCGCCGGTGTCGGGGAAATCCTGATGACCGTGCCCGCGCCGGACGGCGCGCTGAATCCCATGGTGCTGGCGGCGGCGGCGCTCGCCGGGGTGGATCGCGTGTTCACGACCGGCGGCGCCCAGGCGATCGCGGCCCTGGCCTTCGGCACTGCGACCGTGCCGGCGGTGGACAAGATCGTCGGCCCCGGCAATGCCTATGTGGCGGCGGCCAAACGTCAGGTCTTCGGCCATGTGGGACTCGACATGGTGGCGGGTCCCTCCGAAGTGCTGGTGATCTGCGACGGCAGTGCCGATCCCGACTGGATCGCCATGGACCTGTTTTCCCAGGCCGAGCACGACGAACAGGCGCAGGCCATCCTACTCACCCCGGATGCGGACTTTCGCGCGCGGGTGGAGGCCAGCATCGCGCGCCTGCTGCCGACCCTGGAACGGCGCGACATCATCGCCGCCGCCCTCGCCGGTCGCGGCGCGCTGATTCTGGTGCGGGATCTGGACGAGGCCATCGCGCTCGCCAATCGCATCGCCCCGGAACACCTGGAGCTTGCCGTTGCCGACCCCGAGCGCTGGCTCGCGGACGTGCGTCACGCCGGCGCGATTTTTCTTGGCTGTCATACGCCCGAGGCGATCGGCGACTACTGCGCCGGGCCGAGCCATGTGCTGCCCACGTCGGCAACGGCACGATTCTCGTCGCCGCTCGGGGTCTATGATTTCCAGAAGCGCACCTCGATCATCCAGTGCTCGCCGGCCGGAGCGGCGGTGCTGGCGGCCACCGCCTCGGTGCTGGCGCGCGGCGAATCCCTGACCGCGCACGCGCGGTCGGCGGAGTACCGCTTCAAACCGGAGTCGCGATGAGCAATCCCTACTGGAGTCCCTGCATCCGCGGCCTGGAGCCCTATGTCCCGGGCGAACAGCCGCGCCGGCGCGATCTCGTCAAGCTCAACACCAACGAAAATCCCTATCCGCCCTCGCCCCAGGTGCTGGCTGCGGTGCGGGCGGCGGCGGACGAGAGTTTGCGCCTGTATCCGCCGCCGGAAGCCGATGAGTTCAAGGCGGCCATCGCTACCTACCATGGCATTGAGGCCAGTCAGGTGTTCGTCGGCAACGGCTCCGACGAAGTGCTCGCCCATGTGTTCCATGCGCTGCTCAATCACGGGCGGCCGGTGCTGTTTCCCGACATCACCTACAGCTTTTATCCGGTGTATTGCCGGCTCTACGGTATTCCCTGGCGGGAAATTCCCCTGACCTCCGATTACTGCATCGCGGTGGCCGATTATCAGGGCACCAACGGCGGCATCGTGCTTGCCAATCCGAACGCGCCCACCGGTTGCGCGCTGCCGCTCACGGCGATCGAGGAATTACTTGTTGCTCATCGCGATACCGTGGTGGTGATCGACGAAGCCTATGTGGATTTCGGCGCGCAATCCGCCATCCCGCTGGTGCGCCAATACCCCAATCTGCTGGTGGTGCAGACGCTGTCCAAATCGCGGGCGCTGGCCGGCCTGCGCCTGGGCTTTGCGGTGGGCGACGCCGGACTGATCGGCGCGCTGGATACGGTCAAGAACAGTTTCAACTCCTATCCGCTGGACCGGCTCGCCATTGCCGGCGGCATCGCCGCCTTCGCCGACGACGCCTATTTTCAGGCCCGGCGCAGCCAGGTGATGGCGAGTCGCGAGGCGCTGGTGACCGCGCTGGTGCGATTGGGATTCGAGGTATTGCCGTCGGCGGCCAATTTCCTGTTCGCCCGGCACCGGGAGCGGGCGGGCGCGGAGCTGTTCGAGGCGCTGCGGCGGGACGGTGTGCTGGTACGCCATTTCAAGCATCCCCGCATCGACCGCTTTCTGCGGATCACGGTGGGGACGGAGACTCAGAACGCGCGCCTGATTGCGGCACTGGAATCCCTGCTGCGGTGACCGCCGGGCGGACGCCGACGATGGCGTTGATGGTCAGCGTCTGTCGATCGCGCAAAACCCTCAGGTTCACCGAGTCACCGGGCTTGAGGTCCGCGATCAGATTGGTGCTGTGAACCCCGTCGAGCACGGGATCGCCATTGATATGGGTGACGATGTCGCCGCTGCGCAGACCGCTGGTCGCGGCCGGGCTGCCCGGTTGCACCTCGATAATGATCAGCGCGGCGGGTGGCACAACGCCGCCCTCTCGGAGTGCGCTGGCCACCAGTTGCTGAACCTGGACGCCGAGCCAGCCGCGCACCACATGACCCTCGCGGACGATGTCTTCCAGGACTTTGATCGCAGTCTTGACCGGAATCGCAAAGCTGATGCCCTGGGACGAGGTCTCGTCGAGAATCGCGGTGTTGATGCCGATCAGGTTGCCGTAGGCGTCGATCAGGGCGCCGCCGGAATTGCCGCGGTTGATCGCCGCGTCGGTCTGCAAAAAGTTTTCAAAGGTGTTCAGGCCCAAGCCGCGGCCGGTGGCGCTGACGATACCCTGGGACACCGACTGGCCGAGGCCATACGGATTGCCGATAGCGAGCACCACATCACCGACGCGGGCCTGCGACGAGTTGCCGATGGGTATCGGCGACAGGTCCTTGACGGCGATGTGCAGCACGGCCAGATCGGTCTCGGGATCCGAGCCCACCACCTGCGCCTCGGCTTCACGACCGTCGGCGAGCAATACGATGATTTCATCGGCATTCGCGACCACATGGTGATTGGTGAGAATGTAGCCCTCGCTGCTCACGATCACCCCGGAGCCCAGCGAATTTTCCATGCGCTGTTGTTGCGGGCGGGCGCTCTGGTCGAAATAGCGGCGAAAGGCCGGGTCGTTGTGCAGCGGCGAACGCTGTTGCGGCGCCAGCTTGCGCGTGTAGATGTTCACCACCGACGGTGCGGCGCGCTGCACCGCGGAGGCGTAGGACACCCGCTCCTCCGCGAACGGCTGCACCGCCGCAGGTCCGCCGAGCATCTCGGGTCTGGGCGTTGTCGGCTGAGGTCCCGGGCTGAGCGGGCGAAACTCGCGCCACAGTACGACGGCCGCAATCGCCAGCCCAGCGACTATCGGCCACGCCAAAAACCTCACCAAACGCATCGGTTGCGACTCGTTTTCCTGTCCGTGCGGGGGCGGTATTATGTCATGGTGCCCCCGCGGTCGTCGGGGGCGTTGTTTTTTCCTGGCGCGAATCGCGCCCGAAACCTGGAGTACCCGCATGACCGGACTGGTAAAACCGCATGGCGCCGATGCGCTCAAGATCCTGTTGCTCGAGGGCAAGGCTCTGGCGGAGGCGCGCGCGCGCGCAGCCGGATTGCCCCAGGTGCGCCTGTCGTCCCGCGAGGTGGGCGATCTGATCATGCTGGGCATCGGCGGTTTCACGCCCCTCGATGGCTTCATGGGCGAGGCCGATTGGCGCGGCGCCTGCGATGACATGCGGCTCGCCAACGGCCTGTTCTGGCCCATCCCGATCACCCTGTCCACGGACGTCGGCACCGCCGCGGGCCTCGCCATCGGCGCCGAAGTGGCGCTGGTGGACGGCGAAAGCGGCGAGCTGATGGGCACCCTGCGCGTGACCGAAAAATACCGCATCGACAAGGCGCACGAATGCCGCCAGGTATTCCGTACCACGGATCCCGCCCATCCCGGAGTAAAACTGGTGCTGGAGCAGGGTGACATCAATCTGGCCGGTCCGGTGCAGGTGTTCTCGCAGGGCGAATTTCCGGGCAAGTATCCGGATATCTATATGACCCCCGCCGAGACGCGCGCATTGTTCGACAGCAAGGGCTGGTCGACCGTGGCGGCGTTCCAGACCCGCAATCCCATGCACCGTTCCCACGAATACCTGGCCAAGATCGCCATCGAAATCTGCGATGGCGTGCTGGTGCACTCGCTGCTGGGCAAACTCAAGCCCGGCGATATTCCCGCCGAAGTGCGCCAGGAAGCCATCGGGGTGCTGCTCGACAAGTATTTCGTCGCCAACACCGTGGTGCAGTCCGGCTATCCCCTCGACATGCGCTATGCCGGTCCGCGCGAGGCGCTGCTGCATGCGCTGTTCCGGCAGAACTACGGCTGCTCGCATCTGATCGTCGGGCGCGACCACGCCGGTGTCGGCGACTACTACGGGCCCTTCGATGCTCACCACATCTTCGACGAGATTCCCGCCGACGCGCTGCTGACCAAGCCGCTCAAGATCGACTGGACGTTCTGGTGCCATGCCTGCGGCACCATGGCGTCGGAGCGTACCTGCCCCCATGACGCGGCGCAGCGCGTGCTGGTGTCCGGCACCAAGTTGCGCAAGGCGCTGTCAGAGGGCGGCGAAGTGGATCCCCAGTTTTCGCGCCCCGAAGTGCTCGAGGTGCTGCGGCGCTATTACGCCGCTCTCGAAGCGGAAGATCGGGTGGAGGTGGAGCTGAAGGGGCACTCCGCTCGCTGATGGGGTCAGACGCAGTGTCAACGGATCTTCAAGCCGGCTTCAACCGACCTTCAGCGTGGGATCGTCGTCAGTGACCCTTTGCAGGGGCGCGATGGTCCCGGTGTAAGCCTTGCCCGGTTGCTCCGCAACGGCCTTGGGATTGCCGCGCAACAGGCTCTGGCTCGGCGCGTAGTCCCGTGGCGGCTGCGTATCGGCGCCGGATGAGCGCGCGGTGCCCGGGGCGGCGAACCGGCGCGCGAGTTCGGTACTCGCCAGTTGATCGGCGCCGCCGGCCAGATGGTGTTGCAGATCCTGCCACGCGCGCCCCAGCTCGTCGGCCAGCGCGGCGGCGCGACTGAAATGCTCCTCGACCTGGCGTTCGTAGATTTGCAGTTTTTCCTCGCGGGCGCGCAACTGATCCGCCAGCCGATCGCGGCGGCCTGCGCGCCGGGCAAGATTCCGGCCGAGGGCCACGCCCGCCAGCAGGCCGGCGAGAAAGCCGGCCACGGTAATGAGAATGGCGTTGGTCGTCATGGAGCCTCCGGGGACTGTCGGCGCGTCGTTACCGAGACTCAAAGTCTAGCGATTGCACCGGGGCGCGTCGATGTCGGCGTGATGGCGGGGGTTGAATGGCGTTCGCCACCAGACCGCCAAGCGCTGGTGTGACGATCGATATGTGTCGGTGCAACAGAGGGTTACAACATGGCACAACGCGACGAGCTACAGCAACTGCCGGGTCCGGCGGGGATCATCGAGGCCTGCTGGGAAAATGCGGAGTCCGGGCGCGGGGAGTGGCCGCAGCCGCTGGTCGCCGTCATTGCCCACCCGCATCCGCTCTACGGCGGCGCCATGGACAACAAGGTGGTCACCACGCTGGCCCGCATGTACCGGCGCCTGGGCGTGTCTGCGGTACGGTTCAATTTTCGCGGTGTGGGCGCCAGCGCCGGCAGCCACGACCAGGGGCGCGGGGAAGTCGAGGACATGCTCGCGGTGGTTCACTGGGCGCAGGCCCGCGCACCCGGGTCCGCACTGCTGCTGGCCGGGTATTCCTTCGGTTCGGCGATCGCCGCTGCCGCCAGCGAGCGGGCCGCGGCCCGGCATCTGGCACTGGTGGCGCCGCCGGTGGATCGGTATCCCTATGCGCCGGGCGGCGATTTCCGCTGTCCCACCACCATTGTTCTCGGTGGTGCCGACGAGCTAGTTGCGGTGGACGAAGTATCTGCCTGGGCGCGCCAACGGTCCCGGGTAACGGGCGTCATCGTGCTGCCGGAGGCGAGCCATTTTTTCCACGGCCAACTGGTGGCGCTCGAACGCGAGCTGGGCACGGCGGTGAGTGCGGTCCTGAGTGCCGACCCTTCTTGAAGCGTTGCGGCCGGCTGGCTACAGTGGCGCGCCTTTAGTCTTCACGTCAATCTTTCCGGATCGCCATGACGCCCAAGCAACGCTACCTGCAGGATCTCCAGCGCGACGGTTTCCAGTCGGATGCCGCGCAGGAATTCGCCGTGGCGAAACTCCAGGAAGTCCATGACCGGCTGGTGGCGGCCCGTCGCCAGCCCGTCAGCCTGTTTGATCGGCTGCTGCGCAATCGCCGGGGCGCGCCGGTGAACGGCTTGTACTTCTGGGGCGGGGTCGGCCGCGGCAAGACCTATCTGATGGACAGCTTTTTCGAGAGTCTGCCGTTTCAGAATAAATTGCGCATGCATTTTCACCGGTTCATGTTGCGCGTGCACCGCGACCTGAAGCGCTTCAAGGGCCGCAAAGACCCGCTGCGCCTGGTGGCGCAGGGCATCGCCCACGACGCGCGGGTACTGTGCTTCGACGAATTCTTCGTGTCCGATATTGCCGACGCCATGATTCTCGGCACCTTGCTGGAAGAACTGTTCGCGTGCGGCGTCACGCTGATTGCGACTTCCAATATCGAGCCCGACCGGCTGTACGAAAACGGACTCCAGCGCGCGCGCTTTTTGCCCGCCATCGCCCTCGTCAAGCGCCACTGCGAGGTGCTCAATGTCGATGGCGGTGTCGATTATCGGCTGCGCACCCTCACCCAGGCGGGACTCTATTACTGCCCGCTGGGACCGGCGGCCGACGCGCACCTGATGGCGGTGTTCCACAGTCTCGCGCCGTCCCAGGATAAAGTGCGCAAGCATGTGCATCTGGACGTGGAAGGACGCGAGATCATCGCGCGCTATGTGGCCGAGGATGTCGCCTGGTTCGACTTCGCGGCCCTCTGCGACGGCCCCCGCAGCCAGAACGATTACATCGAGCTGGCGCGCGAGTTTCACGCCGTGCTGATCGGCGCGATGCCGGCGTTGACGGGCGCGCAGGACGATCAGGCGCGCCGCTTCATCAGTCTGGTGGACGAGTTTTACGATCGCAACGTCAAGCTCGCGCTCGCCGCCGCCGTACCGCTGGCCGAACTCTACACCGGCACCCGCCTCGCGTTCGAATTCGAGCGCACCCGCAGCCGGCTGCTGGAAATGCAGTCCCACGAGTATCTGGCGCGGCCGCATAGGCCCTGACCGACCGCTGAAAAACGGCCCACGCAGCCGCTGAGCCCACGTCGATCGGGCTGTTGTTGCCGCCTGGCGCTCAACAAAAGCGCCTCCGTCACGGCCGCGCGGATCTTGTTAACGGGCCTTAGCCAGAAGAAGTAGTGGCGAGGAACTGCCGCACCAGGCCGGCGTGCTGCTCCGGCGCCAGCCGCGGTCCGTACTGGGCTACCACCGCGGCGGCGGCGAGATTGGCAAAGCGCCCCGCGGCGACGTGATCGAAGCCCTGGGTGAGTCCGTAAAGAAACGCCCCCGCAAACATGTCGCCGGCGCCGTTGGTATCGACGGCGCTCGCCGGGGTGGCCGGGATCCGGTGCAGCTCGCGGCCGTCGAACACCAGGGCGCCGCGCGCGCCGAGAGTGATGGCAAAGGACTCGGCATCGGCCTGGAGCCGCTCGGCGGCGGTTTCCACATCGTCCGCGCCGGTCCAGCCGCGGGCTTCGTCCCCGTTGCAGAACAGCAGATCCACGCGCCCGCCGGCCATGGCGCGGAGTTCGTTCCGGAAATGCGCCACGATGCCGGGATCGGACAGACTGAGTGCGACCCGGGTGCCGTGCTGTCGGGCCAGTTCGCGGGCGCGGATGGCGGCGGCGCGGCCGCTGGGCGAGGTGGCCAGGTACCCTTCGATGTAGAGATAGGTGGCGGCCGCCAGTGCTTCCGGGTGGAGATTTTCCGGCGCCAGCGATTCGCTGATGCCGAGAAAAGTGTTCATGGTGCGTTCGGCATCCGGCGTGATCAGCACCAGGCATTTGCCGGTGGTGCCCGCCGGGAGCCCGGTGACGCCGTTGTGCGCCACGCCGGCCGCGGCCAGATCGTGCAGATAAAAATGACCGTTATCGTCGTCGGCGACCCGGCACGAGTAGTAACCGCGACCGCCGAAGCAGCTCACCGCGATCACGGTGTTGGCGCCCGAGCCGCCGCTTGCCCGGCGGGCCAGGGTCAAATGATCGCCGAATACCGTCAACAGCTGGTTTTGGCGCGGTTCGTCGACCAGGGTCATGACCCCTTTCTCGATTCCGTGGGCGTCGAGTTCGGCGTCGGTGACCCGAAGCTCGGTATCCACCAGGGCGGCGCCCAGTCCGTAAACATCGAAACGCTGCATGATCGTGGAGCCCGGTCGGTCAAAGCGGCTATTATCCACGCCCGCGCCCGCGGACCAAGTGACCGGCGGGCCTGAGACAGAGCCTGTCTTCACACAACCTGTATTCGGGAGGCGCCAGTGGCACGCAGGCGGCAACGCAAATCGCGCACCCGGAACTCGCCGCGCCGCGGTCGGTGGGCGGTGGTCCGGGTCGTGCTCGGCGCGTTGCTGTTGCCCGCGCTGATCGCCATCGGGCTCGGCGTCATCGCGCTCGACACCATGGTGAAGGCAAAGTTTTCCGGCGCCAAATGGGCGTTGCCGGCGCATGTCTACGGGCGTCCGCTGGAGTTGTACGCGGGTCAGCCCCTGGCGCGCGCGGCGCTGCTGCGCGAGTTGGACGGGCTCGGCTATCGCAAGGCGGCGCAAGCGGAGCATCCGGGGCAGTTCAAGATCAGCGGCAATACCCTCGACATCCATGTGCGTGCGTTTCGTTTTCCGGATGGCGAACAGCCGGCGCAACGCGCGCGTGTGAGCCTCGACGCCACGGGAATCGCCGCCATCGGCGACAGCAGCGGCGCCGCGTTGCCGCTGCTGCGCCTGGAGCCCGTGCGGATCGGCGGCATCTATCCGGAGCATGCCGAGGATCGCGTGCTGTTGCGGCTCGCGGAGTTGCCGCCCTATCTCGCCGACGCCCTGATCGCGACCGAGGACCGGGATTTCTACAGCCACCACGGCGTCTCCCCGCGTGCCATCCTGCGCGCGACCTGGGCCAATCTGCGCGCGGGGGGTATCGCCCAGGGCGGCAGCACCCTCACCCAGCAGCTGGTGAAAAACCTCTACCTCTCCCAGAACCGCACCCTGGTCCGCAAGGCCATGGAAGCGGTGATGGCAGTGTTGCTCGAACTGCACTACAGCAAGCAGGAGATCCTCGAGGCTTATCTCAACGAGATTCATCTGGGCCAGGCGGGGGATCGGGCCATTCATGGCTTCGGTCTGGCGAGCGAGTTTTATTTTCGCCAGCCGCTGGCGGAGCTCGATCTGCACCAGGTGGCATTGCTGGTGGCACTTGCCAAGGGCGCGTCCTATTACAACCCGCGCCGCCAGCCGGAGCGGGCGCTGGCGCGGCGCAATCTGGTGCTGGCGCAACTGGCGGAAGAAGGTGTTATCGACGCCGAGCGCGCGCGCATCGCCGCCCGGCAGCCCCTGGATGTGACGGAGGCCCCGGGCGGCATCAATCAATACCCGGATTACATGGACCTGGTGCGGCGTCGCCTGCAGGAGGACTACAACGCCAGCGATCTGACCGCGAACGGCCTGCGCATCTTCACCTATTTCGATCCCCAGGCGCAGCGCCAGGTGGAAACCGCCATTGCCGATACGCTCCGTCGTATCGAAGCAGAGCGCAAGCTGACGCCCGGCCAGATCCAGGCGGCGGCGGTGGTGGTGGGTGTCGGTACCGGTGAAGTGCTCGCGCTCGCCGGCAGTCGCTCGGGCCAGGTGGTCGGTTTCAATCGCGCCCTTGACGCCCGCCGCACCATCGGCTCGACCGCCAAGCCCGCCGTCTATCTGGCCGCCCTGGAACAGCCCGGACGCTATACCCTGGGAACCTTGGTGGACGACGCACCGCTCTCGATTGTCTCCGGAGGCAAGCCGTGGAGTCCCGAGAATTTCGATCACAAGAGCCACGGGCCGGTGCCGATCTACGTTGCCCTGAGTCGCTCCTACAACCAGGCCACGGCGCGGCTGGGTCTTGAAGTGGGCGTCGATCGCGTCGCCGATGTGGTGCGGCGGCTGGGCTACGAAGGCCCGCTGCTCAAGGTGCCGGCGCTGCTGCTGGGCGGGATTTCGATGACGCCGTTCGAGCTCGCCGGCATGTATCACACGATCGCCGCCGATGGTTTTCACACCGATCTGGGGGCTATCGCCTCCGTCAGTGGCGCAGATAGGGAGATTCTGAGAAGGTACCCGTTCGCCGTCGAGCAGCGCTTTGCGGCGGAACCGATGCATTTGCTGCACTACGCCTTGCGTCAGGTGATGATCGAAGGCACCGGCGCCAACGCCTACCGGCAGTTGCCGGCCGGCCTGGTGGTGGCGGGCAAGACGGGCACGTCAAACGATCAACGCGACAGTTGGTTTGCGGGGTTCAGCGGCAACTACCTGGTCGTGGTGTGGCTGGGGCGCGACGATAACAGCCCGATGCCGCTGACCGGTGCTTCCGGGGCACTGCGGGTGTGGAGTGCCATCATGGCCGGGCTCGACAATCGCCCGTTGCCCGAGGCCGACCCGCAGGGGGTCACCTATGCCTGGTACGATCCCGGCACCGGCGCGGGAAGCGGCGAAGGTTGCGCCAATGCCCGGCTGCTGCCCTACATCAGCGGCTCCGAGCCGGAGGGCCGCGGCTGCCTCGGCGGGGTGCCCGGGCAGGTACTGGACCGGGTGCGCGGCTGGCTGGGGATCGACTGATGGGCATTGGCACAGGCGCCCTGGCGCACAGGGATGCGACGGGGCACGCGGCCTTGATGGCGCGGCGCGGCGCGGCGCGGAATCTGAAGTTGCTGAGTGGCCTGAGCGCCTTGCTGGTGCTGGCGGCCTGCGCGCCCCTGTCGTCCCAGCCGCCGGCGCCGGTCGTGGTCCCGACTTCCCCGAAAACCGGTCCCGTCCTGCCGCCGCCGGCCAAACCCGCGCCTGTTCCTGAAGTGCGGCCGTCACCCCGTCCGGTGATACCGCCACCGCCCCGGGTGATACCGCCGCCGGTGGCGCCGGATGCGGTTTCCGCGCTGCTCCAGCAGGCCAACAGTGAAGAGCGAGCGGGTCGTCATGATGCCGCCATTGCGCTGGGCGAGCGGGCGCAGCGGCTGGATCCGCGCGCGCCGGAAGTTTATCTGGTGCTCGGCCGTGCGCACCTGGCGCGCGGCCAGACAGCCGAGGCGCGCCAGTTTGCCTTGAAAGGCCTTGCCCTGAGCGCCGGGGGCAGCGAGGTTCGGCAGGGGCTGGAAACCCTGTTGCGGGATGCGGGTTCCTGAGTCCGGGCGTTGGCGCAGTCCAGGAACGTCGCGAAAGCGTCAGGTGAGAGGCGCGCGGCGCGGTCCCTGTAACAGATGCACCTGGAAGCTCGGCGTCGCGGCGATCTGCTCGCAGGAGCGGAATACTTCCTGTGCCAGGGTCGCGGCGGGAACCACGCGGTGCGTGACGAACAGCGCCCGGCCAGCGCGGTGCAGATGGCCTGCCGCCGCGCGAAAGAAGCGCGCGCAGAGTTCCTGATCGGCGGCGAAACCGCGATGGAACGGCGGATTGCACAGCACCAGATCGAAGCACTCGGCGATGCCCTCGGCGCAGTCCGACGGCACCACCTCGCCCGCGATGCCGTGCGCGGCGAAGTTTTTCGCACAGGCCAGCAAGGCCGCGGCGCAGGTGTCGGTGGCGGTGATGGCGCCGGCGCCGTGCGCGTGCGCGGCGACCGACAGGTAGCCATAGCCGCAGCCCAGATCGAGCAGGGTCCCGGGTGCCGGGCCGTCCGCGAAAACGTGCGGAAGCTGCGCCGCCAGCAGTGCGCTGCCCGGGTCGATCTGGTCCCAGCCGAACAGACCGGGCTTGGTGAACAGCACCCGCCCGCCGTACGCCAGCAGTGGCCGCAGCGCCTCGTAGTCGGCATCATCCAGTGAATGCAGGGTCGCGCCGGTGCGGGTCGCGACCGCCAGATAGTCGGTGCCCAGCTTGCGCACCTCGGGTGCGCCGCCCCACGCGGTGGCGGCCTCCTTGCCGTGGGTCTTGATGCCGGTGTGTTTGCCGCCCCAGAGCAGCAGGCGGCCGCCGGGGGCGAGGGCGTGCCAGGCCTGGTTGATGAGATGGCGGACCACGGCCCGCTCCTTGGGCACCCGACAGGCGATCAGCTCGAGATCGGCAGTCGCGGGCAATTCGAAATCGCTGAAGCTGACCTCGAGGCCGCGGTCGCGGGCAGCGACACAGAGATCCCAGCGGTTGCTCAGTACCCGGGTGCCGGGCGGCAGTCCCGCGAGAAATTCGGGAGGGCAGTTTTCGTCCGCAACCAGGAGCCCCCGCGCGCCGGCGGCGATCAGGGCGTCGCGGACGGTACCGGCGGCGTCAGCGCGCACGCCGGAGCAGGCGCGCGGCCTCGACCGCGAAGTAGGTGAGGATGGCGTCGGCGCCGGCGCGCTTGCAGGCAAGCAGGGATTCGAGCATCACGGCTTCCCCGTTCAGCCAGCCGTTGGCGGCGGCGGCCTTGTGCATGGCGTACTCGCCGCTCACCTGGTAGACGAAGGTGGGTGCGCCCAGGCTGTCCTTGACCCGTCGCACTACATCCAGATAGGGCATCCCGGGCTTGATCATGAGGATATCGGCGCCCTCGGCCAGATCCAGCGCGCATTCGTGCAGGGCTTCATCGCTGTTGCCCGGGTCCATCTGGTAGCTGTATTTGTCGCCGCCCCTGAGGTTGGCGGCCGAGCCCACGGCGTCGCGGAAGGGGCCGTAGTAGGCGGAAGCGTACTTGGCCGCGTAGGCGAGAATCAGGGTGTTGTGATGCCCCGCGTTTTCCAGCGCCGTGCGGATGGCGCCAATGCGCCCGTCCATCATGTCCGAGGGCGCCACCATGTCGGCGCCGGCGGCGGCCTGGGACAGCGCCTGGCGCGCCAGCGTCGCCACCGTGACATCGTTCAGCACATAACCCGCCGCGTCGATGATGCCGTCCTGGCCGTGGGTGGGATAGGGGTCGAGGGCGACGTCGGTGATGACGCCAAGCTGCGGATAGGCGGTTTTCAAGGCGCGCACGGTGCGCTGCACTAACCCCTCGGGGTTGCAGGCCTCCGCCGCGTCCAGGGATTTCAGCGCGGGGTCGATCACCGGAAACAGCGCGAGGGCCGGAATCCCGAGTTCCACATATTCGGCGGCCGCCGCCACCAGCAGGTCGATCGATAGCCGTTCGATGCCGGGCATGGACGCGATCGTCTCGCGGCGGTTGGCGCCATCGAGCACGAACACCGGATAGATGAGATCGTCGACGCTGAGGCGGGTCTCCCGCACCAGGCGCCGGACAAAATCGGCGCGCCGCGTACGCCGCGGGCGGGTGGCGGGATACGGGCCGCGCGCGGCCGTCCAGTCAGTCATGAGCAACTCCCTCGGTTCGGGGACGGGCATAAATCGGGTCCACCGGGGCGCCCTTGAGGTCGGTCTCGAAATAGCGCGCGATGATGTGGCGGTCGGCGTCGAATGCCATCTCGGGAAACTCCCCGGTATAGGGAAACCAGCGCGCCTCGGAGAGGCCGTCGCCGGCTTGCAGCGTGCCGCCGATCACCGAGGCGCTGAGCACGGTGACCAAGGAGTGAACCTGCGGCTGCAGGTAGTTGGTGACCACGCTGATGATGGCGTCGATGCGCACTTCGAGGGAGGTCTCCTCGCGCACCTCGCGCACCGCCGCGCTGAGATGATCTTCCTCGTACTCCACATAACCGCAGGGCAGGCACCAGAGCCCGTGCTGGAGCGAGCTCGAGGTGCGGCGGCCGAGAATGAAGCGGTCGCCATCGGCGATCAGCACCGCCACCGCCGGCGCCGGATTGCGGTACTGGGTCGCGCCGCAGGCCGGGCAACGGTAGCGCAGTCCGCCGGCAATCGGCTGGGTGTCGCAACGCGCGCCGCAGGCGATGCAGTGGCGCCGCTCGCGCAGGCGCAGCTCGCGGTGTTCCGGTTGCGGGTAGGCGTGAAACACCTGCTGGGGACGCATGATTCAAAAATCCTCGTGGAACACGGCGCTGGCGGCATCCAGCGTCTGCTCGATATCGGCGGCGCCGTGGGCTCCGGACACGAAGCCGGCCTCATAGGCGGCGGGCGCCAGATAGATCCCGCGTTTCAGCATGCCATGAAAGAAGCGGTTGAAACGCTCGGTGTCGCAGGCCATCACCTGGCGGAAATTGGTCACCGCGGGCGCGTCGGTGAAAAAGCAGCCGAACATGGAGCCGACGCTGTTGGTGGTCATGGCGATCCCGGCGGCGGCGGCGCGGTCGCGCAAACCGTCGGCGAGATCGCGGGTGCGTGCGAACAGCTGGTCGTAAAAGCCGGGCTCATCGAGTGCCGCCAGCGTCGCGAGCCCGGCCGCCATGGCGACCGGGTTGCCGGACAAGGTGCCGGCCTGGTAGACCGGGCCGAGCGGGGCCAGCCGGGTCATCAGGTCGGCGCGCCCGCCGAAGGCGCCCACCGGCATGCCGCCGCCGATCACCTTGCCCAGCGTGATTAGGTCCGGCGCGATGCCGTAACGTCCGGCCGCGCCCTGGGGGCCGACACGAAACCCGGTCATCACTTCGTCGAAAATCAGCACGGCACCGTGCCGGTCGCAGACCCGGCGCAGGGTTTCCAGAAACCCCGGCTCGGGCGGCACGCAGTTCATGTTGCCCGCCACCGGCTCGACGATGATGCACGCGATGGTGTCGCCTTCGCGGGCAAACACGTCTTCCACCTGGGCACTGTCGTTGTAGTCGAGGGTGAGGGTGAGGGCCGCCAGCGCCGCCGGCACCCCGGGCGAACTGGGCACACCCAGGGTGAGGGCGCCCGAGCCGGCCTTGACCAGCAGCGAGTCCCCATGGCCGTGGTAGCAGCCCTCGAACTTGAGAATGCGGTCGCGGCCGGTGGCGGCGCGCGCGAGGCGGATCGCGCTCATGGTGGCCTCGGTGCCCGAGTTGACCATACGCACCAGGTCGAGCCCGGGAACACGCGCGCACAGGCTGTCCGCCATCCGGGTTTCCAGCTCGGTGGGCGCGCCGAAGGTGAGCCCGCGCTCGAGCTGGGCACGAATGGCGGCGAGCACATCGGGGTGGCCGTGGCCGAGGATCATGGGGCCCCAGGACTGCACATAGTCGAGGTAGCCGTTGCCGTCGACGTCGTAGAGCCGCGGGCCTGCGGCGCGCGCGAAAAATACCGGGGTGCCGCCCACCGCCCGAAACGCGCGCACCGGCGAGTTGACGCCGCCCGGAATGTGGCGCTGGGCGGCGGTGAAACAGTCCTGGGAGCGAGTCATGGCGGTTCCGCGGCAGTGGGAGCCGGAATTATGGTGGATCGCACTTCGCACGGCCAATTGCGCGCGCGAAGTCCGCGGGTTCAGAAGGGCCGCACCACCACCAGAATCACGATGGCAATCAGGAAAAGTACCGGTATCTCGTTGAACCAGCGGTAAAAGACATGGCTGCGGGTATTGCGGTCATGGCGAAACTGGCGCAGCAGATAAAGGCAGGCATGGTGGTAGATCACCAGCAGGGTCACCAGCGTCACCTTGGCGAGGAACCAGCCCTGGTGCAGGTAGTAGTCGGGCGCCAGACTCGCCAGCCAGATGCCGAAGGTCAGCGCCGCGAGCATCGCGGGCGTGGCGATCCCGCGCGAGAGTTTCCGCTCCATGATCTTGAAGCGCTCGATGCTGATCCGGTCCTCCGCCATGGCGTGGTAGACGAACAGGCGGGGCAGATAAAACAGCGCGGCAAACCAGCACACCACGCTGATGATGTGCAGGGCTTCGATCCATTCGGCGGGCATCGGCAACCTCGGTGCGGGCAAAAGCGCATGGTACCGGGGTTTGGTCGAGGTTGGGGTTGGCGTCAGGGCGGCCGGGCCGGCTGGTGGAGTATCATGGCCCGCTCGCGCAAAGTGTTGGAGTGGCCTAACACCATGATTAAAGTGGGAATTGTCGGCGGAACCGGGTACACCGGGGTCGAATTGCTGCGGCTGCTGGTGCTGCATCCCGAGGTCGAGATCGCGGCCATCACGTCGCGCCAGGAAGCCGGCCGGGCGGTGGCCGACATCTTCCCCAATCTGCGCGGTCATCTGGAGCTGGCGTTTTCCGAACCCGACGTGGAGCGCCTGGCCGGTTGCGATCTGGTGTTTTTCGCCACCCCCCACGGCGTCGCCCAGGCGTCGGTGCCGGCGCTGCTGGAGCGCGGCGTCAAAATCATCGATCTTTCCGCGGACTTCCGCATCCGCTCGGTGCCGCTCTGGGAGCGCTGGTACGGACAGCCCCACGGCTGCCCGGAGCTGGTCAAAGAAGCCGTCTACGGCCTGCCGGAATTCAACCGCGCGCGCATTCGCGGGGCGCGCCTGATCGCCTGCCCCGGTTGCTATCCCACCAGCGTGCTGCTGGGCTTTCTGCCGCTGCTGGAGACCGGGCGCGTGGATACCGGCGATCTCATCGCCAGTGCGGCGTCCGGGGTGAGCGGCGCCGGGCGTCAGGCGAGCATCCCCAATCTGCTCGCCGAGGCCGGCGACAGCTTCAAGGCCTATGGCGTCAGCGGGCATCGGCACCTGCCGGAGATCGAGCAGGGCCTCGCCGATATGGCCCGGGGCGAGGTGGCGCTGACCTTCGTCCCGCATCTGCTGCCGATCATTCGCGGTATCCATTCGACGCTCTATGCCACGCTCATCGACGCGGATGTCGATCTCCAGGCGCTTTACGAACAGCGCTATCGGGACGAGCCCTTTGTCGATGTGCTGCCGGCGGGTGAATATCCCCAGACGCGCAGCGTGCGCGGCTCCAACTATGTGCGCATCGCGGTACAGCGTCCCCAGAACCGTCGCAAGGTGGTGGTGATGGTGGTGGAAGACAACCTGGTGAAAGGTGCTTCCGGACAGGCGGTGCAAAACATGAACATCCTGTTCGGTCTGCCCGAAACCCTGGGACTTGACGCCCCGGCATTGTTGCCTTGAAGGATTTTGTCCAGGGGATCAGGCAGCTTTTTCTTGCCGCGCGGAGTAGCTGGCGGCGACGGCCGGTGTTCGTCGTGGCGCTGATGCTGGCCGTTGGCGTCATGGCGGGGTTTGCCGCCGGTTCCCGGTGGAGTAGCGGGGGTGCCGGCGAGCAAGGGGCGATGATCAGGGAGTTGGCGGCGCGCCTGGCGAGTGAGCGGGAGCGCAGCGTCTATCTGGATCAACAGCTGGCCAACCGGATGCTGGCGGCCCAGGTCGACTGGAAGAGCATGGAGCAGGTGCGGCACATGATGGCGGATCTGGAGCAGCAGTTGGCCGCGAGCAAGGAAGAGCTCAATCTCTACCGCCTGCTCCTGCTCCAGGACAGCAGCGTCAAGGGACTGCATATCGAGCACTGGCGCGCGACACCCGCGGACAGTCCCGGACAATACGATTACCGCCTGGTGGTGCGTCAGAACGTCAATCTGCGCGAGCCGATGAAAGTGAGCCTGAAGGTCGTGTTGTTCGGTGACGAGGCTGGAAAAGCTGTCACTTACACGCTGGCCGCCCTCGATGAAGGAGTGGCCAAGACGGTGGTTCCGTTGTCGTTCCGCTACTTCAAGTTTTTTGAAGGGACGCTCGCCATCCCGCCTGGATTTTCACCCCGGGAGGTGGAGGTATCCGTATGGCCGCAGGACAAGCGCGAGGATATTCGGATCCGGAAGTTTCCCTGGAGGCAGGGCGAAAGTGAAGCGCCTGGGGACTGGACGGGTGACGCCGAACTTCCTCGAAGTGCCGCCGACCCCGATGGTGGCCGAAAGGACTGATGTCGCCCGGTGGACGCCAGAGCGTAGCCCCGAATCCGGGGCGTGACGATGCGCCAGGCGGCATCGGCCCTTCAGCTCCCGTTTCGCCCCGAGGGCGATTTCAGGCGGCCCGCGCCCGCTCGGAAAAACGTCGTTTGCGGCGGTAGGGAAACACATCCACGATCTTGCCGGCGCGAATCTCGGTCTGGATTCCCTGCCAGAATTCCGGCGTGTAAATGTCGCTGTGCAGTTCCTCGAAAAAGCTCCGCGCCAGCGGATTGCCGGAAAAAAACAGCCGGAATTCCTCCGGGAAAATATCGTCCGGACCCACGGTGTACCAGGGCCTGGCCGACAAGGCCTGCTCCTCGTTTTGGGGTTCGGGCAGGTGACGGAAGTTGCAGTCAGTCAGATAACAGATTTCATCGTAATCGTAGAACACCACGCGACCGTGGCGGGTGACGCCGAAATTTTTCAGCAGCATGTCGCCGGGAAAGATGTTCGCCGCCGCGAGCTGTTTGATGGCATTGCCGTATTCGTCGATGACGTTGCGGGTTTCCGTTTCATCCGCAGTTCGTAGATAGAGATTAAGCGGGGTCATGCGCCGCTCGGTGTACAGATGGCGGATGATCAGCCGGTCGCCTGCGATGTGGAGCAGTGACGGCGCCGTGGCTTGCAATTCTTCCAGCAGCGCGGGGGAGAACCGGTACAGAGGGAAGGTCAGGTTGTGAAATTCCTGGGTGTCGGCCATGCGGCCGATGCGGTCGTGGCGGGACACCAGCCGGTATTTTTCGCGCACGACT
The DNA here is from genome assembly GCA_016191205.1 of Gammaproteobacteria bacterium. GTDB lineage: Bacteria > Pseudomonadota > Gammaproteobacteria > Pseudomonadales > Porticoccaceae > JAGPUQ01. Next base: position 57,996 of record JACPPB010000007.1, on the reverse strand, counting down.
TCCCGGGTGACTTCCTTGGGGTAGTCGAAGCGGTCCTTGATCACCTTGAACACGATGTCGTACGAAGGCAGGGTGAATACCGTCATCACCATGCCCTTGATGCCGGGTGCGGCGACGAACTGGTCCTGGGATGTCTTGAGGTGCTGGACAAATTCCCGATAGAACTCGGTCTTGGCGTGCTTGGTAAAGCCCAGGCTGGTATAGACCTCATAGTCGCCCTTGTGGGGCAACAGTTGTTTGAGAAAATGCAGGTACTGATAGGGCAGCGGCGCATCCACCATGAAATGCGCGCGGGCGAAGCTGAAGATCACGCTCATTTCGGCGCGATTGAAAATCGCCGCGTCGATCAGCAGACCGCCCGCCTCGTTGTTGAGCACGGCCAGTACCAGCGGCAGCGAGCGATAGCCATCGACGATGCGACCGATCAGATAGGCCGCCTTGCCGCGGTAGAACACGGATTCCAGCAGGTCGAATTTCAGTTGGTGAAACTTGCTGCTGATCTCGGGTTCGGCTTCCTCCATGAACGCGGCGGCGATGGTGTCCGCATCCCGGTCCAGATCCTCCCAGGGGACCGAAAATTCGGCATCGAGCAGGATCTGCCGGAACAGCGCGCCCGGCGCGGACTGGTTTTCGTAGCGCACATAAATGCTGTATTCGCTGCCGGGCAACTGCTGGTGCTGGGACGAAAACACATAGATCAGGGCGTCGTCGATCTTGTCGTGATCGTTGATGAGTCCGAACACCGAGTTGAAAAAAGTTTCGGCGATTTCAAAGTTCGGCGCGCCGGCCACCAGGCGGGTGTAGACGTCCTTGGTCTGGCGCCAGAGGTCGAGTTCGGTGACGTCCCGATTGGTTACCGTGCCGAGCAGCTCCGCCGCCATCCGCACCTTGCTTTTATACAGTTCGATGCGGTCCTGGTTCGCGCGTTGCACGGCGTGCCAGTCGGCTTTTTCGAAGCGCGCCTTGGCGCCCATGGTGATGTTCTGGAAATCGGCGAAATAGCTGTGAAAGCCGTTGTAGATGGTTTTCGCCATGCGCCGCGCGGCGCTGTTGCGCAGCGGGCCCGCGGTCGCGGCGGTTCGCACGGCGGTCGTTCGCACGCGCTCAGGACTCCAGTTGGCGGCGCAGTTCGTGCAGCCGTTTGGCGCCTTCTTCCCGACTCAGCGCCGGCGTTGGCATCGGTTCGGGCGGTGCCGGAATGCTCAGGTCCTCGCCGGCGAGTGCACGGCGGCAGCAGTCGCGGTAGGCGCGCTGGAATTCCGGCCAGGTCACGCTTTCGGGCCGTGTCGCCAGGTCGTACCAGCCCAGGGCGCGGCCGGCGTGGTAGACCGCCGGGTGCGACCAGCGCTGGGCGTCCTTGGGGCGGGGCGCGTTGCAGGCTTCGCGGTAGGCTTCGCGGGGACGCGGCAGGCCCTGCGCCGCCAACTGGTCCTCGCAGGCGCCGAGCATCTTGCGCAGGGTGGGCAGGTATTCCTCCTGTTCGATCAGTGCGCGGGCGGCCGCGAGCACCGGCCCGGGGCCGACATGACGCAGGCTGTCGAGCCACAGGCGCTTGGCCTGGTCGAGCAGCGTGGTGTCGGCAAAGGCGCTGTAAAACTGGTTGTGGTAGTTGACGCGGAACAGCGCGAAGGCCTGGTTGATGGCGTCGATCAGCGCCGGATCGGGGAGCGGCTGTTCAGCCGGCCCAACTGCGGTCGCTGAGCTCTTCGACGAGGTCGCGAGATCGCGTGCTGCCTGTTCTGCCAGGTGCTTGCCGTGTTGCATGTCGCACTTCCGTCGTAGTGTTGCGCTGGGCCCATTGCCGTTTGACGTACTGCAGAAACTTGGTGTTCCAGGTGTTGAGGACGGCGCCGCTTTCCTGCCAGTAGAGGATGAATTCCGGAACCAGGCTGGCGCCGAAGTCCTGCCCGATGCCCGCCATGGCGAGCACGTCGTAGACCGCGGGGTCGGGCAGCCAGTCGGGGACCATGGCTCGGGGTGTGGTGTCGTTGGCCAGCGTGGTGGTGTAGCGCGCCCACTGGCGGCGCACATGCTGAACGAACTGGGAGTTCCAGGTGCTCGACAGGGTGCCGCGGTCGCGCCAGTAGAGGACGAACTCGGGCACGGCATCCTCGATGAAATTGCGGTTGATGTCGGCGCGAACCAGGATTTCCATGGCATCGACGCCGGGCTGCCAGTCCGCCGTCATCGGCACTTCCTGATCGCGGCGCGTCTGCACGGTTTCCTGTTCGCGCCAGCATCGCAAGACCTGCTTGATGAATTTCGCGCCCCAGCTGTGGCGCGGCTCGCCGCGTTCGCTCCAGTAGGTGACGAATTCGGGCACCTGGGCGAGGGCGAACGCGCCGGGGATACCGTACTGGGCGAGCTGCGCCAGCAGGTCGCGCTCCGGTTGCCAGTCGCCGCGAATCGGCTGCACGTTGGTGGCGCGGTCGGCGCTACGGGCGGTGCCGGCGCGCTGCTCGTTGAAGGCGAAGCGCCAGCGCCCGGTCGCGGACAGGGGCGCGCCACCGATCAGCAGGATCCCCTGTTCGCGCAGTTTGGCGGTGAGGTTCTGCAATTCCGCCTCGCTCCAGAACGGCAGCAATGCCAGCAGACTGGCCCCCGCAATCTCCACCCAGCGGAAGCCGTTGCGCTCCTCGGCGGGTTGGTGGCAGGCGATTTCCTTCAGGGTTTGCAGCAGGATGGCTTCGTGCAGCCCCAGGGTCACCGCCACATGGGGGAAGAAAAGAAGCGGCTTTTCGGGGATCAGGGACATGGCGGCCACTTTAGCAGATCGCCGTTGCGGACCGCGCCCCCGGCCGTCGCTGTTCCCGCTGCCGGAGAATTTGTGGATATCGGCAACCTGCTAGGATGCCGGCATTCAGGGGGGAGGCCAGCGTGGCGAAGAGACCGGCGAGCGCCTACGTCTGCGGCGACTGCGGCGCCGAATTCGGCAAATGGCAGGGCCAGTGCGGCGATTGCGGCGCCTGGAATACGCTCGCCGAAATCCGCCTCGCGGCGGTGACCGGCGGCGCGACGCGGGGCTTCGCGGGCGCGGCGGACGGTGCGGTCGTGCGCCTTGCGGATGTCGAGGTGGCAGCGGAACCGCGCCTGGCCACCGGCTTTGCGGAGCTGGATCTGGTGCTGGGCGGCGGCTTGGTGGCGGGCTCCTGCGTGCTCATGGGCGGTGAGCCGGGCGCCGGCAAGAGCACCCTGTTGCTCCAGGCCCTGTGCGAACTGGGCGCGCGGGTGCCGGCGCTCTATGTCACCGGCGAGGAATCGCCCCAGCAGGTGGCGCTGCGCGCGCGGCGCCTGGGGCTGCCCCTGGATCGGGTCGAGATCATGGCGGAAACCGCCACCGAGACCATCTGTGCCACCGCGCTGCGCCGCGCGCCCCGCGTGATGGTGGTGGACTCGGTACAGGTGCTGCAATGCGCCGAACTCAGCGCCGCGCCCGGCACCGTGTCGCAGGTGCGCGAAAGCGCGGCGCAACTGGTGCGGCTGGCCAAGCAGACCGGCATGGCCCTGTTCCTGGTCGGCCACGTCACCAAGGAGGGCGCGCTCGCCGGCCCCAAGGTGCTGGAGCACATGATCGACTGCTCGCTGATGCTGGAAGCTTCCGACGACAGCCGCTTTCGCACTCTGCGCAGCCACAAGAACCGCTTCGGCGCGGTCAACGAGCTCGGCGTGTTCGCGATGACCGACCGCGGCCTGCGCGAGGTCGCCAACCCCTCGGCGATCTTCCTGCAGCGCGGTGAGGAGACCGCCGCCGGCAGCGTGGTGATGGTGGTCTGGGAGGGCACCCGGCCGCTGCTGGTCGAAGTGCAGGCGCTGGTGGACGCGAGCGCGCTCGGCAATCCCCGGCGGGTTACCGTCGGGCTCGATGGCAACCGGCTGGCCATGCTGCTCGCCGTCCTGCACCGCCACGGCGGCCTGATGGTGGGCGATCAGGACGTGTTCGCCAACGTGGTCGGCGGCGTGCGGGTGCTGGAGACCGGCGCCGATCTCGCGGTCCTGTTCGCGGTGGTGTCGAGCTTTCGCGACCGCCCGCTGTCGCGGCAACTGGTGGCCTTCGGCGAGATCGGCCTCGCCGGCGAGATCCGCCCGGTACCCGGCGGCCAGGAGCGGCTGCGGGAGGCCGCCAAGCACGGCTTTACCCGCGCCATCGTGCCGGCCGGCAATGCGCCCAAGCAGGCGCCGGCGGGCATGGAAGTGGTCGGCGTGCGCCACCTCGCCGAGGCGCTGGCGGCGCTCGATGGGTAGTAACGGTGCGGCGACTTGCCGCTGACACGACCGCCGGCTATTTTGCGCAAATCTCTGCGGATAAAGGACTGCCAGGATGCCGTGTCCCGAAAATTATCCCCCAGGTTCACGCCACCACCCCGCGGTCGCGACAGTTGTCGGTAGCGGTCTTTGCCTCAGGTTCCCCACCGCGCCCGCGGTGTTCAGCCAACCCCGTTTGTTCAATCGGTCAGGAGACCGCTCATGAAATCCATCCGCTGTTGCTTGCGGCGATTGCTATGGCTGGTGCTTGGCTGTGGTCTGTCGGGATTGCCGATGTTCAGTCAGGCACAGACCGTGACGGTAACGCCTGCAGCGCCTGAAGCTTATCAGCCGTTTACGATCGAATGGTTTGAGTGCGCGCGCAGTGACGAGCTTCATGATGTCGATGTTGACATCGCCATCGATACGCGGGTGGTAACCGCGAGTGTGCGCGCAATTTATGTGAGGATGGTGCTTCCACAGGATTGTGGAGGTGTACCCCTTGATCGAAGGAGGGTAGCAAACGTCCCGGGACTTCCCGGGGGTGTCTACCAAATTCTTGCGCCGGTCGATGGGGATCAATTTTTACTTCCCTACCCTCCGGTGGAAGTGGGGACTGTCACCGTTAGCCCTGGTCCTTACAATGGACCGATTCGCGAATTTCGTAATCGCACAACCTTGCATTATTTCCTTGCCGCCGACGGTAGTGAGGCGAACTCGCTGGTGCAAGGCGGTGGCGGTGGAGGCTGGTACTCGACGGGCATTTTCGGTGCCTGGCCCCTGGACTACCCGGCGCCAGCCGCGGCCAGGCCGGTATGCCGGTTCTATTCTTCGCTGGTGAACCCGCACTTCTACACCGCCGGCGCCAATGAGTGTGAACTGCTCAAGCAGCCCGGCTCGGGCTGGACCTACGAGGGCATCGCCTTCCGTGCGCTCGTCCCCACCAACGGCGCCTGCTACCCCGGCACCCGGCCGGTGTGGCGGCTTTACAACGGCCGCTTCGCCCAAAACGACAGCAATCACCGCTTCGTGACCAGCGTCGACGTTTACAGGCACATGATGGCCAACGGCTGGATTGGCGAGGGCGTGGTGTTTTGCGAGCCGGCGCCAGTCTGACCATGCCACCGGCGCGCCGAGCGGCGCGCTGGTAGAATCCCCGCCGTTGTGGTGCCCGCGAGGGCCCCGAGGGAATTCGCCCGCAGCCCAAGTGGCTGCGTCAATCGAAGCTGTCTCCGCAACTGTACCCGGCGAGCGCCGCCCGGATGCCACTGACCTCGGTCGGGAAGGCGGGCGGACGCACTGACCCGGAAGCCAGGAGACCTGCCACAGCCGCGTTGTCGTGTAACGGTCGGGGTAACCGTTACTGCGGGCCGTCGTGGTTCGCCGTGCAGCGCAGACGCACGGTTGCCGCGCCGGGACGCTACTTTTGTGGTCTCCGCTGCTGTGGCCGTGTCCGGCGGTTTTTCTTGCGGAGCACGTTCATGTCGGTTCGGTTCAATTCGAGACGTTTATTGTCGGGCGCGCTTTCAGGCGTGCTGGCGGCGCCCTTGTTCGCGGTCGCCGCAGCGGGCACGGACCTTCCGGTCGACGAAGATCTGGTGGTCACCGCCACCCGCTCGCCCTACAGCGCCGATCATGTCGCAAGCACGGTGCGGGTGATCGACGCGGCGCAAATCCGCGCCAGCGGCGTCCACAATCTTTCCGACCTGCTGCGCAACCTGGGCTCGGTTCAGGTACAGGACAGCATGGGCAATGGACGCGACAGTCGGTTGGCCCTGCGCGGGTTCGCCACTGCCCAGAACGTCCTGGTGCTGGTGGATGGACGTTCCCTCAACAACACGGATCTGGCCGGACCCGATCTCACCGCAGTGGCGGTGGAGGACATCGAGCGCGTGGAAATTCTGGAAGGCGGCGCCGGCACCCTCTACGGCGATCAGGCGGTGGGCGGGGTGATCAACATCATCACGCGCAGCGGCGGGCCCCGCCAGGGCCGGATCAGTGTCGGGCACGGCAGCTATGCTGCCGAAAACTATGCCGGGAGTTACCAGGATCAGTTCGCGTCCGGGCTCTACTACCGGTTCGGCGGCGAGGTGGAGCGCAGCGAAGCCTTCCGGGACGGCGGCGCCGTCAATTACGGAAACTACCGGGGTCGGGCGGGCTGGCGCCACGCGGATGGCGAACTGTTCGTCGAGGCGAGCGAGAGCGATGACGACTATCGCCTGGCAGGCGCGCTCTCGGCGGCCCAGGTCGCGCAGAACCGGCGTCAAGCGGGTTCCAGCTTCAATGATTACAACGCCAATAACCGGGCGGCCCGGATCGGGATCGATCAGCGGCTCGGCGAGTATCTGGAGCTGTTCGCGAGCTACGGCGACCGGAACGAAGACGTGGACATCAATTCGATGTCGAGCTTTGGCGCCGCCGTCACGGGCCAGCAACGCCGGGTCAAGACGCTCGATCCGCGCCTGGTGTTTACGGCGGACGGGTTGCGCGCCACGCTGGGCATGGATATCGAGCGGGTGGATTACGACTTCGCGCTGGATTTCGGCTTCGGCCCGAGCGGCACGGAACAGCGCCAGCGCAAACGCAGCGAATATCTGCATTTCATCTATACCCCGATCGACCGTCTCGATCTGCAAGGCGGGCTGCGTCATGCCCGCCTGGATGCCGAAGTGGCGCCCTTCGGCCTGAACTACGACCAGAGCACACTGGTACACACCGTCGGCCTCAACTGGCGCGGCGACAGCGGCCGTTATTACCTGAACCGGGACGAGACGTTCCGCTTCGCCCTAGCCGACGAAAACATCGATTTCATGGGCAATTTCACTCCGCTGAAGGTACAGCGCGGCGTCGCCTGGGAGCTGGGCAGCGAGTGGAGTTGGTCCTCGGTCGATCTCCATGCCGCGCTGTTCCAGCAAGACATGAAACACGAAATAGGTTTCGATCCCGGGCTGGGTGACTTTGGCGCCAACGCCAATTTCGATGACACGCGGCGCCGTGGCGGCACCCTGGATGCGCGCTACCACGCGACCGACGCGCTCGTGTTGGGCGGCATTTATACCTATGTCGATGCCCGCTTCGTCGCGGGACCCTACGACAACAATCGGGTGCCCGATGTCGCCCGCCAGTTGCTGAAACTCAACGCCAACTACCGCTTCGACCCGAACTTCAGCCTGTTTGGCGAGCTGGTGTATACCGGCCCTCGCAACCTCGATCTCGGCAACAGCACGGAACAGGGTGGTTATACCCTGGCCAATATGGCGGCGACCTGGACCCGACAGTCCTGGACGTTGCTGGCCCGGCTGAACAATATCACCGACAAGCAGTACACTGAGTTCGCCAGCTTTTTCGGCACCCGGGCGCTGTATCCATCGCCCGAGCGGAATCTGATGCTGACCCTTTCCCGCGACTTCTGACCTGTAACCATGTGACGAGGAGTTCTGCCATGCCGTCCCCGACCATCCGTGTCCTCGTGTTGGCCATCGCGATTGCCGCGCTGACCCGCCTGCTGCCGCATCCACCGAATTTTTCGCCGGTGATGGCGCTGGCCCTGTTCAGCGGCGCGGCGGTGCGGGACTGGCGGCTGGCACTGCTGTTGCCGTTGACGGCGATGCTGCTGGCGGATCTGTGGCTGGGATTTCACGCCACCATGGTGTTTGTCTATCTGGGCATGGCGCTGGTGGTCGCGGCCGGGCGCTGGCTCGGAGCACGCCGCCGTCCCCTGCCGTTGCTGGCGGCGGGAGTGGCGGGCGCGAGCCTGTTTTTTCTGGTCAGCAACGCCGGCGTCTGGTTGACCCAGGATCTCTATCCCGCCACCGGCGCCGGGCTGGCGGCCTGCTATCTCGCGGCACTGCCGTTTTTTCACCAGACCCTGCTGGCGACCCTGGGTTACGGCGCGTTGCTGTTCGGGATGGAGCACTGGTTCGCCACCCGGTCGAACCGGGACCCGGCGCTGGTCTGAAGGCGGCCACCGCCATGGCCGTTGTTCCGACCATGGCGGTGGCCGGTGCGGGAATCAGAGATCGTAACCGCGCTCGTCGTGCTGGGTGAGGTCGAGGCCCTCGGTCTCCTGGTCAGTGGTTACGCGCAAGCCCAGGGTGAGATCCAGAACCTTGAGCAATGCGAAGGTCACGACCGCAGTGAATATCAGGGTAGCCGCGATCCCCACTAATTGAACGCCCACCTGAGTGCCCATCGTCATTCCCGCGGCATAGCCCCTGCCGCTGAACACACCCAACTGGTCGGACGCAAAGACGCCGGCCAGCAGGGTGCCGAGTATTCCGCCCACGCCGTGGACCGGGAACACATCCAGCGAATCGTCTATCCGCAACACCTGTTTGATGGTCTGGGTGGCGAAATAGCAGAGCACGCCTGCCCCGAGCCCGATCAGCAGCGCCGCGCCCGGGCCCACATAGCCAGACGCCGGCGTGATGGTGCCGAGCCCCGCCACCATGCCGGTGACGATGCCGAGCACCGAGGGTTTGCCGTGGCGCAGCCACTCCATCCCCATCCAGGCGAGGGCGCCGGCGGAGGCCGAGACGTGCGTCACCAGAATCGCCATGCTGGCGCTGCCGTTGGCGGCGAGCGCGGAACCACCGTTGAAACCGAACCAGCCCACCCACAGCATCCCGGCGCCGGCGACCGTGAGGGTCAGGTTGTGGGGCGACATGCTATGGGTGCCGAAACCCTTGCGGGGGCCCAGCACCATGGCGGCAACCAGGGCGGCGACGCCGGCCGTGATGTGGACCACCGTGCCGCCGGCGAAATCGAGCAGGCCCATCTGGGCCAGCCAGCCGCCGCCCCAGACCCAGTGGCATACCGGGATATACACCAGCAGCAACCAGGCCAGACTGAAAATCAGCATGGCCGAAAAGCGCATGCGTTCGGCGAAGCCGCCGACGATCAGGGCCGGAGTGATGATGGCGAAGGTCATTTGAAAGAGCGCGAAAAGTGATTCCGGAATGCTGCCCTTGACGGAGTCCACGCCGACACCCAGGAACAGCGCCCGGTCCAGGCCCCCGATCCAGGCGTTGGCGCCGCCGCCGTCGCTGAAAGCGAGGCTGTAGCCGACCAGCAGCCAGATAACCGAGGCGCCGCAGGTAATCGCGAAGCACTGCATGGCCACCGAAAGCACATTTTTGGTGCGCACCAGGCCGCTGTAAAACAGCGACAGTCCGGGGATGGTCATGAACAGCACGAGCGCGGTGGCGGTCAGCATCCAGGCCGTGTCCGCGCCGTTCAGGGTATCCGCGTGTCCGGAAGTCGGCAGTGCCAGCAGTGGCATCAGGAGAAGAAGCGCAGCGGGGGGTGGTCCAACGGGGTTTTTCGGTGCAGGCAACATAGATGTCTCGCGGAAAATGTGCTCAAAAATGGTGCGAAATTATTAAAGCAAGGATGATATAGCCCCATTTGTGGGCATATTTTCTGGAAATCTGGAGCTATTCCCTTTGCGGGGCAAATATTGCGCCAGCATAATGCGGGCGCCTGAGTGGCGCATTATTGTGGTGCGCGGTGGTGACGCGCCCCCGGCGGATCAACCGCTCCTGTGCTAACCGCCGGGCATGGCATAAAGTAGCATCCGGTGAGCACGCGGATGCTTGGCATCACCGCGGCATCGTCGTCCCGTGCCGGCGGGGACCCGGGAATATCAAAGCGTTCTGGCGGCTTGCCCAGGCGGGTACGATGGTTGTCCGGTGGTGACTCAAGCCGACGGGTGCGCGGAACGGCCGTTTTTTCGGGTACGGTACGCATGCCAAAACCGGATCGGAAAATGGCGTTCTCCCGGGTTCGCCGCGGCACTTGTTCAAGCCATCCCCGAAATCCCAGCAATAACGCATGGTCGGAGCCTTAGATATGCAGAAATCCCTCGCCGAAGAGTTGGCTGCCCTGCAGGAGGAGCTTGCGCGCGCCAGCGCGGCAGATCCCGATCTGCTGACGCTCGTGAGTAACGTGGTCCACGACGTCACCACCCTTACCGCCGAACCCCTGAACGCGGGGCGGAGAAAGCTGCGCGCGCGGCTCGAGGCCCAGGTGGGTGTGTTCGAGTCCGATCACCCGGGCATCGCCGCTGCCATTCGCCGGGTCGTCGATGCGCTCGCCGACCTCGGTATTTGAATACTGCGGCCATGCCTGGGCGATCACAGCGTAGCGGTTGGGCGTTGCCTCGCAAAGCCCTGATGGGCGCGCTCGTGATTTGCTCGGCCGGCTGCGCAACGTCGTCGTCGCAAAGTGATCGGGAAAGCTGGTTCTGCGAGCGAACACCGGATGGGCGCGACTGGACCTGCAATCAGAGCAAGGGCAATGTAGCGCCCGCGGCACAGGGCGCGGCGGCTCGGCAAGCCAACCCTGCCGACGCGCCGCGTCAGGTTGCGCGTGGCGGCGCGGTCGGAACTGCGGTTGTCGCAGATGATCCGCGAAACGCGACGAGGAGCACCGCCGAGACGGCGTCTCAATCGGCGTTCGTGCACGACAGTGCCGGCACAGACAAGGGTGTGGGCGCAACCAATCGCTGGAGCGCAGGCCTGCCGGCACTGTCGGCTGGAGGTGTGGACATCCCACCGGCGCCCGCGTCCAAGACGTCAAATCCGGAACCGCGGAAACCGCCTCCCGAGCCGGAGCCGGTATTGGCGCGCTGGGAAAAGGCGGCAGCAGACGTGAAAGCGATAGCGGAACGGAAGGGAGATGCCCGCGAGTTGGCACCGGAATCCGAAAACGCGCTCGCCGTCGCCGCCATGTCCGCCCCAAAACAGTCAGTTCCGGCGCCTGGCCCGGTTTCGGGATCGGATCAGCCGGGCGTCAGCGACCGGCGTACCTACACGGTGCAGATCGGCGCCTTCAGAAGTGAGCGTGCTGCCCGCGCTTACATTGCCCAGCACAACCTCGAAGAGCTGCCGGACTTGATCCTGCGCCACGAACCTCAGGGTCCGTACCACGCTTTGGTCACTTTCGGGCGTTTTGACAGCGTAAAGGCCGCGCTCGAGGCCTGGCGCCGCAGCGGGGCACCGCGCGACCTGGATTTTTGGGTTCGCCCGCTGCATGCGGTTTCGCCCGCACCGCCGGAAACGGCGCCAGTTGCCGCCCCCGCCCGACTTTGAGCACTCGCTACCGGAATTTGCATAAGAACTTGATACATATCGGCTGCGTTTTTGGTCTGAATTTGGTATGGTTCCGCCGGTGGTCGTGGTGCCTGGCGGTTTGAGCGCTGTCTGCGGGTTGGGCGGTGCCGGGCAATCGGGGGCGATGCGACACCACTGTTTCGTTAGTGTGCCAAACTGATCATTCCATCAAGGGGATTTACCATGCTTCAGCAAAGCAAGGGAATAAAGGTACTGGCTCTGGCAGCTGTTGTGGCTCTGGCCGCAGGTTGCGCATCCAACTCCAGCGTCCAGAAGGCCCAGAGCACGGCAGACGAAGCGCTGCGTACTGCTCAGGAAGCCAAGCAGAGCGCGAGCTCAGCGCAGCAAACTGCTTCAGCCGCAAAATCCGCGGCAGACGCAGCCTCTGCCAAGGCTGACAAAGCTCAGGCTACGGCCTCCGAAGTTCAGAGCAAGCTGGATCGCGTATTCGAGCGCTCACAGCGCAAGTGATCGTCCCGCGACCGGCCCCCTGGCGGGCCGGTCGTGTGACACAGGCCGAGCCCGGGCATACCGGGCCGGCTTTTTTTTTGACTGTCTGCGGCTGAGGTTGGGGTGATTACCGCGCCCCGGCCCCGCCTGCCTGCGTGAGCCGATGGCTGTCAGCGGCGGGCCGACCCCCACCGATGGTCTCGAGCGCGACCGGCATCCCGCTTGCGCGGGCATAAATGGCGGGGAGCAGCGCCAGATTTGGCGTTCCCGCCAGCAGGTTGGATTGCTCGGCCAGGGTTCGGTGAACCACTTCCAGCAAGGCAGTGAAGTCGCCCTGTACCGCGCCATTCTCGGTATATCGCTGATGGACTTCGACATAGAGACGTCCGTTCTGAACGGCGGCCTTGTAGGGCTGATCGATCAGCTCCACCCGAGTGCCATTGGGCACCTGGGCGAACAATGCCTCGATGTCCGCCGGATACAGCCGGATGCAGCCGTGGGATACCCGCATGCCCACGCCGTAACGCTTGTTGGTGCCGTGCAGAAGATAGCCCGAGATCCCCAGGCGCATCGCATATTGGCCCAGCGGGTTGTCGGGTCCGGGTGGCACCAGCATGGGCAAGGGCCGGCCTTGGGCGGCGTGCTCCGCGCGAATGGACGCCGGGGGGCGCCATGCCGGCTGGGGGATTTTTTCCACTATCTTGGTCGCCCCGGTAGGAGAGGGCCAGTCGTCGCGACCGATGCCGATCGGATAAGTGATGACGGATGGCGGGATGCCGACGCCGGGTTTGGGATAGTAAAACAGGCGCATTTCCGCCAGATTCACAATGATGCCTTCCCGCGCCGCATCGGGCAGGAGATATTGGGAGGGAATCGTGATCTGGGTGCCCTGTCCGGGAAGCCAGGCGTCAACGTCCGGGTTTGCGCTGCGCATTTCGTCGTAGCCCTGGCCGTGCAGCAGAGCGAGATCGACCAGCGTATCTTCGGTCCGCGATTTGATGTAGCGCACCGTCCCCACCAGCCGCGTATCCGCAGGCGTGAGGAGGAAGGTGTCCGCGTAAGCGGGGGCTTTGACCACCAGCGCGCCGAAAAGCAACGTCGCCCACAGCGGGCGGCTGAACCAGAACATGGCAAGATCCTGAAAATAGCGCCGGTACGCGACGATCGGCGCATCCAAAGTTGGTGAGCGGAAGATTATCGGCAACGCCATGGCTGCTCTGAAGCCCACTTGTACGAAACCAGTTACACGAAACAGGATTACCGCGACACCTCGCCGTCGGTAGCGGTCGCTTTCCAGACAGTCAGGTCCAGGCGGTCGAACGCGTGAAACCCCAGTGGCCGGGCCAGCAGCAGGTAGGGGAAGTGCCTGATCCGGACGTTGAGGAAATCAACCGCCGCGTTGTAGACCCGGCAGCGATCCGCGATGCCTGCTTCGCAGGCGCCGAGCTGCAACAACGGTTGCTGCAACAGCGAATCGGTATCCAGGCCGGCTTTTGTTGCCGTTGCGAACAGTCCGCTGATCGCGTTGCGCAGTTCGGTTTCCGCGGCTCCAAATGCGACCGGATCAAACGCCTCATGGGCGCGCGCGACCCGCGTTCGCGCCGCCGCGATCCGCGCCAATGGCGCGGGCTCCTGCGGGACCGACGCGCGACACAAGGTCTCCAGTTCGCTCAGCGCCGCGTCCCGTTGCTTCAGTGGTGTCCTGATGAGTTCCCATGCCTGGGTGACCTGGTGTTGCATGTGCACCAGGTTGCCGCGGCCCATCACGGCATACCCCGACAGCAGCATCAACGAGCCGACGGCGAGAAAAGTGGTGTCGATCACGAGGTCGTCTCCTCCATCCGGCATGCCCCGCCATCGGCAGGGCCCTTGGGATTGCGCGGGTCAGGTTTTCAGCGGTTTGTAGCGGACGCGCTGTGGTTGTGCTTCCGCACCTTTGCGGGCCAGCAGATCCTCGTGGTAATCGCTGTAGTTGCCCGCGTGGAACACCACCTCGCTGTTGCCTTCGAACGCCAGAATGTGGGTCGCGATACGGTCGAGAAACCAGCGGTCGTGGGAGATCACCAGGGCGCAGCCGGGAAACGCCAGAATCGCTTCTTCCAGCGCGCGCAGGGTTTCCAGATCCAGATCGTTGGAGGGTTCATCCAGGAGCAGCACGTTGGCGCCCTGTTTGAGGGTATTGGCCAGATGCAGGCGGCCGCGCTCACCGCCGGAAAGATCGCCGACACGTTTCTGCTGGTCGCTGCCCTTGAAGTTGAAGCGGCCCACATAGGAACGCGAACCCACCTCGTAGGTGCCGATGCGCAGGATGTCCTGACCGCCGGAGATGGCTTCCCACACCGTCCTGCTGTCGTCGAGCGATGCGCGGCTCTGCTCGACGAAGGCGAGTTGCACCGTTTCGCCGAGGACGACCCGGCCGGCGTCGGGTTGCTCGCTGCCGGCGATCATCCGGAACAGGGTGGATTTGCCCGCACCGTTGCCGCCGATGATGCCGACCACGGCGCCTTTGGGAATGTTCAGGTTCAGATTGTCGATCAGCAGGTGGTCGCCAAAGCCTTTGCAGACACCTTCGAGCTGGATCACCTTGTCGCCCAGCCGTGGTCCGGGCGGGATATAGATTTCATTGGTTTCGTTGCGGGCCTGGAATTCCTGGCTGCTGAGCTCATCGAAGCGTTGCAGGCGGGCCTTGTTCTTGGCCTGGCGCGCCTTGGGATTCTTGCGCACCCACTCCAGCTCTTCCTTGAGGGCCTTGCGGTGGCTCTCTTCGGTGCGCTGCTCCTGCGCCAGACGTTTTTCCTTGGCTTCCAGCCAGGTGCTGTAATTGCCCTCGTAGGGAATGCCGCGGCCGCGGTCGAGTTCCAGAATCCAGCCCGCGACATTGTCGAGGAAGTAGCGGTCGTGGGTGACCGCGACCACGGTGCCGGAAAAATTGTGCAGGAACTGCTCCAGCCAGAACACGGATTCGGCATCCAGGTGGTTGGTGGGTTCGTCCAGCAGCAGCATGTCGGGGCGCGACAGCAGCAGCTTGCACAGCGCGACGCGACGGCGCTCGCCGCCTGACAGGCGGGAAACGTCCGCGTCCCAGGGTGGCAGCCGCAGGGCGTCGGCGGCGACGTCCAGGGTGTGATTCAGATTGTGGGCGTCCCAGGCCTGGATGATGTCTTCGAGCTCGCTCTGGCGCTTGGCCAGCGCATCGAAGTCGGCGTCCGCTTCGCCATAGGCGGCGAATACCTGATCCAGCTCCCGCAGCGCGCCCACCGCTTCGTGCACGCCGTCTTCGACATTGCCGCGTACATCCTTGGCATCGTCGAGCTGGGGCTCCTGCGACAGGTAGCCGATCTTGAGGCCCGGCATCGGCCGCGCCTCGCCGACGATGTCGGTGTCCACGCCCGCCATGATGCGCAGCAGGGTAGATTTGCCGGAACCGTTCAGCCCCAGCACGCCGATCTTGGCGCCGGGGAAAAACGACAGGGAAATATCCTTGAGGATTTCGCGCTTGGGCGGGACGATCTTGCCCACCCGGTTCATGGTATAGACGTATTGGGCCATTGCGTGGGGAGAATCAAAGGCTGGAATGGGCCGGCATTGTAGCCGAACCGGTTCGCTCCCGGCAGGGTCGGCGCTTGCGATACGCCGGCTGCCGGCTATTGCACCAGGCCCAGCGCGCCGCCGTCGATGCGCAGGTTCTGACCGTTGATGAAGGCGGCCCGCGTGCTGGCGACAAAGCACACCAGGTCGGCGACTTCTTCGCGGGTGGCGATGCGACCGACGGGATTCGGAAAGCGCCGGGCGACGATGCGCGCCTCGATGGTCGCCCAGTCGTCGCCCCAGCCTTCGCGCGCGGCCTTGGCGCGAAACGCCGCTTCCACTTCCGGGGTGCGGATATAACCCGGCGATACCGTGTTCACGGTGATGCCGCTATTGGCCAGCTCCTGCGACAGGGTCACCGCGATGCTCGCCAGCGCGCTCTTGGCGGCGTAATACGCGGGCCGCAGCGCGTTCGGCTGGGTCGAGCCGATGGTGCCAAGCTGGATGATCCGCCCCCAGCCGCGGTCGCGCATCTGGGGGCTGAGCAGGCGCGCAAGGCGCACCGCCGACAGCAGGTTTTTCTGGTACATGTCGAGCCAGACTTCGGTGTCGGCGTCGGCCCAGCGTGCTTCCTCGGCGGTGCCGTAGTTGTTCACCAGAATATCGACGCGCCCGGTCAGCGCGAGGGCGTCCCGCGCCACCTGATCGCAGCCCGGGTCGGTGCACAGATCGCCCCACACCGCGTGCGCTACGCCTTGCCCGAGCAGATGGTCGGCGCTGCCGGCGGTGAAGCCGTGGGCGATCACGGTAGCGCCTTCGGCGGCGAGCCGCTCCGCGATGATCGCCCCGGTACCGCGATTGCTGCCGGTCACCAGCGCCACCCTGCCTTCGAGTCCGAGATCCATGCCTGTCTCCGCTGTTATTGCCCTGCGCCTAGCGAGTATAGCCCCCGGCCCTGTGTGCGATCTGTCTCGACCCGATGCCGGGCGCCGTTTAGAATGCACGACTCCGCGCGGGAGGCAGCATGGGCCGGCGTACCCCTCTTTACGATACCCATATCCGCCACGGCGCCCGCATGGTCGATTTCGCCGGCTGGGATATGCCACTTCACTATGGTTCGCAACTGATCGAGCACCGCTGCGTGCGCGAGCAGGCGGGCCTGTTCGACGTCAGTCATATGACCACGGTGGACGTGAACGGCAGCGGGGCGCGGGATTTTCTGCGCCGCCTGCTGGCCAACGACGTGGCTCGTCTCACGACTCCGGGCGCGGCGCTCTACAGCGCCATGCTGAACGAGAAGGGCGGCGTGATCGACGATCTGATCGTCTATGCGTTGGCGGACGACAGCTACCGGCTGGTGCTGAACTGCGCCACGCACGAGCGCGTGCTGCCCTGGATCACCCGGCAGGCCAGCGGCCAGCGCGTGAAAGTGCGCGAACAGACCGATGGCGCCATCATCGCGGTGCAGGGACCGGCGGCGCTGGTGGCGATGCAGGGCGCCTTCGGCGAAGCGGCCGCGCCGCTGGCGTCACTGGCATCCTTCAGCTCCATCCGGATGGATGACTGGCTGGTGGCGCGCACCGGTTATACCGGCGAAGACGGCTTCGAGATCATGCTGCCCGCGGCTGCCGCGGAGGACTGCTGGCGCGCGCTGGTGGCGCAGGGTGTGCGGCCCGCCGGGCTCGCCGCCCGCGATACCCTGCGTCTGGAGGCCGGACTCAATCTCCACAGCCACGAGATGGACGAGGACGTCACCCCGCTCGAGGCCAACATGGCCTGGACCCTGGCCTGGGATCCCGACACCCGACATTTCATCGGTCGTACCGCCCTCGAGGAACTGCGTCAGCGGGGCGGGTATCTGACGCTGGCCGGCCTGGTGATGACCAAACCCGGCGTGCTGCGGGCCGGTCAGTTGGTGCGGGTAGCGGGCAGTCCGAAGGTCGGCGTCATCACCAGCGGTACCTATTCCCCCACTCTGGGCCACGCCATTGCGCTGGCGCGCATTCCGGACATCGGCGCGCGCGAGGCGGTGGTGGATATTCGCGGTCGGCCGGCGCCGGTGCGGGTGGTGCGGCCGCCCTTTGTGCGCCATGGTAAAAAGGTTTACAACTGAGCGCCCGCCGCGCCGGCGGCGGATTTTCCCTGGACACCCGGCAACGAATTACTCGGCACCCCGAAGATTGGAGAACCAGCATGGTCGATACCCCCAAGGAGCTTGGCTACCGCGAAACCCACGAATGGGTGCGCAACGAAGGTGATGGAACCGTGACCGTGGGCATTACCGATTATGCGCAGGACAGCCTCGGCGACATTGTCTATGTCGAGTTGCCGGAGCTGGGGGACGAACTCGATCTCGGCCAGGAGGCTGGCGTGGTCGAGTCCGTCAAGGCGGCGTCCGACGTCTTCGCGCCCCTGACCGGCACCGTCATTGCGATCAACGAGGCACTCGAGGATACGCCCGAAATCATCAACGCCTCGCCCTATGGCGACGGCTGGTTCTACCGGCTGCGCATCGCGGACCCTGCCGAGCTGGACGATCTGCTCGACGCCCAGGCGTACCTGGAGGTCGTCGAGGAAGAACAGGACAGTGACGCTTAGATCGGGGGGTTTTCCGCCGTGTGTCTCGTAGCCCTCGCGTTTCGTCACCATCCGGACTATCCGCTGGTGGTGGTGGCGAACCGCGACGAGTACTACGACCGTCCCGCGCAGGTGGCGCGGTTCTGGGACGATCACCCGCACATTCTCGGCGGCCGCGACGACGAAGCGGGCGGCACCTGGTTCGGGGTCGACCGGCGCGGTCGCTGGGCCACGGTCACCAACTACCGGGGCGGTGCCCTAGGCGCCAATGCGCGTTCGCGCGGCGATCTGCCGGTGAACTTTCTCCGCGCCGCGAGCACTCCCGCAACCTATGCCGAAAGCGTTCTGGCGGAGGCGCACCGGTTTCGCGGCTTCAGCCTGCTGGCGGGCACGCCGGAACACCTCGTCTACTGCACCAACCAGAACGCCAGCGTCCAGACGCTCGAACCCGGTATCTATACCCTCAGCAACGACCTGCTCGACACCCCCTGGCCCAAGGCCGAGTACGCCCGCCGCATGCTGACCGCCGTGCTCGACCAGCCCGATGCCCCGGCGCTCGACCGCCTGCTGGCGATCCTTGGGTCGCGCGAGCAGTTTCCCGACGCCCATCTGCCCGACACCGGCATCGGCCTCGAAATGGAGCGGGTGCTGTCCGCGCCCTTCATCGTCTCGGACAGCTACGGAACCCGCTGCACCACCGCCCTGTTGATCCACCGTGACGGCACCGTGCATTTCGCGGAACAGAGCTACCGCCGCGGTCGCGCCACCGAGCGCCGGGATTACCGGTTTCAGCGCGAGCCCTCGGGCGCCTGAGTGGCGGCCGCGCGCCGATACCTGTCCGATATTCAGTATTCTTGCCGAGATGGATGCAGCACAGATCCAGATGGTCTGGTGCATCTGCGGATCGCGCTAGTCGCAGCCAATCGCTGGGATAGCATCAGAGGGCTGTGTTTGCCCCGTGCCGTTCACGCACCCCGGCCTCCGCCCGCAACAGGGTCCCGAGTTCGGCGACCAGGTGGTCCCCCGGGGCGAGCGGACCCACGCCTTCCGGGGTGCCGGTGAGCACGATGTCGCCGGGTTCGAGCGTGAACCAGCGGCTCATGTAGCACAGCAGGTCCAGCACCGGGGTCAGCATGGTGGTGGTGCGGCCGTGCTGGCGCGGCACACCGTTCTGGTGGAGCCGGAACTCCAGATTCCGCAGATCGCCGACCCGCGTTGGCGGCAGGAATTCCGACACCGGGCAGGCGCCGTCAAAGCCTTTGGCGCGCTCCCAGGGATGGCCGGCCTGTTTCAGTTTTTTTTGCAGATCGCGCAGGGTCAGGTCGAGCGCCAGGCCGACGCCGGCGATGGCGGCCCGGGCCTGGGTGGCATCGCAGTGACGCAGGGGCGCGCCGATCAGCAGCGCGAGCTCGGTCTCGAAATGGCATTCGCCGTGATCCACCGGGATGGCGATTTCGCCCGCAAAGGGCCGCAGCGCGGTGCCCGGCTTGATGAACAGCACCGGCTCCGCCGCCGGCTGGCTGCCCATTTCGGCGACATGGGCGGCGTAGTTGAGGCCGACGCAGACGACCTTCCCCGGTGGCAGGAGGCAGGCATCGCCGTCGGCAACTCGGTGGGAATAGCGCATGGGGGCTCCTTATCGCGGGATGGGGGCCGGGTCGAAGATCTTGCCCGGGTTCATGATGTGGTTGGGGTCGAACAATGTCTTAAGGGCGCGCATCAGGCGGATTTCCTCGGCGCTGCGGGAGTACTGCAGCAGGTCTTTTCTGAGCAGACCGATGCCGTGCTCGGCGGAGATGCTGCCGCCGAATTCCTGCACCAGCGCGCCGAGCGCCTGACTGATCGCCGCGCCCAGCGCCTGGAACTGCTCCCCTGACCAGGCGGCGGGTTTCAGCGCGTTGACGTGGATATTGCCATCGCCGAGATGACCGAACCAGACCACTTCCAGCGCCGGAAACCGTGCCGCGAACAGGGCTTCGGCGCGGGCGATGAACGCCGGCAGCCGCGAACTCCGCACCGCGATGTCGTTTTTATGGGGTTGCCAGGGCGCGAGCGTGTCCGAGATGTCCTCGCGCAGGCGCCAGAGGTCGCGGGCCTGGGCTGCGCTTTGCGCCAGTACGCCATCGCTTGCCACGCCCGCGTCGCGCAGGGTTTCGAATACTTGCAGTGCCTGATCGAGGTCGGTCTCGCCCGCGAGCTCCACCTCGATCAGTGCGTAATAGGGTGTCGCGGCCGCGAACGGTCGCGCCAGGTCGTGGCGCTCCACCACCCGGGTCAGCGCCGCCGCGGAGAAGAATTCGCAGGCCGCGAGGCGGCATCGGCGCCGAAACGCGGCGAGCACGGCGGGCAGCGCCGCGAGGGAGGGCGCCCCCAGTACCAGCACGGCGGTGGGCGGCGGTGGCGGGGCGAGCCCGAGGGTAGCCCCGCAGATCACGCCCAGGGTGCCTTCCGAGCCGATGAAAAGCTGGCGCAGGTCGTAGCCGGTATTGTCCTTGACCAGCCCGCGCCCGAGGTGCAGCAGTTCGCCCGCGCCCGTCACCACCGTCAAACCCAGCACCCGGTCGCGGGTCATGCCGTGGCGCAGCACCCGGATGCCGCCGGCGTTGGTGGCGATGTTGCCGCCGATCTGGCTTGAACCCGCGGACGCGAAATCCACGGGGTAATAAAGTCCGGCGGTCTGTGCCGCGGCCTGAACCTGGGCGGTGACGGCGCCGGCCTCGCAGGTGAGGGTGGCGTCCTCGGCGTTCACTTCGATGATGCGACACATGCGGTCGAGGGCGAGCACCAGTTCGCCCCGCGCCGCCACCGCGCCGCCGCTGAGCCCGGTGCGGCCGCCGCTGGGCACGATGGGTATGCGTTCGCGATTGGCGAGCTGCACGATGGCCTGCACCTCGGCGCTGGATCCCGGCAGCACCGCGGCCAGGGGTGCCGGGGTCCACCGGGTCGTGCGATCGCCGCCATGGCGAAGCAGATCGTCGCCATCGCCGACGACATGATCCGCGCCGACGATGGCGCTCAGTTCGGCGAGCAATGCGGCGCGGCGGGTGGCGGCGGACATCGCTCAGAACCCCAGTGCGGCAAACACCCGGGCGCGGATCGGTTCCGCTTCATTGACCAGATGATGCTGGGCGCCGGGCAGCAAATGCAGATGCATGTTGGGCAGTTTCTCGCGCAGCAGACGCAGGTTGTAGCGCCAGTCGAGCGTGGTATCGGCGTCGCCCTGCACCAGGGTCACGGGATGTGGCGACGGCGGCAGGCGGTGCAGCGCCTCGGCCCAGTGTTTCATGGCGCCGATCCATTCCAGCGGGATGTGGCGTTCCTGCAGGGGATCGTGTCGCTGCACGAAATCGAGAAATGCCGGATCGCCCGAATTGACCATGAATTTGCGGCCGATGGCTGTGCGCCAGCGGTGGGAGGCGAGATAAACCAGCCGGTTGAGTCCCCAGTGCCGCGGATGCACCAGGGGCGCGAGCAGGGCGATCCGCTCCAGCGGCCGGGGGTGTTCGCCGTCAAGCAAATACTTGATCAGGATGGCGCCGCCGGTGCTCTGGCCCACACCGTGCCAGGGAGTGGGCAAGGCGGCGGCGTGCGCGAGGAGTCCCTGCAGCACCTCGGTGTAGTGATCGAAGCTGGCGATGGTGACGCGTTCGCCGTCCGACAGCCCATGCCCCGGCAAATCGAAGGCGACGACATTCAGTTCGCGCGCGAGCAGGTGGCGAATCAAGTGTCCGTACAGTCCGACGTGATCGAAATAGCCGTGCACCACAAAGACGGTGCCGCGCGGCGCCGGGTGCAGCCAGTAGTGGGCGGCGATCCGGTAGCCGTTGGTGGTCACCCTGCCCATGCAGTGGCGCACGCCGGGAGCGAGGGACGCGAGCTCGATGTGGTAGTGACGCAGGTACGCTGCCGCTCCCGCCAGTGCGCTGCTGTCCGGATCGGTGCCGGGATCGAAGGCGAGGGGCGGCAAATGGTGGCGCAACTCATCGAGGGTGGCGGCGGAAACCGGTTCGGACTGTGGCATGGGCTGGGATGGGTATCGGGAGCTTCGTCGAGCCTATCACACCCGCGCAGAGTATCCGTGGCGGTGGACCCGTCGCGCGCATTGCCCGAGCCCGGCGTTCGCGGCATAGTTCCCGGCGTTTCCCGACCGGTAAGAGCGCATGCCCGAATACCTGATCGCCCCGTCCATCCTGTCCGCCGATTTCGCCCGCCTGGGGGCCGAAGTGGATGCGGTGCTGGCCGCCGGCGCCGATGTCGTTCACTTCGATGTGATGGACAACCACTATGTGCCCAACCTCACCGTGGGGCCCATGGTGTGCAAGGCGCTGCGCGATTACGGCGTCACCGCGCCCATCGACGTGCACCTGATGGTGGAACCGGTCGATGACCTGATCCGCGCCTTCGCCGCCGCCGGCGCTTCCTGGATCACTTTTCATCCCGAGGCGAGCCGGCATGTGGACCGCTCGCTGCAGGTGGCGCGCGAGCTGGGCTGCAAGACCGGCCTGGTGCTGAATCCGGCCACCGGACTCGATGTCATCCGCCATGTGATGGACAAGCTCGATGTGCTGCTCTTGATGTCGGTGAACCCCGGCTTCGGCGGCCAGGCCTTCATTCCGGAAACCCTCAACAAGCTGCGCGCCGCGCGCGCGCTGATCGACGCCAGCGGTCGCGCCATCCGGCTCGAAGTGGATGGCGGAGTGAGCGCCGCCAATATCGCGCAAATAGCCGCCGCGGGGGCCGATACCTTTGTCGCGGGCTCGGCGATTTTCGGCGCGGCGGATTATGGCGCCGCGGTCGCGGCCATGCGCGCGGCGCTGGCGGGGGTGCGGTAGTCCGCCCCGGGCGAATGGGCTAGAATCCTGCCGCAATCAGGAGTCACGATCATTTTTACTGCCCCGACCGCAAAATTTCTCCCGCTTCCCCGTTGGCGTTGGCGCCGGGGCTGATCGCCCCTGCCCGCAGGGCACCTCGCGCCATCGTTCAATCTTGGGGAAAGCTGTCATGACACCGGAACAATTCGCCGCCATCGCCCAGCAGGGTTACAACCGCATCCCGATCACGCGTGCCGTGCTCGCGGATCTGGAAACGCCGCTGTCCTGTTATCTCAAGCTTGCCCGTGGCCGCTATTCGTATCTGCTCGAATCCGTCGAAGGCGGCGAGAAATGGGGCCGCTATTCGCTGATCGGCCTGCCGGCGCGCACGGTGGTGAAGGTGTGCGGCCACGAATTTGCGATCGAGGTAAATGGCGCGGCGGTGGAGTCCCGCACCTGCGCCGATCCGCTGGCCGAGATCGAAGCCTGGCAGGCCGGCTTCCGGGTGCCGGAACTGCCCGGGCTGCCGCGTTTCACCGGCGGCCTGGTGGGCTACTTCGGCTATGACACGGTGCGCTATGTGGAGCCGCGCCTCGCGCATTCCTGTCCGCCGGACGAGCTGGGAGTGCCCGACATCCTGCTGATGGTGTCGGACGAAGTGGTGGTGTTCGACAACCTGGCCGGCACCCTGACCCTGATCGTGCACGCCGACCCGGCCGTGCCTGACGCCTGGGCCGTGGCGCAGGCGCGGCTCGACGCCATCGCCGCGCGCCTGCGCGAGCCGGTGCCGGAACTGCCGCCGGTGCGGCTCGAAGGCGGCGGCGTGCAGGAGGAGGACTTCGTCTCCAGCCTGGGGCGCGCGGGTTACGAGGCGGCGGTGGAGACCATCAAGGAGTACACCCGCGCCGGCGATGTCATGCAGGTGGTGCCCTCGCAGCGTCTCACGCTGCCGTTTCCCGGAGAACCGGTGAACCTCTACCGCGCGCTGCGCAATCTGAATCCGTCGCCCTACCTGTATTTTCTCGACCTGGGGGAATTCCAGATCGCGGGGTCGTCGCCGGAGATTCTCGCCCGTCTCGAACAGGGCGAGGTCACGGTGCGGCCCATCGCCGGCACCCGCCGCCGCGGCCGCACGCCGGACGAGGATCTGGCCCTGGAGCGCGAGATGCTGGCCGATCCCAAGGAGATCGCCGAGCACCTGATGCTGATCGACCTGGGCCGCAACGATGTCGGGCGCATCGCGGCCACCGGCTCGGTGCGGGTCACCGAGCAGATGGTGGTGGAACGCTTCTCCCACGTCATGCACATCACCTCCAACGTGGTGGGTCATGTGCGGCCCGGGCTGTCGGCGCTCGACGTGCTGCGCGCCACCTTGCCGGCCGGCACGCTGAGCGGCGCGCCCAAGATCCGCGCCATGGAAATCATCGACGCGCTGGAGCCGGTCAAGCGCTGCATCTACGGCGGCGCGGTCGGCTACCTGGGCTGGAACGGCAACATGGATACCGCGATCGCGATCCGCACCGCGGTGATCAAGGACGGCAAGCTCCATGTCCAGGCCGGCGGCGGCGTGGTCGCCGATTCGGTGCCGGCGCTGGAATGGAAAGAGACCATGAACAAGGCGCGCGCGCTGTTCCGCGCCGCCGCCATGGTGGTGGATGGTTCGGTGGTCGATAGCGCGGTGGCCGACGGCCCGGTGGCCGATGGTGCGGAGGTGGCGTCGTGATCCTGATGATCGATAACTACGATTTGGCTCCACAGAGTGCCATTGAGTTCCATGGTGAATACATAATGCTTTGATTCGTAATGGTTGAAAGTCTGGTGAGTTCTGTCACTTGCTAGACCAAGCCACTGCAAAAGTGTATAACCATGTGAGTAACGAATCCCCTGCAGGGCGTTATACACATGGCTCTCAATCTCCTCACCGTACGCAAGATCGAGACGGCGCAAGCCAAGCCCAAGGCCTACACGCTCAGGGATGGCGGCAGCCTGTTCCTGCGCATACAGCCCAATGGAAGCAAGCTCTGGTGGTATCGGTATCGCCTGGGCAACGCCGCGCAGGTCTACTCGATTGGTTCGTTTCCCAAGGTGACTCTGGAGGTTGCGCGACAGGAGCGAGATTGGGCGCGCAACCTGGTTCGTGAGGGGCGTGATCCTATCCTGGAGAAGCGGGTCAAGATCGCCAACCAAGTCGAGCAGAACGAGCACACCGTCGAGGAGGTTGCCCGCAGGTGGATGGCGAGCAACGTGCATTGGAGCGACTACTACGCCGGCCAGGTGAAGACCTATCTAGAGAAGGACGTGTTTCCCAAGCTCGGCAAGCTGCCGATCGGCGCGATCAAGGCGTCTCACCTGCGGCCCATCATCCAAGGGGTGGTTGACCGCGGCGCTCCTACGGTGGCGATCTTGATCCGGCAGTGGAGTGGTCAGATCTTCGCATACGCATCGGGAGAGGGGCTTTGCGAAAACGACCCGACTGCATTGCTGAAGCGATCAGTGAAGCGCCCGAGGGTTCGGCACAACCCGCCGCTGTCCTGGCAGGACATCCCGAAGTTCTTGAACAGCGTGGATGATGCGGGCTACCGGACTACCGTGATCGCGCTGCGGCTGATGGCGCTGACGTTTGTCCGCACGGCCGAGCTGCGCAAGGCGTACTGGTCTGAGTTCGATCTGGACAATGCGATCTGGACGGTTCCCGAAGGGCGCATGAAGATGCGCCAGCCTCACATCGTTCCGCTCTCGAAGCAGGCGATCGCGCTGCTGAAGGAGCTCCACACGCTGACTGGTGGTGGCAAGGTGCTGTTCCCCAGCTATCGAAAGCCGGGAGAAGTGATGTCCGCCACGACGCTCAACAAGGTGTTGGAGCGCATGGGCTACGGCGGTCAGTTCTCGTCGCATGGTTTCCGTTCGACGGCGACGACGCTGCTCGGATTGTTGAGCTATCCCGAGAATCGAGTCGACCTGCAACTGGCGCACTCGAAGCGGAAGAAGGATTCCTCACGCGCGCCGTATGACCACACGAAGTACATCGCGTCGCGGGCGATCATCATGCAGGACTGGGCTGACATCCTGGATGCACTGGCCCGCGGCGATTCGATGAGCGAGGTCATGGAAACCTTCGGCCCGCTGTCCAAGCGGCGCAGGGCACTGCTGAGAGTCATCGAGCGCGAGTGATGCCCGCGGGGTGTGTTCAGGACAGCGAGCGCGCGCGCCGAACGAATCTTGCCCGTGAGCCTGCCAGCGAGACATCAGGGCGAAGCAGATAGGCCATCACGATGGTCGGTGCGCCCGCCAGTGGTCGCGCCGCGATGCCTCTGCGCGTGTAACTGGACAGTCTCGCGGCAGGCGCAATGGCGATCCCGTACCCGGCGGCAACCAGCGTCATCGCCACATCGAATGTCTCCACCGTTTGCTCTCGCTCCCGCAGCGCGTTCTCGAACACGCGCCGCACGGTCACGCGCCATGGTTCATCGGCCGTGGACTGCGAGCAGATCAAGCGCTGCTTGAGCACTTCCTGGCACGGCACGTCACGGTAGGCCAGCAGGTGGGAGCGCTTGGCCACGGCGACCGCCAGCGTGTCATGCCACAGCGGCTCGCATACCCAGCCAGGCCACTGCCGGGCAACCGCAGACAAGGCGAAGTCGAAGCCGTCGCCCGGCAGCTCCGCGCCTCGACCGGGATCTGTCCATCCGGCCAGGACGGCATGAGTCTCCGGCTCTTCGGCACGCTGCAGGGCGAGCACATCGGCGAGTTGGGGAGGCACCCATTCGCCGAGGACGGCCATGCGAATTTCGGCGGTGATGTCACTCGATTCCACGTCCAGCCCCCCAGTCGGTGAACTCGTGGCAACTGATCTCGAAGCCGTTGAATGAGTTAAGTTTAACGTGGTTTAAATCCTGACCATGTTCGACGCTCTTGGCAATGCCAAAGCGTTCGATCCAAAGGGGCCGCCCCACCGGCACCACTACCTACGAAGCGGAACCAGCCATCGCGTTTGGGGCTGCCGTGCGGGAAGAAAGAACCAGCCAGGGTATCGCTCAGGAAACGCTGGCCCACATGGCCGGCATCGAACGGTCGCACATGGGCAAGATCGAGCGCGGCGAGCATGTCCCCACGCTCCCTCTCATCCTCAAGATCGCCCGTGCGCTGAAATGCAGTTCCGCCCACTTGATGACGCTGACCGAAGCCAAGCTGGCAGAGTCGGCCCCATCCGCCGATTGAAGCCGGCCTGCGCAGCGGCCGCATGCCTACCCCTGATCGTCGTCGTCCTTGCCGCCAAGGGCTGAGTCTTCGCGTTTCAGGGCCTCGTCGAGGAGCCGCAGGTATGGGTTGTCTGGCGGCGCTTCCTGGAACAGCGCATTCGGGCTGGCGAGCAGATAGCCGTGCAGCCGGCGCGACTTGCGCGGCCCCGTGACTTCGCAGGTCCAGATGTTCAGCCCGCTCGGCTGCTTGCGGTGCTGCCCGAGCTTCTCGAAGCGCTTCTGTACCCACTGCCACCCCTCCAGCTTCTCCTGCTTGGCCAGCGCGGCGACTTGAAGGTACTCCTGCGCGTAGCGCTGGAACACGCCGGGGCTGACGAGATAGGTCGTACCGGCGACGGTATGCACCAGGGCCTTGGCGTCGTTGATGATGAGCTTGCGCGTCTGGATGCTCTGACGCAGCCAGGCCATGAAGTGCGCCCCGGAGGGCTCCGCGCGATCCTGGGAAGGCGCGAGGCTCATCTGCGGCGGGGGCACGGTCGAAGGGGCCGGCTCGGCCTCGGCGATCTCCGGCGCTGTGGATGGAGCAGTGTCGCCCAGCAGGTCGAGCAGCGCGGCCACGCCGGTGTCCGTGGCTGCGGATGCGATCGGCGCCGTGCTCGCGGGTGCAGCTTCGGTGCCTTCCACGCGCGGCCCATCGGCCACCGCCGGCGCCAGCGGCGGCGGCTCCGCCTGTTCCTCTTCGACCTGCACACGGCCTGCGAACGGCGCCGGCCGGTCGACGGCATCCCAGATCATCGCCGGCGAGAGTTTCAGGAAGGTAAAGGCGTGCGACCAGCCGGCGTCGCTGGTGACGGCAGCCTTCCAGATCGCCTTGCCATCCGGCGTCGGTTGCACGATGCCGTGATCCTGCAGCACGTTGAACACCGCCGTGTTGCTCGCCGGGATGCCGTCGATGCCCTGCGACAGCAGATGTGCGCGCAGCTTGTCGGAGACGGTCTTGCTCACCAGCCAGAGCGCGTCCTGCGTCAGCCAGCCATCCGAGGCCTGGGGCTGGTTCAGCTTGAATTCCTCTTTCAGCAGATAGCGCAGGCCGTCCAACAGTTTGCGTTGCAGCGCGTGCTTGGGGGCGGCCAATGCCTTGCTTGGATCGCCGCCGAGTTCCCGGGCGACCGAGGCCTGGTCGGCCTGCGCGACCAGCTCGCCGAGCGTGCCGGCGTGCTCGTACTGGCCGGCCAGCACATACAGCAGCGCGGCCCAGAGGTCGGGATAGCCGCTGAGCCAGTCGAAGATGTCCCGATCCAGAAGGCGCGCGTAGAGCAGGCCGGTGGCGGCGCTGTGCAGGCGGTACTCGCGAGCCGGGCGGTAGCGGAAGCGAAAGGGTTGCTTCAACGGCCCGTGCCAAGGGTGCCAGATACTGCCGTCGGCATGCTCGACGTGCAGATCGACCGCAATCTTGCCGATGTCGTGCAGCAGGGCCGCGTAGGCCGTGCCGGCGGTCCAGGCCTCGGACTGGGCTGCCTGTGCCTCCGGCGTGACACCAGCGGGCAGCAGATGCGATTGCCGCAGCTTGAGGGCATAGGCCACGATCTCCAACCCGTGGTCCAGCATGCCGCCCGGATACGCGTGGTGGTGGCTTTCGGAGGCCGGGAACTGCTGGACCAGCTCGGCGTAGCGCTCCAGGGGTGCCAGGTAGAGCGTGGCGAACTGTCCGCGCGAGAGCGATGTGCGCTGCCAGATGTGTTCCAGCAGCTTCTGCCGACGCGGTGTCGCCAGCAGCGATGCGGCCGACTCCGGCCGCATCAACCCTTTCGGAGTTTCGATGGCGGATGTGGGCGGTGTGCCGGCGGTGGGTGGCACCCGTTTGCGCTGGAACAGCGAGAGCATGGCGAACCCCGGATGACGGGCTGCTC
This sequence comes from Gammaproteobacteria bacterium, assembly GCA_016191205.1. GTDB lineage: Bacteria > Pseudomonadota > Gammaproteobacteria > Pseudomonadales > Porticoccaceae > JAGPUQ01. The sequence goes on along the minus strand of JACPPB010000007.1, from coordinate 29,167 downwards.
GGGGGCGCCTTTTGGCCTTTTCAGGATAGGGCCTTTCCCCTTGGCGCCCTTCCCTTGCCCCTTCCCAGCCCTTTGGCCTTTGTCGGAAGCCTTTGGGTATAGGGCCGCTGCTTCGCGGGTGCCACGATGAATGCGGCATGGGGCAATCCCGGCAAGGCGGAAGCTGCGGGATGTTCGTCAGCTCTGGCCCAAGCCGGTGTCGAGGGCGGCGGATTGCGCTGCGAAGTCGTCGGGCCGACGCTTGCGGAAGGTTTCGAGATTGCTGAGCTTCCAGCGCAGCGCCGGCAGTTGCGCGGCGTGCGGGCATTGCAGCAAGGACCAGTCGGGCTGCGCGCGCGTCAATCCGCTCAGGAACTGCTTGTGCTGCGCGCTCAGCCGCCGTGGCAGTTCGTGCCGCAACCGGGCGCGGGCCTCCAGCAGCGTCTCCAGGGAGCAGTCCACTTCGATCATGCCGACGAAGGCCCGCTCGTACTCGCCGGCGATGTCCTTGTCGTTGCCGAACACCACCTCGTGGGTCGGCCGGTTGTGCCCCGCCAGATAGACCACGAAGCATTCGACCATGCCATCGCTGATACCGCCCGATTCGTAGAGCTGCCACACGTCGAACAGGTCGCGCGGATGCTGCCGGTCCAGCGCGGCCACCAGCTTGCCGGCGTACAGTTCGTCCGGCGCCAGGATCGGCACGTCCAACTCGACGCCGAACAGATCGCTGGTCCTGGCGCTCGGCGGCCGCCGCTCGACGGGCAGCACGCTGCCGCGGAAGACGACGTTGACCTCGATCTTCACCTGGCTGCTCTCGTTCTCGACGATCAGCCTGGTGTCCCCCAGGTCCCTGGCGCGAACCCGGCGTGTCTGCACGCCCAGTGGTGCAAGGCGCATGGCGATGGCGGCCAGCTCCTGGTTGATGGCTTGCAGCGCTTCGTCGCGCGGCGTCTGCCACGGGAGATACACCACGTCGATGTCCACCGACAGGCGCGGCATGTCGCGCACGAAGAGGTTGATGGCCGTGCCGCCCTTCATGGCGAAGATGTCGTTGGCGAACACGTCGGGCGCGACGGCCAGCAGCAGGCGAACGGTGTCCGCGTAGGTCTTATCCATGAGGTTTCAGGCTCAGCAGGGTGCCGTCATCGAGCCGGCTCATCCAGCGCGTGTTGCTGCCGGTGCGAACCGGGTACTGTTCCAGCAGGGCATCGGCATCCACGAGGCCGGTCTCGCGCGCCCAGGTGAGGAACAGGCGCACGGCCTTCACGCTGGCGCAGCAGGACAGCAGTTGCCCGAGCAAGTCCTTGCGGGGGGAACGCAGTCCATCAAAGAGGTTGCGGGCCTCTTCGAGGCTCTGCTTGACGCCGGTTTCGTACAGCAGTTCCAGAACGGCACGCTCGGGAACCGCCACCCGCACGTGCTCAGGCAGGCCCGGCGGCGTGGTCAGGGTCTTGCCGGCCAGCGCCGTGTCCGGCCAGTCGAACAGGCGGGCGTGGACGTAGCGGGCCGGAAAGCGCGAGGTGAACCAGGCCGGCAACGCGAAGCGACCGTCGCCCCACAGCACCAGCGTCTCCCGGCTGCTTAGGTTGTGCCGCACGCCCTGCAGGGCCAGGGCGCTCCTGCCGCCGACGTGCAGGCCGGACACGCGCTGTTGCAGGAACTTCAACGCACCGTAGACGCCGAAGTCGTCGTTCGGGAAGGCATAGACGCCCTGGGCCAGGCGCACGAGCCACCCCCCCTCCGCATAATGGGCGGCGAGTTGGGGCGACACCCCGAACTGGCTCAGGGTGGCAAGGTCGAACGGCGCCCCGCGGGGGAGTCCCGCCTGCAGCCGCTTGATTACCTGGTGCCGAGAATTTCCATCCATGCTATAAAAATAGCACAGAATCCAATCGACCCCTAGAGCTATCGCAAGAACGCGCAGGGGCAGGGAAAGTAGCATAAGGCTTGATTCATCGTGCAGAATCTAATCGCCATGCGACCCAAGTCGACCCGGCTCTGCCAGCCGCAACCCGCCGTCCTGATCGCGGTCCATGCTGGAGGGCAAGGCACGACCGGCCGCTCCTGAGGTGAGGCACCACTGAAGCCGAGGCACATGAGCATGACCATCAACACGCACAACGGGCGCTGGAGCCACCGGCTGGGCCGGGGGGCTGGCCGTGCCTGGCGTGGATACCTGCGCCGCGAGCAGCGTGTCGCCGGCTGGCTGGTGACGCGCGGCGTGCCTGCGGGCGCGGCGACGGCGGTGCTCTGGATCGTGAAGCTCGCCGTGCTCGGTGTGCTGCTCTATTCCGCGTTCTGGCTGGCCTTGCTGCTGGCCTTTGCGGTGGTCGCCGCATGGCTCGTGCGCAATGCCGATGCGGATGACGAGAAGCAGCCGGAACTTAGAGACGGACACTCCGGCGTCGGCCTGTACGACAAAGATGACTGGCGGATCGACATGGGCGATCCCGACGAGCCGTAGCCGCCGCATCAGCGCGAAAGAGTGCTCCCTACTTCGCGACACCTTTCGATACGGCCGTCATCGCAAGGCGAGAGCCACTACCTCCAGCCGACTTCGCATCGGACGTGCCGGTGATGAGACCGCCCAGGAAGTTTCCCGTGCGCACGCCTGCCCAAGCCAATGCCATCACCCAGAACGTCGGCAACACGATGAACATCATCGCCATCACGAAATTCAACAGCGTATCGCCGAAAGCGTTATTCAACCCCATCAGCGGGTTGAAGTTGCTGTGCGGCGAATGCCAGCCGTAGAGCGCGTCCAGGATCGTGCTGTCGATCCAGCGCGCGAGCTGGAACCAGAAGTCCACGAAGAACAGCGCGAACTGGACGCAGCTCACCGTCACCACCGTCTTCAGGTCGTAGGTGCCGATCAGCAGCACCAGCGGGATGCAGATGACGAGCGCCATCTTGAGCATGGTCAGCACCATCGGCAGCGCCTGGCGCACCACGTCCATCGCGGGAAAGAAGGCCAGCGAGCCCACGGTCAGCCCCAGGTCGCCCGCGCCGCGCGTGACGATGTTCGGCAGCGTCTTGTCGATCTGGCCGCCGTAATCGGTGTAGACGGTGCCCTGGTTCATCTTCTGCTGCCGCGGTGAGACGACGGCGCGGATCACCGAGTCATTGACCTCGCTCTGCGACAGGAAGCCAGCCCAGCGCCCGATGCGGGTCAGCAGGTCCGGGTCGACCTGTGCCAGCAGCCGGCTGCGCAGCCCCTGGTCGCCATCGACCCACCACTGTCGGCAGGACGGATAGCCGCCGCCGCTGTCCACCTGTGCCAGCCCTGCATCGCGGGTCGCGTCGTAGGGCCAGGCCGTGCGTGGGGTCTTGGAGCGATAGGTGTCATAGAAGCCGGGCGTGTCGAGGAAGTAGCTCGACCCGATCCAGGTCACGTCGTTCATCTGCTCGTCGGAGAGCGTCGGTCGGTTCATGAACAGTTTGGCGCGCGACGGCCCATAGCAGTCGTGCGTGAAGTCGGCGACCTCCTGTGCCAGCACCGGATCGTCGATGCGCGTGGCATCGACATCCATGCGAATCTGACGCAGGTCCGTGCCGCAGGGAATCGCCGCCACCGCGGCGCCCGTGACCGCCTTCGAGATGGCGTGCATGAAGAACCACCACACCGGCACCAGCGCGCTCTGGTTGTCGAGCGTGGTGTAGACGTTGGCCCAGCCCGTGTCGTTGGGCAGCGGGACGCTGACCTGGCATTGCGCGGAGCGCGTGGTGTCGAACCTGATCGTGGCGAGATCCACCGGGATGAACGGGATGCCGGCGAACATGATGACCACGATCGCCACCCACACCCGGTTCTCGATGCGCATCGACGACAGCACGCCCTTGTTGCCCTCGTCCGCACCTTCGCTGCGGGCCTTGAGCCATTCCTGGATCACGATGGCCACGAACGGCAGCGCGAACACGCCGCTGGCCACGAGGATGCTCCAGATGCCGTTGTTGACCACCCAGGCCACCAGGGTAAGGTAATACTCTAGGTAGTCCGTGGTGTAGAGCGTCATGCCCGCCTCCCGGTCTCAGCCGTGCCGCAGCAGTTGGCTGGCTTCCAGCGCGGCTACGGCGATCACGGCCGCGATCTCCGTGCGCAGCAGACGCTGACGCGCCTCGCGGGACGGCTCCCGTCGCAGCAGGCGCCGGCGCATCCACCACCAGCCATAGGCCGTCGCCCCGTAGAGGCACAGCCGCCACACGAAGAATTGGCCGGCGTGCGCCTGCAGCCAGTGCTGCCAGCCCTCGACGCCGCCGACCAGGTGGATGCCGGTGATGTTCACCGCCACAGCCGCGGCCACCACCAGCAAGGTCCACAGCAGTGCCACGCCGACGCGGTGGTTGAACAGCCATGGCAGCCGCAGCCAGGCCAGCCGGCTCATGGTGTAGCGCTCCGCGGTTTCTGGACCTCCCGCAGCCGGTCGCGCGTGGTGTCACCCTCGAAGATGCCGCGCGAGCCGGCGGCGCGGGTGCTGTGGCGCTGGATGATCGCCATCGGCGAGTTGTTCGCCAGTTCGCGCCGCAGTTCCAACTCGGTCTTGAGATTGTCGATCTCCTGTTCCAACAAGCCGCTTTCATGCGTGATGGCCTGTTGCGCGAGCTGGTTGGCGGCGACATTCGGTTCCTTGCGGCCGGCGAGCAAGGTCCGCTGCAACAGCAGGGCCTTCTCCAGCACGCTGGACAACGCGACTTCGGAGGCCAGGCGTCGCGCCAGGATGTCCTGGTCCGGTTCGTCGCGCAGCGCCTCGATGACGCCGCGCGTGATCGGCAACGAGTTGCTGCCGGCCGCATCGAGGTTGGCGACGGTGGTGGCACTGACGCCCGTAACCAGATCCCGCAGTGCCTCCAGCCGGGTTTCGTACTCTTCCTGAATCAGTGGTGTCAGGCCCACACCAGCGACGGTCTGCGTCTTGACGCAGGTTTCGCAGGTACGTTGTTCGTGTTCGCCGAGCACGCGTGTCGCCCAGGCGACGGCCGCGTCTGGCGACGCCCAAGTCTGGCAGACCAGGCGATTGCCGCAGGTTACGCTATCGATCGGTGAGGCATCGGTCGCGCCACGGCCGTTGAGCAGGTTGTAGCCGGCGCGGGTCACGTCGCCGACGATGCGCACGGGCGGCTGTCCGCCGCCGCCGGCATTGCCGCCTCCCACCCAGGGTACGCCGTCGTTGCCACGGCTGGCTTCGGCTTGTTCGATGGCCGATACCGCATCGGTGCTGGCCACTGCCTGCTTGAGCGCCATACCTTCGGCCAACTGGTCCCACCCCAACTGGCCGCCGGCCATGTCGGCCATGCGCTCGGCGATCGCGCGGCATGTCAGCTTCGAGCGGTCGAAATCCAGACGCGCCTGCAAGATGCCGTTCGTCAACAGGTTGTACAAGCCCGGATCGGCACGTTGGATGATGAGCGCCGGCAGCGACGCCACAGCGGCGGTGGCGTTCTGGATCACGCTGCTCATGATCGCCTGGAAACCCTGTGTGATCCCGTTGAGCTGGTTTTGGATCGTCGTGCTGAGGTTCATGTCGCCGCAGATCAAATTGCTGTTCCAGCCGATGCCGACCCCGATGCTCTGCATGTGCCCGACCGGCCCCATCGAGACGGCTTGACCGCCGCCGATGCTGTACAGCACGTCATCGCCGATGACGCTGCCGCGATGATGGACGCCGTAGTCGCCGACGCTGGTCTGTGCCCACAGCGCGCTGCTCGTGAGGGTCAGGACAGCGGCAAGCAAGAGGCTGCTTGCCGACGGTGCAACGTCCCAGGCTCGTGCGAGGAAAGAGCATGTCTTCATCAGCCGGCCCTCAGTTGAAGTCGATGCTGCCAAGGAACACTTGGCCGCGCCGCCCGCAGCAGCTATACGGGCGCCACAACGCCCAGGCGTAGTCGCCCTGCTGGGCCTGTACGCGCAGTCGGTTGTGCGGGAACACCGCGCAAGTGCTCCGGAGCGTGGGCGCGAGTTCCTGCCACTTGCCGGTAGAGGCATCGCTTTCCACCAGGGCTCCCGCTGGCCAGTAGCCGGGGCGCGCGTTGGCGAGCAGCGACTGGTAGACGTGAACCTGGCCGCGCCGCGTCACGATGTCGCCGGCCCGTTGCGCCACGACCGCGGCGGCCTTGTGGTCGTCCACGTGATGCAGGAAGCCGCCCCTCGGATAGACGTTGCCCCAGAGATGCAGTCCGGTGCGGGTGCCGATCTCGCGCATGCCAGGAATCAGCGCTTCGGGATAGAGGGCCTCGGGGATGTTGTAGCGCCAGGCGACGGTATCGAAGGTGCTCAACAGATACGGCATGAACGCCGTGCCAGCACCGGCGCAGATGTAGCCCAACTGGCTGACGAACTGGCTGAAGATGGTCGCGCCCGGATGGCCGATCACGTCGGCGTTCTTGAACTTCGCCAGGTTGTTCTCATGCTCCTCGTTTGTCGTGCCGTCACCTCCACCTTGAGCCGTCGGGTTCGGTATGCTCATCGCGCGCACTTCCACCCAGGGGTTCTCGCCGGTGTTGGAATAGCTGGACACCACCGCGTCGGGGACGTAGTGCCGCACCTTCACCGAGGTACGCACGGTGCAGCCCGTCAGCGTGCAGTGCAGCCAGTAGCAAATACCCGCGACGCGGTACTCCAGGCAGTCAGGGGACAGCGCCGACGAGACGATGGTGGCGGTGTCCAGGGCGAACGTCGACGTGGCCGTGCTCAGCAGCAGCGAGGCGACGGTGGCGCGCAGGCGCCGGGATGCCAGCAGGAGACTCATGGCTGCGTGCTCCGGTAGGCCTTGATGCGCGCGACGGCGCGGGGCACGTCGGGCTCGCCGTAGACCACGTAGCGTCGATCGACCACCACGGCGGGAATCTTGGCGATGCCCAGTCCCCAGGCATCCGCGACACCTTGGTAGGCATGGCCGATGCGGCGTTGGAGCGCCTCGCCGCCGTCATGCAACCGCTGCCGCACCAGGGCCGCGGCCTGTTGCGGGTCGGCCGGCAGGTGCGCGGCGAGTTCGACCTCGATGCGCGTGGCCTGGTCCAGCTCGATGATCCGCACGCCGGCCGGGGCCTGCACCGGATGACGGCTGTCGGTGACGATGAGCACATCGGCGGCCGCCGCGATGGGACCGAGCAGCGCGGCGCACAGTCCAGCGGCCAGCCTCGTGGCCAGGGGGCGCCGCGAAGCGGCAGGAAGGTTGAGGGAATGAGCCGGCATGTCGCGCCTCCGCGGAGTCGATGCAGACTCGTAGTCGAGCGCAACGCAGATCAGGGGACGACAAAGAAACCGAAACCGGTCAGTCCCGATTTCTCGGCGGGTCGGCGAAAGGAAACGGGAGCCAATGGCTCCCGTGGTGATGACATGAATGCGCGTCCGCTGGTGCTGCTACAGCAAGCCGGCTTCGGCGAACGAGTACGGGCTGCCCTTGCCGACGATGAAGTGGTCCAGCACCCGGACATCGACGGTGGCCAGGGCGCTCTTCAGCCGCTCGGTGATCGCACGATCAGCGGCCGATGGCTCGGTGGTCCCCGAGGGGTGCTGATGCGCCAGGATCAGCGCCGAGGCGTTGAGCGCCAGCGCACGCTGGACCACCACCCTCGGATACACCGAAGTCTGGTCGACCGTGCCCTTGAACAGCGGCTCGAAGGCGAGCACCTGGTGCTGGTTGTCGAGAAACACGACGGCGAAGATTTCGTTCGGCTCCGCGACCAGTTTCAGGCGCAGGTAGTCGCGCACGGCGGCGGGACTGCCCAGCGCTGGACCGGCCTTGAACACGCGGTTCTCCAGCAGGGTGATGGCCTGCCGGATGATCCAGTCCTCGTGCTGGGCGGCGAGCAGGGTGAGCGACTCCGGGCGGGAGTCGGCGATGACGAGAGACATGGCGAACCTCCAATGGATGAGATCGGAGGGCGCCTGCCCCTGGAGGGCAAACCCTCCTGGGGACGATGGGGATGGAACGGGTGACGAGCGGGCATCCACCACCGCGGATGCGGTGGCTGTTCGCGTCAAGGGATGCGATGCGAACGGGTTTCGATCAACGCGGACGAGCCGCGCCGCAGCCTTGAAGATCGATGGCTACCTGGGCATGCCGCCGGCAACGCCGGCGGGCATGTCTGGGGAATGGGCGGGCTCGGCTGCGGTCGTGGTGCCGGCGGCGAGCAGGTCGATCGCCGACAGCAGGGCATCGCCTTCGACGGGGCCGTGCAGCAGGAGGGTCTTGCCGGACTCGCGGTCGCGCAGTTGCAGGGCCGGCGTGGCCGCGATGCCCTGCCCTGCCGCTTCCGCCGCCTGGGCACGGATCACCGCATCGGGGCGCTCGCTGTCGAGACAACCCTGCAGGGCTGGCGTGAGGTCGGGATAGCGCAGGCCCTCCGGCAGGCCCTGGCCGTCGCCACGGGGGTTCGCTTGGAGCCACGCCACGGCCTGCCAGAATGCGGCATGTCCGCCCGCCTCGCCCGCGCACTCGGCCAGGCGTGCCCCGGCGGTCGCGGCCGGCTCGTGCATGGACAGCGGCAGGTGGCGCCACTGCCAGTTCACCTCGGGATGGGCGTCGATCCAGCCCTTGAGCGCGGGGAAGTAGGCCCGGCAGTACGGACACTCCAGGTCGGCGTACCCGACCACCGTGAAGCGCGCATCGGCACGGCCATACAGCCAGGGCGGGCCGGCCGGTTTCGACGCTTCGGACCCGGCGGCGGCCAGGGACACGGGCTCGGTTGCCGGATGCGGCGCGCGCAGCAGCATCCACGAGGCAACCCCAATCGTCGCCACGATCAGCAGACCGATCCGGGGATGACGGCGGGCGAATGAAGGCATGCGCATCGTGTCGCTCCCGTCAGGCCAAGGTGTCCAGCGCCAGAGGTTCGATGCCTCGCGCACGGTCGACCTTCTCGGCCACGCGGAAGGCGGCATCCAGTTCGCTGATGCCGTGCTGCTGCATCAACTGGAAGCGTTCGGCCTTCTCCTCGGGCTCGGTCATCGCCATCGCCAGGTAGAGACTGGGCGGCACGGCGCGGAACAGCACTTCCATCGACTTGGACAGGATGACGCCCTCGCTGAACTTGCCGGCCTCCTTGCGCGCCGAGAGCATCAGCGCCTTCTGCGACGCGTTGAGTTCGCGGAAGCGCGCGATCTTCTCGACTTCATCGGGCGGCATCGACAGGCAGATCCACCACTCGATCATGTTGAGCATGGGCTCGGCCGCTTTCGGCAGGTCGTCCAGGTTCTGCGTGGCGAGCCAGAACCAGGCGCCGAGCTTGCGCCACATCCTGGTGATCTTGACCACGTAGGGCGCGAGCAGCGGGTTCTTGGTGATGATGTGGCCTTCGTCCGTCACGTTGATGATCGGGCGGCCCAGGAACTGGTCGCGCTCGGCGATGTTGTTGACGGTGTTGATGAGCGAGATGTAGGCAATCGAGAGTTGGGCGTTGTAGCCCTCGCGCGCGAAGGTGGCCAGGTCCACGATGGTGATGTCCGCCTCGGGCCACGGCGTGCCGGGCCGGTCGAACATCTCGCCGTCCACGCCCTGGCAGAACATGTCCATGGCGTCGGCCATCTCCAGCAGCCGTGCGCGCCGCATCTCCGGCAGCGTGGTGTCGCTGGCGCGCTCGCGCAGCGCGTCGCGCACGTCGCGCGTGAGCACGGAGCGTCTGTCCGCCACGCAATGCTGGGCCGCGTCGAGAATGCACTGGCGGATCAGGCTGCGGTCGGCGCGCGTCATACGCGCTTCTTCCTTGTCCTCGCCGCCGGTGATCATCAGTCGCGCAGTGATCTCCAGCTCGCCGAGCACGTCGCGCTGCTCGTCGCCTTCCACGGCCATGCCGGCATCGAGCTGGTTTTCGTCGAGCGCATCGGCGTCCAGCGTCCGTACCTGGCTCGGCGTATCGACCAGCCGCCGGGCGTCGGCGAACGGCGCCAGACTGACGCCCGCGCCCGGCGCGAGCTTCACCCGATGCACGGTGAGACCCAGCCGTGCCGCGAAGTCGCCGAACAGGCCGAAGCTGTTGCCCGCCTCGACGATGAACAGGCGCGGCCGATAGATCGCCGTCACCTGATTCAGGATGTTGTTGAGCGTCGCGCTCTTGCCCGAACCCGTGGGGCCGAACAGGAACAGATGCGCGTTCATCTGCCGGTCGAGGCGGTTCAACGGATCGAAGGTGATCGGGCCGCCGCCGCGGTTGAAGAACGTGATGCCCGGATGCCCCGTGCCCTGGCTGCGGCCCCAGACTGGCGCCAGATTCGCCGCGTGCTGCGCGAACATGAGCTGGGTGTACCACTGGCGCTTGTCGGCAGCCGGGTCGAACACGCACGGCAGCCAGCGCAGATAGCTGTTCAGCGGCGCCACCTCGTCCTCTTCGCGTACCGGTTGCAGGCCGGCGTTGAGCATCACGTTGACGAGTTGCGGACCGCGCGCATCGAGCTGGGCTAGGTCACGGCCGCGCAGGTAGAACGCCAGCGCGCCGCGGTAGAGCTTGTGTGCGCTGCCGATCAGGCCGCGTGCCTGCTGCACGTCCTGCCGGGTCTGCTCCGAGGCCAGCGTCTCGCCGACGGCCTTCCTGGCGAGGTGGTTGAGGTGCGCCTCCAGCACGTCCTGGGGCGTGGCGACCAGCGTCAGGCACATCACCGTGGTCTCGGGCATCTGGTCGAACAGCGCGTTCATGGCATCGCCGCCCTTGCGCGTCTCGCCCGTCAGATGGCCCGTCACAGGTGGCGTGCGCAGGCGATCCATCACGATCACCCGATGCGGCATGCCGTCGAAGAACCACAGGCCGCTGGACACTTCCGAACGGGGCTGGCCGAAGAACAGGCGCTGCGCGAAGTCGGTGCCGCTGGCGAGTTCGATCTCGCCCTCCTCCCGCTCTTCCGGGTAGCGGGTCAGCGCGTAGAAGCGTTCCCGGTCTTCGGCGGTGGCGCCGAGCAGGGTCGGATTCGGGTTGAACCAGCGCAGCAGCCAGGCGTGGATGTCCGCCGCGCCGAGGCGCCGGGCCTTCACGCCGGCATTCCCCAGCCCGCCGACGAGGCGGTCGCAGATCGTGGTCAGCGCCTGCTCGGGCGACTGGCCGCGCCGTGGGGTCGGGGCCACGGACGTGCGGCGGTAGACCACCATGCGCACGCGCCGCATCTGGCCGCGCCACGGCAGGCGCGTCACCGTGGTGTCCTCGAACAGGCCACCCGGCTTGGCGATGGCCCGCAGGTGATGGGCGAAGAAGCGCAGGTAGAAGTCGCTGAACGCGCTGCCCTGCGCACGGGGCTGCACATAGTTCGCCAGGGAGCGCAGATAGTTGTCCCAGTCGGCCTCGTCCTGGGCGTAGAGCTGCACCACCCAGGGATTGTCGTCCAACTCGTCGAAGGCATCCTGCAGGGCGTTCTCCAGCGCATCGCGCGCCTGCCACAGCCAGGCCAGCTCGCGGCCCTCGGTGCCGACCGGCGCCAGCTCGAAGAAGGCCGCCACCGACCGGCCATCTTCCAGCAACATGCACTGGGTGCCGGGCAGGTACTCGACCCAGGGCAGCAAGTCCGCGAACGACGGCGCGACGCCATAGAGCGCATCGTGGTCGGCCTGGGTGGCCGGCCTGCGCCTGCCCCGGCCGAGCACGCTGCCCGGCTCGGCGACACCCTGTGCGGCCAAGGCCGTCACGTGCCGTGCCCAGGCATCATCGGCCGCATCCACGGCGTCGGCAGGCGATGCGCCGGACTTGCGCGACCACGGCAGCGACCAGGCCATCAGTAGTCCTCCACGCGCTCGCCCGGCATCGCGTACTGCACGCGCTGGTAGAGCGGGAACACCGTGCTGTAACCGGGCACCGGCACCGGGTCGGTGCCCGCCAGGTGCGGGAACACGTACATCACCAGATCGGGGTTCGGCAGGCGGTGGAACTGGCGGTGAATCTCGTCCTGCGCGGTTCGGGTGTAGCGCGCCTGCACGCCGGGCGCCGCCCGCACATCGGCCTCGACCAGCGGCCGGCGCAGGCCCTGGCGCGCATCGAGCAGTTGCCGCGCGGCCTGGCCACCGCCCGCGCCGCCGCCGGTCTCCCGATGCCAGATGTCGAGCATGGTGCTGTAGCCGTGCGGCAGCAGTTTCTCCTTGCTGGTGGCGCAGCCGCCGAGCAGGGTGGCCGCCAGCAGCAGGGTGGCCGCGTCAATCCAGATCCGAGGCATGGGCTTCTCCGGTGCGGTGGTGGACCCGACGCCCCTTGGCGTCGTAGTCGATGTCGAGCGGCTGCTCCAGATGCACGGCCACCCTGGCGCCGGGCTGCACGTAGACCGCCGCGAAGGCCTGGCCGTAGAGCTTGTCGACCCAATCGGCCATGTCGCGCACGCCGCCCGCGAGGATGCGGCCCATCGCTTCGTTGCCGCCGATGCCGACGGTGCCCAGCGAGCCGTTGCCGTTGGCGACCACGGCCACGCTGCCGTTGTCGGACTCGATGAGCGAGGCCGCGCCGGCGCCCGCCGCGGTGATGAGCGCCTGGCTGCCCAGGTACTGCTGGGCGTTGCTGCGCCGCTCGCCGCTGACGCAGGGAATGCCGTAGGGGTCGCTGATCCAGCCCAGACCGCCTTGGATGCTGGCGCCGTTGTGACCCGGGTTGCCGCCGCTGCTGCCGCCCTTGCTACTGTCCTCCGGCACCGTGCGGATGGTGCCGTCCTGGAACACGAACGTGACCGAGCGGATTTGCCCGCGCACGCACGAGAGCGTCCAGTCGCCCGAGGCCGTGCCGCTGACCACGGCGCCGGCCACGTCGGGGATGTCGATGCCGTTGGCCGTGAGGTTGTCCGGGCCGATCAGCACCTTGAACGGGTACGGGTCGTTGACGGTTCCATCGATCGGCACGCGCCCGATCAGCGCCGTCATGGCAATCGACCCCATGAGCGTCGAGTTCGACGGCACGGTGTAGACCGCCTTCGTGGATGCGCCCACGGCGCGGCTGCCGACGTCGGCGACGGAATCCACCGCGGCCGACAGGCTTTTCTGGGCCGGCCCGAAGCTCAGGGGAAAGCTCGGCTCCTTGCTGGCGTTCCTGGCGTCGACCTTGGCATCGTCGGGCTCGACCCACTGCGTGCCACCGACGCCGCGGTTGAAGCGCTGACCGTCACCCTCTTCGAGCCCCAGCCCGACGGGCAGGTCGGACGGGCCGCCCTTGCCGGAAAGGCCGTCCAGTTGCCGCTGCAGATCCTGCAGCAGCCCCTGGGTCTGCTGCCTGTCGCTGGCCACTTGGGTGCGCTCCTGCTCCAGGCGGTTGCGCTCGCCTTCCAGCGCGCTCTGGATGCGTTGGTCGATCGCGCTTTCCCGCGCACGCAGGCGTTCGTTCTCGGCCTTGTGCTGCTTGTTGTCGCCGAGCGCGCTCTGCAGCTCGGTGCGCAACTGCTTCACCTGGGCCACCAGCGTGGCGACGGTATCGCGCGGCGTGTCGCCTGCGATGCCCAGGGCTTTCATCTCCTCGGGCGTGAGCGTCGCGCCCTTGGGGGCGGGCTGGCCGCTGGGGGCGCCAGAGAACAGTTTGATGCCGACGAACACCAGCAGCAGCGCCATCGGGATCAGCAGCCACTTGAGCAGCGGATTACTTTTCATCGCGCGCTCCTCCGGTCGAGCCGGCCGCGGCGGCCGGCGGCAGGTTCACGGTGGCGTCGATCGGGCTCAGCGCCGGCAGCAGCGACTCGGCCAGGCCGTGGCCGCGCGTGACCAGGTAGAGCACCGTGGTGTCGGACGGGTTGCCGGCCGGCCCCAGGTTCGGATGCTGGAAGGCCGCCGCCACGAAGTTCCCCTGCAGGGCGCGCGGGTCGAGGTCGAGCCAGCGCGCCGAGGTATTGGTGAGTCGCACGGCCGTCACCCACTGGTCTTCCAGGCGCCACGCGGCCAATGCCCGCGCGTGCACCGGCAGCGTCGGCAGCAAGGTTTCCAGCGCGAGGCCGCGGCGCAGGTTCACGCGCCCGATGCCGGCGACCGGCTCGACGGTGCGCAGCGGCGCGTACAGGTTCTGTGCGGCATGGCGCGTCAGCACGACCGGTACCGGCGTTTCGCGCCGGGGAACGGATTTGTCTGCGGGCGCGTCGGCCTGCTCGTCCGCACCGCTTGCTGCACCGCCGCCGTAGCGCTTCGCGGGGGCCTCCGCTTCCACGATGCGCACCGGCTCCAGCGGCGCCTGACCGTCCTTCGCCGGCTCGGCGGCGATGTCGAGCAGGATCAGCGCGCCGGATTCCACGTCCTGCAGTTGCAGCCGCGTGGGCGGAATCGGCTCGCTCGCCCGCAGGTAGATCGCGCCGCCCGCACTCTGCACGCGCAGGTGGTCGCCGACGCTGGCCGGCACGCCGACGCGCACATTGCGGTCGATGAAGACCAGGCGCTCCTGGCCGACCACCAGCGGCACCGGCAGGGGCAGGCGCTCCCAGCGCAGGATTTCCACGGCCTGGCTGGCCGGCACGAAACCGAGGATCAGCAGGACGCCGGCCAGGGCCGACAAGGCAACGGGCTTCATGGGGAGTCTCCCTGCAGATGGCCGGAGGCGTTGGCGGGCGCGCCGGCCTGGGTCGGCGTCGGCGGCGTTTCGATGCGCTGGGGCGCGCTGGCGTAGCAGTCCAGCGCCAGGCCAAAGGGGTTGCGCTCGGGGTCGATGTCCAGCCGGACGACCTTGATGGGGTAGCGCACCAGGGCGCGCTTGACCTGCTCGGAGCCGTAGTACTCGTCCGCGCTCACGTCGAGCGTGACGATCCAATCGCGGTCGGAGACCCCCTTGACGCGCGTGGCCGGATCGTCGCCGTAGCCGCGGCCGGGAATCTCGTAGATGCCGCGCACGCGCTGACGCAGCTCGCCACTGGCGCGCCGGTACTCGTAGTCCTGTTGCAGGAAGGCCCGGCAGCTCGGCGTGAAGTAGGCCGACAGCGCGCGCAGGTTGCGCGGGTAGTCTTCTTCGCCGTTCGTGGGCCAGCGCTGTACCTGCTGCCAGATGTAGAAGGAGAAGGCATACACGCTCTCGGGCGGCACGTCCCACCACTTGCGCGTGCTGCCCGAGCGCAGGTCCGGCGGCACATGGATGGTCAGACTCTTCGGCGCACTCCACCAACCGAAGCCGAGCAGCAGCGCCACCACGAACAACGCGCCGGCCCCCAGACGCAACGTCTTCACGTGCGCCTGCAGGTGCGCAACCTCGTTCCTGAAACGGCTCATGGCGTCCCTCGATCGGCGTTGCGCCGGGTCGCCCAGTAGCCCGCGCGGGTGATGAGGCGCTGCCCGCCCAGGAGCGCTGCCAGCGCCGGGTGCCGCAGGGCCAGCCGCCACTGGAGCTGCCGGTACAGCCAGGTGTCGGGCCGGCCACGCTTCTGTGCGCGCAGGAAGCCACCGCCGACGAAGACGCCCAGCGCGATGCCGGCGACGATCAGCGTGGGCACCATGGCGATGCTGTGCGTGAGCCAGGCCAGCGGCAGGCCGAGCGCGAACCCGGCGGCGGCCGACAGGCCGGCGCAGATCCACAACTCGTCGGCGGTCAGCCCGCGCACGACCACCGGCTGGCGGTTAAGCCGGTGCGGCAGGAAGGTCACCAGCATGTCGCGCGGGGTCTCCGGAGGTACGGCCATCGCTTGCCGCCCTCACAGCACGCCGGTGGCCTTGGTGAGCAGCCAGATGCCGACCACCAGCAGGATCGCGCCCACGGCGACCGTCAGGCCGAACTGGCCCCAGGTGGCGCGGCCGGTGTGGATCTCCGAATAGCGCGTGTAGGCGTGATAGCAGACACCGACGAACATCGAGGCGACCACGAGCAGCGCGATCAGCAGCACGATGTCGTAGCCGTAGTTCTGCAAGGTCTGCAGGATGCCGCTGCCCTGGCCGCGCGATGGGTCTTCCATGGTCGGCAGGCCCTGCGCGAAGGCCGACAGCGGCAGGCCTGCGAGCGCCAGCGGCAGCAGCGGTGCGGCGATGCGGGACGAAATGCGATGGGGTGTCGGTGGCATGTTCATGGCGTATGGCCTTTCGTGACGGTCAGGAGAGGAGGAAGAAGGTCAGCACCAGGTACATCGCCACGAAGCGCACGACGACGGCGAGGAACTGACGTTCAGTGATGCGGTGCTCGGCCCAGCCGACGTAGGCGGTGCGCATGGCCCACACGCCCCACAGCAGCAACACGGCGAACACGAAGCCCAGCACCACGGCAGAGACGGCCGAAGGTGCAAAGCCGCCGTTGGCCTGGAAGGCGGCGACCTGATCGGCGGAGGGCGTCATGGCGACGGCTCCTCGTCGTCGGCGCGGTTGCGGCGGACGTAATCGCCGGCCAGCGGGACGGGATCGCGCGGCTGGGCGCGCTGGGGCACGAGGTAGTCCTGCAGGCCGGCGCGAACGCGCTTCAGGTCGGCACGCAGTCGGGCGTAGTCGAAGTGATAGCGGGCGCGTTCCTGCGGAGCGGTATTGGCGGCGTGCTCGGTGAGGCGGTCGATCAGGTCGAGTTGGCGGGTGAGGGCCGCCAGTTGCTCGTGTTCAGCGGTGGCATCGCCGGCCGATGCGGGCGATGCGCCGGCCAGCGCGATGGTCAGCGCCAAGGCCAGGGCCGGCACACGGCGGCAGGGGGGCGTCGGGTTGCCAAGGGGTGTCATCACGCCGTTCCACAGTCGTCTGGATGGCGGGATGCTGCGGCGTGAAGCTTGGGTGTGCCGCAAAGAATCGGAACGGGCGGTGCACCGGATTTGCCTCCATGATTGGCGTAGCGCCGTTTCCGGACAAGGGCCGGGAGTCCAGGACCTGGCTGCTAGAGCAAGACGGGCCGGTCACTGATGTGGAAACCCTGCTGGCGCGGTGCGCCTACTTCTCTCCGCTGGCCGACGTCGTCACTGCGGTGGCGGCTTGACGCGACGTGACGCTCGCCCCCGTGGTGGGGCTATCCCCTCACGAACTGGATGACCTCGCGCTGGCGAGCTGCGCATTTAGCTGTTCAGCATTGCACTGGTTTGCTCTACACTTGCCAGGATTGTCACCAACGCCTGTGCCACCCTCACTGGGTGAGGAAGCAATGAAAGACGAGCCCGGACAGATATTGACCCTCGATGAAGTGGCTGCCTACCTCAAAGTGGGCAAGCGCACGGTCTATCGCTTGGCAGCAGCCAAGGAGATTCCGGCCTTTAAGGTGGGCGGGATATGGCGCTTTCGCAAGGCCGATCTGGAACGGTGGATCGCCAGTCGGACGGGCAAGGCTGCATTCGATGGTGAACGTGGAGGGGAAAAGTGACCAGCACTACTTCCGCCCCTTCAAAGCAGGGGCAACCCGCAAAAAGAAAACGTAAAGGATGACAGGGGCATGTCCAACCCGTTCTTCGATCAGCCAATCCTGAACTCGCCCTACGCGCGTCCTACGCGTCATTGGGAGTTGGACGGCAGCGGCCAGCCTACGCAGATCATCAAGGAATCGCGCCGTCAGCCGTCTTGCCCTGAAGCTTGCCACGGGCGAGGGCAAGACCACGGTCATGGTCAGGCTCAAGCGCGACGGGCATGGGGTGGAGCCGGTGGCGCTGGCGACCAGTTTCAAGATTTTGATCGACTGAAGGTTCGGACGTGAACAACAACAAAGAAGCCGAACGGGCGGAACTGCACAAAACCATCTGGCGCATCGCCAACGACCTGCGCGGCAGCGTGGACGGCTGGGACTTCAAGAGCTACGTGCTCGGCATGCTGTTCTACCGCTTCGTCTCGGAGAACCTCACCGCCTACCTGAACGACGAAGCCCATCGCGCCGGCGAAAAGGCTTTCGACTACGCCGCGCTTTCCGATGCCGATGCCGAACAGGGCCGCGCCGAAACGGTCAAGGAAAAGGGCTTCTACATCCTGCCCTCGCACCTGTTCGTCAACGTGCGCGAGCGGGCGCGGCACGACGCCAACCTCAACGAGACCCTGTCCCGCGTGTTCAAGGACATCGAAGGCTCGGCCATCGGCGCGGATAGCGAGGACGACTTCAAGGGTCTGTTCGACGACCTCGATGTCAACAGCGGCAAGCTCGGCCCCACCGTCGCCAAGCGCAATGAAAAACTGGTCAAGCTGCTCGACGCTATCGGCGACCTGCCGCTGAGCCACAACGGCAACACCATCGACCTGTTCGGCGACGCCTACGAATACCTGATGCAGATGTATGCCTCGACCGCTGGCAAGTCCGGCGGCGAGTTCTACACCCCGCAAGAAGTCTCCGAACTGCTGGCACGCATCGCGGTCAGCGGCAAGACTGAAGTCAACAAGGTGTACGACCCGGCCTGCGGCTCCGGCTCGCTGCTGCTCAAGTTCGCCAAGGTGCTGGGCCACGACAAGGTGCGACAGGGCTTCTACGGGCAGGAAATCAACCTGACCACCTACAACCTGTGCCGCATCAACATGTTCCTGCACGACGTGAACTACGAGAAGTTCGACATCGCGCACGGCGACACGCTCACCGACCCGGCGCACTGGGACGACGAGCCGTTCGAGGCCATCGTTTCCAATCCGCCGTATTCCATCAAATGGGCGGGCGATAGCAACCCGCTGCTGATCAACGACCCGCGCTTCGCGCCTGCGGGCGTGCTGGCGCCCAAGAGCAAGGCCGACCTCGCCTTCACGATGCACATCCTGAGCTGGCTGGCGACCAGCGGCACGGCGGCCATCGTCGAATTTCCCGGCGTGCTGTATCGCGGCGGCGCGGAGCAAAAGATCCGCCAGTACCTGATCGACAACAACTACGTCGATACCGTCATCCAGTTGCCGCCCGACCTGTTCTTCGGCACCACGATCGCCACCTGCATCATCGTGCTGAAAAAATCCAAACGCGACAACGCGACCTTGTTCATCGATGCGTCTGCCGAATTCGTGCGCAACGGCAACAAGAACAAGCTGACCGAGGCGAACCAGCAGAAGGTGCTCGACGCCTTCACGGGTCGGAAGGATGTGACGTACTTCGCCAAGCTGGTCGAGAACGCCGACATCGTAGCGAATGACTACAACATCTCGGTTTCGTCGTACATCGAACAGCCCAACAACGATGAAGCCGTGGACATCAAGGCGCTCAACGCAAAGATCGCTCGCATCGTGGCGAAGCAAGCCGAACTGCGGACGCAGATCGATGCCATCGTTGCCGAACTGGAAGGAGAAGATACGTGAGCCGCATTGACTCCCTCATTTCCGATAAATGCGCTGATGGCGTTGAGTTCAAGGCCATTGAAAGCTTCGTCTTGCGGCCCACGAATATTCGATGGACGGACCAAGGCGAGACCGAATATCAATACATTGACCTGACCTCGGTTGACCGGGCGACGCACGCGATCATTGAAACGTCCGCCATTACCAGCGAAAACGCACCGAGCCGTGCGCAGCAAATTGTCCGTCGTGCACGTGCTTGACACGGTCACCAAGCGGGAGGCGGAGCTGGAGGCGGAGCTGGAGGCGCGTCGGCGGCAGTACCACTACTACCGCGACGCGCTCTTGACGTTCGGCGAACGCACGGACGCTGACGCAAGCAAGCAAGCAAGCAAGGCTAATGGCAATGGGTGAAATCGGCAAATTCATTCGCGGCCGTCGCTTCACCAAGGACGACATCGTCGAGCACGGCATTCCGAGCATCCATTACGGCGAGATCTACACGCATTACGGTGTGGCCACGGCGTCGACCGTCTCGCATGTCCGTGCGGACATGGCGCAGCAACTGCGGTATGCGCAACCGAACGACGTGGTGATCGCCGCAGTAGGCGAGACGGTCGAGGATGTCGCCAAGGCCGTGGCGTGGCTTGGCGACGAAGACGTTGCGATTCACGATGACTGCTTTCTTTTCAGGCACTCGATGAACCCGAAGTTCGTGTCTTACTGTCTTCAGACCGAGGCCTTTCACGCACAGAAGAACAAATATGTCGCCCGCGCCAAGGTGAAGCGCCTGTCCGGCGAGAGCCTTGCGAAGATTCGTATTCCTGTGCCACCGCTTGAAGAACAGGAGCGCGTTGTCTCCATCCTCGACAAGTTCGACGCACTGGTGAACGACCTCTCCTCCGGCCTGCCCGCCGAGATCAAGGCGCGCCGCCAGCAATACGAGCACTACCGCGACCGCCTGCTCACCTTCCGGGAGGCCGCGTGAGCGAAGACCTCAAGCCCTCCCGCTACGAACCGATTGCGCTTTCCAACGAAAGCACCGTCGTCGCGGAATTCGTGCGCCCGGACGAGGTACGCGAGGAACGCTACCAGTCCGAGGCGGAGCTTGAGCACGACCTCATCGAGCGCTTGCAGGTACAGGCCTACGAATACCTGCGCATCGGCAGCGAGGCCGACCTGATCGCCAACCTGCGCCGCCAGTTGGAGGCGCTGAACAAGATCACGCTCAGTGACAAGGAATGGCAGCAGTTCTTCGGCGAGAAGATCGCCGGGGCCAACGACGGCATCGTCGAGAAGACCGCCCGCATCCAGGAAGACCACGTTCAGGTCTTGAAGCGCGACGACGGCAGCACCAAGAACATCTACCTGATCGACAAGCAGAGCATCCACAACAACCGCCTGCAGGTCATCAACCAGTACGAGATCGAAGGCAAGCGCGCCAACCGCTATGACGTGACGGTGCTGGTCAACGGCCTGCCGATGGTGCACATCGAGCTGAAGCGGCGGGGCGTGGACATCCGCGAGGCGTTCAACCAGATCGACCGCTACAAGCGCGACAGCTTCTGGGCCGGTTCCGGCCTGTTCGAGTACGTGCAGTTGTTCGTCATCAGCAACGGCACGCTGACCAAGTACTACAGCAACACCGTGCGCGACGGCCACCTCGCCGAGCAGCGCAACAAGCGCGACCGCAAGAAAACCTCGAACAGCTTTTCCTTCACCAGTTGGTGGGCCGACGCGAAGAACCAGCCGATCACCGAACTGGCCGATTTCACCAAGACCTTCTTCGCCAAGCACGCGCTGCTGAACATCCTCACCCGGTATTGCGTGTTCGACGTGGATCGCAAGCTGCTGGTGATGCGCCCCTATCAGATCGTCGCGGCGGAACGCATCCTGCAACGCATCGCCACTGCCACCAACCATCGGCAACTGGGAACGGTGGCGGCGGGCGGCTACATCTGGCACACCACGGGCAGCGGCAAGACGCTGACCAGCTTCAAGGCCGCTCAACTGGCGCGTGGGCTGCCGGAAATCGACAAGGTGCTGTTCGTGGTGGACCGCAAGGATCTGGACTACCAGACCATGCGCGAGTACGAACGCTTCGAGAAAGGTGCGGCCAACTCCAACACCTCGACGGCGGTGCTGCAAAAGCAACTGGAGGATGCGAACGCACGCATCATCATCACTACCATCCAGAAGCTCAGCCGCTTCGTTGCCAAGAACAAGAAGCACCCGGTGTACGACGCGCACGTCGTGGTGATCTTCGACGAATGCCACCGCAGCCAGTTCGGCGACATGCACGCGGAGATCACCCGCGTCTTCAACCGCTACCACCTGTTCGGCTTCACCGGCACGCCGATCTTCGCCGACAACGCAGGCTCGGGCGGCAACCCGCGCTTGCGCACCACCGAGCAGGCCTTCGGCGACAAGCTGCACACCTACACCATCGTCGATGCGATCAACGACAAGAACGTGCTGCCGTTCCGCATCGACTACATCAACACCATCAAGACCGCGCCGAACGTGCGCGACAAGCAGGTGTCGGCCATCGACACGGAGCGGGCGCTGCTCGCGCCGGAACGCATCACGCAGATCGCGGGCTACATCCGCGAGCACTTCGACCAGAAGACCAAGCGCAGCGCCAGCTATCGGCACGGCGGCAAGCGGCTCAACGGCTTCAACTCGCTGTTCGCCACGGCCTCCATCGACGCGGCCAAACGCTACTACACGGAGTTCACCAGCCAGCAAAAGGACATCCCGCCCGCACAGCGGCTGAAGATCGGCCTGATCTACAGCTTCGCCGCCAACGAGGACGTCGATGGCCTGCTGGAAGAGGAGGAATTCGAGACCGAAGGGCTGGACCAAGGCTCGCGCGACTTCCTCGATGCGGCCATCAAGGACTACAACGGCCTGTTCGCCACCAACTTCGACACCTCCGCCGACAAGTTCCAGAACTACTACAAGGATTTGTCGCAGCGGCTGAAGAACCGCGAGCTTGACCTCGTGATCGTGGTCAACATGTTCCTGACCGGCTTCGACGCCACCACGCTGAACACGCTGTGGGTGGACAAGAACCTGCGCGCGCACGGGCTGATCCAGGCGTATTCGCGCACCAACCGTATCCTCAATTCGGTCAAGACCTACGGCAACATCGTTTCCTTCCGCGATCTGGAACAGGCCACCAACGACGCGTTGGCGCTGTTCGGAAACAAGGACGCCAAAGGCATCGTGCTGCTCAAGCCCTACGCGGACTACTACGCCGAGTACCAGAAGAAGGTCGCCGAACTGGTGGCGCTGTTTCCACTGGGCAAGGCCATCACCGGCGAGGCTGCGCAGAAGGCGTTCATCAAGCTGTTCGGCTCGATCCTGCGGCTGAAGAACATCCTCACGGCCTTCGATGATTTCGCGGGCAATGAAATCCTCAGCGATCGCGATTTTCAGGACTACCAGAGCCTGTACCTGAACCTGTACGCCGAGTTCCGCAGTGCCTCCGACGCCGAGAAGGAAACGATCAACGACGACGTGGTGTTCGAGATCGAGCTGATCAAGCAGGTCGAGATCAACGTCGATTACATCCTGATGCTGGTCGAGCGCTACATCAAGGCCAAGGGCACCGGCAAGGACAAGGAAATCCTCGCGACCATCGAGCGCGCGATCAATTCCAGCCCGTCGCTGCGCAACAAGAAAGACCTCATCGAGCAGTTCGTGGATTCCGTTTCGCCGAAGGCCCGGGTTGATGCGGAATGGCAGGCGTTCGTTGCCAGGAAAAAGGCCGAAGAACTTGACCAGATCATTGCCGATGAGGGCTTGAAGGCAGACGAGACGAAAGCGTTCGTGGACAACGCCTTCCGCGACGGCGCGATTCCGACCACAGGCACGGCCATCACGAAGATTCTGCCGCCAGTCTCGCGGTTCTCGAAGAACAACAACCATTCGGCGAAGAAGCAGACGGTGCTGGACAAGCTCGCGGCGTTCTTCGAGCGGTATTTCGGATTGGGGTGAAGCTATGGCTGACGATGCACTCGCACAGACCGATGCAGATGCCTTGCTGCGCATGGAGAAGGTTCCTGCGTCGGCGGACACCTTTCACTTCCCCGACTTGGGCGGGCGGATCGAGTTGCCACTGGTGTCGCGTGACGAGCGCGAGCAGTTCTCGCTGGACATCAATCGCAAGCGCATCTCCCTGACCACGGGCTATCAAGCCCGTGGTCGGAAGGTTGTCGTTCTTGCGCGCCTCGATTTCGCTGCGCCGCATCGCAATCCGGATGGCAGTGAGGTTGGCGTGCCGCATTTGCATCTGTACCGCGAAGGCTACGGCGACAAGTGGGCGGTCGAGGTTCCCGACGGCATCTTGAGCAACCCGGCCGATGCGTGGCAGGTACTGCACGATTTCATGCGCTACTGCGGCGTGGTCGAGCAACCCAATATCGTGCGGGGACTATTCTCATGAGCACGACCGATGACCTGATCAACCGCTACTACGACTGGCTCAAGGCCAAAACCAACTGGCGCGAGATCAATGACTGGGTGGAAATCACCACGCCGTATCTGGATCGCCACAACGATTGCATCCAGATTTACCTCAAGCGGCAGGACAGCGAATGGGTGCTAACCGACGATGGCTACACGCTGGCCGATCTGGCGCAGTCCGGGTGCGAAATCGACACGCCGCGCCGCAAGGCGCTGCTGGCTACCACGCTCAACGGCTTCGGCGTTCAGCAGACTTTCGATGCCTTGGAGGTCAAGGCCACGGAGGAAAACTTTCCGCTGCGCAAGCACAGCTTGTTGCAGGCCATCCTCGCGGTCAATGATCTGTTCTACGTCGCACGCGCCAATGTCGAGAGCTTCTTCTTCGAGGACGTGGCCTTGTGGCTCGACGATGCCGACGTGCGCTACACCTCGCGCGTGAACTTCGTTGGGCGCAGCCACTACAACCATCAGTTCGATTTCGTGGTGCCGAAGTCCAAGCGTGCACCGGAGCGTATTCTTCGCGTGATCAACAATCCCAACAAGGACACTGCTCAAAACACTGCTTTCGCGTGGCTGGACACCAAAGAAGTGCGACCTTCTGATTCTCAAGCGTTTGCCATCTTGAATGACCGTGACCGCCAGATCGGTGATGCCGTGCAGGATGCCTTGCGCAGCTATGACATCACGCCGATTGCGTGGAGCAAGCGCGAGGATTTCAGGGAACGCTTGGCGGCATGAGCGTAACGGGCCAAAGATGAACGATGCCGATCTCCAATTATCGACGCCGACGAGTTGGCGACGCTGCGTGCCGCGCGCGGGAGTTTCTGCACGTTTCCGGCGTGGCTCCGGCTTCGGAGTTCTTGGCGGACTTGACCGGTTGACGGCAAACGGAGATGCGCGATGGCCTTGGGGCAGATGGAGAAAATCCTGTTACTGGCGAATTCGGGGGCAACATGGTCGAGCTAGGAAATGAAGGAGCGCCGAAGTGCATGTTGCCCGCCTGAAAATCTCCGGCTTCCGAGGCGTGCGTTCGGCGGACATCGTATTGGGCCGCCATGCCGTACTGGTGGGGCCAAATAATAGCGGCAAGACCACCGTGATCGAGGCGCTGGCGTTGCTGTTCGGGCGCGATCGTCTGGTGCGCCGCCTGACCGAGCATGACTTTCATTGCAGCGAGCCCGACGAAACCGCCCGCATACTGTGCATCGCCACGGTCACGGGCTTTACGCCCAACGACCCGCACCACCATTCGTCTTGGTTCAGCCCCGAACGCGGCGTCGAGAAATGGTTCGACCCGAAAGCCAAGACACTGAGCGCCGCGCCGGACGCGCAGCATACCGATCTGGCAGTGCAGATCGGTTTTGCTGCACGCTTCGACCTGGACGAACTGGAAGCCGAAACGCTCCGTTTCTTCGTGGATGACGAGGCCACACTGGGCGATCCGTTCGCGGAAGACGCGCACCTGCGCACGATCCACACCAAGGTGCTCCAGGAGTTGGGCTTCTTTCTGGTCCCGGCCTCGCGCACATGGGACCGCTGGATTTCCTTTTCCTCGGAGTTGTTCCGCCGCGTCGTGGCGACGCGTGGGGACATGCCCGCGCAGGCAGTGCGCGCCGAGCGCCGGAGACTCTGGAGCCCGCCGGACGGTGCGCGGCTCGAAGACCAGCCGGGGCTTTCCGAGATCGTCGGCGCGGCCAATGATGAGTTGCGAGCGCTCATGGCCAGCGCCCCAAAACTCCAGTTGCGCCTGACCGCGACTGACAGCGACTCAGTCTTGGAAAGCGTGGTGCCGCACTTCGTGCAAGGCACGGGGCCAACCCTTCCCTCGCAGCGGCAGGGCACGGGCCTTGTTTCCCTTCAAAGCCTTCTATTGCTCATGCAGTTCGGCAAGGCGCGCGCGGAAACGGGCCAGTCCTTCATGCTGGCCGTCGAGGAGCCGGAATTGCACATCCAGCCCTCGCAGCAAAAGCGGTTGGTCAACCGCCTCAATGCGCTGTGCAACCAGACGATAGTCACGACGCATTCGCCCATCGTGGCCGCAATGTTTCCGGCTCCCGATACGCTCTTTATCGAAACGCGCGAGGGCGCGTTGAGCGCCAAGCCACTGATGGACGCTGTGCCCGCGCAGCCGACTAACCACCAGCAGCACTTGCTCTACGCATGGCGGCAGAAGCTGGTGGCCGCGCTCATGCACGAATGCGTCCTGATCCCCGAAGGGGTTTCGGACGTGGCATGGCTTGAGGCGCTGCAAACCGCTCTTGAGCAGCATCAGGGTTGGGATAACGCGCAAGCGAATACGCCGCTTCTCTCCACTTTCGTTGGCATCGTGCCGACCATCGACGCCAAGATTGCCGACACCTTCGCGCTGGTCAGCGCCGTTCACGCGCGGCCCTGCATCCTTGTGGACGGGGACAATGACGGGCGCGGCTACTTCGATGCGGTGAAGGGCAGCAATCCGCCGCCGCGCTGCGTCGTGTTCTGGCCGCAGGGCTGGGCGATGGAGCATGTGGTTTCGTGGATTGCGGGCGCGGATGAAGCCGCGATGCTGGCCGCGCTCGGAACCGCGCTGGGTGCTCCTTTCGCCGACCTTGGGGCGCTCACCGCACATTTGCTTACCCGGAAATCCTACGCGCCGACCCATGAAAGCGCCGTCGTCACGCTCATGGTGAATGCGGCCTGCCGGGTGCGCGCCGCGCAGTTGCTCGATGCCCTGTGCGACGTGCTGCGCGATCCCGCCAACGCCAATACACCGCTTTTTGCGCGCATCCCGGCGGATTCGACCGCTGCCACGCACGTTTTCCAGTTTGTGCCGCCGCCATGACGTTCGATTTCTTCGAGGGCGCGGCGGGCACCGGCAAGACCCATAACCTCGTGGGCCGAGCAGGAGAACTCGTGCAGGATGGAGCGCTGGGTGAAGGACACAAGCTCCTGGCGCTCACCTTCATGAACGGCGCGCGCCGCCGCCTGGATGCGCGCCTTGGAGAGAATGCGGCTTTCCGCAGGCGCTTTGATTGTCAGACCTTCGATGTGTTCGCTCGGACATTGGCCGCGCGGCGCCGAAGCCTGATTACGCCCGCGATGCAGCAGCAGGCCGATGCTCTGAGCGAATTTGACGGGCCGTGCGCGCTTGCCGCATCGCTCCTTGAAGAAGAAGCCGTCCGCAAATGGGTGGCAAGGAGTTTCCCCCTAATCTTGGTGGATGAAGCGCAAGACCTCGACGAACACCGACTGCGTATTCTTCAAGGACTTTCGCAATCCTGCCGGATTGTGGCGGCAGCGGACGCATTTCAGTGTCTTCATGACGGTCGCGACACCGCGCCGCTGATTGGCTGGCTTGAGGGCGCGGGCCAAACCCACCGTCTCACACAGGTCCAACGCACCAATCAGCAGGGATTGCTGGCCGCTGCACTGGCGGTGCGTGATGGCCAGGACATCAAGGCCGCTCTGACTGCAAACACCTACAACAACAGGACAACATGGAACGGCGCAGGATTCCGGCTTTCCGAAGTGCCTGTAAAGAATAACAATTCTGGGCTACTGGCATGGGCGATTGCCAACGAGATTGCGCAGCGCCAAGGCTCTGTCGTCATACTCACCCCGGATGGGCGCAACACGATTATCCGTGCCGCACTCAATACCGTTCAGACCAAGCAGTACACTCGCAAAAACAGCGGCGCGACCTTCGGGCCGTATCCGCACACATGGGATCGTCACGACAATGAAGAAGCCAGCGCCTTGCTGGCCGATATCGCGTTACCGGAAGCCGCATCATGCGCCGATCTTCGCGCGCTTCTCACGCCCTTGGCAGGACACGCGCCCTTCGTGCAGGCCCTTAGCCGCATCGACCGCTTGCGGCGGGCTCACGGGCAAGCGGCCTTCACCGCCGCGCAAGTCACCGAGTTTGTGCAGGAGGCCGTGCGCAACCGTTCGCGTCTGGGCTTCCGGCAGCACCGTGGCCATCTTGCCATGACGATCCAGCGCGCCAAGAACCGCGAGTTTCCGAACGTAATTGTGCTTTGGCCGCACACGGCCACAGGCAGCGCCGAGCATTTGCGAAGGCTGCTCTACAACGCCATCACACGGGCACAGAGCCATTGCACGGTCATCGTGCTGGGTCAGAATCGTCTGGACGCGCCGCCATTTGCGCCCGTGCCAACGCTAGCATCTCGGCGATAGCGAAGGTGGCGATCGCTCAATCCGATCACGCGAAACTGCGCCCTCTTCTTGAGGACATCGCTCACCTTCTGTCGCCGGGCATGGCTCACCAGACGCGGATGGTCTGATGTCAGCTGGACACCAGTAGAAGGACTTCACAGATACTTCTTGAACGTCGCCGCCGCAATGCACACCGCCACGCCGAGTAATGCCGCGCTGGGCAGAAGGATCAGCAGCGGGTTCACGCTCACCGGCAGTGCCAGGTAAGTCACCCACGGCAGTACGGCCAGCGGGATCAAGCTGGCCCTGGCGCGGTGATAGATGAACCCCGACTCGCGGCCCGCGCCGAAGCGGCGGATGTCCCGGCGCACCAGGCCGTCCACCAGCCCGACGAAGGCGGCCATCAGGAACAGCGGCAAGGTCAGGCACAGCACCAGCAGCCGCACGAGGAAGACCAGCGTCGTGTAGGTCGCAGCGATCAGGTAGCTCTCCACGTTCACGTAGACCAAGCCGATGTAGTAGCGGAAATCCTTGGTCGGGCGATGGCTGCCGGCGCTGGCCTGCACCGAGGCATCGCGTATCCAGTCCAGCAGGCCGCTGTTCACGAACAGCCAGTCGTAGCCCTGCTCGACCAGCCGGTGCGCGGTGCGCCCCGGTTCCTGCACCAGCGCGCTGCGCGTGAAGTGCGTGGAGAGCTGATCCAGCTCGTAGTGCAGCATGCCCTGCGCGTGGCGCCAGCCCTGATCGGGCCAGAAGAAGTGCATGCCGACGCACTCGATCAGGATGCACAGCAGCAGCGCGCCGCACAGCACGCCGAAGAAGCGGAACGGCAGCGTGACCAGGCCGGCGATCAGCCCCTGCTGTCGTTGCTGCTGGCGCTGGGCCGCAACGGCCGGATCGCTCATGCTTCGGCCTCTTCAGCGGCGGCCATCTGCTTGAAGTCGTCCAGCAGGTCGTCGGGCAGCGCCTTGTCCTGCAGGCCGGGAATGCCTTGGTTCTCCCACCAGTCTCCTGCCTCGACGTAGTGCTGTCGCATGTAGCCGGCCAGCTCCTGCAGATCCTTCGGCATGGCTTCGTCGGGATCGGGTGCCGGCAGCGGCATGCGGACTTTCCAGAGGTTGCCACCCTCGGTCAGCGCGAAGCACTGCCCCTTGGGCAGCGCCACCACATGCGCCGGCTCGATCAGCGGCACGCTGTTGCTGCTGATGCGGTCCTGGGTGTTGGACGTGAAGGCGGTAGTGCCGCGCGGGTCGGAGCTGTCGGTGGCGCCGCTCATCAGTGCCGTGGCGTACACCTCGACCTTGGGCAGTTGTCGCGTCAGCAGTTCGGCGGTGGCGGTCTCACGCACGCGCAGCATGAACAGGTTGTTGAAGTTGCCGACCACCTGGCCGGCCTTGGCACGGTTGCCGATGCGCGCCTCGATGTCGCTCAAGGTCTGCGTGTAGGCCGTCACCTGTACGCCGGCACCGCCGCCCTTGTTGACCATCGGAATGAACTCGTCGCCCATGAGTTCATTGAAT